>DASRYM010000107.1:0-8858 GCA_035687145.1 Candidatus Zixiibacteriota bacterium | reverse complement strand
GGTGGCGCGCCAGCCGGCCTTCGACGGCTCGGACCGGGCCCACCGCGGCGCCGTGCTGCGGGCGCTGACGGCCGCGCCCGGGCATCGGCTCACGCGCGCCGGCCTGCAGCGGCACCTCCCGTCAGCCGAGCTGGACCGCCTGCTGCCGCGGCTCGCGGCGGACGGGCTGGTCAGCGTGGCGGACGGCGTCGTGGAGCTCGGAAGCTGACCGGTGCCGGCGCCCGGCTACAATCGGTCCGTGACCGTACGAGCTCCCGCCTCCAAGGGCCTGCGCGTGAGTGTGGGCGACCAGCTGCCATCGGTCGGCCTGCGCGCCACCGACGGGTACCTCCTCAACCTGCGCAGCTTCGTCGGCAGGAAGCCGTCGATCGTGGTCTTCATGGCCGGGCCGTCGGTGAAGGGTGCCGCCCGCGAGCGCGGGGACGCGCTGGCGCTGGCCCTCAAGGACGCCTACCCGCGCCTCGAGCGCGCCGGCGTGGGGCTGATCGTGGTGACCACCGACTCCGAGCGCCAGCAGGCCGAGTACGTCAGGGCCCTGGAGCTCCCCTACCTGCTGTACTGCGACGAGCGGCGCACCGCGGTCGAGATGCTGGGCATCCCCACCCGCACCGAGCGCGGCAACATCAACGCGGAGCCGACCGCCCTGGCCGTGAGCATCGACGGCACCGTCCTGGACATCGTGGAGCGCGCCGAGCCGCGGGGCCTGGTGGCGCGCCTGCTGGAGGCGATCCTCCCGCCGTCCTGACCGCCAGGGCTCGCGGGTGGGTCGACACCAGGCCGATGCTCGCCGTCCGGACCGTCGCCGCCGGCGAGCCACTGCGCCACGAGGACCTGCCCGTCCCCAGGCCGGGCGGAACGGAGGTCCGGGTCCGCGTCGCCGGCTGTGGCGTGTGCCACACCGACCTGCACCTGGCACGCAGCGATCGGCTCCGCGTCACCCGCCCGGTGACGCTGGGCCACGAGATCGGCGGCTGGCTGGACGCCGCCGGTCCGGAGGCGGTCCCCCACCTGCGGCGCCTGCGCCTGGCAGATGGCGACCCGGTCCTGGTCTTCGGCGGCTGGGGCTGCGGCCGCTGCCGCGAGTGTGCCATGGACCAGGAGCAGCGCTGCCCGAACGGCGAGTCACCGGGCTTCCAGCGCGACGGCGGCTACGCCGAGCACGTGCTCATCCCCCATCCGCGCCACCTCGTGCCGCTGCGCGACCTGGACCCGGCCGACGCGGCCCCGCTGGCCGATGCCGGCGTGACGCCGTACCGGGCGGTGGCCCGCGCCGGGGCGTGGCTGACCCCGGGGGCCCGGGTGCTGCTCATCGGCTTCGGCGGGCTGGGCCAGTTCGCCATCCAGTTCCTGCGCCGCCACCGCGACCTGACGGTGGCCGTCCGCGAGATCGATCCGGACAAGCTCACGCTGGCCGCGGAGGCCGGCGCCGACCTCGGCGTGCTGGAGGGCGACGAGTCGCTGTTGAGCCTGGGCCTCGGCGGGCCGGCCGACGTGGTGTTCGACTTCGTGGGGACCGATGAGACCCTTGCCTATGCCGCCCGCAACGTGGCACCCGGTGGCCTGCTGTCGCTGGTGGGCGAGGCCGGCGGCCGGCTGCCATTCGGCTTCGACGTCCTGCCGGTCGAGGCCTGGCTGACCACGACCGCCTGGGGATCGCTCGACGACCTGCGGGAGGTGGTGCGCCTGGCGCGCCGCGGCCGCCTGCGCTGGCAGGTGGAGAAGATGCCGCTGCGCGAGGCGCAGGCCGCCCACGATCGGCTGGCGGCAGGCAGGGTCAGCGGCCGCCTGGTGCTGGTCCCCTGACCGGTGCGCTGACCCGGCGAGGCCTCAGTCGCCGCCGAACAGCCGGCCCAGGATGCCCTTCGGCTTCTGTGGCGGGCGCTCGTACCACGGACCGGAGACCGACTCGTACGCCTCGCGGACCGGATGCGCCCGCAGGTCGGTGACGGCCAGCTCGCGCCGGCCGCCCAGGTGCTCGGCGGCGAGGGCGTGCAGGCGGTTGCGCACCTCGTCGAAGGCGGCCAGCGGCGCGTCGTCGTCCATGAGGATGCCCACCGTCCAGCCCGTGCCGGCGCGCAGCAGCCAGGCCCTGGCCACCTGCGGCAGCTCGGTCAGCTCGCGGGTCAGCTCGGCGCCGAAGGGCTGCGGCACCTCGGCGGGCACCTCGAGCGGCGGCAGCTCGCCGTACGGGCGGCGGGCCTTCATGGCCTCCGGGCTGGTCGGCTCGATGCCGGCCGCCAGGAAGGGCAGCACCGCCGCGGGCACCTCGAGCTCGCCCGGCGCGCCGGGATCGATCACCACCCGCTCCCCCACGGCCTCGGCCCGGGCGAAGACGTCGCGCGCCGCCAGCTGGATGGCGTCCGAGCCCGGCGGCCCGAACTCTCGGTAGCTCTCCTCGGAGGTGTAGGCCGCCAGGAAGCGCCCCCTCTCGTCCATGCCGTGGCGCATGCCCTCGACCGGGACGCGGGTGGGGTCCACCGCCTCGCCCGACGAGCTGCGGATGGGCACGATCAGGCTCAGCTTCAGCAGGTCGTTGAGGCCGAACTCGCTCATGCGGTCCGTGCTCCCGCGGCGGCCAGCACGCCGATCGCCGTCTCCAGCCGGGCCAGCACCCGCTCGCGGCCGAGCAGCTCCATCGAGCCGAAGAGCGGGGGCGAAATCGTCCGTCCCGTCACCGCCACTCGCAGCGGGCGGAAGAAGTCGCCGGCCTTCCAGCCCATGTCGTCCGCCGCACGGCGGCAGCGGTCCTCCAGCACATCGGCGGCGAAGTCGGCCTCGTCCAGGGCGCCCAGCTCGTCGCGGGCGCGGGCCACGGCCTCGGCCACCTCCGCGGCACTGCGGTTCCTGGGCAGCAGCAGCTCGGCGTCGTAGAGGGCGGCGACCTGCGCATCGGTCTCCCACAGGAAGGCCACCAGCTCGGGCGCGTCGGCCAGGCGCACCAGGCGCTCCTTGATGAGCGGCACCACCCGCAGCACCGACGCATCGTCCAGGACGGCGGGCAGGAAGGGGCGCAGGCGCAGCGCCAGCTGCTGATCGGTGAGGTTGCGGATGTAGACGCCGTTCAGGTAGTTCAGCCGATCGGCGTCGAAGACGGCACCGCCCTTGTGCACGTCGCCGATCTCGAAGCGCTCGGCCAGCTGGTCCAGGCTGAAGATCTCCTCCTCGGTGCCCGGCGACCAGCCCAGGAAGGCCAGGAAGTTGACCATCGCCTCGGGCAGGTAGCCCTGCTCGCGGTAGGCGGTGATGGCGGTCTGCGACCTGCGCTTGCTCATCTTGGACCGATCCGGGTTCAGGATGAGCGGGATGTGCCCGAACCGCGGCTCGGCGTAGCCCAGGGCCCGCATCAGGGCGATGTGCTTGGGCGTGTTCGACAGGTGGTCCTCGCCGCGGATGACGTGGGTGATCTGCATGGCCTCGTCGTCCACGACCACCACGAAGTGGTAGAGGGGCACCCCGTTCGCCCGCACGATCACGAAGTCGCCGAGCAGGCTGTTGTCGAACTCCACCTCGCCGCGGATGAGGTCGTCGAAACGGATGAGCTCCGGCGGCACCCGCAGGCGGATGGCCGGCCGGCGGCCCTCGCGCTCGAACTGGGCGCGCTCGGCATCGGTCAGGCGCAGGCAGCGGCCGTTGTAGCGTGGCGCCTCCCTGTTGGCCTCCTGCTCGCGGCGCACGGCCTCCAGCTCCTCGGGGCTGCACCAGCAGTGGTAGGCGTGGCCGGAATCGAGCAGCCGCTGCGCCTCGCGGGCGTAGAGCTCCAGGCGCTGACTCTGGCGGTACGGCCCATATGGACCGACGTCCTCGCCGCCGGCCACCTGCGGTCCCTCGTCCCAGGTGATCCCCAGCCAGTGCAGGTTGTCGATGATGTCGCGCTCGTACTCGACGGTGCTGCGGGCGGTGTCGGTGTCCTCGATGCGCAGCACATAGGTGCCCCCCGCGTGGCGGGCGAACAGGTAGTTGTAGAGGCTGGTCCGCGCGGTCCCGATGTGCAGCGGCCCGGTGGGGCTGGGCGCCATGCGCACCCGGATCGGGCGGTTCGCCGGCTGGGTATCGGTCATCGGTCCGGCCGATGGTAGCAGGCGGGATGCCGGGCCCTGCTGCCTCCCCTCGGTTGACGCCCGGGGGCCGGTGCGGCGATCCTCGGCCGATGCTTCGCGCCCAGCCAGGTTGACATGTTCCTCTCGGGCACCCTGCTGAACGTGGCCACCGTGCTGGTGGGGACAACCATCGGCCTGCTGGCCGGCGGGCGCGTGCCGCCCCGCATGCGGGCCAGCCTGACCACCGGGCTGGCGTTCTTCACCCTCGTCATCGCCCTGGCCATGGCGCTGCCCATCCTCGGCGAGCAGGCGCAGCCCGGGGACGAGCTGGCGGTGCTGGCCGCGCTGCTGGGCGGCGTGGCGCTGGGCGAGGTGCTCCGCCTGCACGACGGCCTGGAAGGGCTGGGCGCCTGGTTCCAGGACCACCTGGCCCGAAACGGAGAGCCGAGCCGAGTCGCGGAGGGGTTCATCACGGCCAGCCTGGTCTTCTGCGTGGGCCCGCTGACCATCCTGGGCTCCATCCAGAACGGGCTGGACGGCGACGTCACCCTGCTGGCCACCAAGAGCCTGCTCGATGGCGTGGCCAGCATCGCCTTCGCCGCGGCGCTGGGGGCCGGCGTCTACCTCTCGGCGCTGACCGTGCTCGTGGTGCAGGGCGGGATCGCGACCGGGGCGTTCGTCCTCAGCGACGTGATGGACGATCGCACGGTGCTGGCCATCACCGCGGCCGGCGGCCTCATCCTGCTGGGCGTGGCGCTGCGCCTGCTGGAGCTCAAGCCGGTGCGGGTGGCCAGCTTCCTGCCCGCGCTGGTGCTGGCGCCCGTCTTCCTGCGGGTGGCCGATGCCATCCGTTCCTGGCTCCCCGGCTAGGCGGCCGCCGGCTCGGGGCCGCCTACCGGGCGAAGCCGGTCAGCGCCCAGATGACGACGAGGACCACCAGGATCAGGCCGATGAGCGCCACGCCGCCGTCGTAGGATCGGCCCCAGCGGTCGCGGTAGCCGTACCCGAGGCCACCGAACAGGAGCAGGAACACCGCCACGGCGACGATGATCCACAGCATCGGACTTCGTCCTCAGGCGAGCGTGAACGCCGGGCGCACCTCGCCGGACGGCTCGCCGCGCGGGTCGCGGATGGGCGGCGCCGCGAAGGCCGCCAGCCGGGCGGCGGCCACGTCCACGTCGGTCACGCCCAGCTGGCGCAGGGCGGCCAGCGTGGCGGTGGAGCGGGCGCGCCGCGCGCCGTCACCGTCCTCGATCTTGATCGCCAGCCCCAGGGCGCCACGGCCGGTGGCCGTTCCCGGCCGCAGGCCGACGGCCTGCACCCCCTCGGCGCCGCCCTTGGCAACCAGCCGCCCTGGCGCCGCGCGCATCAGCTCGGTATCGAGCATGCGCCGATCGCCGGCCACCAGCTCGGGGTGAGCCATCATCGCGTCCCGGATGCGCTCCAGCGCGCGGCGCAGGGGCGCATCGGTCGCATCCGCCAGCGCGGAGGGATCGGCCAGGCGCGCGAAGGCCAGGGCCAGGCCGCGCAGGGGGATGGCGAAGGTGACCACCCCGCAGCCATCCGTCGCGCAGGCGATGGCGTCCACCGCCACGTCGGAGAGGTGGCTCACCGTCTCCAGGGCCAGGCGCTGGATGGGGTGATCGGGCTGCCAGTAGGTCTCGACCGGCCAGCCGGCGGCCTTGGCGTGCAGGGCCATGCCGGCGTGCTTGCCCGAGCAGTTGTGGCGCAGCACGGACGGCGGCTCGCCGTCGCGGATGAGCCGCTCGGCCGTCTCCCGGTCGAACGGCGGGTGGGTGCCGCAGCTGAGCACCTCCCGGCTGAGGCCGCCCGCGCGCAGCAGGGCCTGGACGGTGCGGGCGTGGCGATCCTCGCCGGCGTGCGAGGCGGCCATGATGGCCAGCGCCTCGGTGGGCGCCGGGAAGTCGTAGCCGTCGAAGCGACCGGAGGCCACGAACGGTGCCAGCTGGAACGGCTTGGCCGACGAGCGCAGGAAGACCGGCGCGTCCACGTCGCCGGCCCACGCGATCAGCTGGCCGTCGGGCGTGACGACCGCGATCGCCCCGCGGTGGCGTGACTCGACCACGTCACCGCGCAGGACCTCGACCAGGACCGGCGGGGTCGCGCCCCGCCGGGAGCGAGAGCTACTGACCGTTGTCGGTGCCGGGCCCCGTCGCCTGGCGCTCGCCGGTGGAGGCGCCCTCGCGGTCCTGCTTGCTGAAGATGCTCCCCTGGCCGCCGGACGGCACCCCGGCCGCGGCCGGCTGCGGCGACGGCCTGGCGTTCCCGCCCTGCTGGCTCGGCGCCGGTGACGGGCGCGCGCCCTCATGGGTCATGATCACCGATCCCTCCCAGTGGGCGCCTTCCTTGACGACCAGCACCTGGGTCTTGACCTTGCCCTTGACTCGCCCGGTGGAGCCGATCTCGAAGCGGCCGCCACAGTCGACGTCGCCCTCGTAGTCGCCGTTGATGATCACGTTGTGCGCCTTGATGGCGCTCCGCACCCGGGCCTGGGGGCTGATGATCAGCGTGCCCTGGCACTCGATCTCGCCCTGGGCCTCGCCCTCGATGCGCAGGTCGCGGTCACTGACGTACTTGCCGTTGAAGCGAGCGTGGGGATCGATGACGCTCTCGTTGCCGGCGTCCGAGCGCCGGTACTCGGTCGGTGAAGGGGTCACGTCGACCTCACTGGTAAGGCTGTCGGGATACAGGTTGCCGACGACGTCCTCGCGCGACAGGGCGTCGGGCTTTTGGTCTCTCTTGGATCCGAAGACCACGGCTGGCTCCTTCCTCGAGCAATGACGGCCTGGGCACGCCGGTCGTGCGGGATTCGGTCAAGGACCGATAGCCTACCAGCCATCATCGATCTGAGGTAGTCCCCTCTCCGGTGGCCGCGCCCCGTGCGGGTGCACCGCGGGCGTAGAATCCGCCGCGATGGACCTCACCGAGCGGTACCCCAACCTCCACGTCAGCCGCCACCCGCTGGTCGCCCACAAGCTGTCGATCCTGCGCGACGTGGGCACCGACCCCAAGAAGTTCCGCGAGCTGGTGCGCGAGCTGACCTGGCTGCTGGGCTACGAGGCGATGGCCGACCTGGCCACCCGCCCGCGCCAGGTGGAGACCCCGCTGGAGAGCATGGAGGGATCAGAGGTCGACCCGCGCGTCGGGCTGGTGCCGGTGCTGCGCGCCGGCCTGGGCATGGTGGACGCCATGCTCGAGCTGATCCCGACCGCCGAGGTGTGGCACATCGGCCTGTACCGCGACGAGCGCACCCTGAAGCCGGTCGAGTACTACAACAAGCTGCCCGACGCGGCCACCGTGCAGGTCTGCCTCATCCTGGACCCGATGCTGGCCACCGGCGGCTCGTCGGCGGCCACCGTCGACATCCTCAAGGCGTGGGGCGCGGCCCGCATCAAGCAGGTCAGCCTGATCGCCGCCCCGGAGGGCGTGGCCACGCTGTCGAACGCGCACCCCGACGTGGATATCCACGTGGCCGCCGTGGACCGCGCGCTGAATGAGCGCGGGTACATCGTGCCCGGGCTCGGGGATGCCGGGGACCGCCAGTTCGGCACCTTCGCCGGACCTGCCTCGGAGCCGGGTCACGAGCCGGGCGACGAGACCGCCGAGGTCGTCCGCCGCCTGCAGCGCTCGCTCGGGGAGCGGTAGCTCCGGAGAGGAAGACGGGCCCGGTCAGGCGATTTCACCACCGGCTGGTGGTAAAGGTGACGATCCTGACCCACGACGCCAAATCCGGCCTACTTCGTCGTGGAGATTGGTCACGAGCTGGTGATCCGGCGACGAACTGGCGACGTCATCGCCTTTACCACCACGTCCTGGTGACGGGGCCGAAGGGCCATGCGATTTCACCACCGGCTGGTGGTAACGCTGACGATCCTGACCCACGACGCCAAATCCGGCCTACTTCGTCGTGGAGATTGGTCACGAGCTGGTGATCCGGCGACGAACTGGCGACGTCGTCGCCTTTACCACCAGGTGCTGGTGCCGTGACGGTCGGCCGGCACATCCCCGGATAACGCAATGTCCCGAAGGAACCGCCTCCGGCCCATTGATGCAATCTCCGGAGCCATCGGCCGCCCCTTCGGGACGACCGCAGCATAGGCGCCCGCCGCCCACGCGGGCAACTCCCTTTATCCCCGACGTGCCGGCCGGATCGGCCAGTTGTCCACAGCCAATCCCCAGTGTGGACATCGCGGACGGACGGCGGGCCGCGCCTCCGGGGATATCCTAGACCGCCAGATGGCGCGTCAGTCGGTCCTGTTCCTGTGCACCCACAACAGCGCCCGCTCCCAGATGGCCGAGGCCCTGCTGCGGGCGCAGGCCGGTGACCGATTCGAGGTGCACTCGGCCGGCACCATCGCCACCGCCGTCCGGCCAGAGGCGATCGAAGCCATGGCCGAGCTGGGCGTGGACATCGGTCAGGCGCAGAGCAAGACGCTGGACCGCTACCTTGGCCGCTCCATCGATTGGCTGATCACGGTCTGCGACCAGGCGCGCGAGGCCTGCCCGGTACTGCCGGGCGTGGCCAACCAGCTGCACTGGAGCATCCCGGACCCCTCCGCCGTGACCGGCGACCACCGGACGAGGATGGCCGCCTTCCGCGCGGCCCGCGACGATCTGGCGGCGCGCATCCGCGCGTTCGTCGACGAGCGCGCGCGCGACCCGCACTAGGTTTAGTTCTCAATCAGGTTGTTGACGGGTGAGGGCCCGTATCCTCCGGCTGCTGGTTAGGTAGCCACAGTGGAGGAGGGGCCCTCGTGTCTCATGCTAATGCGCGGCTCACGCCGCGTGGTCGGCTGATCC
>DASRYM010000106.1:0-29497 GCA_035687145.1 Candidatus Zixiibacteriota bacterium | reverse complement strand
CCGCCCGCCGGTCCTCCGAGCGGCGCGGCATGGTCAGCGGCACGTCGCGCGCGTCCAGGATCAGGCCGACCACGCCGCCGGTCACCGTGGCCTGCGCCCGCGCCGCGCCGGACCGCGGCGCGCCCAGGCTCACGCCCGGAGCCAGCTCGATCTCCAGCTCGGCCGGCTGCCCGCGGCCGAGTGGCACCACCTGGAGCTGGCCCGTCCGCAGCTCGAGCGGCCCGATCTCCGGCCACCCGGCCCGCCGCACGGTGACGCGCATCGCGGCCTGCCCGGGCCGACCGCCACGGGTCACCACCGCCGCGCCCAACGGCACCAGCATGTCGTCGCGCAGCACGCCCATCCCTTCCCCGATCTCGCCGTCCTCCAGCGCCCCCAGCGGGCCGAGCACGCCGGCGGGGTCGATCGCCAGCTGGGTGACGCCCACCGGCCGCACCCCGTCGAGGAGCAGCTGGGCGGCCTGCGCCGGCCGCGGGGCGGCGGCGATCGTCCGGCCGGCCCCGATCAGCAGGTCGATCCCGGTCGGCCGCTCGGACTCGGACGCGTTGGCCAGCAGCCGCCAGGCGGCCACGTGCATGATCGCCAGCTCGTCCTCGCTCTGCGGGACGGTCCCCGGACGGGCGTGGAGGTTCTCCAGGGCGTCGGCCACCGCCAGCTCATCGATGGCCAGCGGCAGCTGCCGCGCCAGCCGGCCGGCGACCCCGGCACCCACCAGCGAGGCGGCGGCCAGCCCGCCGCCGGCGAAGACGCGGCTCTCGACGGCGCCGGTCTCGTCGGCGCGCACCCAGGTCAGGTAGCGCGCCCCGAGGTCCACGCCCACCACCCGGCGCATGGTCGAGGCGGCCAGCTGCGCCACCGATCGCCGGAAGGCCATGGTGGCCAGCTGCCGGACGCCGCCCGGCTCCACCAGCCGCTGCAGCAGCTCCTCGAGGACGCCGCGCAGTGGCGCCGGCAACTCCTGGTCGGCCGAGGGCCGCACGTTGGGCACCACCTGCACCGCCCCCTCCTCGAACAGATGGACCACCTCGTCGGCCAGCTGCGCCGATCCGGCCCACACCACCGGCGCCGTGGAGTCGCCGCGGGCGGCGGCCACCAGCCCGGCCATCTCCAGCGCCTGGTCGGCGCGCCCATGGTCGAAGCCGCCGGACAGCAGCCAGGCGTCCACCTCGGCACGCTGCAGGGCCGCCAGCCGGTCGACCAGCGAGCGGCCGTCGTCGGCGGTGGCCTCCTCGACCACCAGCCAGCCGGCCGACTCGGCGACCCGACGGGCGGTGGCGCCCGACAGCTCGGCCGACACGGCCGCCAGCCCGAGGCGTCCCGCCCGTCGCGGGGTGTGGCACGAGATCCGGGGCGCGGTCGCCAGCAGGCGGCCCAGCTGGTCGGTCAGCCGCCGGTCGGTGACCGGCCGCAGGCGCGCCTCCAGCGTGGCGCGCAGCTCGTCCTCGCCCCAGGCCGAGGGCTGGGCGGCGTGTGCCACGATCCGCCATCGGCCCCGCGCCCGTGCCACCACGGAGGCCTTGGTCCACGCGCTGCCGACGTCCAGCAGCAGCGAGAGCTCGGTGGTGGCGCTCGGTCGCTTCAGCTCCAGGTCGGGGTTCGCGCTCATCGGGTCAGCCCCAGCCAGTCGAAGAGCAGGAAGTCGACGCGGTCGACCAGCAGCGACAGGCGGCTCACCACCAGGAACCCCAGCCAGCCGCCGATGCCGCCCAGCAGCGCGATCCGGCCGGCGGAGGCCGCCCCACCCAGCAGCCGGCCGCGCGGCACGCCGTGCACGAATGCCACCAGCACGAGCACGGTGATGGCCAGCGCCAGCGCCCCGTTGACCAGCCCGCCCGCATCGGTGCCAGGTCGCACCACCGCCGCCGCAGCCTGAGGCAGGACGGTGCCGACCACCGCGCCGCCCAGGGCGAAGGCCGCGGTCGCCGCCACCAGCGCCGCCACCGGCACGGCCACCACCGGCCGGGGCAGCCAGCGGGCGGCGGCCAGGGCGAGCACCAGGGCCAGGGCCGGCCACAGCAGGAGGTTGCCGGTCGGGTCGGCGAGCAGCGGCTCGACCAGCCGTGGCAACAGCACGTCGCGCACCGCCAGGAGCACCAGGTAGCCGGTCGCCAGGCCGGCGAGCAGGTACTGGGCCAGGCGGAAGATGCGCCGCTCCCCGACCGCGTAGGCCCACACCCCCACGGTCACCAGCGCGGCGACCCAGGTGGCCACCGTGCCGGCCGGTCCAGCGTCGAAGAACCCGCTCATGACGCGTCGCCCTCGTCCGGCGCGTCGGCCTCCCCGGCTCGCGGGCCGCGAGTCACCAGCCCGCGCACCACGACCACCAGCGCCACCAGCATCCCGGCCAGCATGGCCAGGGCCGGCGGGGGCTGGTCGGGCATCGTCCCGGCCGACAGCGGCGGCTGGCCAGCGGACTGGCTCACGTAGGCGGCGCCGTCCCGCACGGTGGCCAGCAGTGCCTTCAGCTGCCCGGTCCGCAGGTAGGGGGCCAGCTCCGGGTAGGTGAAGCTGGGCGCGATGGCCAGCAGCGGCAGGTCGGGGATGCGCGGGCCGACCTGCTCGACCCAGGGGCGCGGGCCGAAGTCAGAGCCCCCCACGATCAGCACCGCGTCGAAGGCCGCCATCCCCCCGCCGCGGTCGGCTACCGCCTCGGCCACCGCGCCGGTGGCGCCGTCGGGAAGCGGGTCACTCACGGCCAGCACCAGGCCTGCCTCGGCGCCGGCCACGAACCCGGCGTCCAGCACCAACTGGTTCCGCAGCCGCGCCAGCTCGGCCGCGGCCACCGCGCGGCCGTCCGGGGTGAAGCTGATGAAGGCCAGCCGCGCGCCCTCGCGTGCCAGGTCGGCCAGGACGGCGCGCGTGACGGCGCGGATCTCCGGGTAGGTGCCCAGGTCGGGGTCCATCCCGACCAGCACCAGGGGTCGCGAGGGCAGCGCCGCGAGCGCGGCGTTCCACTGGCTCAGGGGCTCGCGATCCGGGTTGGGGAGGCTGACGGCTTCCGGGCGGCCGGCGCGGTCGGCCAGCACCATCACCCCCAGGACGAGCAGCAGGAGCACGGGCAGCAGGACGCGCCGATCGGCCACGGAGGACCGGTCGAGGCGGGGGCGCCAGGCCACCGGGCTAGTCATCCGAGCCCTCCACGGCCAGGATCACCCGCGCCGCCTGCACGGCGGTGATGATCCCCACGCCGATGAGCAGCCCGCGGAAGACGCCGCCGATCGGCACCTCCAGCACCCAGCCGGCCGCGTCACCCAGCCACTCCCCGAGGCCGCCGCCGAGGGGCAGCAGCAGCACGATGACCACGGCCGCCGGCACCAGCATCACCGCCGCACGGGGCCCGTGCAGCCGCGTCCCGCGGGCCAGCGCCACCAGCAGGAAGATGAACAGCAGGCTGAAGAGCGCCGCCGCCAGCGGCGCCAGCAGGGCGGCGACCAGCCAGCGCACGGCCGGGTCGGCCGATCCCTGGGAGCCGGGGTAGAAGCCGGCAACCAGCATGGCCCCGAAGCCGGCCAGCAGGACCAGCGAGCCGAGCGGGTCGCCGCGACGCTCCACCAGGTCGGTCCAGTGGCGAAGCACCAGGGCCACGCCACCGGCCACCGCGGCCGCCGCCGCCAGCAGCACCACGAGCTCCAGAGCCGCGCCGGCGGTGGCGGTCAGCAGCGGGTTGATGACCACGTAGTCGAGCAGCAGGAGGAGGCCGACCACCACGACCGTGGCGGCCGCGATCGAACGCCGCACGGTCAGCGACCCGCCAGGAGCGGGCCCAGGTCGAAGCCCGTGACCCAGCCGGCCACCGAGCCGGCCACCAGCACCACCACCACGGCCGCCACCACCCGGTTGAAGGCCTGCACCGCGGAGCGCTCGTGGCGCGCCGCGCCGAGGTCGGAGGCGGCCTGGTACAGCTCGGGACCGATCATGACCGCCCGGCTCTCGAGCAGGACGGACGACGCCTGCGAGGCGGCTGCCGTGCCATAGCTCGTCCAGGCCGCGTTCCGGCCCTCGCCGTGGAGCAGGAGCAGCGCCTCCTCGCCCAGACCGCCCACCACGAACGTGGTGGCGGACGCCCCCGCCCCGGCCAGCGAGGCACCGGCACTCACCGCCCGCCCCTCACCGAGGTACTCGGCCCGGGCGCGCTCCTGGCGCTCCAGGGTCACCGTGCGCCGGTGAGCGTCCGCCACGGCGCCGGCGGCCAGGTGCACCGCGACCGGGTCATTGGCCGTGATCCGCAGCGGGACGCCGCTGCGGGCCGCCGCGCGCGCCACGTGGCCCAGGATCGACAGCGCGGCCAGGGTCTGCATGCGCTGGTCCGCGGCCGCGGCGCGGGCCACGCCGGCGGCGCCCAGCGAAACGGTGGCGGCCGCACCCGACTCGGCGGCCAGGGCCATGGCTCGCGCCACCCCCGCCAGGTGCCCCAGGTCGCGGACAACCCAGCGGGCGGTGGGCCGCGCCACCAGCGAGAGCAGGACCAGCACCACGCCGAAGACCGCCAGCGACGGAAGCGGCCCCAGGCGCAGCGACGAGGCTGAGAACTGGTCGGCCAGGAAGGCGACCAGGCTGCCGATCAGCTCCCCGATGTTCGGCATCAGCCAGCCCGTGCGGATCCGTTCGCCCTTCCCTGGGGCGGGACGGCCTCGTCGAGCGCCTCCAGCAGCCGGTCGTAGCCGGCGTCATCGGCCAGCGCGGCCTCGACCGCGTCCAGCCGCGTGCCGGCCAGCGGCCGCAGCCCGGGCGAGATGAAGGTGGCCAGCTGGCTCAGCAGCGGCCGCAGCGGACGGTGGGCATCCAGCAGCAGGCGGGCCGGGAGGTCGAGGCCGCGGCGCCGGAGCGCCGCCGCGACCTGTCGGGGATCGTCTGCCCTCACCGGCTCGGCGTCCCCACTCCCTCCACCCCAGAGCGGAAGGCGACCGCCTCTCCGGGGGCGGTCACCGCCACCACCAGCGACTCGGGGAGCGGGGCGCCGCGGGCCGCGCGCTCCTGGAGCACCCGCGCCAGCACCGCGGCCGCATGGTCGGGGGCAAAGACGCCGCGCTCCACGCCCACCGGCGACATGGCCAGGCGGCGCAGCTCCAGGCGGGCCGCGATGTCGAAGGCGGCGTCCAGGGCGGAGGCCAGCACGCCCTCATCGGCGCGCAGCTCGTGCCCCACCCCGACCACGTGGATGACGTACGGCGCCGCCAGCAGTCCACCGCCGGTGACCACCGCGGTGCCGGCCGGGACCGGTCCCTGGGCCACCGCGTCGCGCTCAACGCTCTCCCCGGCGCGGACCTTCAGCGCCCGCCCCACGGCGGAGGTCATGAACAGGCTCTCGGTGGCCGCCACGACGATCGCGTCGACCTCGAGCTCGCCCACGTCCCCCTGCCAGACGTCGATCTCGATCGGAACTGCCATCTGCGTTCGCACGTTTCCGCCACCGATGCCGGGCCCCCGGCACTCAACGGTGAATGCGGGGGAGCCGATCGCGGAGGGCGGTGGTGACCTCGTAGTTGATGGTCCGTCGCTCGGCGGCCACCTCCTCGGCCGTGATGCGCGCGCCGTTCTGCTCGCCGATCAGCACGAACTCGTCGTCGTAGGTTACATCATCGATCTGGCCGACATCGACGGTGATGCCGTCCATGCTCACCGCCCCCACGATCGGCGCATACGACCCCCGGACGAGCACCCGGCCGTTGTTGGCGTGGGCCCGTGGCCAGCCGTCGCCGTAGCCGATGCCCAGGGTGGCGATGCGCGTCGCCCGCTGCGCCCGGAAGCGCAGCCCGTAGCCGATCGGCTCCCCGGCGGCGAGGTCGAAGATGCGCAGCGGCAGCGCGCGCAGCGAGAGGACCGGCCGCAATCCGTGCTCGGCGGCATCGGTCCAGGAGGGGACCATGCCGTACAGGCCCAGGCCGGGACGGATGGCGTCGGCGAAGGTGCCGGCCCGGGCCAGGATGCCGCCGGTGGCCGAGACGTGCACCAGCCCCGGATCGATGCCGGCCGAGCGCATGGCGTCCAGGACCCGGGCCAGGCGCAGGAGCTGCACCTCGGTGTAGGCGTCGTCCTCGCCCGGCACCGCCAGGTGGCTGAAGGTCCCGGCCAGGTGCAGGTGCGGGCTGCGGGCGATGCGCGCGGCCAGCTCGATGGCCAGCTCGGGCTCGGCGCCCTGGCGGCCGAGCCCGGAGTCGACCTTGAGGTGGACCGATGCGCGGCGGCCGGCGGCGGCCGCCGCGTCCTCCACCAGCCGCATCCCGCGGGGCTCGTAGACGATCGGCTCCAGTCCGGCCGCGATGGCCGGGCCGGCCTGCGGCTCGTCCAGTGCCCACAGCACCAGGATCGGCGCGGCGATGCCCGCCTCGCGCAGCTCGAGCGCCTCGTCCAGGGTGGCCACCGCCAGGCGCTCGGCACCGGCGTCGAGCAGGGTGCGCGCCACCGGCACCGCTCCGTGGCCGTAGGCGTTGGCCTTGACCACGGCGATCACCTGCCGCTCAGGCCCGGCCAGCTGCCGGAGGCGGGCCAGGTTGTGGCGCAGCGCCGCGTGGTCGATCTCGACCCACGCGCGGTGGCGGCTGCGCACCGGGGCCGGCCGGCTCACCGCGCCGTGCCGCCACGCAGCTCGGTGATGGCCACCGGCAGCAGGGCTGCGATGTCGCGCGCCAGCACGCCGGCGGTCCCGATCCGGTCCTCGGCCAGCAGGCCGGCCGCGCCGTGGACCGCCACCCCGCAGCCGGCCGAGGCCAGCGGCTCGCAGCCGGCGGCCAGGAACGCCCCGATGGCCCCGGCCAGCACGTCGCCGCTCCCCGCGGTGGCCAGCGCCGCGCTCTGCACGTCGGAGCGCACCACCTCCCCGTCGGGGGTGGCGATCACCGTGCGCGCCCCCTTGAGGACGACGACCTTCCCCCAGCGCACGGCCGCCTCGCGCGCCACCCGGGCGCGCTCCTCGTCGTCGTCCGGCGGCACCTCGGCCCCGCTGCCCCACAGCCGAGCGAACTCGGCGGGATGCGGGGTGAGGACCATCGGGGCGCGCAGCGGGCGCCACCAGCGGTCCGCCTCGGCCAGGGCGTTCAGCGCGTCGGCGTCGACCACCGTCGGACGGGTCACCTCGGAGAGGAACGTGCGCGTGCGGCGCATGGTCGCCGGCTGCCGTCCCAGGCCCGGCCCAACGACCAGCGCGTCGCAGCGCTGCGCCTCGGCCGAGACCCGGCGCCAGCCGGCCGGCGCGATGAGGCCAGGCGCCTCCTCGGCGAGCAGCGCCGAGGTCAGCTCCGGCACGATGCCCATCAGCCGCATGCCGACCGACTCCGGGGTGGCCAGGGTGACCAGCCCGGCCCCGGCCCGCGCCGCGCCGAGGCCGGCCAGCACGGCCGCGCCGGCGTACTCCAGCGAGCCGGCCACCACCAGCACCCGCCCGAACGTTCCCTTGTGAGCCCGCGGCGGGCGCGAGGGCAGCCGCTGGGCCACCCAGCGCTGGGTGAGCGCCGTGGTCACCTACCCTCCGTCCGGCCGGCGATGGGCGATGGCCACCGCCACCGCCATGCGGCGCTCGTGCGAGATGGACACCGTGACCTCCTCGAGGCCGAGCCGCGCGGCCCGCGCCGCGGCGCGGGCGTGAAGCCTGACCTGTGGCTGGCCCGCCCAGTTGGGCAGCACCTCGATCTCCCGCCAGCCGACCCCGCGCACGCCCAGGCCCAGCACCTTGCTGACCGCCTCCTTGGCCGCCCAGCGACCGGCGATGCGCTCGACGCGGTTGCCGCAGTAGGCCGCCTCCGCCTCGGTCAGGACGCGGGTCCGGAAGCGGTCCGGGAAGCGCTCCAGGATGCGGACGATGCGGTCGATGTCGATGAGGTCCACCCCCACCTCGTGGCGGCCCATGCGCGGGGCGTGGCGCTACTCGACGGTGACGGACTTCGCCAGGTTGCGCGGCTGGTCGACGTCCGTGCCGCGCGCCACGGCCACCTCGTAGGCCAGCAGCTGCAGCGGGAGGATGGCGATCGCCGGCGAAAGCTGCTCCAGCGTCTCGGGCACGTACAGCACGTCCTGGGCGTAGCGCCCGATCTCCTCGTCGCCCTCGGTGGCCACCGCCACCACCGGCGCCTCGCGGGCGCGAACCTCGGCGATGTTGCTGACGACCTTGTCGTAGGTCGAGCTGCGGGTGGCGATCGCCACCAGCGGCGTGTCGTGGTCGAGCAGCGCGATCGGTCCGTGCTTGAGCTCACCGGCGGCATAGCCCTCGGCGTGCACGTAGGAGAGCTCCTTGAGCTTGAGCGCGCCCTCCATGGCGATCGGGAAGCCGACCCCGCGACCAATGAACATCACGTCGCGCACGTCCGCCCAGCGGCGGGCCAGCTTCTTGACCTGGGGGTGCACCTTGAGCGCCTCCGCGGCGGCGCCCGGCAGCTCGCGCAGGGCCTGGCCGTAGATCCGGAGCCGATGCTGGCTCAGCCGCCCGTGGAGCCGGGCCAGGTGCAGGGCGATCATCTCCAGCACCAGGACCTGGGTCACGAAGGCCTTGGTGGAGGCCACCGCGATCTCGGGACCGGCCTGCAGGTAGCAGACTGCATCGGCCTCGCGGGTGATGGCCGAGCCCACCACGTTGGTGACCACCACGATGGTGGCCCCGCGCTCGACTGCCAGCTTCTGCGGCGCCAGGGTGTCGGCCGTCTCGCCCGACTGGCTGACGCTGATGACCAGCGTCTTCTCGTCCATGGGCGGCGGCGCGTAGCGCATCTCGGAGCCGATCTGGCTCACCGCCGGCAGGCCGGCCCACCCCTGGATGAGGTAGGCGCCCACGCTGGCCGCGTAGTTCGCCGTGCCGCAGCCCACCACGTAGACCCGCTCGGCGGCCAGCAGCTTGTCCTCGATGGCGTCCAGCTCCGGCAGGATGATGTCCCCGTTGGGCTGCACCCGGCCGCGCAGCGCCTCCTGGATGGCGTGCGGCTGCTCGTAGATCTCCTTCAGGGTGAAGTGCTTGAACCCGCCCTTCTCGGCCGCCTCGATGTTCCAGCGAATGCGGGTCACGTCGCGCTGCACCTCGGAGCCGTCGAGCTGCAGGATGCGCACCCCGTCGGGCGTCAGGTCGGCGATGTCGCCCTCGTGGAGGATCACCACGTTCTTGGTGTGCTCCAGGATGGCCGGCACGTCGCTGGCCAGGAAGCCCTCGCCGTTGCCCAGCCCCACGATGAGCGGCACGTTCATCCGCGCGCCGACGATCCGGTCGGGATGGTCCGAGTGCATGACGCCGATGGCGTACGCGCCCCGCACCTCGGCCAGTGCCGTGCGCACCGCCTCCACCAGGTCACCCTCGTAGCGCTCCTCGACGAGGTGGACCAGCACCTCGGTGTCCGTCTCGCTGGTGAAGGTGTGGCCGGAGGCCAGCAGGCGCTGCTTGATCTCGGCGTAGTTCTCGATGATCCCGTTGTGAATCAGCGCCAGCTTCCCCGTGCAGTCGGTGTGCGGGTGAGCGTTCGTGTCCGAGGGTCGCCCGTGGGTGGCCCACCGGGTGTGGGCGATGCCCGGATGGCCGGGCGGCGCGCTCCCGTTGAGGTGCTCGGTCAGGTTGGTCAGCTTGCCGGCCTTCTTCTCGACGAAGACCTGGCCATCGGTGGTCAGCAGGGCGATGCCCGCAGAGTCGTAGCCGCGGTACTCAAGGCGGCGCAGGCCCTCGAGCAGGATGGGGGCCGCGTCGCGCGGACCGACGTAGCCAACGATCCCGCACATGGAGCTCTCCTTCGGTGTCTCAGTTCAGGCGCGCCTGGGCGAGCCGGTCAAGCTCGTGCGCGATCTCGGCGATCTCGTCGTGGTCCTCCCCCTCGACCATGATCCTGATCTTCGGCTCGGTACCCGACGGCCGCACCAGGATCCGCCCTCGAGCTCCCAGTCGCTCCTCGGCACGGGCCACAGCCGAGGAGAAGTCGGGATCGACCTGCCAGGAGTCCTTGTGGCGGACGGCTGAGTTTATCACCACCTGCGGAAGCCTCGGAATTCGGTCGGCCAGCTCCCCGAGCCCGGGTCCGCCGGCCTGCCGCAGGGCCTTGATGAGCTCGATCGCCGTCAGCATCCCGTCTCCCGTGGTCGCCAGGTCGCGGAAGATGACGTGGCCGGACTGCTCGCCGCCGAGCACCGCGTCCGCCCGCTCCATGGCCTCGAACACGTGGCGGTCCCCGACCGGCGTGCGCAGCATGCGGCCGCCGGCCTCCCGGACGGCGCGTTCCAGGCCGCCGTTGCTCATGACGGTCGCCACCAGGATTCCGTTGCGCAGGGTGCCTGCCGCCAGCCGCTGCAGGGCGCAGATGCCCATGATCGCGTCGCCGTCCACGAGCCGCCCGTGCTCGTCGGCGGCGATCAGCCGGTCCGCGTCACCGTCGAAGGCCAGGCCCAGGTCCAGGCCGCGCTCCCGCACCGTCCGGGCCATGTGCTCGGGATGGGTCGACCCGCAGTCCAGGTTGATGTTCACGCCGTCCGGCTCGGCGGCCAGCACGGTGACCTCGGCGCCCAGGGCGGTGAACAGCTCCGGGGCGATGGCCGATGCCGACCCGTTGGCGCAGTCGATCGCGATCCGCAGGCCGCGGAGCGCGTCGCCGGCCGCGGCCTCAAGGTGGCGCCGGTACGCCTGCACTCCCGAGGCGTCGCGCCGGATGCGCCCCAGCTCGGCGTTGCCCCTCCCGGGGAGCGCCTCGGCCTGGAAGATGAGCCGCTCCAGCTGCTCCTCGACCTCGTCGTCCACCTTGCGCCCGCCGGAGACGACCTTCAGGCCGTTGTCGTCGGCGGGGTTGTGCGAGGCGGAGACCATGATCCCGGCCGCGTGGTCCTGCCGGGCGGCGACGAAGGCCAGGCAGGGCGTGGTCACCACCCCGAGCTGCACCACGTCGGCGCCGACCGCGGCCAGGCCGGCCGACAGGGCGGCCACCAGCATGTCGCCCGAGCGACGGGTGTCCTGGCCGACCACCACGCTGCGCCCGGCGCCGTCCAACAGGTGTCCGACGGCGCGGCCGAGGTCGTAGGCCAGGATCGGGGTCAGGTCGACGTTGGCAACCCCGCGGATGCCATCGGTCCCGAACAGGCGGCCCATCAGCCGGGTGGGGTCGGTGTCGGGGTGGCCGGGGGCTGCAGGATGACCGGCACGCTCCCGGGGGAGATGGAGACCAGCGAGACACCGTCCGGCAGCGTCACGCTGGGCGTCACGGTGTGCTGTCCGGGGCCCAGGCCCGAGACGTCCAGGACCGGCGTCACGTCAGCGGGGTCGATGGCGGCCAGGGCCACGGCGGTCCCCTCCAGGGTGACCGCCACCTGGCCCTGCTGCGGCAGGCAGGCCATCCCGTCCTCGGCGCCGGTGCACTCCAGGCCAACCAGCAGGGTCCGGGTCGCCAGGGCCGGCTCGATCTCCACGGTGACCGTCACGTCCGGCGCGTCCTCGGCCAGGCGCGTCCCGGCGGGCAGCTGCAGCGGCGCGGTCACCTCCACGGTCTCGGAGCTGCCCGCCACGCTGATGTCGGCGGTGGCGACCTGGGTGACCGGGGCCAGCGCGTCCGGCGTGCCGAGGAGGCTGATGACCGATGGGTCAGCGCTGACGCCCACGATCTCGAAGCCGTTCGCCGGGGTGCCGACCAGCGAGGGTCGCACCGGGACCGTCTTGCTGGTCTCCACGGTGCTCACCGCGATGTTGACCGTGGCGGTGGACGGGTCGAGCTCCACCGATTCCACCTGGCGGCCGTTGACGTCGACCGGCAGCAGCGTCACCTGCTGGTTGGTGACGTCGATGCCCGACTCGAAGATCTGCACCTGCGCCACGGCCCGCACCACCTGCGTGATCTGGCTCTGCGGCCCGGCGGCGGTCACCTCGCGGGGTGCGACGCGCGGCGTGCTGATCGAGAGGCCCTCCGGGACCTCGCCCGGGTTCACGAAGACCGGGACTTCCTTCTGGCCGAGGCGGTCCAGGGCCACCGGCGCGGTCCTGGGCTCCCAGTCGAGGATCTGGATGTCGGGCACCGCCGATCGGACCTCGATGGGCAGCGGCTGGACGTTCGGCGCGTCATCCATGTCGTACGCGGACAGATCGACGGTGGCCACGAAATCGTCCACCTCCACGTCCGCCTGCGAGTCGCTCGGCAGGCGGTAGGTGACGTCAATCGGCTCGAACTGCTGGGTGAGCGGGTAGGCGCCCTCCGGCAGGTTGATGGAGCGCACCGGCACCCCGGGGAACTCCTCGTCCACGAACGAGCCGGAGTACACGAGGCCGGTGTAGAGCACCGTCGCCAGGCCGAGGGCGGCGAGCTTCAGATGCCAGTTGCGCAGCAGCCAGCCCATTCTCGATCAGGGACGTCGCTCGCCGACAACGCCCTCGGCCTGGGCGGGACGCTCCGAGCCCCGGCGGGCGGTCCCGGCAGGCACGACCCGGTCCACCGGCTCGGCCGGCTCCTGGTCGACGCCCAGCTGCCAGCGGCCCTCCAGCGTCCGCCGCAGCAACGGCATGCGCTGGCGCGGCGCCTGGGGACGGATGAGGTTGAAGATGCGGCGACGCAGCTGCTCCTCGGTCAGGTTGCGCTCGATGCGGCCACGCATGACCAGGCTGATGGAGCCCGTTTCCTCGCTGACCACCACCACGATGGCATCGGTCTGCTCGCTGATGCCGATCGCCGCCCGGTGGCGGGTCCCGTAGCGCTCGCTGTCGAGCACGTTCTGCGAGAGCGGCAGCAGCACGCCGGCGGCCAGGATCCGCTCGCCGGAGACGATGACCGCCCCGTCGTGCAGGGCGGTGCCGTGGTAGAAGATGGTCACCAGCAGCTCGGCCCGCAGGTCGGCGTGGATCGGCACGCCGGACTCGGTGGCCAGGTCCTGCAGCCCCGTGTCCCGCTCCAGCACGATCAGCGCGCCGTGGTGCGAGCTGGCCAGCAGCCGGGCCGCGCGGCTGATCTCGCGCGCCACGCGCTCGGCGGCCGACACGTCGCTTGACACGAACAGCCGGTTGAATGACCCCATCCGGCCGATCTGCTCCAGCGCACGCCGCAGCTCGGGCTGGAAGACGACCACCACCGCGAAGAGGCCCACCACCGCACCGGTCTGCAGCAGGGTCGAGAGCAGGCGCAGGTTGGCGTACTCGGCAGCCAGGTAGATCAGGTACAGGATTGACAGCCCGATGACGATGCGGACCGCCCGCGTCCCGCGGATCAGGATGAAGATCCAGTAGATGACGATGGCGACGAGCAGGATGTCGACGATCGAGCGCCAGTCGCCGAACAGGTAGGAATCGAAGAACTCGCGGATGGCGTCCAGCACGAGGTGGGGTAGCCCTCTAGCGTCGCGACGCGATCATAGCAAAGGGCCCCGGCGGAACCGCCGGGGCCCATCGGTCGAAACGAGCCTCAGCGCTTGGTGAACTGCGGCGCCTTGCGCGCCCGCTTGAGGCCGTACTTCTTGCGTTCCTTGGCCCGCGGGTCGCGGGTCAGCAGGCCGGCCTCGCGCAGCGCGGGTCGCGCGTCGGGATGGGCGCTGACCAGCGCGCGGGCGATGCCGTGGCGGATGGCGCCCGCCTGGCCGGACACGCCGCCGCCGGCCACCAGCACCGAGGCCGAGTAGCGGCCCTCGGTGTTCGTCACGCGGAAGGGCAGGGTGATCGAGGCCGCTTCGGCCGTGCGGCCGAAGTACTCCCCCATGGGCTTGCCGTTGACGATGATCTCGCCGTCCCCCGGCAGCAGGCGCACGCGCGCCACCGCGGTCTTGCGACGGCCGGTGCCGTAGATGTAGTTCGTGCTCATGTGCTCTCCGCGCGTCTCCGTTACAGCTCCGCGGCCCTCGGCTGCTGGGCCTGGTGCGGATGCTCCGGCCCGGCGTACACCTTCAGCTTCTTGATCATGGCCCGGCCCAGCCGGTTCTGGGGCAGCATGCCCTTCACCGCGCGCTCGATGACCAGCTCGGGCTTGCGGGCCAGCAGCGCCTGGAGGCTCTCCTCCTTGAGCCCGCCCGGGTAGCCCGAGTGACGGTAGTAGCGCTTCTGGGTCAGCTTGTTGCCGGTCACCCGGATCTTCTCGGCGTTGACCACCACCACGTGGTCGCCGGTGTCCAGGTGCGGTGAGTAGGTCGGCTTGTGCTTGCCGGCGAGCAGCGTGGCGACACGCGTCGCCAGCCGGCCCAGGGTCTGGTCCGTGGCGTCCACGACCCACCAGGTCCGCTCGATGTCGCTGGCCTTGACTGCGTAGGTCTTCACGTTTCCTGCTCTTCCCTTGCCTCGATCGTCGCCCGAGCCGTTCGGGCGCGCCGCTGATTCGAATACGTGACTCGCTCGAGGGTCAGGCCGCGGGCGGGAGCCGCGCGCCCGTCCAGGGCACGCTGGCCGGATGCCAGCAGGCCGTCGATCGACTCCGGGGCCAGCCGTCCACGGCCGGCCTCCAGCAGCAGCGCCACCATGCTGCGTACCATGCGCCGCAGGAAGGCGTTGGCCGTGACCCGCACCTCCACCGCCGTTCCGCGCTGGAGGATGGCGACCTCGGCGACCGTGCGCACGGTGCTGCCGTGCTGGTCGCTGCCCAGCGCCGCGAAGTCGCGCTCGCCGGTCAGCCTGGCCGCCGCGGCCCGCATGGCCGCCACGTCCAGCCGGTCGTCGATCTCGAGCGTCCGATGCCGTTCGGTGGGCCGCCGGTCCCCCGCCATCCGGATCCGGTAGCGGTAGACGCGACGCTCGGCGTGCCGCCGCGGATCGAAGTCCGCGGTGGTCGCCCGCAGCGAGCGCACCGCCAGGTCGGGCGGCAGGATGGCGTTCATCCGCCGTCGGACGTCCTCCCACCCGCGCCACCGCCCGCGAGGGCGGACCGGCAGGCAGAAGGCCGCCACCTGGCCGGTGGCGTGCACCCCGGCATCGGTTCGCCCGGCGAGGCGGACTCGCACCCGCTCGCCGGTCAGTCTGTTAAGGGCCTCCTCCAGCTCCCCCTGCACCGTCCGAGCGTTCGGCTGGTACTGGGAGCCGGCGAAGGCGGTCCCGTCGTACTCGATCACCGCCCGGGCGCAATGCTGCGCGCCGGCCGGCATCGGTCCGTGTGCGGTTGTTCGCTCGCTCGAGCGCGTGCCGCGCTCAGACGAGCTCGATCTGGACGATCGGTGCAGCGTCACCCAGACGCTCCCCGATCTTGGTGACGCGCGTGAACCCCGAGGGGCGGTCAGCGTACTTGGTGGCCAGCTCGCCCATCAGCTTCTCGACGATGAGCGGCTCGTGCGGCATCGTGGCCGCCAGCCTGCGACGGGCCGACAGGTCGCCCCGCTTGGCGGTGGTGATCAGCTCGTCCACCAGGCCGCGCACCTCCTTGGCCTTGGCCTCGGTGGTCTTCACCCGCTCGTAGCGGATGACGGCCACCGCCAGGTTGTTGAGCATGCGCAGCCGGTGGGCGCTGTCGCGCCCGAGCTTCCGACCGGCGATGCGGTGCGGCACCGCTAGGCCTCCCGGTCCAGCTCTGCGGCGGCCGCCTCGTCCAGCTCGGCCGACGCCGGCAGGTCGGACTCGTCGGTGCTGGTCGGCGCCGCCTGCTCCGGGGTGATGAAGCCGCGCAGCGCCAGGCGCTCCTTGAGCTCGTCCAGGCTCTTGCGCCCGAAGTTGCGCATGCGCAGGAACTCCTCGTCCGAGAGGGCCAGCACCTGGCCGATCCTGGTGATGTTGTTGCGCTTCAGGCTGTTGTAGGCCCGCATCGGGAGGTCCAGCTCCTCGATCGGCGCGTCCAGCAGGTTGGCGGCCACCGGGGCGGCCGGCTCCTCCTCGCCGGCGGCCGGGCGGCGGCCGATATCGGCGAAGCGGCTGAACTCGCGGACCAGGATCTCGGCGGCCTGCGAGAGCGCGGCCCTGGGGGTGGTGGTCCCATCGGTCTCGATCTCGATGGTCAGGCGGTCGAAGTTCGTCATCTGGCCCACGCGGGTGTCGCTGACCACGAAGTTCACGCGGCGCACCGGCGAGAAGATGGCGTCCACGGGGATGATGCCGATGGGCATGTCCTCGGTGTGCTCCGCCGGGCGGTAGCCCACGCCGGACTCCACGGTGAGGTCCATCTCGATGGATCCGTCGTCGCTGTCCAGGGTCAGCAGCACCAGGTCGGGGTTGACGATCTCGACGTCCGCCGACTCGGCGATGTCGCCGGCGGTGACCGGCCCGGCGCCGTGCTTCACCAGCTTCAGGGTCACGGCGTGCTGGGCGAACGAGCGCAGGCGAATCTTCTTGACGTTGAGGACGATCTGGGTGACGTCCTCCTTGACGTTCGGCAGGGTGCTGAACTCGTGGAAGACGTTGGCGATCTGGATGGACGTCACCGCGGCACCCTGCAGCGAGTTGAGCAGCACGCGGCGCAGCGCGTTGCCCAGGGTGACGCCGTAGCCGTCGGCCAGCGGGTTGACCTCGAAGACGGAGACGTTCCCCCGGGACTCGATCTCCTCGATGCGCGGCTGCGGCGTGGTGGTCTCTAGGTCGATCATGACGTGGAAGGTGACTCCTTCAGCTATCGCGAGTAGTACTCGACGACGAGCTGCTCGTTGAACTCCATGGGCATCTGCTCGCGGGTCGGCTCGGCCAGCACCGAACCGGACAGCCGCGCCGGGTCGACGCTCAGCCACTCCGGCACCTGGGCGGCCCGCATGGTCTCGCCCACGGTCTTGAAGTACTCGCGGTTGCGGCGGTTCTCGCGCACCTCGATGCGGTCACCGACCCTGGTCCCGAACGACGGGATGTTGGTGGGCCGGCCGTTGACGGCGAAGTGGCCGTGGCTCACCAGCTGGCGTGCCTCGGCGCGCGAGCGCGCGAAGCCCATGCGGTAGACGACGTTGTCCAGGCGCATCTCGAGCATGCGGAGCAGGGTCTCGCCCGTCACGCCCTTGCTGCGGTCCGCCTTCTCGAAGTAGTTGCGGAACTGCCGCTCCATGACCGAGTACGTCTTGCGGACCTTCTGCTTCTCGCGGAGCTGAAGGCCGAACTCGCTCACCTTGCGGCGGCGCTGGGTGTTCATCCCCGGCGGCGTGGCACGCCGCTCGAAGGCGCACTTGCGGCTGTAGCAGCGGCTGCCCTTCAGGAAGAGCTTCAGCCCCTCGCGACGGCAGATGCGGCAGACGGGATCGGAGTAGCGTGCCATGTGCTCCCCCGCCCTAGACGCGGCGCCGCTTCGGCGGGCGGCAGCCGTTGTGCGGGATGGGCGTCACGTCGGTGATGGCGGTCACCTCCAGGCCGGCGGCCTGCAGGGAGCGGATGGCCTGCTCGCGGCCGGCACCCGGCCCCTTGACGAAGACCTCGATCTGGCGCATCCCGTGCTCCATGGCGCGGCGCGCGGCGCCGTCCGCGGTCTGCGCGGCGGCGTACGGCGTGCTCTTGCGCGAGCCCTTGAAGCCGACCAGCCCGGCGCTCCCCCAGCTGATGACGTTCCCGCTCGTGTCCGTGATGGTCACGATGGTGTTGTTGAACGTCGACTGGATGTGCGCGTGCCCGAGCGGGACGTTCTTCCGTTCGCGCTTCTTCGCGCGCGAGGCGCGCTTTCGTTCAGCCATGGGTCTCCTGATGCGAGCTCACCGACGGTATCGGTCTACGGTGGTTACTTCTTGCGGCGCACGCCGACGGTCCGACGCTGGCCTCGGCGCTGACGGGCGTTGGTCTTGGTGCGCTGACCGCGGACGGGCAGGTTGCGCCGGTGGCGCAGGCCCCGGTAGGAGCCGATCTCCATCAGGCGCTTGATGTTCATGCTCACCTCGCGCCGCAGGTCGCCCTCCACCTTGTGGCGGGAGTCGACGAGGGCGCGCAGGCGGTTGACCTCGTCCTCGGTCAGGTCACGGACGCGGGTGTCGGGCGACACGTTGGCGGCCGCCACGATCTGCTTGGCGGAGGTCAGTCCGATGCCGTGGATGTAGGTGAGGGCGATGACCGTGCGCTTCTCGCGCGGGATGTCGACGCCGGCAATACGTGCCACGAGCTCTCCCTACCCCTGCCGCTGCTTGTGCTTGGGAATGACGCAGATGACCATCACCACGCCGGAGCGCTTGATCACCTTGCAGCGCTCGCAGCGGGGCTTCACGGACGCAGAAACCTTCATCTCATCCTGTACGTGATGCGACCCCTGGTGAGGTCATACGGGCTCAGCTCGACGCGGACGGTATCGCCGGGCAGGATGCGGATGAAGTTCTGGCGCAGCTTGCCGGAGATGTGCGCGAGCACCTCGTGCCCGTTCTCCAGCCGCACCTTGAACATGGCATTCGGCAGGGAGAGGACGACCTCACCCTCAACCTCTATCGCATCCTTCTTCGCCAATCGGCACGCACCCTCGTTGAGCTGTCTACGAACTTCAATGGGACTGACACACGGAAAGGCCGCCGCACAGGGCGACCCGCGAACGGGGAGTATACCCCTGTCGCCGCCTTCCTGCAAGGGCCGCCAACCTCCGTGACGGCTGCAGAAATCGGCCATTTGACCGATGAATTCCGACGGGCCGAGCCGTCACAGTGACGAACCCGCCCACCAGGCATTCCCAGGAGGCATCTCACATGGCATTGCCCGTCAGCAGCTCGGTCCTCAACCTGGAGCGCGTGCGCGCCGGCATGGACGGCCGGGTGATCGCGCCCGAGGATCCCGACTACGACGAGGTGCGCAGGGTTCTCCCCGGCGACATCGACCGACGGCCGGCGGTCATCGTCCGCGCGGCCAACGACCAGGACGTGGCCCGCACCGTTCTGCTGGCCCGTGAGACCGGGCTCGAGCTGGCGGTCCGCGCCGGCGGTCACTCGGCCGGCGGCTTCGGCGCCGTCGAGGGTGGGATCGTCCTCGACCTGCGCGACCTGCGGGCGCTGGAGATCGATCCGGAGCTGCGCTTCGCCTGGGCGGGCGGTGGCATGACCGCCGGCGAGTACACCAGCGAGGCGGGCAGGTACGGCCTGGCCACCGGTTTCGGCGACACCGCCTCGGTCGGCATCGGCGGGCTGACCACCGGCGGCGGCATCGGCTACCTGGTGCGCAAGCACGGGCTGACCATCGACTCGCTGCTGGCGGCCGACGTCGTCACCGCCGACGGCGAGCTGATCCGCGTGGACGCCGAGTCGCACCCCGACCTGTTCTGGGCCATCCGCGGTGGCGGCGGCAACTTCGGCGTGGTCACCCGCTTCGGGTTCCGGCTGCACCCGGTCGACCAGTTCGTGGGCGGCATCCTGGTCCTGCCGGCCACGCCGGACGTCATCGCCGGCTTCATGGCGGAGGCCGAGGCGGCGCCCGACGAGCTCTCGACCATCGCCAACATCATGCCCAGCCCCCCGATGCCCTTCGTGCCGGAGGAGAAGCACGGCAGCCTGGTGCTCATGGCCATGATGGCCTGGGCCGGCGACGTCAAGGCCGGGCAGCAGATCATGGGCCGCTTCCGGGCGCTGGCCGAACCGATCGCCGACCTGGTGCGACCGATGACTTACCCGGAGATCTATCCGCCCAACGAGGGTGCCGAGGAGTTCCACCCGCTGGCGGTGGCGCGGATCGCGTTCAAGAACCGCGTCGACCGGAAGGCGGCCGAGACCATCCTGCAGTACCTGGAGGCCTCGGATGCGCCGATGCGGGCCGTCCAGCTGCGGGTGCTGGGCGGGGCCATGGCGCGGGTGCCGGCCGATGCGACCGCCTTCGCCCATCGGTCCAGCCCGATCATGGTCGCCGTCGCCAGCTTCTACGCGGGCCCGGAGGACCGGCCGAAGCGCCGGGCGTGGGTCGACGACCTGTCGGCGGCGCTCGACGACGGCGCACCGGGGGCCTACGTGAACTTCGTCGGCGACGAGGGGCCGGAGCGGGTGCGCGACGCGTACCCCGGGACGACGTACGACCGGCTGGCGCGGATCAAGGCGCGGTACGACCCGGACAACCTGTTCCGGCACAACGTGAACGTGCCTCCGGCCGGTTGACGGCCTGCGGCCGGCCTCATGCGCGGGGACGAGCGCGGCCTGCTGGAGCTCCTGCGGCGGCCGGACCTGCCGGGGGCCTTCGAGCGCTGGTCGCTCGAGCTGCCGCCGCGCGCGCGGCAGGCCACCAGCCCCGGCGAGTGGGCCGGCGCGCTCGTGTTCATCCAGACCGGCATGCTGGAGGTCGAATGCCGGGCGCGTGGATACGAGACCTTCGTGGCCGGCGACCTGCTGGCGTTGGGCTGGCTCCCGCTCCGCCAGCTGCGCAACCCGGGTGACCTGCCGGTCCGCCTGATCGCCGTGCGACGCCGCGGCAAGCGGCCGACGCGCCCGTACCTGCGGGTCACTCGCCCGGACGGCTTCTCGGACGCCGGATGGATTGGAGGCTAGGATGCACCGATGACCGCCACCCACTCCCCCGCCCACGCCGAGCAGCTGGAGCCGTTCCGTCGGGAACTGACCGCCTACTGCTACCGCATGCTCGGCTCGCCGTTCGAGGCGGAGGATGCGGTGCAGGAGACCATGGTCCGCGCCTGGCGCAACCTCGACCGCTTCGAGGGGCGCTCCGCGCTGCGCAGCTGGGTCTACCGCATCGCGACCAACGTCTGCCTGGACATGCTGGGCAGCCGCGAGCGACGGGCACGGCCGATGGACCTGCGCCCCGCGGGCTCGGCGGACGACGGGCTGCCCCCGCCGCTCCCCGAGACCGCCTGGATCGAGCCGGCCCCGGACAACGTGGTGGTCCCGGCCGGCGGCGACCCGGCCGACGTGGCCGTGGCCCGCGAGTCGGTGAAGCTGGCCTTCATGGCCGCGCTGCAGCACCTGCCGCCTCGGCAGCGGGCGGTGCTCATCCTGCGCGAGGTGCTGCGCTGGCGGGCGGTCGAAGTGGCGGCGCTGCTGGACACCACGGTGGCGTCGGTGAACAGCGCGCTGCAGCGGGCGCGGGCGACCCTCGACTCGCTCCAGGTGGACCTCGAGCGGTTGGGCAGCGGCAGCAGCGGGGAGCTGGGCGACCAGGAGCGCTCCCTGCTGGCGCAGTACGTCGACGCCTTCGAGCGCTACGACATGGACGCGCTGACCGCGCTGCTGGCCCAGGACGCGACGTGGAACATGCCGCCCTACGACCTGTGGCTGCACACCCACGCCGACATCGTCACGTGGTGCCTGGGCCCGGGCATCGGCTGCCGAGGCTCGCGGCTCATCCCCACCGCCGCCAATGGGGCGCCGGCCTTCGGCCAGTACAAGCCGTCACCGGCGGGTGGTTGGGAGCCGTGGTCGCTGCAGGTGCTTGACGTCACCGACGGCCGGATCACCGGTATCACCTTCTTCCTGGACACCCGGCGCTTCTTCCCGCTCTTCGGCCTGCCGCCGCGGCTGGAGCCTGACGCCCGGCGCCCGGAACGGTCAGCGCTCGGTCAGGACCTGGGGGCCGTCGTCGGTGACGGCGATGGTGTTCTCGAAGTGCGCTGACACCGAGCCGTCCGTGGTGCGGACCGTCCAGCCGTCGCTCTCGACATAGACGCCGTCCCCGCCCAGGTTGAACATCGGCTCGATGGCGAAGCACATGCCCGCCTCGATCCGCAGCCCGGTTCCCGGTCGCCCGTAGTTGGGCACCTGGGGCTCCTCGTGCATGGCCTGGCCGATGCCGTGGCCGACGAACGGCCGCACGATCCCGTAGCCGCGCTCGCGGGCCACCGCCTCGATGGCCGCGCCGACGTCACCCAGCCGGTTGCCGGGAAGCGCGGCAGCGATGCCCGCCTCCATGCCGCGCCGGGTGGCATCCACCAGCTCCCGGACCTCGTGCGGCACGCTGCCGACCCACCAGGTCCTGGCGCAGTCGGCGTGCCAGCCCTGCCAGATGCAGCCAACGTCCAGGCTCACCAGGTCGCCGTCGCGCAGCTTCCGCTTCGGCGACGGGATGCCGTGCACCACCTCGTCGTTGATCGAGGCGCAGATGGAGCCTGGGAACGGCGGGTTGGAGCCATAGCCCTTGAAGGACGGCACCGCCCCCGCGTCGCGCATGATGCCCTCCGCGATGCGGTCCAGGTCAGCGGTCGACACCCCCGGTCGCAGCTCGGCCCTCAGCGCGTCCAGCACGTCGGCCAGGATCAGCCCGGCGTGCCGCATGCGGGCGATCTCCTCCGGGCGCTTGATGGTGACCATGCCGGCCCGCGACGGCATGCCGTGCATCAGGCGTCCTCCACGCCCAGCGCGGCCATGATCTGGGCGGTCACCTCGTCGATCGAACGGCTGCCGTCGACGCGGGAGACCACGCCGGCGGCCTCGTAGTGCTCCAGCACCTCGAGCATGGGCGGGATCTGCTTCTCCAGCCGGGCGCGGAAGACGTCCTCCTGGTCGTCGTCGCGCTGCACGAGCGGGGTCCCGTCCTGGTCGCAGATGCCCTCCACCCTCGGCGGGTCACTGGTCACGTGGTACACCGCCCCGCAGGTCGGGCATGTCCGCCGGCCGCTGACCCTCGCCACCAGGTCCTCGGGCGGCACGTCGATGTGGATCACGCGGCTGATGCGCTCCCCCCGGCTCGCGAGCGTGGCGTCCAGCGCCTCGGCCTGGGTGCGGGTGCGCGGGAAGCCGTCCAGGATCGCGCCGCGCGAGGCGGCCGGGGCTGACAGCTCCTCCATGAACATCTCGATGGTGATGTCGTCGGGCACCAGCTCGCCGCGCTCCATGTACTGGCGTGCCCGCTCCCCGAGCGGAGTCCCCTCGCGCAGGGCGCGGCGGAACAGCTCGCCGGACGACAGGTGCACCAGCCCCAGGCGCTCGCTCAGCACCTCCGCCTGGGTGCCCTTCCCGGCGCCGACGGCGCCGACCAGCAGCAGGATGCGCCGGCCGGTCCCTCCATCGGTCCCGGAGGGCCCGTCCGAGCTCACCGGATGAAGCCCTCGTAGTGACGCATCATCATCTGCGCCTCGAGCTGCTTCATGGTCTCGACCACCACGCTGACCACGATCAGCACGCTGGTTCCGCCCAGCTGCAGGGCCGAGGTCCCGGGGATCAGAGCCTGGACGATGTAGGGCAGCACCGCCAGGGTGGCCAGGAACAGCGCGCCGCCCAGGGTGATGCGGTTGGTCACACGGGACAGGAACTCCTCGGTCGGGCGTCCCGGACGGATGCCGGGGATGAACCCGCCGTTCTTGCGCAGGAAGTCGGCCGTCTGGTCAGGACGGAACTGGAAGGCGGTGTAGAAGTAGGTGAAGAACACCACCAGGATGAAGTACAGGATCCCGTAGACCAGCGCGTTGTTGGCCGACAGGTTGGCCACGATCCAGTTCGCCACGCCGCTCACCGTCTCGTTGTCCGCGGCGGTGAAGTACTGGGCGATCTGGGCCGGGAAGAGCAGGATGCTGATGGCGAAGATGATCGGGATCACGCCGGCCATGGTCACCTTCAGCGGCAGGTACTGGGTGGTGGCCTGGGTCATCCGCCGGCCGCGGATGCGGCTGGCGTACTGGACCGGGATCCGCCGCTGTCCCTCATTGATGAAGACCACCCCCGCGATCACCACGATCGCGATCAGGATGAAGGGGATGATCCGCACCAGGCCGTCCGGCCCGCCCACGATGCCGGCCGCCTGGTCCGGGACGCGGCCAACGATGCCGGCGAAGATGATGAAGCTGATGCCGTTGCCCAGGCCGCGCTCGCTGATCAGCTCGCCGAGCCACATCAACAGGATGGTGCCCGCCGTGAAGCTGACGAGCAGCGAGAGCTTCTCCCAACTGAACAGGTCGGACGCCGGGATGACGCCGGCCTGCTCGAGCAACACGCTGAAGCCGAAGCCCTGGGCGAAGGCCAGTGGCACGGTCAGCAGACGGGTGTACTGGTTGATGCGATTGCGCCCGTACTCGCCCTCCCGCGCCAGCTCGCCGAGCGCCGGGATGACGCCCTGCATCAACTGCATGATGATGCTGGCGTTGATGTAGGGGTTCACCCCCATGCCGATGATCGAGGCCGTCGCCAGCCCGCCTCCCGAGAACAGGTCCAGCAGGGCCAGCAGCTGGTTCGTCTCGAACAGGTTGCGCAGCCGGTCCTGGTCCACGTTCGGGACGGGCACGTTGGTCAGCACCCGGAAGATCAGCAGGATCCCGAGCGTGAACAGGATTTTGCGCCGGATGTCCGGCGCGCGGAAGGCGGTGACGAGCGAGTCGATCACCTAGGCGTCGCTCCCCGGCTCCTCGGTGTCTGCCCCCTCATCGGCCCGGGTGGATGCTCCCGCGGCGGCCCCGGCAGGCTCAGCCTGGACCGATGCCTGCGCATCGGCCTCGTCAACGCCGCCCTCCACCTCCTCCACGGGCAGGCCCTCCGGCCAGCTGATGCGCTGCGCGGTGCTGCCGGCGGCCTCCAGCTTGGCCAGCGCCGAGCGGGTAAAGGCGTGGGCGTGGATGGTCACCCCCTTCGGCGCGTCGCCACCGCCCAGGATCTTGATTGGCAGCGGCGTCGTCTTCGACGACCGCACCAGCCCCTCCTGCCTGAGCACGTCCGGGGTGATGAGGGTCCCGGGAGCAGCATCGGCCAGGCGGGACAGGTTGACGCCCGCGTACTCGACGCGGAAGCGGTTCTTGAAGCCGTGCAGCTTGGGAGTGCGGATGTGGAGCGGCGTCTGGCCACCCTCGAACCACGCCGGGATCCCGGGGCCGGAGCGCGACTTCTGGCCCTTGGTCCCCCGCCCGGCGGTCTTGCCGCGCCCCGAGCCATGCCCGCGGCCGACGCGGCGCGGCGGCTTGTGCGCGCCCTTGGCGGGCTGTAGGTCGTGGAGCTTCACTGGCTGCTTCCTTCCTGGGTATCGCCCGACGCCCCGGCCGGCTCCTGCACGTCCAGCAGGAAGGCCACGCGGCGCAGCATGCCGCGGTTGGCCGGCGTGTCGGCGATCTCGACGGTCTGGTTCAGCCGGCGCAGACCCAGCGCTCGGATGGTGCCCCGCGCCTCGGCCTTGTGGCCGATGGTGGAGCGCACCCAGGTCACGCGCAGGGTACGGTCGCCGGCCCTGGGCTTGGCGGTGCGCTCAGCGGCCACGGCCGCCTCCCGCGCCCACCGGGGTCGCCGGGCGCTCGATGTGCTCGTGCGGGCGGCGGGCCCACTCGGCGCCGCGCCTGCCGAGGATCTGCTCGGCGGTCTTGCCGCGGCTGGCGGCGATCTGGTCAGCCGATCGCAGCCGGCCCAGGGCCTCCGCCGCGGCGCGCGTCACGTTGACCGGGTTGGTGCTGCCCATGGTCTTGCTCAGCAGGTCGCGGATGCCGGCCGCCTCCACCACCGCGCGGACCGAGCCGCCGGCGATGACGCCGGTGCCCGGCGAGGCGGGCTTGAGCATCACGCGCGAGGCCCCGTAGTCGTAAACGACCTCGTGCGGGATGGTGGTGCCCACCAGGGGGACGCGGATGAGGTGCTTCTTGGCGTCCTCCACGCCCTTGCGGATGGCCTCGGGGACCTCGCCGGCCTTGCCCAGGCCGACGCCCACCACGCCGTTGTGGTCACCGACGACCACCACCGCGCTGAAGCTGAAGCGGCGGCCGCCCTTGACCACCTTGGCCACGCGGTTGATCTGGACGACCTTCTCCTCGAGGTTGAGCTTGGACGGGTCGATTCGTGCCATCTGTTCTCTGCCTCCGCTCTACAGGTCGAGACCGCCCTCGCGGGCGCCCTCGGCGAGCGAGCGAACCCGCCCGTGATACTGGTAGCCGCCGCGGTCGAGGACCGCGGCCTTGACGCCCTTGGCCTTCGCGCGCTCGGCGAGCGCACGGCCCACGGCCCGCGCCGCGTCCACCTTGCCTTGCCCATCGGCCAGCTCCGGCTCGCGGCTCGAGGCGGCGGCCAGGGTGCGCCCGGTGGTGTCGTCGATGATCTGGGCGTAGATGTACTTCGTGCTGCGGAAGACGGACAGGCGCGGCCGCTCCGGCGTCCCGCGAAGGCGGAGCCTGATCCGCTCGTGCCGCTTGCGCCGCAGCTTGTCGCGGCTCTCCTTCTTGATCATGGCTTACCCGCCTCCGACCTTGCCGGCCTTGCCGGCCTTGCGCAGGATCTGCTCGCCCGCGTAGCGGATGCCCTTGCCCTTGTACGGCTCGGGCTTGCGCCGCGAGCGGATGTAGGCCGCCGTCTGGCCCACCAGCTCCTTGTCGGCGCCGAAGACCGCCAGCCGGGTGGGCGACTCCACGCGGAACTCGATCCCTTCCGGCGCCTCGACCTCGACCGGGTGCGAATAGCCGAGGGCCAGCACCAGCTTGGTCCCCTGCAGCTGGGCGCGGTAGCCCACGCCGCTGATCTCCAGTGCGCGGCTGAAGCCGGTGGTCACACCGGTGACCATGTTGGCAATCAGGGTGCGGGTCAGCCCGTGCAGCGCCCGATGGCGGGGCTCGTCGCTGGGGCGGATGACGCGCAGCTCGCCGTCAGACCGCTCGATGCGCATCTCCGGGTGGATCTCCCGCGACAGGGTGCCCAGCGGCCCCTTGACGGTCAGCCGCCGGCCCTCCTGGGTGACCTCCACGTTGTCGGGCAGCGGGATCGGCATGCGTCCGATGCGTGACATGTGCTCGCTCCCTTACCAGACGTAGCAGAGGACTTCGCCGCCCAGGTTCAGCTTCCGGGCCTGCGACCCGGTCATGATCCCGCGCGACGTGGACAGGATGGCCAGGCCGAGCCCGCCCAGGACGCGCGGGATCTCGGTCTTGCGGGCATAGACCCGCAGGCCGGGCTTGCTGATCCGCTTCAGGCCGGTGACGACGGGCGTGCGACCCTCCACGTACTTCAGCTTCAGGGTCAGCATCTCCTGGACGCCGTCCCGGCTGGTGGTGTACGAGTCGATGAAGCCCTCCTCGGCCAGGATGCGCGCGATCTCGCGCTTCACCCTGGACGAGGGCAGCGTCACCTCGGCATGCCGCGCCGCGCTCGCGTTGCGGATGCGGGTCAGCATGTCGGCGATGGGATCTGATGTGGTCATGGTTCGCTATCGGTCTCCTCGGCGGTGGTTCGCGCCACGCCCGGGGGCATGGTTGGCGCCTGCCGCTGATGGGCCGCCTTCCCGGCGGCGGGATGGTTGACGAGCTACCAGCTCGACTTGGTGACCCCCGGCAGCTGGCCCTCCAGGGCCCGCTCCCGGAAGCAGATCCGGCACAGCGCGAAGCGGCGCATGTAGCCCCGCGGCCTCCCGCAGATCGAGCAGCGGTTGTGCTGTCGAACCGGGAAGCGCGGCTTGCGCTTCGCCTTCGCGATCATGGACTTCTTGGCCACTGCGCAGTGTCCTCTAGGTTGACTGGAACGGCATGCCGAGGAGCTGCAGCAGCCTGCGGCCCTCCTCGTCGGTCTTGGCCGTGGTCACGATGCTGATCTCCAGCCCCCGCAGCCGGTCGATCTTGTCGTAGTCGATCTCCGGGTACACCAGCTGCTCGCGCAGGCCCAGGCTGAAGTTGCCGCGGCCGTCGAACGAGCGGGTGGGGATGCCCCGGAAGTCGCGGATGCGCGGCAGCGCCAAGCGCAGGGTGCGCTCCAGGAAGTCGAACATCCGCTGGCCGCGCAGCGTCACCTTGGCACCGATCGGCATCCCGGTCCGCAGCCGGAACTGGGCAATCGAGCGCCGGGCGCGCATCACGATCGGCTTCTGGCCGGTGATGATGGCCAGGTCGTTCACCGCGGCGTCCAGGGCTTTGGCGTTCTGGATCGCCTCGCCCAGGCCGATGTTGACCACGACCTTCTCGAGGCGCGGCACCTGCATCGGGTTGGCGTAGTTGAACTCACGCTGCAGCGCCGGCACCACCTCTGCGTGGTAGCGCTGGCGCAGGCCGCGGTAGGTCGGCGGCGTGAAGCTGCCGTTCTTCCTGGCCCTGGCCGTATCGGCCCTGCGGGTCTTCGGCCTGGTCGTGGCGGCAGCCATCACTTCGCCCCCTCGATCTGCTCGCCGCAGTGCTTGCAGACGCGCACCGAGCGGCCGTTCTCCAGCCGCTGATGACCGATGCGGGTCGGCTTGTCGCACCGCGGGCAGACCACCATCACGTTGCTGATGTGCAGCGGCACCGGGATATCCAGGATGCCGGCCTGCTGGGTCCGGCTCCGCGGCCGCTGGTGGCGACGCGCCATGTTGATGCCGGGCACGACCACCCCGAGGCCCCGCTTGGTGCGCTCCACGCGCTCCACGGTTCCGCGCTTGCCGCGGTCCTTGCCGGCCAGCACCAGCACGGTGTCGCCCTTCCTGACGTTGGCCACTACAGCACCTCCGGGGCGAGCGAGATGATCTTCATGTAGTTGCGCTCCCGGAGCTCACGGGCCACCGGCCCGAAGATGCGCGTGCCGCGCGGGCTGCCCTGGGCGTTGATCAGCACCGCCGCGTTCTCGTCGAAGCGGATGTGGCTGCCGTCCGGACGGCCGTACTCCTTCGCGGTGCGCACGATCACGGCGCGCACCACGTCGCCCTTCTTGACGCCGGAGTTGGGCAGGGCCTGCTTCACGCTGGCCACCACCACGTCGCCGACCTCGGCGGTATCGGTCCGGGAACGACCGATGACCGTGATGGTCTGCAGCACGCGGGCGCCGGAGTTGTCCGCGACGCGCAGGCGGGTGTACTGGCGGATCATCTACTCCTCCACCAGCTCCTCGCCGGAGCCACGCGCCAGGATCTCGACCACCCGCCAGCGCTTCTCACGGGAGAGCGGGCGGCTCTCCTCGATCCGCACCGTGTCGCCGACCCGGGCGTTGTTCTCCTCGTCGTGAGCCTTGAACTTGCTCGACAGCCGGACCACCCGCTTGTAGATCGGGTGGCGGCGGAGCCGTTCGACGCTCACGACGACCGTCTTGTCCATCTTGTCGGACACCACGCGTCCGACCTTGGTTCGTCGCTTGCCCTGCATCAGCTGGCCTTCTCCGCGTCAGCGCCCGCCTGGGCGGCGCGCTGGCGCTCCGTCATCACCGTCAGGATGCGGGCGATCTGCTTCCGCGTCGCCGGCAGCCTGCTGTAGTTCTTCTCCTGTCGGGTTGCCAGATCGAAGCGGATCTTCCACAGCTCCTGCTTCGCGTCCAGCAGCGCCTTCTCCAGGTCCGTGTCCGAGAGCCTCCGGATCTCACTGATGTCCATGCTCGAGACCCTCCTTCACGACGAACTTCGTCGAGATCGGCAGCTTGTGGCTGGCCAGGCGCATCGCCTCGCGGGCGACCGGCTCGGGCACGCCGGACATCTCGAACATCACCCGGCCGGGCTTGACGACCGCCACCCAGTGGTCCGGTGCGCCCTTGCCCGATCCCATCCGCACCTCCGCCGGCTTCTTGGTCACCGGCTTGTCCGGGAAGACCCGGATCCAGATCCGGCCGCCGCGCTTGATGTGATGGGTCATGGCCCGCCGAGCCGCCTCGATCTGGCGGCTGGTCAGCCAGCACACCTCCTCGGCCATCAGGCCGTAGTCGCCAAAGCTCACGGTGGTGCCGCCCTTGGCCATGCCGGCACGCCGGCCGCGCTGCACCTTGCGGTGCTTGACACGCTTCGGCATCAGCATCTCGTCAGCCCTCCTCGCCCGTGCGCTCGTCGGCTTCCGGGGCGGCAGCCTCCTCGGTCTCCGCCGCCTCCGCCGGCTCGGCCTCCGCGACGGGCTGCTCGGCAACGTCCGCGCTCTCAGCCGCCTCCGCGGTCACCGGCTCGGGCTCCGCGCCGACCGCCCGGGCC
>DASRYM010000105.1:0-44539 GCA_035687145.1 Candidatus Zixiibacteriota bacterium | reverse complement strand
CGACTGGGCGGCCAGGTCGGCCGCGCCGGCGGCCAGCTCCAGGGCCGAGCGCTGGGCGCGGCCATCAGCGAACTCCGCCAGGAAGAAGACGTCGCTGCTCATCAGATGAGCCTCCTCGCCGCCAGCCAGTCGGCGACCTTGACCGCGGCCTCCTCGGCCGACACGTTCTCGATCCGCTCCGTCGGCGGCTTGGTCTCCGGCGGCCGCGCCTCCACCACCCGGGTCAACGCGGCGCCCTTCAGCACCTCGGCCGACAGGCCGATGTCCCCCAGCGACCACGTCTCCAGCGGCTTGCGCTTGGCGGCCATGATCCCCTTCAGGCTGGCGTAGCGCGGCTCCCCCACCTGGTCGGTGACGGTGGCGACCACCGGCAGCGGGGCCTCCAGGATGTCGTAGCCGGCCGCCGACAGCCGGCGGATGCGGGCGGTGCCATCGGCAAGGGAGAGCTCCGCGCCGTAGGACAGCAGCGGCAGGCCGCGCATGGCGGCCACCGCCCCGGGGACCAGCGAGCCGCGCGCGTCGTCGGAGGCCATGCCCATCAGCGAGACATCCGGCGCCAGCTTGTCGAGCGCCGCGGCCAACACCTTCGCCGTGGCCCACTCGTCGGCCCCGGCCAGGGAGGCATCGGTCACCAGGTAGGCCTCGTCGCCGCCCATGGCCAGGGCACGGCGCAGGGCCTCGGAGGCCTGCTCGGGGCCCATCGACAGGAAGGCCACGCTCTCGACAACACCGGCGTCCTGCAGGCGCAGGGCCTGCTCGATGGCGTACTCGTCAAGCGGGTTGATGACCGCATCGGTCGCGGTCCGGTCGAGCCGCAGGTCGGCCGTGTACCGCTTCTCGGCGGTCGTGGCCGGCACCTGCTTGATGCAGACGACGATCTTCACGCGTTCTCCCGTGGTTGGCGCACCGGGATGCCGGCCCGCTGCAGGAGCTGGCGGGCGATCACCAGGCGCTGGATCTGCTGGGTCCCCTCGTAGAGCTGCGTGATCTTGGCGTCGCGCATCATGCGCTCCACGGGGTACTCGGTGATATAGCCATAGCCGCCCAGGACCTGGACGGCATCGGTCGTCACGCGCATGGCGGTGTCGCCGGCGACCAGCTTTGCGCTGCTGGTCCAGTACGGCAGGTCCGATGCGTTGGCATCCACGCGGGCCGAGGCGGCGTAGACCAGCTGGCGCGCCGCCTCGGTCTGGCTGGCCATGTCGGCCAGCATGAACTGGATGCCCTGGAAGTCGACCACCCGCTGGCCGAACTGCTGCCGGTCGGCCGCGTAGCGCAGCGCGGCGTCCAGCGCGCCCTGCGCGATGCCCACCGCCTGGGCGGCGATGCCAAGGCGCGATCGGTCCAGCGTGGCCATGGCGATCTTGAAGCCGTCCCCCTCTTCTCCGAGCCGGTTCTCGATCGGCACGCGGACGTCGTCGAAGTTCAGCTCGGCCGTGGGCGAGCCCCGGATGCCCATCTTGTGCTCCAGGCGCGGGGCGGAGAAGCCGGGGGTGTCCGTCTCGACGATGAAGGCGCTCATCCCCTTCCGTCCACCGGCATCGGGGTCGGTCAGGGCGAAGACGGTGACGAGGTTGGCGACGCTGCCGTGGGTGATGAAGCGCTTCGAACCGTTGAGGACGTAGCAGTCACCCTCGCGGCGGGCGCGCATCCTGTTGGAGGCCACGTCGCTGCCGGCAGCGGCCTCGGTCAGGCCGAAGGCGGCCAGCCACTCGCCGGAGGCCAGCCGCGGGAGGTATCGGTCCTTCTGATCGTCCGTCCCGGCCAGCAGGATGGGCAGCGCGCCGAGCTTCTGGACGATGGGGATCAGGCTGGTGGTGGCGTCGGCCCGGGCGATCTCCTCGATCACGATCGACTGCGCCACGCTGTCCAGGTTCGTCCCGCCGTGGCGCTCCTCGAAGCAGGTGCCCAGCAGGTCCTGCCCGGCAAGCAGTTCCTTGAGGTCCCAGGGGAACTCGGCGGATTGGTCGATCTCGGAGGCGCGGGGCGCGATCCGCTCCTCGGCGAGCTCGCGGACGACGGCGCGCAGCTCATCGTGTTCCGGGGTCGTGAGGTAGGTCACGCGGGACGGGTCCTTTCGTGCGGGTCCGTTCGCGCTGGACAGGATAGCGAATCCGGGGGCCGACCCTCGGCCCCCACCCTCGCCCCCGACCCTCGGCGAACGGTCAGCCGCAACCGCCGCCGCAGCAGCCCGCCTCGAGCACCGGCAGCGCCGAGGCCGCCTCGACCGGTTCCGCGCGCGCTGGCTCCCGCGCCGCCAGCGGCTCCGCCGGCTTCGACGCCTTGATGATCGCGCTGTGCATCCCGTCGGCGACCGAGTGCGTCGCCGCGACCGAGACATCGGTGAGGCCCACCGCCTCGAGGCCGGCCCGGTACTCGCTGAACGACAGCGCGCCCGCGATGCAGCCCACGTACGAGCCGCGCTCGGCCCGCCGCTCGGGCGTCAGGTCGTCGTCGGCCACGATGTCGCTCACGCCAACGCGCCCACCCGGCTTCAGCACCCTGGCGATCTCGCGGAAGACCGATGGCTTGTCCGCCGCCAGGTTGATGACGCAGTTGCTGATGACCACGTCGACCGAGTTCGCCGGCAGCGGGATGGCCTCGATGTGCCCTTTCAGGAACTCCACGTTGGTGACCCCGGCCTCCTGCGCGTTGCGCTGCGCCAGGGCCAGCATCTCGTCGGTCATGTCCAGGCCGATGGCGCGACCGGTCGGACCGACCCGCTTCGCCGACAGCAGCACGTCGATGCCCCCGCCGGAGCCGAGGTCGAGGACGCGCTCGCCCTCCTTGAGGTCGGCGACCGCCGTCGGGTTGCCGCAGCCGAGCGAGGCGAGCACGGCAGCATCTGGCAGGTCCTCGCGCTGGAGCGCGCTGTACAGCTCGGCGCCGATCCCCTGCTCGCCACAGCAGGCGGCGGCGTTGCGCTCCAGCACCTGCCGCGCCGACGCGGCGTAGCGGGCGCGGACCTCCTGGTGGATGGTGTCGCTGTCGGTCGGCAGGCTCATGGTGATCTCCTCAGCTGATGGTGCTCAGCCCGGACAGCATGGCGCTGATGTCCGACCAGCGTCTGGCGAAGTCCGGGGCGAGCTGGTAGTGGATGAAGGTCCCCCGGCGCTCCGTGGTCACCACGCCGGCCTCGCGCAGCACCTTCAGGTGATGGCTGATCGTCGGCTGGCTGACCGTGCAGCACTCGGTGAAGTCGCAGGCGCAGACCGGGCTGCTCGACCCGGCGAGCTGGCGAACGATCGAGAAACGGACCGGGTCCGCGATGGCCTGCAGGAGCTGGATGTCGGGATCGACGCGCTTCACGACCTCACTATATCGATGTCTGTCAATATATCCCCTGACGTGCAAGGCGCCGGACTGCAACCTGGTGCGGGGTTGCAGTTTGGCGACGAGGTGGCGCGCCACCCCGGCCGCGAGCCTCACGGGGATGGATCGACCGAGCCGGGTGCCTCTTCGTGTGCGCCCACAGCAGCGCGAGGAGCCAGATGGCCGAGGCGCTGACCGCGGCTACTCCATCGGTCCGGAGACCTCCACCTGGTCGCCATTGATCCGCGCCCGGTAGGCGACCTGCCGGGTCTGGGCCGGGCCGTGCCTGACCCGTCCATCGGCCAGGTGGAAGGCGGACTGGTGCCAAGGGCAGACGATGCTGTCGCCGTCCAGCGTCCCCTCCGAAAGCGGCCCGCCCGCGTGCGAGCAGGTGTCCTTCAGGGCGTAGGCCACGTCTCCGCGCCGCACCACGACCAGGGTGGTGGCGCCCAGGCTGGCCCTGGTCGGCGTGCCCTCCGGCAGCTCGACGACCGGCAGCACGGCGGTCCACTCCTTCGCCTTCTTGCCGCGGGCGAAAGCGTTGCGGTTGATCATGTAGCCGTACTTGAAGACCACGTGCCCGCCGATGAAGGCGCCGACCGTGACCACCAGGTAGCCGATCAGGAAGACCCAGAAGGCGCCGTCGTGCCCGCCGCCCAGGCGCTGCAGCAGCGAGACGCCGATGACCAGCGAGCCGACGATGTTGGTCAGGCCGTGCAGGGCGGTGACGCTGCGGTCGTCGCTGTCCGGTGCGGTGTCCTTGAAGTCGGTGAGCCCGGTCAGCACCGCGCCCAGGGCGGCCAGGAAGGTGAGGCCCACCAGCCAGGTGGCGGCGTCCTCCAGCCCGTCGACCGCGAACAGGACGCGCAGCACGTCGAGCAGCAGCGCGCCTGTGGCCGCGCCGACCACCACGTCCACGATGACCGCGTGCAGCGGGTGGCCGAGCCACACGCCGTTGGCGAAGTCCTGCAGGTAGCGGCCGGGGGTCCCCAGGGCCTTGTAGATCCCCCGCACAAGGTTGGCCAGCGCGTTCGCCAAACCGGCCAGCGGCCGGGCCGTGCGCTCGATCATGTGCTCCCTCCTGTCTCGGCAGCGGCTACGCCACCAGTAACAGGCCGAAGCCGCACCCGCTGCCTCGGCGGCGGGCTATCCCGCCAGCTCTACCCCAAATTCTCGGAAGACGGCGATGTGCCGGTCGATCTCCTCCTCGGTGTGCTGGACCGACAGGGTCCACTGGTCATCGGGACCGGGTGGCAGCAGGATGCCACGGTTGGCAAGGTAGAAGAAGCAGGCCTGCCACAGCTCGCCATCCAGGCCGATGAAGTCGCGGTAGTTCGTCACCCGCTCCGGCGTGAACATCACGCAGCCCTTCGGACCGATGTTGATGGCATAGCCCGGCAGGCCGAACTCGTCGAGCACCGCCTGGCAGCCGGCCGTCAGCCGGTCGGCCAGCGCGTGCAGCCGCGGGTAGACGTCCGGGGTCAGCACCTGGGTCAGCGTCACCAGCCCGGCCATCACCGAGAGCGGGTTCCCGTTGTAGGTCCCCAGGTGCGCGACCCGCGTGGCACCGCCGGCCAGGGTGGAATGTTCGAGGCCGGCCCCGGGGGCGTCGGCGTGCAGGTGCTCGATGACGCTCATCACCTCCCGCCGGCCGCCGAAGGCACCGATCGGGACGCCGCCGCCGATGCTCTTGGCCAGGCACAGCAGGTCGGGCTGCACGCCGAAGTACTCGGTGGCGCCGCCGTAGGCCAGCACCGCGCCGGTCTTCACCTCGTCGAAGATGAGCACGGTACCGTGCTCGTCCGCCAGGCGGCGCAGCGCCTCCAGGAAGCCGGGCCTGGGCGGCACCACCCCGATGTTGAACTGCACCGGCTCGACGATGATGGCCGCGATCTCGCCGCGGTGGGCGTCCAGGATGCCGGCCACCATTTCCGGCTCGTTGAACGGGGCGATGATCGTCTCCGCCAACCGGCTGCGCGGCAGGCCGGCACTGGCGGGCACGGTGGCCGGCTGGTCGACCGGGCCCATGGCGTCGCGCGGCGGCTGGATGCTGACCAGCACGTCGTCGTGGTGGCCGTGGTAGCCGCCCTCGAACTTCAGGATCTTCTCGCGGCCGGTGTAGCCGCGCGCCACGCGGATGGCGTCCATGGTGGCCTCGGTGCCGGAGTTGCTGAAGCGCACCAGGTCGACCTTGAAGCGGCGCTTGATCTCCTCGGCGAGCAACACGCCATCCTCGACCGGGAACGTGTAGCAGGTGCCGTTGGCCACGCGTCGCTGGAGCGCCTCGGCCAGCAGCGGGTGCGAGTGACCGGCCGCCAGCACCCCGAAGGCCATGTCGAAGTCGATGTACTCGTTGCCGTCCGCGTCCCAGATGCGCGAGCCGCGCGCATCGGTCATGAACAGCGGGTAGGGCTCGTAGGTCTGGAAGGAGCTGGCCACGCCCAACGGCATGGCCTCCTGTGCCCTGGCGTGGAGCTCCGCGCTGCGCCGGGCGCGGGCCCGGTAGGCGGCCTCCTCGCGCTCCCCGATCTCCCTCAGGCGGTCGCGGTCCACGCCGCGTCGTTCGGCAACGGTCAACCCGGGTCCTCCTACCTCGTCCCCCAGCGGTAGCTTTCCTTCACGAAGCGCAGCTCGACCATGGTCTCGGTGGAGCGCACGCCCGTGATGTTCGCCAGCTTGTCGGCCAGCACGCGAAGCAGGTGCTCGTTGTCCTCGCAGACTACCTCGCAGATCATGTCGAAGCGGCCGGCGGTGATCACCACGTAGGTCACCTCCTCCAGCGCGGCCACCGCGTCGGCGACCTCCTCGAGCCGGTTGGCGTCCACGTGGAGGCCGATGAAGGCCGGTTGCCCGAAGCCCATGGCCAGCGGGTCGGTGACGCCCACCACCTGCACGATGCCGCGGCTGATGAGCCGCTCCGCGCGTTGCCGGACGGTGGCCTCCGGCACCTTGAGCTCTCGGCCGATCTGCGCGTACGGCCGCCGCCCGTCGAGCTGCAGCGCCTTGATGATCGCCTTGTCGAGGTCGTCCAGCACCGGGCGACGTCCCGAGGAGCCGAGCGAACGAACAGCCATGCCGATGCCGAATCCTACTGCGGCGTGGTTGGACGGTCAAACTTTCCGCAGCCGGGGACGCTGAACCATCAGGAATCCGCGGAGTTCTGCGAGATCAGTGGCCAGGCCCGGCTCCGGGATCGGTCCAGGCGCCGGTGGCATCGGCCAGCAGCTCGGCCACATCGGCCACCGTCACGTCGGTGCGCTCGAGGTCGGTCACGCCGTCGCGGAGCATGACCAGGCAGAAGGGGCAGGCGGTGGCGATCGCGTCGGGCACCACGCTCAGCGCCTGCTTCACCCGGCGGTGGTTGATGCGCTCCCCCTCGCGCTCCTCCATCCAGAAGCGGGCGCCGCCGGCCCCGCAGCACATGCCGCGGCGGTGGTGCAGCTCCATCTCGACCACCGCCTGGCCCGGGACGGCGCGCGCCACCCGGCGCCCGGGCTCGTAGACGTTGTTGTATCGGCCCAGGTAGCAGGCGTCGTGGTAGGCCACCACCGCCTCGTGGTGGCGCTCCGGCACCAGCCGTCCCTCGGACACCAGGCGATCCAGCAGCTGGGTGTGGTGGATGACCTCCACCCCGCTCAGCCCGAACTGGGGGTACTCGTTGCGGATCGTGTTGAAGCAGTGCGGGCAGCTGGCCACGATGGTCCGCACCCCGTGCTCCGCGTGCGCGGCCGACAGGGTCGCCACGTTCTCCTCGGCCAGCATCTGGAACAGGTACTCGTTGCCGGCCCGGCGCGCCGGGTCGCCGGTGCAGGTCTCCTGCGGCCCGAGCACCGCGAAGGGCACGCCCGCCTGGCGCAGCAGGGCCGCCATGGCCCGCACCACCTTGCGGTTGCGGTCGTCGAAGGCGCCCGCGCAGCCGACCCAGTACAGGACCCCGTCGCGCCGCATGCTGTCCGGGTCGGGAGCGGAGCCATTGGTCCCCCCCAGCACCGGCACGTCCATGCCCTTCGCCCACTCCAGGCGCGCCGACTGCGGCTGGCCCCAGGGGTTGCCGGCGGTCTCCATGTTGCGGAACGCGGTGCTCATCTCCCTGGGGAAGCGCGACGCCTCCAGGACGAGGTTGCGGCGGATCTCCACGATGCTGTCCACGTGCTCGATCAGCACCGGGCAGCCCTCCACGCACCAGCCGCAGGTCGTGCACTGCCACACCGCCTCCTCGGGGATGGCGTTGTCGACCAGCGGCAGAGACAGGGCCTCGGCGGCCCGTTCGCGGGCCAGCTGCAGGGTGGCGTCCGAGGCCTCCATCCCGCCGGGGGCGCCGTTCTTTGCCGCGCGCTGCGCGGACGCGGCCGCGGCGAGCGCCGTCTCGGCGGCCGCGATCTGGTCGCGAAGCCCCTCCATGAAGTGCTTGGGGCTCAGCGTCTTGCCGGTCATCGACGCCGGGCAGAACTCCATGCAGCGCCCGCACTCGGTGCAGCTCATGGGATCCAGCAGATGGCGCCAGGTGAGGTCCTTGAGCGTCCTGGCCCCGAAGGTCGGCTCCTCCTCGCCGGGCGCTGGCTCGGCCTCCAGGTCCATCTTGCGCAGCGCGCCGCGCGGCTCCAGGTTGCGGAAGTAGACGTTCGGCTCGCTGGTCAGGATGTGGAGGTGCTTGCTGTATGGCAGGTACGTGCCGAAGATCAGCACCAGGCCGATGTGCGCCCAGGCGAACACGCCGTACCAGGTCGCGGCGGCCTCCGGACCGATGGGCTCGAAGGCCCGGCTCAGCGGCCCGGCCAGCAGCGCCCAGTCACGTGCCGGGTCGTCGGGAACGGCCACGAACCGCAGGGCGTCACCGGCCAGCTCGGTGAGGACCACGGCGCTGATCAGGCCCAGGATGCGGAAGGCGTCGACGGTCAGCGCCAGGCGCGGCGGCCGCTCCACGATGCGCCGCCAGGCGGCGTACAGCACCGCCAGCAGCACGGCGCCGATGAAGAGGTTGGCCACCCCCACGGCAACGGCCCACAGCACCCCGCCGAACGGCCAGGACAGGACGAGCTCGACCAGGCCGTTGAGGAAGTAGTTGCCGGTGGTGATCAACAGGGCCAAGAAGCCCCAGAAGATGAGGGCGTGCATCAGGCCCGGCGCCGGGTCCTGCAGCAGGCGCTTCTGGGCAATGACGTAGACCAGGAAGCCCCACACGCGCTGCAGCGGCCGGTCGAAGCGGTCCAGCGGCCGACCGCGACGCAGGATCTCCCAGTGCCAGCGCGCGCGTCGCCAGAACAGGTAGACGGCGGCCGCGACCGGCACCACGATCAACGGGTAGAGGGGGATGCCGACCTCCATGCCGGCCCAATGCTAGCCGCGCCGTCGGAGCCGGGAGGTCAGTGGTCGACGCCGGCGAGCTGCTCCACGGCGTGGCGCAGCACCGGCAGCAGCGCCGTCAGGGACTCGGTCGCGCCGCGCGGCGAGCCCGGCAGGTTGGCCACCAGAGTGGTGCCACGCACCCCGACCACCGCTCGGGACAGGGCGGCCATGGGCGTGGACGCGATGCCGGCCGCCCGCATCAGCTCCGCCAGGCCGGGCACCTCGTAGTCGATGGCCGCGCGGGTGGCGGCCGGGGTCACGTCGCGCGGTGAGAGGCCCGTGCCGCCGGTGGTCAGCACCAGGCGGTGGCCGGCGGAGGCCAGGCGGGTGATGGTCTCGGCGATCAGCGTCGCATCATCGGTGAGCAGCACCGGCTCGGGCGCCACGCTCCAGCCCGCGTCGCGCAGCTGCGCGATCAGCGCCGGGCCGGAGGCGTCCTCCCGCTCCCCGGACGCGGCGCGGGTGGAGATGGTGATCACCACCGCTTCCTCGGCGGCCGGAGGGGCGGCGGGCTCGGAGGAGGCGTCGCGCGACCAGGAGCCGGAGCGCCCGCCGGACTTCTCCAGCAGCTCGACGCGCTCGATCACGATGTCGCGCTGCAGCGCCTTCGCCATGTCGTACAGGGCCAGCGCCGCGATGCTGGCGGCGGTGAGCGCCTCCATCTCCACCCCGGTGCGCGCGGTGGCAGACACCTGGGCGCGGATGGTCACCGTGCCGCTCGCGGCATCGAGGTCCAGCTCCACCGCGACCCGGTCCAGCGGCAGCGGATGGCACAGCGGGATCAGGTCCGTCGTGCGCTTGGCGCCGGCGATGCCCGCCAGGCGGGCCACGCCCAGCGCGTCGCCCTTCGGCCCGCCGGACTCGAGCAGGGCGGCCAGCACCTCGGGCCGCATGCGCACCGTGGCCGCGGCCACCGCCCGCCGGCGGGTCAGCGGCTTGTCGCCGACGTCCACCATGCGCGCCTCGCCCTGCGGTCCCAGGTGTGAGGGCTTCACCCCATCGCTCCCAGCAGGAGGGCCTGGTACGTGCGCCCCGGCTCGCCGGCCTCCTCGCCCTCGGGGACGATCAGCAGCGCGTTGGCGTCCGCCATGGACCGCAGCTGTGACGACTGCTGCCCACCGGCCGAGCGGGCCACCGGCCCGTCCGGGCCCCGCTCGACGCGGACGCGCAGGTAGGCCCGCCGATCGCGGTCCTTCGGCAGCCGATCGACCAGGGTGACCGGCAGTACCGGCCGGCCGGAGCCGGACAGGCCGAGCATCGCGCGCAGCAGCGGTCGCCCGAAGAGCTCGAAGGTGACCAGCGCGCTGACCGGGTTGCCGGGCAGGCCGATGACCATCCGCTCCGCCACCGACCCGAAGGCCAGCGGCTTCCCCGGCTGGACCGCGATGCGCCAGAAGTCCAGCCGCCCGAGGTGCTCGATCGCGTCGCGGACGTGGTCGTGGCGGCCCACCGAGACGCCGCCGGAGGCGACCAGCAGGTCGGCGCGCTTCACGCCCTCGCGCACCAGGCGCTCGACGACGGCTGGCGCGTCGGGGGCGCGCGGCAGCACGACCGGCTCCCCGCCGGCCTCGATCACCGCCGCGGCCAGCGCCGGCGAGTTGGCGTCGTAGATCTGCCCCGGCCGCAGCTGCTCGCCGGGGGAGCGCAGCTCGTCGCCGGTCGACAGGATCGCCACCCGCGGCCGACGGCGGACCTCCAGCTCGGCCACGCCCAGCGAGGCCAGCACCGCCACCGCGGCCGGGGTCAGCGGGTCGCGCGGCAGCTCAACGGCCTCACCGGCCCGGGTGTCGTGGCCGGCCTCCCGCACGTGGGCGCCGGGACGCGTCGCAGGGACGCGGACCTGCCCGTCGGACTCCTCGGCCTCCTCCAGGGGAACCACCGCGTCGGCCCCGGGGGGCAGCGGTGCGCCGGTCATGATCCGGACCGTCGTGCGCGGCGTCACCTCCGGCAGCTCGGCGTCGCCGGCGGCCACCTCACCGGCCAGGCGCAGGGTGCCGGGCGCGTCGGCGGCGCGCAGGGCGAAGCCGTCCATCGCCGAGTTGGCGAAGGGCGGGACGTCCATGGCGGCCGTCAGCGTGAATGTGGCCGGCACCCGGCCAACGCAGCGGTCCAGGGGAAGCCGTTCCACCCCGGTGAGGTGGGCGCTCGCCAGGATGGTGTCGAGGGCCTCCTCGACGCTGCGCATCGGTCCGCTCAAACGCCCAGCTTCATGCGGGTGTCGATCAACCGCACGATGCCGGCGCGGGTCAGCAGACCCACCACGGTGCGCCCGTCCTCGTCGACAACCGGCAGCTGGTTCACCTCGCGCTCCTGCAGGCGCTCCAGTGCCTCCTCCACCGGCTCGTCCGGATGGGCGGTGGCCAAATCGGCGAAGCGGGTCATGATGTCGGTCACCCGCGCGTGCGGCCAGTCCTCGCGGGCCACGCGCCTCACGTCGGTCAGGGTCACGATGCCGGCCAGCCCGCCGTCGTCGTGGCGCACCAGGAACGAGCGGCCCTCGCCCCGCATCATCCGCTCGTGGATGAGGTCCCCGACCGGCTCGTTGGGTGACACGCTGGGTGGCTCCGGGTCCATGACGTCGCGCACCCGCACGCCGAGCAGGGTGCGCTGCACGCCCGCCTGGGCCACGGCCGCCTCGGCGGCGGTGGTGATGAACCAGCCGATGAGGGCCAGCCAGATGCCACTGAACAGGCCGCCGCTCTGGAAGGCCAGGAAGACGCCGCCGGCGATCAGCAGGTAGCCGAAGCCGCGCCCGACCATGGCCGCGTTCCGGGTGGCGGCGAACTGGTCCCCGCGAAGGCGCCAGAGCAGGGCACGCAGCAGCCGGCCCCCGTCCATCGGGAAGCCGGGGAACAGGTTGAAGACGCCAAGGGTCAGGTTGATGAAGGCCAGCCAGGCCACCAGGGCACCGAGCTGCGGATGGCTGGTCACCGCACCGACCCCGTACAGCATGGCGCCGATGAGCAGGCTGCACAGCGGTCCGGCGACGGCGATCAGCGCCTCCTGGCGCGGGCTGCGGGCGTCCCCCTCGAGCTGGGCTGCACCGCCGAAGACGAAGAGGGTGATGTCGCTGACCCTGATCCCGAAGCGCCGCGCCACCAGGGCGTGGCTCATCTCGTGGGCCAGCACCGAGAGGAAGAAGAGGGCGGCCACCCCGGCCGCCACCACCCAGTGCAGCGCCGGCTCCCAGCGTGGGAATCGGGCGGGCAGGTCGCCGACGGCCAGCGAATAGGTCACCAGAAAGGCGATCACCAGCCAGGACGGGTGCAGCGCGATCCGGACCCCCGCGATGGTGCCGATGGAGAACGAGCCGCGACCCACGGCCGGAGTGTAGCCGAGCCTCAGGCCTCGGCCGGCAGGTCGGCCCGGCCCGGCGCCGAGCGACCCCGACGCAGGTCCCGGACGGCGAGCAGCGTCGCCACCAGGGCCCCGAGCACGATGGTCGCGCCGGCGACGAGGGCGATCTCGAACCAGAACGGCTGCGGGAAGAAGCGCAGCAGGTTGGAGTCGGGGCCGAACTGCCAAGTGCCGGGCGCGAAGAAGATGGCGTGGAAGGCGGCGAAGGCGACGTCGAAGGCCAGGGCGAAGAAGGCGGCCAGCACCACCGCGGCCAGTCCGATGCCGCCGGCGGCCAGCAGCACCAGCCTCCCCCGCCGCTCGGGCTCGGCGCGCAGCCGGCGGGCGGAGAGCGCCACGGCCACCAGGGCCACGAGGTCCAGGGCCAACAGCCCGCGCACCACCGCGCCCACGTCGCGCATGTGGCTGCGCTCGCCGGCGTCGAGCACCGGCTCGCCCGAGGCGTCGATGCTCACCGTGAAGTCGCCGTCCAGGACGAGGTCGCGCAGCATGGCGAAGGTCGCGCGGTCCACGGTCTGCTGGTCGGCCTCCAGCCGCTGGGGCACCTGGTGACGGGCCTGCATGACCGACACGAAGGGCGGCGCGAAGAGCAGCAGCGGCCCGGTGAGGAGGATGACCAGCGCCACGGTCATGGTGAACACGAGGCCCACCAGGGGATGGACACGCGGCGGAGACATCGGTCCGGGAGGGACGTGGGGCGTTACAGGACCTTACCGGGCAGGCGGCTGACGCCGACCACCATGGACAGCAGCCAGCCGACGATGGAGACCACGATCGACCCCAGCAGTGCGGCCCAGAAGTCGGCCACGGTCAACCCCAGGTCGAGCTGCTCGGCGATGGCGGCCACCAGCAGCATCATCAGCGCGTTGATGACGAGCAGGAAGAGCCCCAGGGTGACGATGGTGATGGGGAAGGTCAGGATGCGCAGCACCGGGCGGAGGTAGCTGTTCACCAGGCTGAAGGCCACGGCCACCAGCAGGAACTTCCACCACCAGTCGCCGCCGCTCATGTCGAAGTCCAGCCCCGGCACGATGAGGACCGCCACGTACAGGGCGGCGGCGTTGACCAGGATCTGGATGACGCGGTCCATTCCCGGCAAGGGTAGCCGAAGCGAGCAAGCCCGCGTCGACCCTTGCCGGGGGACGCGGCTCCGGTCAGGCCGGCAGCAGCCGGCCGCGCACCCACGCCGCGCGCACCATGTCCGGGTGGGACCGATAGATCAGCCGGCTCAAGATCTCCTCCGGCGCGTCACGGTTGCCCGACTGCACCCCGTTCAGCGGCGCGGTGAGCGCCGAATCCACGGCGATCAGGTCCGCCTCCTTCCCCTCCTCGACCGATCCGATGCGGTCGTCCAGTCCCAGCCCCTCGGCCCCACCCAGGGTGGCGAGCCTGAGCCACTCGGCCGGCGCCACGGCCGGCGTATCGGCCAGGCCCATGCCTCGCAGACCGTTCTGGAGGTAGGCGCCGGCCCGCATGACGTTGAACAGCGAGACATCGGGGCCTGCCCCCACGTCCGAGCCGAGGCCGACCTTGACGCCGGCGGCCAGGTAGCGCGCCAGCGGCATGGCACCGCTGGCCAGGAACAGGTTCGACGCCGGGCAGTGCGCCACCACCGCCCCCGACTCGGCCAGGCGCGCGACCTCTCGATCGGAGAGGTGGATGGCGTGGGCGAAGACTGAGCCGGGACCGACGCCGCCGGCGCGGTCGTAGGCGTCCAGATAGTCGCGCGCCTCGGGGAAGAGGCGGCGGACCTCCTCCACCTCCCCGCGGTCCTCGGCCAGGTGGGTCTGCCAGTAGGCGCCCGCCTCGCGCGCACGCCGCGCCGACTCGGCCAGCATCTCGGCCGAGCAGCTCAGTGCGAAGCGTGGCGTCCAGGCATAGGCCAGGCGGCCGCCGTCGCGGCCATGCCACGTCTCGCACAGCTCGGCCGACTGCCGCACCGACAGCTCCAGCACCTCCTCCGGCTGGCGTTCCACGTCGTACGAGAGGCGATCCATCATCACCTTGCCGATGACGGCCCGGATGCCGTGCGCCTCGGCCGCCTCGAAGCAGGCGTGCAGGCTGTCGGGCCAGATGGCGCCGTAGGCCACCACCGTGGTCGTCCCGGCCCGGGCGAAGGCGCGGAAGGCCGCCGGCGCGACGACCTCGGCCACGGCACGGTCGAACTCCCGCTCCAGCGGGAAGATGTAGCGCTCCAGCCACTCGAGGAGGTGCAGGCCGGCGCCCACGCCGGCGTTCGGCAACTGGGGCAGGTGGGCGTGGAGGTCGACCAGCCCCGGCATGACCACCAGGGGTCGGATGTCAACCGCGTCCTCCACGTCGGCTCCCGGACCGATGCGCTTCAGGAGTCCACGCTCGTCGACGTGGATCGCCGCGTCGGGCTCCCATCGCAGGCCGCCGGAGCGGAGCGGCGTCAGCAGCCGCGCGCGCAGGGTGAACGGCGGCGCCGCGGGTAGAGACGCTGGGGGGGGTCCGGCGGCTGGCTCGATCACGCGCCGGATGCTACATCGAGCCCTCCCAAGTGGAGCCGAACCGCTCGCCGTATGCTGTGGGTGTGAACGTGCAGCACACCGCTCCCGCAGCCGGCGGGACCTCCTACCGGCCGGGCGTCTGCAACATCGGTCCGGCCGAGATCGCGGCGCGCCGCCGGACGGGCCACGTCGGCCTGGCCGCCACCGTCGTCCTGCTGGTGGTGCTGCTGGCCATCGGCGCCAATCCCATCTGGCGCCTCCTGCTGTTCGTGCCGGCCGCGGTGGGCGCGTCCGGGTACCTGCAGGCCGCCTTTCGGTTCTGCGCCGGATTCGGCTGGCAGGGGGTCTTCAACTTCGGCGACCGGCTGCGCGACACCACGCCCGTCGAGGACGCCGAGGCTCGTGCCGCCGACCGGCGCAGGGCACTTCAGATCTCGGGGCTCTCGGCCCTGGTCGGCGTCGTGACGGTGCTGCTGGCCCTCCTGATCTGACGCCCCGCTCCCGGTCGCCGAGCTGGCCCGTCCCCTGCAGGGCCAGGCTTGCAGTGCACACCACGCCAGACACCGACTGGAGGAGGACCACATGGCAACTGCGACCCGGACCGGGGGACGGTCCAGCCGAACGACGAGCGCCGACCGCGCCAGCCGCCGGCAGGGCGGCCGGAACGGGAACCCCGCCGAGCCACAGCTCGCCCGCCTTGGCCGCGAGGTCCAGCCGTTCGGCCGGCTGCACGCGGTCCCCATCGAGCTGGACGAGCGCGTCCGCGCGGAGAGCTGCGAGCTGCTCAACGAGATGCTGGCGGACAGCACCATCCTCTACGCCCTGTACAAGAAGCACCACTGGACCGTCGCCGGGCCGACCTTCTACCAGCTGCACCTGCTGTTCGACAAGCACGCCGCAGAGCAGCTGGAGCTGATCGACCTGCTGGGTGAGCGGGTGCAGACGCTCGGCGGCATCGCGGTCGGCGACCCGCGCCACGCGGCAGAGTTGACGACCATCGAGCGCGCGCCGGACGGCGCCGAGGACCTGCGGGCCCAGATCACCCGGCTGCTGGAGGCGCACTGGACGATCATCGCCAAGGTGCGCCACGCCATCGAGCGGACCGAGAAGAGCGGGGACTGGGGCACCAACGACCTGCTCATGGGCGACGTGCTGCGGCGCCACGAGCTGCAGGTCTGGTTCCTGTCGGCCCACCTGGTGGACCAGCCGCTGACCTGACGCTCATCGCGTTGCGCTGACCGCCGGCCGGCGCGCCGGCTCCGGCGCACGGTGCGTCAGCCGGCCTCCAGCTCCGCGAGCCACGCCTCCAGCCGTGGGCTGTGCTCGGCGTAGTGCTCGGGGCCGGCCTTGCGCACCCAGAACTCGGCGTCGGGCGTGACCTCCGGCAGGTCCGCCCAGGCGCGCAGCAGCTCCCCGTGGGCGGCATCGGCCTGGAGGTGGACTGTCTCGAACGGGATGTCGCGCATGGCCTCCAGGAAGCGAGCGTTGGCCGCGTCGACGTCCAGCTCTCCACGCCGGTAGGTGCCGGCCGCGATCTGGCGCAGCACCTGCGCCCCCTCCGCCATCCAGGTGCCGAGGTGAGCCACCGCGTCCTTGGCGGTCCAGCCCTCCTGGTAGTAGCCGGGCCTGGTCGCCTCCTCGGGCGGGATGCGCTGGATGAGGTCGTGCAGGCGGTTCCAGGCCTCCCGCTCTCCCGGGATGGTGCGGTCCGTGACGCCCACGGAAGCAGGATGCCAGCCGGGCGCAAGTGCCGGGGCCGTGGAGCAGAGGGCCGCCGGCAGCATCGGTGCATTTGGCTTAGCATCCATCACATGCCCGTGCCTCACGATCCCGATCCACGTCTCTCCCAGTACGCCCACCCGGAGCGACTGGTGACCACCGCCTGGCTGGCCGAGCACCTGGACGATCCCGGGCTGGCGGTCGTCGAGTCGGACGAGGACATCCTGCTCTACGACACCGGTCACATCCCCGGCGCGGTGCACGTCGACTGGCACACCGAGCTGAACGACCCGGTCACCCGCGACTACGTCGACGCGGAGCGCTTCGCCGCCCTGATGTCCGCGAAGGGCATCGCCCGAGACACCACGGTCGTCTTCTACGGCGACAAGGCGAACTGGTGGGCCGCCTACGCGCTGTGGGTGTTCAGCCTGTTCGGCCATCCCGACCTGCGCCTGCTGGACGGCGGGCGAGCCAAGTGGGAGGCCGAAGGCCGACCGATGACGACCGATGCCCCAGACCGGCCGCGCACGGACTACCCGGTCGTCGAGCGCGACGACGCCCGCATTCGCGCCTTTCGCGACGACGTGCTGGCCCACCTCGGCAAGCCGCTGATCGACGTCCGCTCGCCCGACGAGTACACCGGCAAGCTGCTGCACATGGCCAACTACCCGCAGGAGGGCGCCCTGCGCGGCGGCCACATCCCCGGCGCCAAGAACGTGCCCTGGGCACGCGCGGCCAACGAGGACGGCACCTTCAAGTCGCGCTCCGAGCTGGAGGCGCTCTACCAGCAGGAGCTCGGTCTGAAGCCCGATGACGACGTGGTCGTGTACTGCCGCATCGGCGAGCGCTCGAGCCACACCTGGTTCGCGCTCACCCACCTGCTGGGCTTCGAGAAGGTGCGCAACTACGACGGCTCCTGGACCGAGTGGGGCAACTCGGTGCGGGTGCCCATCGAGCGCGAGGCCGAGCCATCCACATGACCATGGCCGGCAGCCCGCTGCCCGCGCGGCTGGTGGAGATCATCGAGGACTTCGCCGCGTCGCCGCCCCGCGACCGCCTGGAGCTGCTGCTCGAGTTCAGCCAGTCGCTGCCGCCGCTTCCCACGCGGTACGCGGAGCATCCCGAGCGACTCGAGCCTGTGCCGGAGTGCCAGTCGCCGCTCTTCGTGGCCGTGGAGGTCGACGAGGACCGTCGGGTGCACCTCTTTGCCGATGCACCGGCTGAGTCGCCGACCACCCGCGGCTTCGCGGCCATCTTCCACCAGGCGCTGGACGGCGTGCCCGCCGAGGAGGTCCTGGCCGTGCCGGGCGACGTTGCCGCCCGCCTCTCGCTGGCCGAAGTCGTCAGCCCGCTGCGGCTTCGCGGCGCCACGGCGCTGCTGGCCCGCATCCAGCGCCAGGTGCGGGAGCAGCTGGTCACCGCCGAGCGCGCCTGAGCGCACGGACTCAATGCGGTGCAGACACGCGCATTGCGTACGATAGCGTGACGCTGGGTGCGCCAACGTTGGGTGCGCAGGAGCACCCCGCTCCGCACCTGTGCCTGCAGGAGACGCGACCATCGCGCGGCGGCGCATCGTCGTCATGGACGACGACCGGGAGATTCGTGACCTCCTCGCCGAGCTGCTGGCGGCGCTGGGGTTCGAGGTCCGTGCCCTGGCGACGGTCACCGACCCCGAAGCCATCGCCGTCCTTCGCCCCGCGGCGGTGATCACCGACCTGCGGGTGGCCGGCCACGAACCGCACATCGCGCACCTCGAGCGCATGCGCGCGCACGCGGACCTGGCCGCCACGCCGATCCTGGCCTGCAGCGGCGACGTCTTCGCCCTGCGCCGCCACCGCCGCCGGCTGAAGGAGCTGAAGGTGGCTACCCTGAGCCGGCCCTTTGCCGTCGGTGATCTGGAGCGCCGCATCCGCCAGCTGCTGGCCGGCTCGTCATCCTCCCCCTGAGGCGTTGCGCTCGCCGATCCTGCGCAGCAGCGCGGCCAGGACACCCAGGTCCACCGGCTTGACCAGGTGCTCCTCGAAGCCGGCGTCGGCCGACCGGCGTCGGTCCTCCGCCTGACTCAATCCGGTCAATGCCAGCAGTGCCACGCGCTCGCCGCCGGGCAGGGATCGGATCAGGCGGGCGGCGTCGTGGCCGCTCATCCCCGGCAGGCCGATATCCAGCACCACCACGTCCGGCTGCAGCTGGGCGGCGCTGCGCACCGCCTGGTGCCCGTCGCGCGCGATGTGCGTCTCATGACCTTCCATGGCCAGCAGCTCGGCCAGCGAGTCGGCCGAGTCACGGTTGTCGTCGACCACCAGGATGCGCAGCGGGCTCATCACCTGCCCCGAAGAATTGTCGTGTGGCGACCGAGCGTCGGGTCGGGACATCGATGCTCCGCGATCGTGATCCCCGCGCAGCGTGGGCGATGGTGCCTTCGCGCTCGACCCGCGCGCACCGTGCCGGGGGTTTCGGGGGCCCTGCCGCACGCAGCGTGCCAGCTGGTGCTTGGGCCTCAGCGCTCCGGCAGGTAGAGCACGTCGCCATGGGACAGGTGGTCGTCGCGATCCAGGTCGGCCACCAGCGGCACCAGCCGGCTCCACGTCTCCCATCCATCGGTCGATTCTGAGCACCACACCCCGGCGGTGTGGCGGCGGTAACGCTGGAGGTAGATGCGCCACCGATCGCCCGGCAGGCGCACCAGGCAGGGCGCCTCGCAGCGGCGTCCCCAGCCGGCCCAGTCGCCGGACCGATAGGAGTGCCAGGGTCCGGCGAGCCGATCGCTGGCGGCAACCTCGATGACCTCCTGGCCCCAGTCGTTGGCCTTGTACCAGCAGAACCAGGTGTTGCCCCTCCGCTGGACCCACGGGTCGATGACGTTGGCGGGGAAGCCGCCGGGCACCGGGATGGCCGCGGACCAGGCGGTCATCTCATCCTCGAGCGGGCGCAGCTCGTGCAGGACGAAGGGCCCGAGGCCGATGTCTCCCGTGGTCAGGCTGAGGAACAGCCGCGGCCGGCCGTCGCGCGGATCGGTGTGGACCGATCCGTCCTCGTTGCGCGCCCACGTCCCCGGGTAGACCTCCACCGTGCCCGGCACCTGGGGATCCACCTCGGTGACCTTCGACCACGAGCGCAGGTCCGGCGACGAGCGCAGGGTGAAGCGCGTTCGCCCGACCGAGCTGTACTGGTGGGTCAGCCACCATTGGTCCCGCCAGCGCATGAGGGTCGGGTCGCCGGCGTAGGCCGGTCCGCGGTTGTCGGTCGGGACGCGGGCAATGGTGCGCCAGCGCAGGCCATCCTCCGACTCCATGATCACAGGGGCGGCCGGCGCATGGCCCCGGTCGTGGAAGGCGCCGACGAACACCCGCTCAGGCGCGCTCCAGCAGCATGAGAGCGCTGATTGCGACCAGCGCCACGCCCAGCCCGGCCCCCTGCACGCTCTCGTGGAGCCACGGGAAGGCCAGGAAGGCGCCGATGACCAGGCCGATGGCCGAGAGCCAGTGCAGCACCCGCGCCCTGACGGCCGAGGCGGCGAAGCCGACCAGGCCGACGGCCATGATCGCGCTGCCGCCCACGCTCAGCACGCCGCCGATCGCCGCCGGGCCCTGGTCGCGCACGACGCCGTCGTACGTGCCGAAGGGCTGCGTCCAGAAGGCGAGCATGGTGCCGACCCCGGCAATCGCCATGCCCAGCACGGTGGCCAGGGCGGTGGCGTGGAGCGCCCGCCCATCGACCTCCGAAAGAAGAGCCAGATCGCGGCCGCCGCCAGGATGAGGGCCGGGGTGATCAGCCGGCCCGAGTCGAGCCAGGTCAGGCCCAGGACCAGGCGGCTCTCGTTGACGGAGGTGGTGCCGTGGGCCAGCAGGAGGTGGGCCCAGGCGGCAAGCCACAGGACGCCGGCGGCGAAGCCGCAAAGACCGGCGGTGCGCCGGGAGGTGACGCGGCGGTCGCGCGTGGTCTCGGTCACGGTGCGCGCGGATTGTGCCCGACCCGCGCGGTCCTGGCTATCAGGTCGATGAGGCTGCGGCCGGTTGGCGCGCCTCGCCCTCCAGGTGGGAGAAGCACAGAGCCTCCGGGCGGTCCGCAGGCTTCATCCCGTGGGCGAACTCTGGTCATGGTCGGGGCGAGAGGATTCGAACCTCCGACCTCCTGAACCCCATTCAGGTGCGCTACCAGGCTGCGCTACGCCCCGACGATACCCGACCAAGTGTAGCCTGCCCAGTGCGGTCGGTCACTTCTGGGTTGCCGTCTGCGGCCTGCGTGGCGCAGAGGAGGGGTTGATTCATCGGCCACGCCAGATGACTCCGCCCGGCGGCCGTCGCGCGTGGCGCGTCGCTCACGTGGCCTGGCGCCCGGCAACAAGCAGCGCCACGCCGAGCACGACCGCCGTACCGATTCCCGCCAGCGCGGCGATCCAGCCCTCGCACGGGACCTGGAAGGCGAGGAGCGAGAAGCACCGCTCACCGGCGCCGCTGGTGGGGACGAGCAGCGCGGACACGGCCGCGCCGATGAGGACCGCTGCGCCCAGCCGCGTGATCATGGCCACCTGCCCACACCCCAGCGCCCGTTCCGGCCATGATCCGCCGCCAGATCGGATGCGGTCAATGGGCCAGGGCCATCCTCGCCTGCTGACGAACCTCCTCCCGCCGGTCGTTGGCCGCGCGCTGCAGGAGAGCTCGCGCGCCGGGAGACATCGGTCCGGCGTTGGCGAGGGCCGCGATGGCGTTGCGGAGCAGCCGATGCCGCCCCGCACGACGAATCGCCGTCTCCCCCACCGCCCGCTCGAACGCACGCGATCCCATCGGCAACAGCCACGCGATCAGGGGCAGCAGCGGGACGCGCAGGGCGCCCGGGTCATCCGCGTCGGCGTTGACCGGGCAGACCTCCTGGCAGACGTCGCAGCCGAAGATCCAGTCGCCGATGGCCTGCGCCTCCCACTCGCCCAGCACGCCGGGATGCTCGATGGTCAGGTAGCTGATGCACCGGCGGGCGTCGATGATGCGCGGGCCGATGAGCGCGCCGGTCGGGCAACCGGTCAGGCACCGGGTGCACGAGCCGCAGCTGGTGCGGACCGGCTCGCTCATTGGCAGTTCGGCGGAGGTGAGGAGCGCGCCGAGGAAGACCCACGAGCCGGCGGGCGCGTGGGTCAGCAGGTTCGTGTTCTTGCCGATCCAGCCCAGGCCGGCCTGCGCCGCCAGCGCCCGCTCGGCGAGCGGCCGGTCGTCGACGTAGGCGACCTCACCGGCGGGCAGGCCGTGGGCGCGAAGGTCGGCGGCCAGCGCCTCCAGACGGGCGCGCAGGGCCGAGTGATAGTCCGTGCCGAGGGCGTAGCGCGCAATGCGTCCCGCCGGCTCGGCGGGCGTGGCGCGCAGCACCGGGGCCAGGGCGTCGTGCAGGGCGTTCGGGCGCGGGTCCCAGGCGGCGCGACCGCAGTCGTAGGGAGCGGCAACCACGATCACCGAGCGCGCCGCGGGGTCGTGGGCACGGGGATCGGTGGCCGTCGCCGGCCGCCGGCCGCCCATCCAGCCCATGCGGGCCATGCGGCCGGCCGCCGCGCTCTCCTCCATGCGTGCCCGGTCCTCGGGGAGCGGCGAGGCATCGGTCACGCCCACCAGCTCCAGGCCGTGGCGCGCCGCCAGCTCGGCGAGCGCGCGAGTGGAGGTCCGCATCCGCCCATGGTGACCGATCCATCGGGTCATGTGGACGCATGCGGCAGGCTCGCGCCCGCGAAGGGTCGTAATTCACACCAGGTGCCCACTATCCGGGGGACCGGGCCTGCGAAGGGTCGTAATTCACACCAGGTGACCGATACGACCCAACACAGGCCGGTCTCCCCGCACAACGGTCACCCCATGTGAATAACGACGGTTCGTGAAGAGCCGATTCGCGAAAGGCCGGCTCGACCAGCTGCAGCTCAGCCAGCATGAGCTGCGGGTCGCCGGGCATGGGGCGCACGGTGAAGCCCACGGTCTGCGAGGCGCGACGCATCCCGGCGTTGCCGGCCAGCATCTCGGCGAAGACGCGCCCCAGGCCCTCGCGCCGGCCGACCTCCACCAGCCGGCGCAGCAGCTCGGTGCCCAGGCCGCGGCGCTGCCATCGGTCCGCGATGAGGATCGCGAACTCCCCTTCCTGGCGGCCGTGCGACTTCGAGAGGCGCCCCACCCCGGCGATCAGCGGCTCGCCGCTCTCCGGGTCGCGGGTCTCGGCCACCAGCGCCATCTCGCGGTCGTAGTCGATGAAGCAGATCCGCGTCAGCCGCTCGTGGGCGGTGCGCTGCGGCAGCTTCAGGTACCGGAAGTACCGGGCGTAGACGCTCTCCTCGGACAGCTCCCCGTGGAAGCGGACCATGAGCGGCTCGTCCTCGGGCCGGATGGGGCGGATGGTGAAGCGCGTTCCGTCGGCTGCCTCCCACTCCCCGACGTACCGCACCGGGTAGGGCCGGATGGCCGGGCGCGGCAGCTGCGGGTCCACCACCGACTCGGGGTGCAGGACCACTCGCGCGTCCAGGGCCATCAGCCCCTCGGCCGAGGCCAGCAGCGGGTTGATGTCGACCTCCGCGATGCGTGGCACCTCCACCACCAGCCGGCTGAAGCGCACCAGCAGCTGCTCCAGGGCGTCCATGTCCACCGGCCGCCGCCCCCGCACCCCGCGCAGCGCGGTGGCCACCCGGGTGCGCTCGATCAGGCGTCGCGCCAGCGTGGTCGTCAGCGGGGGCAGCGCCAGCGCCCGGTCGCGGAGCACCTCCACCAGCGTCCCGCCCAGCCCGAACAGCAGAACCGGGCCGAACTGGGCGTCCACGCTGGAGCCGACGATCAGCTCGTAGCCAGTGTAGTTGATCATCGGCTGGACCGTGACGCCCTCGAAGGCTTCGGGCCCCGCCCGCTCGGCGACGGACGCCCGGATGGAGCGAAACGCCTCGCGCACCTTGTCGGCAGCGGTCAGGTTGAGCTTCACCCCGCCGACGTCGGTCTTGTGGGTGATGGCCCGCGAGTAGAGCTTGAGCACCACCGGGTAGCCGATGGCCTCCGCAGCGGCCGTTGCCTCGTCCTCGCCGGCCGCAACACGGGTATCGGCCACCGGGATGCCGTAGGCGGAGAGCACCGCCTTGGACTCGACCTCGGTGAGCAGGGTGCGCCCCTCCCGGCGCGCCGCCTCCAGCGCCTGCTCCGCCGCCGCCCGCGAGGCCGCGGCGTCGAGGTCGCCGGGCAGGACCGGGGTCTCGTAGAGGAGGCGGAGGTTATCGGCGTACCGCCACAGGTAGTTGAACATGCGCACCGCGGCGTCCGGGTAGGCGAAGGCCGGGATGCCCGCCGCCTGGAGCGCGGCCACGCCATCGGCCACCATGGGTCCGCCCATCCAGCTGGCCAGCACCGGCTCGCCGGGCTGGTGGGCGAAGGGCACCAGCGCGCCGGCCGTCTCGGTCGGCTCGGTCATGGCCTGCGGGGTGAGGATCACCAGCAGCCCGTCCGAGTCCGGGTTGGCCGATGCGATCTCCACCGCCCGGCGGTAGCGCTCGGCGTCGGCGTCGCCCAGCACGTCGATGGGGTTGTTGTGGCTCCACGCCGGCGGCAGGAAGCCGTCCAGCTGGCCTCGCGTCTCGTCGCCCAGTGGCGCCAGCTCGCCGCCACCCGAGATCAGCTCGTCGGTGGCGATCACCGCCGGCCCGCCGGCGTTGGTCACGATCGACAGGCGCCGGCCCCGCGGCCGCGGCTGCTTGGCCAGCACCTCGGCCATGCCGAACAGGTCGCTGATGGCCTCCACCCGCAGCACGCCCACCCGGCGGAAGGCGGCGTCCAGCACCTCGTCCGACCCGGTCAGGGATCCGGTGTGCGACGCCGCGGCGCGCGCCGCGGCCTCGGTGCGCCCCGGCTTGATGACGATGATCGGCTTGGTGAGTGCCACCTCCCGCGCGGCCGACAGGAAGGAGCGCGCGTCGCCGATCGTCTCCATGTAGATCACGATGCTGCCGGTGTTCGGGTCGTCCCCCAGGTGGTAGATGACGTCGCCCCAGCCGACGTCCAGCATCGACCCCAGCGAGACGATGGCCGAGAAGCCGGTGTGCTCCAGCTCGGCCCAGTCCAGGATGGCGGTCAGCAGCGCCCCCGATTGGCTGATGAAGGCGACCGATCCGGGCCGCGCCATGCCGGCCGCGAAGGTGGCGTTCAGCCCGCGGATCGGGTTCATGACGCCCAGGCAGTTCGGACCGATGACCCGCATCCCGCTGCGCCGGGCGGTGGCCAGGATCTGGTCCTCCAGCGCAGCGCCCTCCGGCCCCACCTCCTTGAAGCCGGCGCTGATGACGATGGCGGCCCGCACGCCGGCCGCCGCGCACTCCTCGATGACGCCGGGGACCGTGGACGCCGGGGTGACGACCACGGCCAGCTCCACGGCATCCGGGACGTCGGCGATGGTCGGGTAGGCCTTCACCCCCAGCACGCTCGAGCGCCTGGCGTTGACCGGGAAGACGGTCCCGCCGAACGGGCTGCTGACCAGGTTGGCCATCAGCGTCCGCCCGACCTTGCCCGGCGCCTCGGTGGCGCCGATGACCGCCACCGAGCGCGGCGTGAAGAACGGCTGCAGCGGCGACGGGTGCCCCAGAACCTCGCCGGCCCGGTCCAGTCCTCGTGATTCCGACATCCCGTTCACTCTACGCCGCCCATGCCGCCCCTGGCGTCCGTCGCGAATCCCGTTCGCGGCATGCCAAGCGTCACAATTCACATCACGGCGGCACTACGCGCGGAGCACGGCCGCCGAACGTGCATGCCGGCGCTGCTGGCGTGCATTGCCAGCCTCCGCGGCGCGCAACGCGGCCCTGGTGTGCAATACGACCCTCCGCGGGGCCTGCGCGGCGCACAACGCGGCCCTGGTGTGAAGTACGACCCTAGGCGGGGCCCGAGCGGCGCTCCACGACCAGCTCCAGCTCGTCCTTCTGGGAGCGCGACATCAGGGCTGCCACCGCCTCCATCGGCGGGCGACCCTCGTGGACCACCGCCGCGACCTGCTCGGCGATGGGCAGCTCCACGCCGTGCGCGGCCGCCAGGGCCAGCGCCCCGCGGACGGTGTGCACGCCCTCCGCCACGCCGGCCAGGCGCGCGGAGGCCTCGGTCCAGGACAGGCCGGAGGCCATCAGCTCGCCGGCGTGCCGGTTGCGGGACAGCGGGCTCATGCAGGTGGCGATCAGGTCGCCCACGCCCGCCAGCCCGGCGAAGGTCATCGGGTTGGCGCCGGCCGCCAGACCCAGGCGGGTCATCTCGGCGAGGCCGCGGGTGATGATGCCGGCCTTGGCCGAGTCGCCCAGCCGCAGCCCGTCGACCATCCCGGCCGCCAGGGCCACCACGTTCTTCAGCGCCCCGCACAGCTCCACGCCGGTCACGTCCGGGTTGGTGTACACCCGGAACCGATCCGAGCCCAGGAGCGATGCCAGCTCGCTCGCCAGCGCGCGATCATCCGAGGCGACCACCGTGCCGGCGGGCTTGCCGGCCGCGATCTCGCGCGCCAGGTTCGGCCCCGACAGCACCGCAACCCGCCGCCCGGGCAGCTCTTGGCCGATGACCTGGCTCATCCGCAGGTGGGTGTTCTCCTCGATGCCCTTCACGACGGAGAGCACCGGGGCTTCCGGGTCGAGCGAGGGACCGATGCGCCGCAGCGTGCCGCGCACGTGGGCCGATGGAACGGCCAGGACGTACAACCGATGCGGCCCGCCGAGGGCCGCCTCGTCGGAGGTGACGCGCAGTCCCTCAGGGAGCGGCACGCCGGGCAGGTAGCGGCGGTTCTCGCGTTCGGCCTCGATCTCCTCGCGGGCCCGCGGCGTGTGCGCCCACAGCGTGGTCGAATGCCCGGCTGCGGCCAGCCTGGCGGCCAGGGTCGTCCCCCACGCCCCGGCGCCGATGACCGCGATGGGGTCGCTCACTCGACCTTGATGGTCTCGCGCTCCTCGGCGCGGCGCGGCGCGGGTTCCTCCATCTTGGAGATCCAGTGGTCCAGGTAGCTGCGCGCGGCCAGCAGCTGCTCGCGGCCCGCGGCCCTCATGTGCCGGCGCGTCTCCTCGGGGAACACGTTGTGCACGAGCGCCCAGAACGCCGTCTCGATGCTCTCGCGTCGCTCCCGTCGGCGAAGCCGCGCCTCGAGCTCTGCGATCCGCGCCTCCATCTCGGCCACTCGTGGGTCATCCATGTCTGCCACCTCCTCTGCTGCCGACGCCGGCCGCGCTCGTCCGCTCCGGCGCGGCGAAGCGGATCTTCAGGACCTTGTCGTCGAACCTCGCGCCGCGGGTCTGGGCCTCCACCAGGATCCGTGGCAGGACGAGGTTACGCCTCCAGCTGCCGACGTCGATCACGATCTCATCGGCGTGCCGGGAGAGGCTGATGCGCTCCTTGGAGGCGAACGGCAGCTCCACGCTGAGGACGTACTCGCCGTCGTCGCGGACCACGTGGTACGGCCGCCCGCGGTAGAAGTGGGTCGTCGGGTCCAGATCGCCGTACAGCGCCCGTCCCAGCTTGGTGAGCATCTCGGCGCCGACCACCTCCTGGTCGAAGAACGGCGCGTAGCGGACCGGGATCGGGGCAAAGGTGTGCTCGACCATCGGTCCATAGCGTTGCTGCGCCTCATACCAGCCGCGGAAGTAGGGCCCCACCTCGTCGGGCAGGATCCGGTTGGCGACCACCAGGTCGGTCGGGTAGTCGTACAGGTGGAAGTAGGTGAAGCTGCGCTGCGCCTCCTTGATGACCACCTGCTCCAGCGTCAGCACCACCCGGACCGATGTGCGCTCCGGGTCGGCCAGCAGCTCGTGCATGTGGTCCAGGCGGCGGAACAGGTCCTCGCCGGCGTTGAAGACGTCGTCGCCCGGCATCGGCATGCCGACCACCCGCTGGATGAGCGGCCCGGTGAGCTTGGTGATGCGCCGCCCGATCGGCTCGATCTTCTCCATCCACCACTTCGCGGCCTCCGGCAGGGACAGCAGGCGGAGCGTCTCCCCGGTGGGCGCGGCATCGACCACGATCACGTCGTAGTCGCCGGAGTCGTGGTGCTCGGCGATCCACAGCAGGCTGCCCACCTCGTCCATGCCGGGCAGCACGGTCATCTCCTCGGCCAGCACGTCGTCCAGGCCGCGCCAGCGCAGGACGCTGACCGCGTACTCCTGGATGCGGCCCCAGTACTTGGCCACGTTGTGGAAGACCTCGGACTCCTGGGCCCACAGGTTGGGATGGATCTGCCGGGGCTCCGGCCCCAGCTCCTCGCCGAAGGCGTCGCCCAGGGAGTGGGCGATGTCCGTGGACATCACGATGGTCCGGTAGCCGCGCTGCGCGCAGGTCAGGGCGGTGGCCGCCGCCACGCTGGTCTTGCCCACGCCGCCCTTGCCGGTGTACAGCAGGATCCGGGTCATCAGGCCGCCCATTGTGCGGCAAGCGCCGGGCGGGCGGTGGGCGTGATCGTCCGCGTCGCCGATGAATCGGCCATGCGCCGCCGGAGCTGCCCTTCCCGCCTGATCCGTTCGATGGATCGGCTGTCGAGCGTGAGGGCGCGGATCAGCGATGCGGCCGGCGTCCGGCCCCTCCGCCACGGGACGCGCGGCGGGGGCGAGCCGAGCGGCGCGCCGCCTCCTCCGACTCGCGGGCACGGAAGATGAGCCGGATCGGCGTCCCCAGGAAGCCGTACTCGGCCCGGATCCGGTTCTCGAGGTAGCGGCGGTAGCTGAAGTGGATCAGCTCCGGGTCGTTGACGAAGACCACGAAGGTGGGCGGCGCCACCGAGGCCTGGGTGGCGTAGAAGATCTTCGGCAGTCGGTTGCGCACCGCCGAGGGCGGGTGGTCGCGCACCGCATCGGCCACCACCCGGTTCAGCTCCCCGGTGGGCACCCGCCGGTAGCGCTCCTCGGCCACCCGGCGCGCCTCGCGCAGGATGCGCTCCACCCGCTGCCCGGTCTTGGCCGAGGCGAACACGATGTCGGCCCAGGCCAGGTACGGTGCGGTGCGGCGCAGCTCGCGGAGCCACGCATCGGCCGTCCTGTCGTCCTTCTCGATGGCGTCCCACTTGTTGACGACCAGCACGATCCCCTTGCCGGCGTCCAGCACGTAGCCGACCACGTGGGCGTCCTGCGCCGTGTAGCCCTCGGTCGCATCGGTCATGACCACCGCCACGTCTGCCCGGTCGATGGCTCGCAGCGAGCGCAGCACCGAGTACCGCTCGATCCCCCGCTCGATGTGCCCGCGGCGGCGGATGCCGGCGGTGTCGATCAGCACCATCGGCTCACCATCCAGCTCGACCACGGTGTCCACCGGGTCGCGGGTGGTGCCCGGCACGGGGCTGACGATCATCCGCTCCATCCCCAGCACGTGGTTGATGAAGGTCGACTTCCCGGTGTTGGGGCGCCCCACGATGGCCACCCGGGGTGGACCGATGTCGACCTCGGCCAGCTCGGCCGCTTCCACCTCGGACAGGTCCCCATCGGCCTGGACCGATGGAGGGGCGGAAGGCAGGCGCGCCACGATCTCATCGGCCAGGTCGCCGGTGTTCCGGCCGTGCTGGGCGCTGATGGTGAGCGTCGGGTCGAAGCCGAGCTGGTAGAACTCGGCGGCCTCGTGCTCGCGGCGGGGGCTGTCCGCCTTGTTGACGACCAGGATCACCGGTTTGGCGGTGCGTCGCAGGCGGTCGGCCAGCTCGTGGTCGAGCGGTGCCAGGCCCGTGGTGGCGTCCACCAGGAAGAGGATGACATCGGCCTCCTCGATGGCCACCCGTGCCTGGTCCTGGACGCGGGCCTCGATGTCGGTCCCCGGCTCGAGCTCCAGGCCGCCGGTGTCGACCACGGTGAACGCGCGCCCGTTCCACTCGGCGGTGGCGTAGACGCGGTCGCGGGTGGTGCCCGGCACGTCCTGCACGATGGCCAGGCGCTCGCCGATCAGGCGGTTGAAGAGCGTGGACTTGCCCACGTTGGGGCGGCCGACGATGGCCACGATCGGGAGGGGCATGGCGTGAGTCTACCGGTGCGGGTTGCCCCCGGTTGCTACGCTTCTGGGGCGGTCATCACGTCCGCCATTCACCCGCAGATCCCCGAGCAAGAGGCCCGGCCAACCCGAGCAGGTCGGCAGAGGAGGAAGCTGGCAAGATGGCTACGACCCCACGTACCGCTGCGTGGCGAGCGCTCGCGCTCCTCGCGACGCTCGTCCTGGCACTCGCTGCCTGTACCACCCAGGAGAGCCCCGGTGGCGGAGGCGCCTCCCAGCCCGCCGATGGGTCACCGGCCGGATCGCCCGGTGGCGGCGACGGCGGTGGGCCGGTGGTGATGATGTCCACCCAGCTCGGCCCCGAGGAGGAGCAGGCCTCGATGCGCGACGCGATCCTGGCCGGCTTCGAGGGCGAGGTCGAGTTCGTGGCGAACGCCGACGCCGGCGTGATCGCCGAGCAGGTCACCGCCCAGGGCGAGGCCGGGGAGGGTGACGCCAGCCTGATCGGCGGCCTCCACGGCGAGTTCTCCACGTGGGCCGAGCGCGGCTACCTGACCGATCTCAGCGACCTGGTGGAGGAGCTGGACGTCGAGATCGACGAGAACTTCCTGGAGCTGGGCAGGCTGGGCACCGACCAGCAGCTCTACATCCCGTGGATGCAGGCCACCTACATCATGGCCGCCCGCGCCGAGGCCCTCGACTACCTGCCAGAGGGCGCCGACGTCAACGACCTCACCTGGGAGCAGATCACCGAGTGGGGCGCCAACATCATGGAGGCCGAGGGCATCCGCGCCCTCGGCTTCCCGGCCGGTCCCGACGGGCTCTGGCACCGCTGGTTCCAGGGCTATGGCTATCCGGCCTTCACGGGCGGCGTGAACACCACCTTCGCCAGCGACGCGGCCGTCGAGATGTGGGACTGGCTGACGGAGACCTGGCAGTACGTGAACCCGCAGTCCACCACCTACAGCGAGATGTCCACCCCGCTGCAGTCCGGCGAGGTGTGGGTCGCCTGGGACCACACCGCACGGCTGATCACCGCGCTCGAGGACCAGCCGGACGAGATCATCGCCTTCCCGACCCCGGCCGGTCCCGAGGGCACGGCCTTCATGCCGGTGGTGGCCGGCCTCGGCATCCCGACCTGGGCACCCAACCCGGAGGGCGCCCGCGAGCTCATCCGGCACCTCTTGCAGCCCGAGACGCAGGCCATCACCCTGCGCGAGGTGGCGTTCTTCCCGGTCATCGCCGGGGAGCTGCCGGGTGAGCTCGATCCCGGCGTGCAGGCGGAGCAGGAGGCGGTGGCGGCGCAGACCGCGCGCGACGACGCCCTGCCCTCGCTGCTGCCCATCGGCCTGGGTGACCAGGGCAACGCCTACAACCAGGTCTTCCGCGACGCCTTCCAGGCGATCGTCATCAATGGCGACGACCCGGCGTCGGTGCTGCAGAGCATGCTGCCCAACCTGCAGGCCGTGTTCGAGGCCAGCGGGGCGCCATGCTGGCCGCCGGATCCGCCCAGTGACGGCCCCTGCCAGGCGCAGTAGCCGAACCAGCCGCACCGATGGGGCGGGCGTCCTGCCCGTCCCCATCGGTCCAACCCGGGGTGGGTGTGAGCCGATGAGGCCGCCGCGATGAGGGCCGGCCGCCTGGGGTGGGCACCCTACGCCCTGCTCCTGCCCTCGCTGGCCTACCTGGCGCTCTTCTTCGCCGCGCCGATGCTGGGTGCCTTTGGGCTGGCCTTCCAGGACGCCGATGGTGCCTGGAGCCTGGCCTCCATCGAGCGCATGCTCAACGACTTCAACTTCACGCGGGCGCTGACCACCACCCTGCTGCTGGTGATCCTGGTGCTGCCCGTCCAGCTGGTGCTGGCCATGGCCATGGCGCTGATCATCAACGCGCGGCTCAGAGGCTCCGGGCTGTGGTTGTACGTCTACGCCCTGCCCCTGGGCATCAGCGAGCTGGCGGCGGGCATCGTGTGGGTCAGCATCTTCACGCAGTCCGGCTGGCTGAACAGCATCCTGCAGCGGCTGGGGATCATCGAGCAACCGATCATCTGGCAGAGCGCCGAGTCGCCGTGGCTGCTCATCACGCTGATCGTCATCGCCGAGGCGTGGCGGGCGACGAGCATCATCATGATCATCCTGGTGGCGGGCCTGCAGTCGATCCCGCCCGAGTACCTGGAGGCGGCCGAGGTCTACGGCGCCACCACCTGGCAGAAGGTGCGGCGCGTCATCCTTCCCATGCTGCGGCCCAGCCTGCAGGTGGCCCTCATCCTGCGCACCATCCTGGCCTTCCAGGTCTTCGCCACGGTGGTGGCCCTGGCCGGCACCGGGACGGTGGTGCTGGCCCAGGAGGCGCGCCGCTGGGCGGTGGTCATCGACAACGACAACGTGGCGGCCGCCTACGCGGGCCTGGTCCTGCTGCTGTCGATCGCCAGCACCCTGATCTTCCTGTGGCTGCTGCCCACCCGCGAGGAGGCCCACGCGTGACCGGGTCGATCCAGACCGGGCAGCGCCCGGGACGGCTGCGCCGGCAGGTCGGCCGGACACTGACCTACGTGGTGGCGACCACACTGGCAGTGTTCGTCCTGGCGCCGATCTACTTCATCGCCATCAGCGCCCTGACGCCACCCGAGATCGCGCTCTCCGAGTACCCGCGCCGCCTGGTCCCGGCCGAGGTCTCGTTCGACACCATCCGCTTCTTCCTGGAGGCCCAGGGGGTGGTCGACGCGTTCTGGCGCAGCGTGTGGGTTGGGGTCATCACCCTGGTCCTGTCACTGGCCATCGGCGCGCCGGCCGGCTACGCCATCGCCCGCTACGTGTTCCGCGGCAAGGAGCTTTACCGGCTGCTGGTGCTCTCCACCCGCGCCTTCCCGGTCGTGATCCTGGCCATCCCGCTGGCGGTCACCTACATCCGGCTGGGGATCAACGACTCGATCATCGGCGTGTCCCTCATGCACACTGCCCTGGCCCTGCCCTTCGCCATCCTGATCACCAGCAGCGTGTTCATCTCGGTTCCGCGCGAGCTGGAGGAAGCCGCCCAGACGCTCGGCTGCCACCCGGTGCAGGCCTTCCTGCGCGTCTCGCTGCCGCTGGCGCTGCCCGGGCTGGCGGCGGCGGCCATCTTCACCTGGGTCATCAGCTGGAACGACGTGTTCGCGGCCAGCATCCTCACCCTGCGCGAGCCGACCCTGCCGGCCCGGGTCCTGACCTCGCTGACCCAGTCGCGGATCACGTTCCAGTTCGCGGCCGGGTTCATCATGCTCATCCCGTCGGTGGTGGTCATCTTCTTCATCCGCCGCTACCTGCTCGGCCTGTGGGGCCGGGTCGTCAAGTGAGGAGGCCGCGGAGCCATGGCTGAGATTCGGCTGGAAGGTGTGACCAAGCTCTTCAAGCAGGTGCGCGCCGTGGACGACGTGAGCCTGACCATCAGCGAGGGCGAGTTCATGGTCCTGCTGGGACCGTCAGGCTGCGGCAAGACCACCCTGTTGCGCTCCGTCGCCGGTCTGGAGCAGATCGACGCCGGCCGGGTGCTCATCGGCGGCCGGGACGTCACCTACCTGCCGCCGCGCAAGCGCAACATCGCCATGGTCTTCCAGAGCTACGCCGTCTTCCCCCACATGACGGTGTTCGACAACATCGCCTTCGGGCTTCGCATGCGCAAGGCCTCAAGGGCCGAGATCCGGCGCCGTGTGCAGGAGGCCGCCGAGCTGCTGCACATCGAGGGCCTCTTGGACCGCTACCCGTCGCAGACCTCCGGCGGCCAGCGCCAGCGCATCGCGGTGGCCCGGGCGTTGGCCATGCAGCCGCAGGTGCTGCTCATGGACGAGCCGCTCAGCAACCTGGACGCGCTGCTCCGCCTGGAGGCGCGCGCCGAGCTGAAGCGGCTGCTGAGCGAGATCGGCTCGACCACCATCTACGTCACGCACGACCAGGTGGAGGCCATGAGCATGGGCGACCGGGTGGCGGTGATGCGGGCCGGCAAGCTGGTGCAGGTGGACGAGCCGCTGGCCATCTACGACCGGCCAGCCGACCGCTTCGTGGGCGGGTTCATCGGCAACCCGCCCATGAACTTCCTGCCGGTCACCGTCTCGCAGCGCGACGGTGCCGCGGTGGCCACCGTGGCCGATGCCGGCGAGGTGCGCGTGGATGCCCGGGACGGCCTCGCCGGCCGCAGCGGACCGCTGCTGCTGGGCATCCGTGCCGAGAACATCGAGATCGCCCCGCTGCGCGGCGGCGAGGCCCTGCACGGCCGGGTGCTGGTGGTGGAGCCGCTCGGCTCGCACAACCTGGTGACCCTCCGTGTGGGCGGCGAGCTGCTGAAGGCGATCACCCGGCCGGACGAGCACCTGGACCCGGACCAGGAGGTGGCGATCACCATCGACTCCGAGCGGATCCGCTGGCTGGACGCGCGGAGCGAGGTGGCACTGGCCCACGACGTCCATGCCGGACCCGGCGCGGGCATGGGCGGCGTCACCAGCGCGGAGCTCGAGGGTGCCGGCGATCAGGTCGAGCGAAGCCTCGAATAGAGGTCCGGGCGCCGGTTGATGAGCGCCGGCTCCTGGGCCCGCTCGCCTTCGATGGCGGCGGGATCGATCGCCGACTCGATCAGTTCCGGCTGCTCGCCGCCGGCCCTGGCCAGGACCTCTCCCCGCGGGCCGACGATCATGCTGGCGCCGCACCAACGGCTCTCACCATCGAAGCCGACGAGATTGGCGGCGGCCACGTACAGCTGGTTGTCCTGGGCGCGAGCCCGGGTGCGGAGGTCCAGCAGGTACTCGAAGCCGACCGGCACCGCCGACGGGATGGCCACCAGCTGGGCGCCGGCCAGCGCGAGCTCGGTGAAGATCTCCGGAAAGGCGTGCTCGAAGCAGATGGCCAGCCCGATGCGCAGGCCGGCCGCCGTGGCGGTGACCAACCGGTCCCCTGGCGCGAAGTGCGCTCGCTCCGCCGGGTAGAGGTGGGTCTTCCGGTAGGTGGCCGTCACCTTCCCGTCCGGGCCGATGACCACGGCGGTGTCGTACACCCGCCCATCCGCGGCCTCGAGCAGGGTGCCGATGAGGGTGAGGTCGGTCGAGGCGGCGAGGCGCGACAGCCGCGCCAGCGAGGGGCCCTCCGGGATCGGCTCGGCGAGCGCGGCGTGGTCCATCCCCAGGCGTCGATAGCCGGTGGTGAACAGCTCGGGCAGGACCAGCAGGTCCATGCGCCCGGCCAGGCCGGCTGCCAGTTCCTCGACCTCGCCCAGGTTGTGGTCGACGTCGCCGATGCGCGGCGCGGTCTGCGCGACCGCCACGCGGACGCTCACGCAGGCGTCTCCACCGCCTCGCTGACCCGGGCGCCACTGGAGGCGCGCACCACGAGCTCGGTGGGCAGGACGATGCGTGCCGTTTCGGTCCGGCGGCCCTGGATGCGGTCCACCAGGACGCTGGCCGCCATCCGCCCGATCCGCTCCCGCGGCTGACGGACGACGGTGAGCGGCACCGGCAGGCGGGCCGCGGGCGGGTCGTCGTCGAAGGCCACGATGGCCAGCTGGGCAGGGACTCGCAGGCCGAGCTGGCCCGCGGCCTCGAGCACGTCGGCGGCAAGGTAGTCGTGCAGGGCGAAGACGGCTGACGGTCGCGTTCGCTCCAGGAAGCGCCGGATCTTGCTCGCATGCCCGGTCGCGCCGGTCTCCACGTCCCGCGGCCAGCGTCTGGTGAGCGGCAGATCGGACAGGATCAGGTCGTCGTCGAGCGTCAGACCGTGGTCCAGCAGCGCCTGCCGGTAGCCGTGGAGGCGCTCGGCCACAGAGGTGGTGCTCAGGTTATCGGTGCTGACGAAGGCGATGCGCCGATGGCCGAGCTCGGCCAGGTGCGACACAGCCGCGTACGCGCCACCGGTGTTGTCGGGCAGCACCGCGTCGATGGTGAGGCCCACCAGGTGGCGGTCGATGAGGACGATCGGGAAGCCCTCCGCGACGAGGTGCTCGAACAGGGGCAGATCCGGTTCGTAGTCGATCGGATACACGATGAGGCCCGAGGCACCCTCTTCCAGGATGCGGTGCACGCGCCCGGCCTGCTGCTCGCGGGTCGAGCCGCTGGAACCCACCAACAGGGCGTACCCGTGTCGGTGAAGCTCGTCTTCCATGACGCCGATGAGGTCGGAGACGTATGGCTGAGCAACCGAGGGGACCACCACGCCCACCAGGCGGCGCCGCGCATCGGGTCGGCTCGGCGAGCCACGCTTGACGAAGTTGCCACGCCCGGGCACGGACTCGACGACCCCATCCGCGCGGAGGCTGCGCAGCGCCTCGCGGAGGGTTCCGCGGCTCACGCCGAAGCTGGCGGCGAGCTCGTTCTCGGCCGGCAGACGTGCACCGGGAGGGTATCGGCCCTCGGCGATCTGGGCGGCCAGCTCGAGGGCGATACGCCGATGCGCCGGCCGTGCGGTCGTGTTCTGCTCGCTCACGTGGGCAGTATATACCGCATGACCTGTTCCGCAAAAGGGCTTGTGGGACTCTCTCGCTGATCCCCGGCCGGCGGAAGGTCAACTCTCTCGACATGCAGTATAGTCCGGTTTATACTGCCTGCGACTTGAGCTAGGAGAGGCTGCGCATGTTCCGCCACTTCACGTCGCGTCCTTCAGTCCTCGCGTTCGCCATCGTCCTTGCGCTGGTGCCTGCGGCCTGTACGGGCAAAGAGGGGTCGCCCGCAGCGAGTGCCGGCGCAGGCGGTGAGGTACCCTCCGGCTCGATCACCGTGGTGCACGCCTGGGCGGGGGCCGAGGGCGAGGCCTTCCAGGCCGTGGTCGACGGCTTCGACGAGGAGTATCCGGACGTCACCGTCGAGCTGCGCCAGGTGCCCTTCGACGAGCTGAACTCGCAGATGATCCAACAGTTCTCGGCCGGGACGCCGCCGGACGTGGTGAGCACCCTGCCCGGCTTGATCCACTCCCTGGCCGCCCAGGATCTGCTCATGCCGCTCGACGACCTGTGGGACGCCTGGGTGGACTCGGGCGAGTACTCCGAGGCGTTCCGCACCATCGCCTCACACGAGGGCACTGCCTACGGCGTGTTCTTCAAGGGCAACATCAACGGCCTGATCTGGCACCGGACCGACGTGATGGACGACCTGGGCATCGAGCCGCCCTCCGATTGGGCGGCCTTCATCGACACCGTCGAGCAGGTGCAGTCCGGCGGCGAGCTGGAGCCCTTCGCCGTCGGCGCCGCGGACGTGTGGGTGCCCACCCAGTGGAGCGACGCGTTCCTGGCCAAGGTGGCCGGCCCGGACAAGTTCAACGGCCTGATCGACGGCTCGGTGAGCTGGGATGACCCTGCCGTGGTGGACGCCTTCACCCAGCTCAGCGACTTCATCCAGTCCTACTGGCCCGATGACGCCCTGGACATCGGCTTCACCGATGCGAACTGTGCCTGGGCGACCCAGGGCCAAGCCGCCTTCCAGAACCAGGGAGCCTTCGTCAACCTGACCACGCCGGCCAACTGCGACGAGAGCCTCGACCCGGAGAACGACTTCACCTTCTTCGAGATGCCGGCTCCGAACCCCGAGTTCTCAGACGTCCACTTCGTGTCCGGCGATCTGTTCAGCGTGGCCAAGGACACGGACAACCCGGCGGCGGCGAAGGCTTTCGCGGCCTATCTCGGATCGGCCGAGGCGCAGGCCATCTGGGCCGAGCGCGGCGGCTTCATCGCCCCGAACGCCTCGACGGATCCATCGGTCTACCCGACCACGAACGACCGGAAGGCCGCCGAGCTGTTCACCTCGGGCACCGCGGTCTACGACCTGGATGACGCCATCGGCGGCGAGATCCAGACGGTCGAGCGCGAGGAGCTGGTGAACCTTATCCAGACCGGAGATGTGGGTGCCTTCATCCAGGCCATGATGGAGGTGACCGAACGAGTACGGGGCGGATGACCGCCTGACCGTTGTGGCCGCCAGCACGCCGGAGGCACGATCAACGACACACGGAGGAGGATGGAGAGTCGCCTGGCTCTTCGTCCTCCCCGCCCTCCTGGTCTTCGCCCTGTTCTACCTGTGGCCGGCCATCAACACCATCGTCTCCAGCCTCTTCACCTGGAGCATCCTGCGGCCCTGGCAGGCGCATGACCCGGCCACCTGGCGCTATGCGGGCCTGGACAACTACGTCGCCGTCCTGACCGAGGCCCGCTTCTGGAACGCGGCGCTCAACACGCTGATCTGGCTGGTCGTCTTCCCCCTGCTGGCGACCTTCCTGTCCCTCCTGATCGCCCTGTTGATCTGGGAGATCGGCCGCGGCGCACGCCTGTTCCGAACCATCTTCGTGCTGCCCATGACCGTCTCGCTGACGGCGGCCGGCGTGCTGTGGGCGCTGGTCTTCAACCCCCAGTTCGGCGTGCTCTCGGCGGCGCTGGGGGCGGTGGGCCTCAGCGGAGCGGAGGTCGACGTCGGACCGCTCCACGTCCGCCTCGGCGACTGGCTGTCGAACCCCGGCAGCCTGGCGCTGGGGCCGGTCACCATCAACCTCGTCAACCTGACCGCCATCCTGCCGGCAGTCTGGGCGCTGACCGGCTTCGGGGTGATCAGCCTCACCGCCGGCCTGACCGCCATCAGCCCGGAGCTGATCGAGGCGGCCACGGTGGAGGGTGCCGGGCGCTACCGGATCGCGCGCGACGTGGTGATCCCGCAACTGCGCGGGGCGCTGATCATCGTCGGGGTCGTGTTCGTGATCTATGCGCTGCGCACCTTCGACGTGGTGTGGGTCACCACCCAGGGCGGCCCGGGCACGGACAGCGAGGTGATCGCCGTCCTGCTGTGGCGCAAGGCTCTTGCCTTCTTCGACACTCCGGCCGCGGGCGAGGCGACCGCCATCGCCGTGCTGCTCAGCGCCGTGATGGTCATCGGCGCCTATCCGTACCTGCGCAGCCTGCTGCGGGAGGCGCCGGGATGAGCCGAGCGAGAAGCATCGGCTCCACCTGGTGGATGTACGGCCTGCTGACGGTGCTGGCCGCGCTGTGGATGGTGCCCGTCGTCACGGTGATCATGTCGGCCGTACGCCCGCTGGGTGAGATCCGAGACGGGTGGTGGAATCTGGCCGGCGCGACGTTCACCCTGGACAACTTCTTCGGTGCCTGGAACGAAGCGGACCTGGGCTCAAAGGCGCTGAACAGCCTGATCATCACCTCCTTCAGCGTGGTCGCCACCGTGGCCATCGGCGCGCTGGCCTCGTACGCTTTCGTGCGCCTGCGCTTCCACGGCAGAGGACTGATCTACTTCCTGCTGATCAGCACCATGATCGTGCCGGTGCAGATCATCCTGATTCCGCTGCTGCCATGGTTTCGCACGCTCGGCTTCGCGGAGGGTACGTGGCAGCCGTTCATGGGCATGGTGCTGGTGCACGCCGCCTTCGGCCTTGGGTGGGCGGTGTTCATGATGGGCTCGTTCATGGCTTCCGTGCCGGTGGAGCTGACCGAGGCCGGGCAGATCGACGGCGCCGGCCACTTTGACGTCTTCCGGCGCATCGTCCTGCCCCTGGCGCTGCCCGGTATCGTCAGCTTCGCGATCATTGATTTCGTGTTCGTCTGGAACGACCTGCTGCTGGGACTGACCCTGCTGGACGCCGACCATGCGCCGCTCACGGTGGGAATCGCGAACCTGCAGTCGGCACACCTGGCCCAGCAGGACGTGATCAGCGCCGGCGCACTCCTGGCCATCCTGCCGCCGCTGGCCCTGTTCGTGGCGCTCAACCGCTACTACGTCCGCGGCCTCTTCTCCGGCGGCGTGAAGTGACGGACGCCGTTCCCGGCGCCAAGCCGATCGACCTGGGCTCCGGCGTCGTGGCCGCGTCGTTCGGGTACCGCGAACCCTCCCTGCTGTCGCTGACCACCGTGCACCACGACCACGGCGTGGTGGAGCTGACCGGCGCGCCCGCCTTTGACGAGGCGATCCGCGGCGACCCGCAGGCGACACGCGCGTACCGGGCGATGCTCGCCGCGGACGCATCGGCCTGCTGCTGGCTGGAGGGGCCGCGCGGCGAGCGCCCGACCGATGCCGTCGCCGACGCGACCGATCCGGCACGGCCGCGCTGGACCGCGTGGCTCGCCGGTGCCCGGGTGGAGGCGACCGCGCGAGTCATCGGTGCGGACCGGTTCGAGCTGCGCTGGACCGTGTCCGGTCGGCCGGCACCGCGGCGGCTGCAGGTCCGTGTTGCCGGTCGCCTGGAGCGGCCCGCGCTGGCCATGGTCACCGAGACCGATCCCCCGGCATCCCATCCGGTTCGGAACGTCCGGCGCGCCGAGGGCGGCGTCCTGACGATCACCGCGCCGGAGCTGAGCACCACGGCCCGGCTGGAGGTGTCCGCCGGCCGCTGGGTGGTGGACGGGGCTGCCGCCCACGCAGTGGTTGAGGTGGAAGCCGATCGGCTGGAGCTGGCCCTCACGGTGGGCCTGGCAGGTTCCCGCGCGGCGGAGCGACCGACCGCGTGGGCCTCGCCCTCGGCACCGGCTGCCCACGACCGCCTGACGGCCCGCGCGCTCGCCTACGTGCGCGGCTGCACCGCGCTCCAGGTGGGCCCCGACGAGCGCGTCATCCTCACCGACCACCGTCTGCTGCCCCTGTCCTGGACGCGCGACGCCTACTACCAGGCCCTCCTCCTGCTCGCCGCCGGGACCGACGCCGACCTGGCCATCGTGGCCGACCACCTCCGCTGGCTGTGGCGCCGCTGCGAGCGGCCCGACGGCACCTGGGCGCGCAGCCACCACGCGGACGGCCGCCGCAAGGACCGCAGCTTTCAGGCAGACCAGCAGCTGTATCCCGCGCTCGAGCTCTGCGACTTCTGGCGCGCCACCGGAGCGCTTCCGGACGGGCTGCACTGGACCGATGCCGTGGCCACCTGGTGGTCCGCCCTCCAGGGGCGCATCGATCCGGTGACGGGACTCCTGGCCTCGTCCGAGAACGCGGCCGATGACCCGGCGGGCCTCCCCTTCATCGGCTCAACGCAGGTGATACGGTGGTGTACCGCCCGCCGCCTGGCCGAAGTGGCGGAGGCGGGCGCCATCGGCCTGGACCCCCACCAGCTGCGCTCGGTGGCCGAGCGCACCCGCGCCGCCTTCGCCGACGCCTTCGAACACGACGGTCCATGGCCATATGCGGTGGACGGCCGAGGCACGCGGCTCGCCTACCACGACGCCAATGACCTGCCGCTGGCGCTCGCCCCCTTCTGGGGATTCTGCGACGCCGGCGACCCCGGTTGGCAGCGCACCGTGGAGTTCGCCTGGTCTCCGGCCAACCCGGGCTGGTACCCGGGCGAGCGCGGCGGCCTGGGATCGGCCCACACGCCCCATCCCTGGACGCTGGGAGACGTGCAGGACTGGCTGGTGGGTCGGGCCACCGGCGACGCCTCGCGCTGCGAGGCGGCGGTTCGGCGGCTGGAGGCCGTCGCCTTCCACGACGGCATGCTCCCCGAGGCCTACTCGGCCGCGACCCGGCCCGACCTTCGCATCCGCCACTGGTTCGCCTGGCCCGGTGCGGCCTGGGGCGCGCTGCAGCTGCTCGACGCGGGCGGGGACCTGGAGCGCCGGTTGCGCGCGTAGCGGCCTTGCCCCGGGTGGGAGCCGCTAGCATCCCGCACGATGCAGATCGGGATCGTTGCCACCCGGCTGGCCGGCGTGGACGGGGTGACCTTCGAGGCCGCCAAGTGGGAGATGGTGCTCGAGCGGATGGGCCACCAGGTCCGGCTGTGCGCCGGCGAGGTGGACGCCCTGCGCGCCAGCGCCCGCCTGGTGCCGCCGATGCACTTCAACTGGCCGCCCGCCGCGCGGGTCACGGCCGCCGCCTTCGATCCGGAGTCCGACCCGTCCGCGGTGCGCGCCGAGATCAGGCGGCTGGCGGACCTGCTCGTCCCGGTGCTGGAGAACTGGATGGAGCTGCAGCGGCTCGACGCGCTGATCGTGGAGAACGCGTGGGCCATTCCCATGCACCTGCCGTTGGGAGTCGCGCTGCGGCGCGTCGTCGAGCGGTCCGGGATCCCGGCCATCGGCCATCACCACGACTACTGGTGGGAGCGCGAGCGATTCGCGCGCTGCGTGGTGCCCGAGGTGCTGGACGAGGCCTTCCCGCCCGACCTGCCGAACATCCGGCACGCCAGCATCAACAGCCTGGCCGCCCGCGAGCTGAAGCGACGGCGCGGGATCGACTCCCTGGTGGTGCCCAACGTCTTCGACTTCGAGCGGCCCCGACCGCGGCCGCAGCCCTCGCTGCGCCGCCGGATGCGGGCGGAGCTGGGCATGGGCGAGGAGGGTCTGCTGGTCGTGCAGCCCACCCGGGTGGTGCCGCGCAAGGGCATTGAGCTGGCCATCGAGCTGGTCGGCCGGCTCAACGACCCGCACGCCGTGCTGCTCATCACCTCACCGGCCGGAGACGAGGGGCTGGACTACCTGGTCGAGCTGGAGCGCCGGGCGGAGGCCGCCGGCGTCCGCCTGCGGTACGCGGCGGACCGCTTCGAGCCGGACCTGGAGGGCAAGCCCATCGGTCCGGCGCACACCCTCCACGACGCCTACCTGGCGGCGGACCTGATCACCTACCCCTCGCTGTACGAGGGGTACGGCAATGCCCTGATCGAGGCCATCTTCTATGGCAAGCCGGTGGTCGTGAACCGCTACCCCGTCTACGTCTCGGACATTGCGCCAATGGGCTTCAGGTTCATCGAGATGGACGGCGCGGTGACCGATGCGGTGATCGCCGCCGTCCGCGAGGCGCTCGCCAACCCGGAGCGCCAGCGGCGCATCGCCCGCCACAACTTCGAGATCGCCCGCCGCCGGCTGTCGTACACGGTCCTGCGCCGGCGGCTGCGACGGCTGCTGGGCGAGGTTCAGGGCGGCGTCACCGGCTGACCGGCCGGCTCCAGGACCACCACCGGGATCTCGCGCGGGGTGCCGGCGACGTACCGCCCGTAGCTGGGGTTGTGCTGGAGGAGCGGTTCCAGCGGCGTTCCCGCTCCTCGCCCCCCGCGGCCCAACCCCGAACCGGGATCCGCTTGCCGTTGACCACGACCTCGGGGTCGGGGTTCGCCTCCAGGTTGGTCAGTGGCAAGCATCCGCGGTCGAGTCACCAGCCGATGGTGGGAACGGCGACGAACCTGCCACGTCCTCGCCGAATCACCAGCTGCTGACCGACAGCGACCAGGAAGGCGCCGGAATCGGCCTTACAGACCGATATCGTCGTGGTTACCACCAGCCCGTGGTGATGGGTGGTCAGGCAGCCGCCGCGACGGGTCGCAATTCACATGGACTGCGCACGATCGCCGGAAACCGGCATCCGAAGCGCCCCAACGCACACGAGATGTGAGCGACGACCCGCCAAGCGGGCCCTTGTCGCGCACAACGTGCGCCCGGTGTGAGGTACGACCGTTCGCGCCCTGCCCGCGGCCGCCCGGGCTCAGGCGGCGGTCAGCTCGTAGATGCGGTCGCGGACCTCCTCGAGGTCCACCTCGGGGGTCGAGGTGCCGCCGGTGATCCCGATGCGGGCCTTGCCGCGCACCCAGTCGGCCCAGTCGGCGGCCAGCTCATCGGCATCGGCCACGTGGATGGTGTCCGGGCAGACCTCGCGGCACTTCACCGCCAGCTCCTTGGTGTTCGAGGAGTTCTTCCCGCCGACCACCACCATGCCGTCGACCTCGGCCGCCAGCCGCACGCTGTCGGCCTGGCGGGTCAGCGTCACCGGGCAGACGGTGTTGACCACCCGCAGGTCGTGGCATCGGCGCAGGCAGAAGGCGGCGAACTCCTCCAGCTTGTGCGGCAGGATGGTCGACTGCGAGAGGACCCCGATCTTCTTGGTCCGCGGCACCCGCTCCCAGGTGGAGCGGTCCATGTCGTCGACCACCACGTGCTTCTCGCCGGCGTAGGAACGCACGCCCTTGACCTCGGGATGGTCCTCGTGGCCGATGATGCACACCGTGTAGCCCGCCTCGGCCAGCTCCCGCGCGGCCTTCTGCGACTGCAGCACCCAGGTGCAGGTGGCGTCGATGACCTCCAGCTCCGGCTTCGACCGCAGCTTCTCCATCTCGCTGGCCGGCACCCCGTGGGCACGGATCACCAGCGTGCCGCCCTCGACCTGGTCGGCCAGCTCGGCGGTGTCGATGCCGCGTGCGGCGAGATCGGCCTTGATGCCCGGGTTGTGGACCAGCTGGCCCAGGGTGGTGACCGGCTTGCCCTCCTCGCGGGCACGTCTGGCCTTGTCGATCGCCAGGCGCACGCCGTAGCAGAAGCCGGCGCGCTCCGCGATGCGAACGTCTGGTCGAATGCGTGCTGCGGTGGTCATCGGCCTTCCATTCTATCGGTCATCGGCCGATCCCTCAGACGCGCCCTCCGGTTCATCCCACCGCCCGCGCTGGTCGGGAGGCAGCAACGCGGCGATCTCGCGCATGATGCGCTCCGCTCCGGCGCGCAGCGCCTCGCGGTTGACGTCGTCCATCTGCGGCAGCCGGAAGGGGCGCCCGATGCGGATGGTGAACGGGTGCCGCCGCGGCAAAAAGCGCCCCGGCTCCAGCAGGCGGTGCGTGCCGATGATCCCCACCGGCAGCACCGGCGCCCCGCTGCGCATGGCCAGCAGCGCCGCCCCGGCCCGTCCCTCGCGCAGCACGCCGTCCCGGCTGCGGGTCCCCTCCGGGAAGAGGGCCAGGATCCGTCCGTCGGCCAGCAGGTCCAGGGCCATGCGCTGCGCGGCCCGGTCCCCCGACCCGCGGCGCACGAAGAAGGCTCCGGCCTGGCTGGCCAGCCAGCCGACCAGCGGCCAGCGCCGCATCTCGTCCTTGGCCATGAAGTGGATGACCCGCCCGGTGTGCCGGCCGAGCATGGAACCCAGGAACGGCGGGTCCAGGTTGGAGGCGTGGTTGGCGACCACCACCAGCGGCCCGACCGGCGGCACGTTCTCCGCGCCCTCCACGGTGGGCGGGCCCAGCAGCCACATCAGCCAGCCGGTGAGGGTGGCGCCGGGGTGGAAGAACCAGGTCCTCATGGACGTGTGCTCACCGCGGCTGGACCGATGCGCCCGCAGGCGCCGGGGCGGGGGCGGGCAGGTGGGCGACGATGGCCTCCACGCAGGCATCCACGCCGAGCTCGCCGGTGTCCAGCACCATGGCGCCCTCTGCCCTGCGCAGGGGCGCCACCGGGCGCTGCGAGTCGGCGGCGTCGCGCTGCCGGATCTCGTCCAGGTAGGCGTCGACCCGTTCCGGGCGGCCCATCTGGGCGGCGCGCCGGGCAGCCCGAATCTCGGCGGTCGCGGTCAGGTAGACCTTGAGGGTCGCGTCCGGCAGCACGACCGTGCCGATGTCGCGGCCCACCATGACCGTGTCGCCGCGGCGGGCCGCGGCGCGCTGGACGCCGAGCATCGCCCGGCGCACGGCCGCGTGGCGGCTGACGGCGCTGACCGCGCGGTCCACCCGCGGCGTG
>DASRYM010000104.1:0-8439 GCA_035687145.1 Candidatus Zixiibacteriota bacterium | reverse complement strand
GCCCAGCCCGTGAAGCGGCAGGCCAACGTCGCCGACATCCTGGACGAGGTCCTCACGCTGCTCGGGCACCGCGAGCTGCCGCCGGGCCTCAAGATCGTACGGGAATTCGCGCCGTCGCTGTCGTGGCCGGTCGACGGGCAGCAGCTTCGCCAGGCGCTCTGGAATCTCTGCCTGAACGCGGTGGACGCGATGCCGGCCGGGGGCGAGCTCACGGTAGCCGCCGCCGTCCGCGACGGCCAGCTGGTGATCGAGGTCGCCGACACCGGCGACGGCATCCTGCCGGCCGACCTCCCCCACCTTTTCGAGCCCTTCTTCTCCACCAAGCCGGGCGGGACCGGCCTCGGGCTGGCCATGGTGCACCGCATCGTCCAGGACCACGGCGGTGAGGTCAGTGTGGACAGCGTGCCCGGTCGCGGCACCCGGATCGTGGTGCGCTTCCCTGACACCGTCCACGCATGACGCCCGCCCGGATCCTGGTCGTGGACGACGAGCGCAGCATGCGCGAGCTGCTGGCGATCACGCTCCGGCAGGCCGGGCACGACGTCGTCCTGGCCGAAGGCGGGGAGCCGGCGGTCCAGGCCCTGCGGGCCGATGACTTCGACCTCGTGATCACCGACCTCCGCATGCGGAAGGTCGACGGCCTCGCCGTCCTGCGCGCAGCCCGCGAGCACTCGCCCGCCACCGTGGTGCTGGTGGTCACCGCCTATGCCTCCACGGAGACGGCGGTGGAGGCCATGAAGCTCGGTGCCTACGACTACCTCACCAAGCCGTTCAAACTCGACGAGATCCGCCTCACGGTCGACAAGGCCCTCGAGCGCAAGCGCCTCCACGACGAGAACCAGGCGCTCCGCCGCGAACTCGCGCGGGCCCGAGGCCCGGCGAAGTTCGTCGGGCGCAGCGCGGCGGTCCAGCAGGTGCTGGATACGGTCCGCAAGGCGGCGGAGTCGAACTCGACGGTCATGATCACCGGCGAGAGCGGGACGGGCAAGGAACTGGTGGCTCACGCGATCCACGAGGAAGGGGCCCGCCGGGACGGGCCCTTCGTGTCCGTCAACTGCGGGGCGATTCCGGAGGGGCTCATGGAGTCCGAGCTCTTCGGCCACGTCAAGGGCGCCTTCACCGGCGCCGTGGCCAATGCGCCGGGACTCTTCGCCGCCGCCGAGGGCGGGACGCTCTTCCTCGACGAGATCACCGAGATCCCGGCCTCGGTGCAGGTCAAGCTGCTGCGGGCCATCCAGGAGCGCGAGATCCGCCGGGTCGGGGACACCCGGGACATCAAGGTCGATGTCCGGCTCATCGCGGCCTCCAACCGCGACCTCGCCCGAGCGGTGACGGACGGCCAGCTCCGCGAGGATCTCTTTTACCGGCTCAACGTGATTCCGATCCACCTCCCCCCGCTCCGGGAGCGGCGGGAAGACATTCCTCTTCTCGTGGCCCACTTCGTCGAGAAGATCTCGCGCGCGCTCGGGCGGCCGCCCAAGCCGGTGACGCCGGACGCGATGGCCGCCCTGGAGCGGTACCACTGGCCGGGCAACGTCCGGGAGCTGGAGAACGTCATCGAGCGGGCGATCGTCCTCGGCAGCGGCGAAGCGCTGGATGCCGACGCACTACCTCCGACGTTGCTCGGCGCGCCGGCGAGCGACGACCTGCCGGCCGACCTCCCGCCGGGCGGTGTCGACCTCGAGAGCCTGCTCGACCGTATCGAACGGCGGTACCTGGAGCTCGCGTTGCGCCGGACCGGGGGCGTGCAGACCCGGGCCGCTGAGCTGCTCGGCCTATCCTTCCGGCAGTTCCGCTACAAGCTCCAGAAGCATCTCCCGCGAAGCGCCCGGAACGGCGACGGCGCCTCGGGCTGACGGTTTTCGTCACCCGCTCTGCCACCACCGGTCAGGTTGCCCTCCGCTAGTGGCACCTTGCGACCGGGAAGTGCGCGAAACCCCGGACCTGCCAGGCCGGCGGGGCCTGGCATCGCCCCTGCAACCCCCGTCAACGGTGCGACCGGTCGGCAACACGCAACAAAGGGGGAGCGAATGATCAAGTTCTGGCACACGAAGCGTCGTCTCGGGAACCAGCGTGGTTTCACCCTCGTCGAGCTGATGGTGGTGGTGGCCATCATCGGCATCCTGGCCGCCATCGCCATCCCGCTGTATGCGAACATCCAGGCCCGGGCTCGCATTGCCAAGGCCCAGGCCGACACTCGCGCTTTGGCCTCGGCCGTTACGATGTATTCCGCGCACATGGGGAACATCCCCACCGGACTAAACCAGCTGACCGCCACGGCCGTAAACGGCCAGAACCAAACGGCCGGCCCGTTCATGGCCGCCATTCCGGCCCCACCCGCCGGCTGGACCACCCCGTACAGTTACAACGCAGACACCGTCTCCGGTACGTTTGTCATCTCTGCCTCCGGGGATAACACGACGGTCAGCGTTCCATAGGCTATCCTCTGAGAGGGGAAGGGCCGCCGCACGGCGGCCCTTCCAATGCTCCTAGCTGTTTCCAATGAACTCGAACAACTCCTCATCTCCCTTCGCCGTCTTGTTGCCTACCCACCAACTCTCCCCGACTCGCCATGAGACTCGGTGGCCGCTACTCCGTCGAACGGTGGTCCCCCTCCTCGCTGCTACCGCCACATTTGCGGTCTTCTGCCCCGCACTCTGGAACGGGTTCGTTAACTGGGACGACACCACGAACTTCATTAACAATGACGAGTACCGCGGTCTCAACTGGAAGAACCTGCGATGGATGGCCAGCACCTTCCTGCTGGGCCAGTGGATCCCGTTCACCTGGCTAACCCTCGGAATTGACTACGCCCTCTGGGGCATGAATCCGTTCGGCTACCACCTCACGAATGTCCTTCTCCACTGCGCGACCACTGCCGTCTGGTATCTCGTCTCGCGTCACCTGCTGGCGCTGGCATTTCCATCTCTTGGAGTCACCGCTCGAGACGCCAGCGCCCTCGGCGCAGCACTCTTTTTCGCCATACATCCGCTCCGCGCCGAATCGGTCGCCTGGGTCACTGAGCGCCGCGACGTCGTCTCTGGACTGTTCTTTCTCTTAGCCGTCCTGGGCTATCTTCATGCACGAAGGCCCGATGCTCGGCGCACGGGGCTGTGGCCCTCGATCGTCTGCTACATTCTGGCTGCGCTATCCAAATCAATCGTCGTGTCCTTGCCCGTTGTGCTCCTCCTGTTGGATGTCTATCCGCTACGTCGGCTTAACATCCGCCGACGTGATTTCCGCGCGCTCCGACAGCTACTCATCGAAAAAGCACCCTACGTTGCCGTCGCAGTCGCCACCGGGATCATGGCGATCTGGGCCCAGCGACACAACCACTACCTGACTCCGCTCGACCGACTTTCTCTCCTGGATCGAGTGTCTGTCGCCATCTATGGCCTCTGGTTCTATTTCACGCGCACCCTCGTCCCAGTCGGCCTCTCACCGCTCTACGAGCTTCCGGCTAAAATCAACTTCCTAGAACCAAGGTTTCTGGTGCCGGCTCTCGGCGTCCTCGCCCTGACAATCGCCGTTACGGTGCTCGGTCGCCGTTGGGTGGCGCTGCCTGTCGCAGCGGCTGCATATGCAGTGATCCTGGCCCCCGTCAGCGGTCTACTCCACAACGGCCACCAGTTGGTCCACGATCGCTACAGCTATCTGTCCTGCCTTCCGTGGGCCATACTCTTCGGTGCCGCAGGCGCGTTAACCATCCACGCGAGCCAGCATGGTCTCGTCCGCCGGCCGGTCGCGCGCGGGGCAGTTCTAGCGATGGCGGCCTGGCTCGTCGCTCTGGGGACGCTCACGTGGCAGCAAGTCAAGGTGTGGCGTGACGACGACACCCTCTGGCGATATGCGCTTGATGCCGATTCCAGTTGCTCAATATGTTATGCAAACCTAGGTCTTTCACTCGCCAGTCGAAACCTCCCTGAGCTCGCGATCAAGGAATTCGAACGCGCATTGGCGCTCCGACCCGACCGCCTCCAGACTCATAGCCACCTTGGTGTAGCTCTGCTTAATGCGGGCCGGACGGCTGAAGCGTTGACATACTTCGTCCGAGTGCGAAATCGCAACCCGAGCGATCTCGGCAATCGCAACAACATGGCCGTTGCCCTTCTTCGGCTCGGACGACACGCCGAAGGGATGGCGGAGCTCCGCAGCATCCTAGCTCAGGATCCTCAGAACATTCATGCTCGGGCAAACTTCGCGACAGCACTCCTGGAGGCACGACAGGTCGAGACGGGCGTCGCGCTGCTCGAGCGCATCATCGCAGACAGGCCGGATCAGGTTCCCGCCCGCATTGCCCTGGTGCGGGGATACCTAGCTCTTGACCGGTGGGAAGATGCCCGAAAGGCACTAGAGAGTCTGCGGCGAATGGATGAGCGCGCGGCTCAATGGTTGGACGGGCTCTTCATCGGAAGTTGGTAGGTAGATGGTACTTGCCGCTGCAGCTCTCGGGTTCCTGATCGGAAGCTTCCTCAACGTCGTAATAGCACGGCTGCCGCGGGGAACCAGCCTGTGGCGCCCGGGGTCCTCGTGCCCGGTCTGCGGCGCCCGCATCGCCTGGCACGACAACATCCCGGTGCTCTCCTTCGTCCTGCTTCGCGGCCGGTGCCGGGCGTGCCGGGCGCCGATCTCGTGGCAGTATCCCGCCGTGGAGCTCGCCACCGGCGCCCTGTTCGGCGGAGCGTACCTCCGATTCGGGCTCACGCCGGAGCTCGTGCTGGCGGCCGGTCTGCTGGCCGCCCTGGTCGCAGTGACGGTGATCGACCTCCAGCACCAGATCATTCCCGATGCCATCACCCTCCCCGGGGTGGTGGTCGGAGTCCTGGCCAACGCCGCCATCGGTCGACTCGGGTGGATCGAGTGCGGGCTCGGCATCCTCGTCGGCGGCGGCATCTTCTGGCTCGTCCTCCAGGGCAGCCTCCTGATGCTGGGTCAGGAGGGCCTGGGCGGAGGGGATATTAAGCTCGGTGCAATGCTCGGGGCCTTCCTCGGCTGGAAGGCGACCCTCCTGGCGATCGTCCTCGCGGTCGTGGGCGGCGGGCTGATCGCGCTTGTGCTCCTGGGACTCGGGGTCAGGGGGCGGAAGGACCCGATCCCCTTCGGCCCGTTTCTGGCCATCGCTGGGGCGGTCGCGCTGTTCTGGGGAGAAGGCCTGATCGCCTGGTACCTGCACGGCACAGGGTTCTGAGCCCATCGCCCCGAGCGCTGCGCCCATCGTGGCAGGCAGTCGGGTGCCAAACTGGCCACGCTCCCAGCACCGCAGCATTCCCCACCCGCTCGTCCCTGGCCCCCGAACACCACGCAACGTTCTGAAAAACCGAGCCCGGTACCTTCCCGGCCGGGAGACCTGCCCGGATTCGCCTCTGGCGTTGGCTTTGCTTGACCATGCGGTCCGGCGACCTGGAAGGGACCGGGGAGGTGCTCGAATCCTGACGCTCGGCTCGGCCCGGAGACCGTGCCGGCAGCATGGCTTTTCGGCGGCCGAACTACTGGTGACGGTGGCCGTGATCGGGGTCCTGACTGCCATCGCGGTGCCGTACTTCCTGTCGTACTGGCGGGCGGCGACCCTGAGGGCGGCGGCCGAGGAGCTGGCCGCGGTCCTGAACGACGCCCGCCAGCTCGCCATCAGCCGCAACAGGAGTGTGTGCGTGAGCAACGACGGAACGCGCGTCCGCTTTCACTTCGACACCTGCGCCAGCACCGCGATCACGCGCCCGGGGACGGACGGTCAGGGCTGGATCACCCTGACCAACGGGCAGCGCGTGACCGGCAGCACGGCGAACGTCACGTTCAACTACCTGGGCGCGGCGACGACCGCGGCGACCTATACGGTCCAGAATCCGAACGGCGGCTCCACCCTTTGCGTGGTGGTCGCCGGCTCGGGCCGGGTGAGGATCGGCCCGTGCTCGTGAACGAGCGGGGGGTGACGCTGGCCGAGATCCTGGTCGCGGTGGCGGTCATCGGCATCGGCCTGGTCGGGCTCCTGGCCGTTGTGCCGATCGCGACGTACGGCGTCCAGGAGGGCAACCAGCTCTCCACCGCCACGTTCCTGGCCGAGCAGCGGCTGGAGCAGGTCCGAAACGCCGTGTGGATGGAGGATGCGGTGAAGGAGCTGGACTGCCTGGGCGTCGGACCGACCGCCGCTCCGACCACGAACACGTGCGACCGGGGCTCCTGCACGCTGGGGGCGGCCTGCACACCGTTTCCCGACGAACCGACGGTGACGGGCTACCCGGGGTACGCCCGGACCGTTCGCGTCATCGACTACTGCGGCACCACGGCCTGCGGGGGCGTCCTCGATTCCGGCCTCCGGCTGGCGGTGGTCAGCGTGTCGTACCTGCCGATGACCGGCACCGGCGTCGCCTCGAATACCAAGACGATCCGCCTCAGCCTCCTGATCGCCCGGCGGCGATGAACAGCCGTGGCTTCACGCTCACCGAGCTTCTGGTCGCCCTGGCCGTGCTCGGACTGCTCATGGCCGGGCTCGTGACCCTCCAGCGCCAGGGCCAGCTGGCTTACCTCTGGGGCGCGGCGCGCGTCGAGGCCCAGCAGGGTGCTCGGGCCGGGCTGGACCGGCTCCTGGACGAACTCCGCCTGGGCCAGGCGATCACCGCCGCCAGCAACTGCGGGACGAGCGGCGCGCAGGACGTCACTTTCACCTACGTCGACACCGATCCCGCCACCCAGGCGCCGGTGACGGTGACCGTCCGCTACGATCTGAGTGGCACCAACCTCCGGCGCACGCAGGGGTCGGCCGCGGCCGACGTGATCATGGACGGCGTGCAGAACTTCCGGGTGTGGTGCTTCACGAGCACGGGCGCGGCGACCTCGGACCCGACGCAGACGCGCAGCGTCCGCGTGCTGGTCAGCGTCGCCTCTGACGAGGTCGTGTCGTCGTCCTCGCCGTTCAAGCAGTCGTCGGTCCTCGAGTCGCACGTGCGACTGAGAAATGCCCTGAACTGAGGTCGAGTCCATGGACCAGCGCGGAGTCGCCTTGCCAACTGCCCTTATCGCCCTGGTCGTCCTCACGGCGCTCGTCGTGGCCTTTGTCACCCTGGCCGGAAACGAGCCGGTCATCGCCAGCAACCAGCTGCGGAGCGCGGAGGCCCTGGCACTGGCCGAGTCGGGCGTGGAGCGGGCGATCTGGGCGCTCGGCCCGTATCTCGGACCCCACCCGGGGGGCAGTCCGGTCCAGCCGCTCTTTAACACCCCCCGGGGCAACGCCACCTCACCGTGGGACGGCAGCACGCCGCTCCCCCAGGCCCCGGCCTCGGACGCGACGATCCTGGGCAGCTACACGGTTCGCTTGACGCCGGGCTCCAGGAGCAACGAAGTGAACGTCGAGAGCACGGGCTGGACCCCCGATCAGAACGCGCCCCAGGGCAAGCGGATCATTCAGGTCACCCTGCAGTCGCTGTCGGGGCGCTTCGACCCACCGGGAGCTCTCAACGTGAACGGCGAGGTCGACGTCCGGGGGAACGCGACGGTCCGCGCCAGCGGCAACCGCTGCCACACCGCCACCCGGGCCACCGCCAGCTACTCGGCGGGTCAAACCCAGGTCGGCGGCAGCGCAGGCATCTGCCTCGACGGCAACTGCATCCGGTCCTGCACGAGCCCCAACTGCGCCCAGAACGCATCCGACGCGGCCCAGACCTTCCAGAACCTGCGGTTCACCCAGCAAGAGCTCGACATGCTGAAGGCCATCGCCCGCGAGAACGGGACCTACTGGGGCCCTGGCCAGCTCGGGCCGAGCCCGGGAACGTACAACGGCAGCGTCAACTTCACCAACGTCCCGAGCGGCGTCGTCTTCATCGACACCCGCAGCGGCAACCCGCCCAGCGCCTCCAACCCCTCGGACCTCGCCTCGGTCAGGATCACCGGGGACAACGCCGCCGGGTGGATCATCGTCATGGGCTCGCTCGACGTCGCCGGAAACACGAACTACAGCGGCCTGATCTACGTGGTCGACGACCTGACGGCCGGCAACGGGACGGCCACCATCAACGGCGCCGTCATCGCGCACAACCTCAACAACTCGAACGGCACCGCCATCGACACCTCGGCCAACGGCAACATCACGATCAACTACGACTGCGCCGCCATGGACCGAGGCGGCGGAGCCGTCCCGCAAGGCTTCTTCGTCCAGCCCGGGACATGGCGCCTGGTCTCCGGTTGAGCGCCGCCGGCCGCCGCATGGCCGCGCTCGCCACCGCGGCCTGGCTGCTGGGGACCGCCGGCTGCGGCCAGGGGCCGGCGGCCCCGGTGGCGGCCACTGCACCCCGTGACCTGATGGCCGAAGCCGTGGAGGCGATGGGCCGGCGCGACTGGGCCGCGGCGGCCAGCCTGCTGCGCCGGGTGCTCGAGCGTTCGCCCGATCACTTCGAGGCGCGTTACCGGCTGGGGGTGAGCGCCTCCTACCTGGACCTCACCGACGAGGCG
>DASRYM010000103.1:0-16115 GCA_035687145.1 Candidatus Zixiibacteriota bacterium | reverse complement strand
AGGTCTGGTTGCTCACCGGCGACCGGGCGTCCGTGGCCGCCGCCGTGGCGCGCCGCATCGGCATCCCGCCGGACCGGGTGCTGGCCGAGGTGCGCCCCGAGGAGAAGGCGGCGCGCGTCGCCGCCCTGCAGGCTGGCGGGCGCCGGGTGGCCATGGTCGGCGACGGGATCAACGACGCGCCGGCGCTGGCCGCCGCCGACGTGGGCATCGCCATCGGCACCGGCGCGGACGTGGCGGTGGAGGCCTCGGACCTGACGCTGCTGGGCGACGACGTGCGGGCCGTGCCGGCCGCCATCGGCCTGGCGCGGGCCACCATGCGCACCATCCGCCAGAACCTGGCCTGGGCCTTTGGCTACAACGTGCTGCTCATCCCGGTGGCCGCCGGCCTGCTCTTCCCGATCACCGGCTGGCTGCTGTCGCCGGCGCTGGCGGCCGGCGCCATGGCCCTGTCCAGCGTCAGCGTGGTGACCAACGCGCTGCGCCTGCGGGCCTTCCGGCCCGCGTAACCTGAGCACCCACGACGAGGAGAACGAAGCGATGGAGACGCACCAGCACGACCCGCAGCAGACCGCGACGGCGACCGACCCGGTGTGCGGCATGCAGGTCAACCCCGAGGTGGCCCGCGCCGCGGGCCTGACCGCGGACTACCAGGGGACGACCTACTACTTCTGCGGTCGCGGCTGCCTGCTCGACTTCGGCGACGAGCCCGGGCGCTTCTTCGACCCCGGCTACGTGCCGCACATGTAGGGGCTTCGGCGGCCGGCGGCTGCCGGCAGCGGGTCAGCCGCCGCTGCCGCTAGACTCCCCCACCATGCCCCTCATCGAGGCCCGCTCCCTCACCAAGCGCTACGGCTCCCAGGTCACCGCGCTCGACAACCTGACGCTCGAGGTCGAGCCGGGGATCATCGGCCTGGTCGGCGCCAACGGGGCGGGCAAGAGCACCTTCCTCAAGATCCTGCTCGGCCTGCTCGAGCCTACTAGCGGATCGGCCTACGTGATGGGCAAGGACGTGACCCGCGAGGGCACCGATATCCGCCAGTTCGTCGGCTACCTGGCGGAGCACGACTGCCTGCCGCCGGACGTGTCGGCCACCGAGTTCGTGACCCACATGGGCCGCATGTCGGGGCTGCCGGCGGGTGCGGCCCGTGAGCGGACTGCCGAGGTCCTGCGCCACGTGGGCCTCTACGAGGAGCGCTACCGGCCGATCGGCGGCTACTCGACCGGCATGAAGCAGCGCGTCAAGCTGGCCCAGGCCCTGGTCCACGACCCGAAGCTGCTGCTCCTTGACGAGCCGACCAACGGGCTGGACCCGGCCGGCCGCGATGAGATGCTGGAGCTCATCCGTCGCACCGGGACCGAGTTCGGGATCGCCACCGTGGTCGCCAGCCACCTGCTGGGCGAGATCGAGCGGGTGTGCACCTTCCTGCTGGCCATCGACGCCGGCAAGCTGCTGCGCGCCGCCCCGCTGGCCAGCTTCACCGAGCGTACCGGGATGCTGGGCGTGGAGGTGGAGGAGGGCGCCGCGGTCCTGGCCGCGCGTTTGAGCGCCGCCGGCCTGACCACCGGCCTGGAGGGCCGCACCGTGCTGGTGGACGCGCCCGACGAGCGCCCCTATGACCTGGTGCGCGACGCGATCGACGACCTGGGGCTGGCGCTGGTGCGCCTGGAGCACCGGCGGCACCGGCTCGAGGACCTGTTCCGCGCCCAGGATCGTCCCGAGATCAGCAGCGGAGCGACCGATGCCGCCTGAGTCGACCACCCCGCCGGCCGTCGGCCAGGTGGGGCAGCCCGCCGGCGGCGGCGCGATCTACGACCTCGGCTATCGCAGCTACGACGGCCCGCGCCTGGGGCGTGCCGCGGCGGTCAGCACCCTCTTCTCGTCGAGCCTGCGCGCCGCCTTCGGCTGGGGGCGCAGCGGCCGGGCCAAGATCGTGCCGTGGGGCCTGACCGCCTTCATGCTGTCCCCGGCCGTGATCGCCGCCGCCATCAGCGCCCTGGTGCCGGTGGGCGAGGCCAGCCCCTTCACCTACGACAACTACCTGTTCGGCTCGGCCAGCATCTACGCCCTGTTCGTGGCCGCTCAGGCCCCGGAGCTGCTGAGCGCCGACCAGCGCCACCGGGTGCTGTCCCTCTACTTCAGTCACGCCCTGCGGCGCAGCGACTACGCGCTGGCCAAGCTGGGGGCCTTGGTGGCAGCCCTGTTCATCATCGGCGTGGCGCCGATGCTGGTCCTCTTCCTGGGCGCCGTGCTGGTGTCGGCCGACGTGCCGGCCGCACTGGGCGACCAGCTGGAGAACCTGCCGCAGGTCGTGCTGGCGCCGCTCATCTACGCGCTGCCCCTCGCCGCGCTGGGCATGGCCATCGCCGCCTGGACCCCGCGCCGGGCGTACGCGACCGGGGCGATCATCGCCGTCTTCATCGTGACCGCCGCCGTGGCCGGCATCTTCGGCGAGATCTCGCAAGGGCGCCTGGGCGAGTGGTCGCCGCTGATCAACCCGTTCGTGGCCCCCGAGGGGGTGCGCGACCTGCTGGTGGGCGACACCAATCCCGAGGCGCCCATTGCGCGCTCGAACCTGCCGATGTGGATCTTCGCCGCCGAGTGGGTGCTCATCGTGGCTGCCGGGGCCGGGGCCATGCTGTGGCGCTACCGGAGGATCGCCGCGTGACCGCGCCGATCGAGCTGGCCGGTGCCTCGCGCTGGTACGGCAACGTGGTGGCCGTCAATGACATCAGCTTCACGGTGGAGTCCGGGATCACCGGCCTGCTCGGCCCGAACGGCGCCGGCAAGAGCACCATCCTGCACATGATCGCGGGCTTCCTGGCTCCGTCGGACGGGACGGTCACCATCGCCGGGCGCCCCTCGCGCGGCGACCCTGAGATCTACCGCTCCATCGGGCTGGTGCCCGAGCGCGAATCGGTCCATCCGTTCCTGACCGGCCTCCAGTTCGTGGAGGCCAACGCCCGCATGCAGGGCATGGACCGCACGACCGCCGCGGAGGCGGCGCGCCGCGCCATCGGCCTGGTGGAGCTGGAGGCCGCCCAGGATCGGGCCATCGGCACCTACTCGAAGGGCATGCGCCAGCGGGCCAAGGTCGCCGCCGCGCTGGTGCACGACCCGCCCATCCTGCTCCTGGATGAGCCGTTCAACGGCATGGACCCCCGGCAGCGGCTGCACATGATGGACCTGCTGCGCCGGATGGCGGCCGACGGGCGTACGATCCTGTTCTCGAGCCACATCCTGGAGGAGGTCGAGCGGCTGGCGGAGCGGGTGCTGGTCATCGTCGCCGGCCGGCTGGCGGCGTCAGGCGACTTCCGCGAGATCCGCCGGCTGATGACGGACCGGCCGCACACCTTCACCGTCCGCTCTTCCGACGACCGGGGCCTGGCCGCCGCGCTGCTCGGCACGCCGACGATCACCGGCGTGGGCCTGGACGACGGCCTGCTCACGGTGCGCACCTCGGACTTCGGTGCCTTCACCCGCCACATCGGGGGCGTGGCACGCCGCGCCGGCATCTCGCTGTACGAGGTGCTGCCCACCGACGAGTCGCTGGAGTCGGTCTTCAGCTACCTGGTGCGCCGATGAGGGCGGGGGCGTGAACGGCACCGTCGCGAGCATCACGCTCCGCCAGCTGCTCAGCCGGCGGCGCGTGATCCTGCTCCTGCTGCTGGCCGGCGTCCTGATCCTGGTGGCCTTCGTCCTGCGCATCAGCCTGGACGACGTGTACCTGGAGAACTACGCGGCCCAGGTGCTGTCGCTGCTCGGGGTGGCGACCCTCATGCCGCTGGTCGCGCTGCTCTTCGGGACCGGCGCCATCGGCAGCGAGCTGGAGGACGGGACCGCCGTCTTCCTGCTGGCCAAGCCGATCAGCCGCGCCACCATCGGCCTCACCAAGCTGGTGGTGGCGGCCGGCTGCTCGGTGGTGCTCACCGCGGTGCCCATGCTGGCCGCCGGGCTCATCGCTGCCGGCCACCTGGACCCGGGCCTGGCGATTGCCTTCGCGGCCGCCTCGGCGGTCGGGGCGGTGATCTATACCGCGCTCTTTCTGGCGCTCAGCCTGGTGACCAGCCGCGCCCTGGTCATCGGCCTGGGCTACGTGCTCATCTGGGAGGGCGTGCTGGCCGGGCTGTTCGCCGGCACTCGCACCTTCAGCGTGCGCGAGCACACGCTGGCCATCGCCGACGCGCTGACCGATGCGCCACCCGATGTCTTCGCCGCGCAGCTGGACCTGACCACCGCGCTGGTGGTCGGCGGGGTGGTGCTGGTGGGGGCCACCCTGCTGGCCATCCGCCGCCTGGTGACGATCGAGATCGCCGGGGAGGCCGCGTGACGCGAGGCCAGGGCTCCCGCGAGGGCGGCGGGGTGCGGAGCGCGGCGATGCGGCGCGCCGGGCCGCCGTGGGCTTTCCCCTTCGCCGGGGCGCTGGACGAGCGCGTGATCGACTCCGAGACGCTGACCGGCAACCCGCTCGGCGACCCCCACCGGCGCCCGCTGCTGGTCCAGCTGCCGCCCGGGTATGACGCCGAGACGGACCGGCGCTACCCGACCGTCTACGTGCTGCAGGGGCTGACCGGCCAGGTCGACCAGTGGTTGGGGCGCCGTCCCGCGGCCGTGCCCAACACCCCGGAGGGCGTGGACGCGCTCTTCGCCTCCGGGGAGGCGCCGCCGGCCATCGTCGTCTACGTCGACGCCTGGACCAGCCTGGGCGGCAGCCAGTTCATCGACTCCCCGGGGACCGGCCGCTACCACACCTACCTGTGTGAGGAGGTGGTCCCCTTCGTGGACGCCGAGTACCGCACCCTGCCCGATGCCGCCCACCGCGCGCTGGCCGGGCACAGCAGCGGCGGCTACGGGGCCATGGTCAACGCCATGCTCCGGCCGGACCTGTTCGGCGCCTTCGCCACCCACGCGGGCGACGCCCTGTTCGAGGCCTGCTACGCCCGGGAGTTCGGCCAGGCGGCGCGCGCCCTGCGCGACCGTTACGAGGGCAGCTTCCAGCGCTTCTGGGACGAGTACCGGACGCGGCGGGACCGTGCGCAGCCGAGCGACGGCGTCCTGGTCAACCTCTGGTGCATGGCCGCCTGCTACTCGACCGATCCCGACGGCACCGTCCACCTCCCCTTTGAGCCGGAGACCGGCCGCCTGGTGCCGGAGGTCTGGGAGCGATGGCTGGCCTGGGACCCGGTCCGCATGGTTCCGGCGCGCGCCGATGCGCTGCGGGCGATGCGCGCCATCTGGATCGACGCCGGGCGCTCCGACGAGTACTTCCTGGACCTGGCCGCCGATGCCTTCCGGCGGGAGCTGGCGGCGATCGGGGTGACCGAGCCGCTGGTCCGCTTCGAGCTCCACGAGGGCGGCCACGGAGGCAGCGCCTGGCGCTACCCGCTGGCCATCGCCTGGCTGGCGGAGCGCCTCACGCCGCGCGCCTGAGTCGCCCGCTCAGGCCGCCACCACCCGGTCGCGGCCCGCGCGCTTGGCCATGAACATCGCGACGTCGGCGCTGCGCAGCAGCTGCTCGCGGGTCGCACCGCCGTCGTCGAGCTGGATGCAACCCGCCGACACGGTGACCGCCAGGCGCCGCCCATCCTCGTCCACCAGGTCGAGCGCGGCGAGCGAGGCCCGCACCTCGTGGGCGATGCGCTCGGCCTGGTCGCGCGACGCGCCATCCAGCACCACGATGAACTCCTCACCGCCGAGGCGGGCCACCAGGTCCGAGGCGCGGAACCGGTCGCGCAGGATGCGCGCGAAGGAGCGGAGCACCACGTCACCCACCTGGTGGCCATGCTGCTTGTTGAACTCGCCGAAGTGGTCGAGGTCGAACAGGATGGCCGATACCGGGCGGCGCAGGGCCGGCTCGGTGCGGTGCCAGGAGGCGATCGCCCGTTCGAGAGCCTCGTCGAAGTAGCGCCGGTTGTAGAGGCCGGTCAGCGGGTCGCGGATGGCGAGCTGCTGCACCTCGGCGTGGAGGAACGCGTTGGCCAGGGCCAGCGCCGCGTGGCCGCCCAGCAGCGCCATGGCCTCACGCTCGATCGGCCGGAAGGCGTCGCGCACGTCCCGCCGCAGCAGCGAGAGGGCGCCCATCACCGTCCCGTCGCGCACCAGCGGGATGCCGGCGCCCAGCAGCCGCCGGTCGACGAGGGCACGGAACGGCTCCGGGAGGTCGTCGGGCGCCAGGACCGCGTCGACCACCACCGCCCGCGTGAGGATGGCGCGGCCGGACAGGCTCTGGCCCGGCCGGACCTCGACGCCGAGCCACTCGGGGCGTCCGTCGGTCACGGCCCGCACGTGGTAGCGGCCCGTTTCCCGGTCGAGGACGGTGAGCACCACCACGTCGGCACGCACCACCCGCCGGGCCGCGTCGACCATGGCCAGCGCCAGGCGGTCGCGGTCCAGGGTGCCGCTCACCGCCTGGGTGAACTCGTGCAGGCTGCGGAAGATGGCCGCCCGTTCGGCCAGCGCCTGCCGGTCGCGGCCCACGGCCAGCATGGTGGCCACCCGGTCGGCCAGCGTGGCCACCAGGTCCCGGTCGGTGCGATCCAGGCGCTCGCGCGCCTCCACGTTCAGGATGCCCAGCAGCTGGCCGTCGACCAGCAGCGGGGCGCAGATCTCGCTGCGCACCTCGTCGAAGACGCTGATGTAGTCGGGGTCGGCGGTCACGTCCGGCACGAACTGGAGGCGCCTGGTGCGCATCGTCCGCCCCACCACGCCGCGGCTGCCGTCGAACGAGGGGATGGCCTCCCGGTACCCGCGCTGGGCGCCGAGCACCAGCAGGTCGCCATCGGCCAGGTAGATGGAGACGTGGTTGTAGCCGAAGCGATCGACCAGCACGCCGAGAACCCGGTCCAGCGTCTCGGGCGTGGGGCCGGCCGAGACCAGCAGCCGGCTGGCCTCCTCGAGCCCGGAGATCTGGCGCGACCGGCGGCGCTCGGTGCGCATGGCGGAGCGCAGCTTGCGGCTGGTGCGCTCCACCACCTCCACCAGCTGGCGGGCACCCACGGCGAGCAGGATGGTGACGCCGGCCAGCGCCATGCCCCGCAGCGTCAGCTCGCCCGGCGCCAGCATGCCGTCCAGCTGGGGCAGCAGGAAGAACGCCGAGGTCAGCGCACCGGCGACCACGCCCTGCACCGGCCCGATGGCGGCGGCGGCGATGGCCACCGGCAGGAAGATGGCGATCATCGGTCCGGCGGGGCCGCCGCCCAGCTCCACCACCGCGGCCGCGAACAGCAGCGAGACGCCGACCCGCAGCAGCGACCACGCCAGCGACGGCAGCGGGCGGCGGCCGGGCGGGAGCATGCCGAGCACCGCCTGGGCGGTCACGAACATGACGGTCAGCACCACCAGCACGGCCAGCTGCGAGAGCCGGCCGGCGGCGAGCAGCACCACGCCGGCGATCGGCGACAGCGCGGCGGTGTAGGCCAGGTACGGGTCGCGGATCAGCCACGGGCGCACCCGCCGGCGCGCCGGCCGCGACCGTGCGACGCGTGCGAGGGCTGCCGGAACGTGGGAGGCCGGCACGCTCAGTGGGCCTGCGGTGGGCTCGTCCGGAGGCATTGGCCGGACGGTAGCCAACCGGCCCAGATCCCACCTATCCCCCGATGGTACCGAGGTTACCGGTGGGGACCCGCTCACTGGGCCCGGTCGGGCTCAGCCGGCGCCCGCTCAGCCGTCCGTGGCCGCAATGGCGGCGCGCAGGCCTTCCAGGGTGAGCGGGCCGTCGTAGGGCTGGCCATCGACGTACAGCGTCGGCGTCCCCCGCAGCCCGAGCTCGGCGGCGACCGTGGCATCGGCGTCGACCTCGGCGCGAACCGCCGCCGACCCGTAGTCGGCGCGCCAGCGGTCCACGTCCAGGCCCAGCCGCTGCGCGGTGGCCGCGAAGTAGGCGTCGGCCTGGGCGGCGCCCAGGGATTCCCACTCGGGCTGGTGCCTGAACAGCGCCTCCGCCATCGGCCAGAAGGCGTCCTGGCGGCCTGCGGCCACCGCCGCCCGTGCGGACGCCTCGGCGTTGGCATGGATGGTCGTCAACGGAAAGTGCCGGTAGACGAGGGTGATCTCGTCCTCGCGGGCCAGCTGCTGGAGGACCGGGCTGAGGGAGGCGCAGCCGGGGCACTGGAAGTCCGCGAACTCGACCACGGTCACCGCGCCGCTCCCCAGGCGCGGGCTGGTCGTGGGCGCCAGATCCTCCTCGCCCGTCGCCGGGGCCGGTGTGCCGAGAGCCTCCAGGAGCAGAAGCCCACCCACCAGCAGGGTGGTGACCGCTCCGCTCAGCCGCAGCGCCCGGCGAGTGCCGGCCCGCGCCGCCTCCACGGCCCGGGCGTGCTGCTGCCGGACGCGGCTGGAGCGTCCGGCCTGCGGGGCGGCAGCGGACCGCCGGGCCCGCACGGCAGCCACGGCGGCGCCCAGCAACAGCCAGCCCGCCGCCGCCGCGACCAGGCACCAGCTGCAGAAGGCGCCGATGACGAAGGCCTCGAGCGCGGTCAACGCCACGAACGCCGCGCCACCCACGGCGGTCAGCCCGAGCAGCGCGACCCGCGGAGCCAGCCCCAGGAGCGGCCGATCGTCGACCGCGCGCAGGATCAGCCAGGTGGCGACCCCGAAGAACGCCACGCCGAGGGCAGGCATCGGGATGCCCAGCGGGTAGGCGAAGGCGCTGGCCCGGACCGCGTCACAGCCCGAGCCGGTCAGGCAGATGCCCGGCTGGCCGGTGATGTATTCCACCAGCAGGTAGACCGATGCGCCGAGCCCCACCACGGCCGCCACCGCGGCCCAGACGGCCCAGCCGATGACAGGGCCGGTCGCGGCCGGCGCGGCGCTGCCCCCGGATTGCGCGCGAACCACGGATCGCACCCTACGCGAGCGCCGTGGCGGCGCCACGGGCCGAGTGTCCCCTCGCGGCGAGACAAACGGCCCGCGCCTAGACTGGTGGCGTGAGCGATGCGCAGGTCCGGGTGGCGGACAATCCGGCGCTGGAACGGTACGAGCTGACGGTGGACGGCCAGGCGGCCGGCCACCTCCAGTACCGCGACCGCGGGGGGCGGCGCATCCTGGTCCACACCCAGGTGGACCGCGCCTACGCCGGCCAGGGCCTGGGCGGGAAGCTGGCCCGCGCCGCGCTCGAGGACCTGCGTCGGCGCGGGATGCCGGCGGTGGCGCGCTGCCCGTTCGTCCGCGCCTGGGTGCAGCGCCACCCCGAGTACGGGGACATTGCCCGGGTCGCCGCCAGGCGCGAGGGCGACGAGGACAGCGACTGACCGACACCCACGCCCCGGAGCAGCGAGGGCCCATCACGGCGGCTGGTAGGCTGGCGTCCATGCGCCGCACCAAGCTGGTGTGCACCATCGGGCCCGCGTCGCGCGACCGCGTCGACGAGCTGGTGGCAGCCGGCATGGACGTGGCCCGCCTGAACTTCTCGCACGGGACCGATGCGGAGCACCGCCGGGCCGCCGACGCCGTCCGGGCGGCCGCAGAGCGGCATGACCGGCCGGTCGCCATCCTGGCCGACCTGCCGGGGGCGAAGATCCGGCTCGGCGACCTGCCGGGCGGCGAGCTGACGCTGGCGACCGGCTCGTGCCTCGCGCTGGGGAGGGACGCCGCGGTCACCTATCCCGGCCTGGCCGACGACCTGGAGCCGGGCGACCGCCTCATGCTGGCCGATGGCCTGGTGGAGCTCCGCGTGCTGGAGACGGGCCGCGGCCTGATCGAGGCCGAGGTCGTGCGCGGCGGGCTGATCCGCAGCGGCGCGGGCCTGAACGCGCCATCCGAACGGCTGGCGCTGCCGGCGGTGACCGAGCGCGACCGGCGGGCACTGGCCGTGGTGCTCGAGATGGGCGTGGACTACGTCGCGCAGTCCTTCGTGCGCCGCGCGCAGGACGTGGCCGAGCTGCGGGAGCTGCTGGGCGCATCGGGCCCGCCGATCATGGCCAAGATCGAGACCCGCTCGGCGATCGAGAACCTGCCGGCCATCCTGGCCGAGGCCGACGCGGTGATGCTGGCCCGCGGCGACATGGGCGTGGAGATCCCGTTCGAGGAGGTCCCCCTGGTCCAGAAGCGCGCCATCGACCAGGCGGTGGCGGCCGGCGTCCCGGTGGTGGTCGCCACCCAGATGCTGGAGTCCATGGTCTCGGCGCCGCGCCCCACCCGGGCCGAGGCCAGCGACGTGGCCAACGCCGTCCTTGACGGCGCGGACGCGGTGATGCTCTCGGCGGAGACGGCCATCGGCGCCCATCCGGTCGAATCCGCGCGGGCGGCGGTCGCCATCTGCCGCGCGGCAGAGGCCGATCCGTCCTTCGCCCACCGGCCGGCGCTCGACGATCTGCCGGGCGACGGACCCGCGGCGGCGATCGCCACGGCCGCGGTGTCCCTGCTGCGCTCACGGCCCGATGTGACCGGCATCGCCTGCTTCACGCGGACCGGGACCACGGCGCGGCTGCTGGCACGCCTGCGGCCGGGATGTCCGGTCACCGCGCTGTCGCCCGACCCCGCGGTGGTGCGGCGCATGGCGCTGCTGCGGGCGATCATCCCGGTCCTCGCGGAGGAGCCGGCCGATACCGATGCCATGATCCGTCTGCTGGACACCACCCTGCGGCGCGCAGGCCTCCCCGAGCGCGCCCAGGTCGTGCTGGTGGCTTCCATCCCGTTCGGCGTGGCGCCCACGAACTTCCTGAAGGTGCACACCGTCGGCTCCGAAGCCTGAAGCGCCGGGCTGGCGGCGATCGTCAGCCCCGAAGCCGGATGCCTCCATCGATCACGGCGCGAAATGCGATATCGTCTGTGCCGATCGGCGAGCGGGAGTAGCTCAGGTGGAAGAGCGTCGGCCTTCCAAGCCGAATGTCGCGGGTTCGAATCCCGTCTCCCGCTCCAACGCCTGGCTCTTCCCTCCGGGCATCGCGCCGAGCTGCTGCAGCAGGCCCAGCGTGTCCATCTGGTGCCAGTGCTCCACCACCTTGCCGTCCCGCACCCGGAAGATGTGGATCTCCCCCACGCGGTAGCCGCGACCGGACGGCGGAAGGCCCATGAACTCCCCGGTCTGCCGGGCCGATGCCGCCAGGCGCGCCACCACCCGGTCGCCCTCGGCGATCAGGTCCTCGACGTCGAACCGCACGTCCGACAGGGCGGAGTGCACGCGCTGGATCGCCGCCTTCAGATCGGCGCGACCGTCGCCGGCGGAGGGCCAGGTGTGCGAGACGAAATCCTCGGCCACCAGCTCGTCCACGGCCTCGGGCCGTCCGGCGACGAAGATCTCCTCCACGAACCGACGGATCAGCTGCTTGTTGGCCTCGGTGGTCATCCCTCCACGCTAGCGCTTGCCGTACGTCCGTGCAGGCCCGGCACGGAACGTGCTCAATCGGTCGGGCATGGAATGGATCATCCTCATCGTGCTGGTCATCCTGCTGCTGGGCGCCATCGGCCCGCGGGCAGGCTGGTACGGCGCCGCCAGCGCCGTGTGGGACATCCTCAGCCTGATCATCCTGGTGGTCCTGGTGCTGTGGATCCTGAGCCTGCTGGGGATCCTGGCCATCTTCTGACGGCTGCCCGGCGAGCCGGGATGTCCGGCTGGGCCAACGGTCTGCCGGGCCGGGTGCGCATCCTCATGCCCTGGTGGCGGTAGTCCAGGCGGACTGAGACGTCGCTCGAGCGCCGTCGCAAAGCCTGTCGGGCGTCCTCTCGGTCCGTGAGGACTGCAACACGCAGGAAGCGGCCGGCGCTCGGGTTTCGGGCGTCTGTTCAGTCCGTGGAGACCGACGGCGGCCGCGGCCTCCTACACTCCCCGCATGCTGCGGCGCGTGACGATCACCCGCTACGTCACTCCCCTGCGCGAGGGCAGCTCCCTCCCCGCCCTGGTCGAGGCCGACGACGGCCGCGAGTACGTCATCAAGTTCCGCGGCGCGGGCCACGGTGAGAAGGCGCTGGTCGCGGAGGTCCTTGCCGGCGAGATCGGGCGCCGCCTGGACCTGCCCGTCCCGGAGATCGTCCTCGCCACCCTCCCCGCCGAGATCGCCCGGGCCGAGCCGCACCGGGAGATCCGCGACCTGCTCGGCTGGTCGGTGGGGCTCAACGTGGGGCTCGCCTTCGTCCCCGGCGCCCTGGCCAAGGACCTCAGCCAGCCGCCGGCAGAGGGCGCCGACTTCGCGGCCGACGTCATCTGGTTCGACTCGCTGGTCACCAACCCGGATCGGACGCCGCGCAACTCGAACCTGATCGTCCATGACGGCAGGACGTGGCTGATCGACCACGGGTCGGCGCTCTACGTCCACCACGCCTGGCAGGAGCCCGATGCCCACGCCCGGCGGCCCTTCGACCGCATCGTCGACCACATCTTCATGCCCTTCGCGTCCTCACTGACCGATGCCGACGCGCGGCTCGCGCCGCGCGTCGAGGGCAGCCTCCTGGACGAGGTGCTGACCCTGCCCCCCGACGAATGGCTCGGCGAGCGGCCCGACGCGGAACGGCGAGCCTATCGGTCCTACCTGGAAGCCCGGCTGGAGGCGCGCCCGACCTGGGTGGCCTTCGCCGAGCGCGCGCGGCAGGAGGCGCAGCGGAATGCCGCCTGACCCGTTCTCCTACGCGGCGGTGCGGGTGGTGCCCGACATCGAGCGCGAGGAGTTCCTCAACGCCGGGCTCATCCTCTTCTGCCGGCCGCGCCGATTCCTGCGGGCCCGCACCGCGCTCGACGAGCAGGCGCTGGAGACGCTGCACCCCGGCTGCGACGCCGGCGCGCTGCGCGGGCAGCTGCGGCTCATCGAGCGGATCGCCGAGGGGGACGAGACGGCGGGATCGGTGGCCCGCATGGAGCCCTCGGAGCGGTTTCACTGGCTGACCGCCCCGCGCTCCACGGTGGTCCAGCCCGGACCGATCCACACCGGGATGACCGACGACCCGGCCGCCACCTTCGACCACCTCTTCGCCCGCCTGGTGGAGAGGCGGTGACCAGAGGCGCTCTCGGGGCGTGGAGGTGGTGGTGCTCCGACGACCCGGACTGCGTGCGGCTGATGGAGGAGCTCATCGCGCAGCATGCAGAGCTGTGGAACGAGGACATCGGCGAGACGTGAGACCCTTCCGCTTCGCCGTCTACACCTGGGGCGCGCCGACCGGGGAGGCCTGGGCGGCGCTGGCCCAGCGCGCCGAGGCACTCGGCTACGACACCCTGCTGGTGCCTGACCACCTGGGCCGCCAGTGGTCGCCGGTGCCGGCGCTGGCCGCGGCCGCGGCGGTCACGCAGCGGCTGCGCATCGGTCCGTACGTGTTCGCGAACGACTTCCGCCACCCGCTGATGATGGCTCGCGAGGCGGCCACGCTGGACGCGCTGTCCGGCGGGCGGCTGGAGCTGGGACTGGGTGCCGGCTGGCGCACCACCGACTACCGGCAGCTGGGCTACGACTATCCCCCGCCGGGGCGTCGCATCGACCGCCTGGAGGAGGCGCTGGGCATCGTGAAGCGGCTGCTCGCCGGCGAGCGGGTGACCCACGAGGGACGCTTCTACAAGATCCGCGGCGCGGTGCTCCGGCCCAAGCCGGTGCAGGCGCACGTGCCGCTGCACATCGGGGCGGGCGGGCCGCGCATGCTGCGGATCGCTGCGCGCGAGGCGGACATCGTGGGGCTCATCCCGCAGTTCACCCGCAGCGGGATCCCGAACGTGCGCGACGCCAGCGAGGGGGCACTGGCCCGCAAGGTGGAACTCCTGCGCCAGGCGGCCGGCCCGCGCTTCGACCGGCTGGAGCTGTCCGTCTACTGCGCCGATGCGGGCGTGGTGGGCCGTAGCGCCTCGCTGGCGCGTGCGGTCGCCTCGGCCGTCAAGGGCGGGTTGGTGGCGCCGGTCGGATCACCCTTCCTGCTGTTCGGGACGCCGGGTGGCCTGCGCGAGCGCCTGCTGCGCCGCCGCGAGCGCCTGGGGATCAGCCACTACGCGATCCCGCACCACGCCATGGAGGAGCTGGCGCCCCTGGTCGAGGAGCTGGCCGGCCGCTGACTTCCGCCGGCCGGTCAGTCGCCGAAGCGGCCGCTGCCGGCCAGCAGCACGGTCCCGTCCGCCGCCTGGAACTCCCAGCGCAGGGCGCTCACCGTCAGGGCGCCGTCCGGCAGGCCGATCCCCCACCTCCCGTCGTACGGCTCCGTGCCGACGCCATGGTCGGGCAGGACCACGCGGGCCACGTCGGGGGCGCTGCGGCCGTAGACGAAGCTGCGCCAGGCGGCACTCCGGCCCACGCCGTCCCAGGTCATGACCGCCACCGTGTTCTCGCCCAGGGCGATGGCCTGCTGCCGCTGGCCCTCGCGCCACGATCCCTCCCCGCCCTGGAAGAAGTGCACCGCCTCCAGGATGTTGGGCTGCACCTCCCGCACCACCAGCACATTGCCACCGTCCAGCGAGACGGTGGTGCCGCCCGCCACGCCTGCCTGCCGCATCGCCTGCTCCAGCGACGCCGGCTGACGCGTTGCGGCGGCCACCGCTCCCAGGACGACCACCGCCAGGACCAGCACGCCCCCCACTGCGATGGCCAGCCAGCCGGAATCCCGGACCGACCGCGCCGGGCGCGGCAGTCCCGCGACCGCCTCACGGGCGCCGGCCGGCGACCCCGAAGCCGGCTCCACCTCCCACGTCGACGGCGGGCCGGGCCGCCAGGCCGCTTCCGGCGGCCGCTCGCGCTGGGCCGCACCCGGCCAGTGGGCGCCGATGGGCCGCTCTCCGCCGTGCGCCCGGTCCCACGCCGATCGTCGCGCCGGGTCGGAGAGCACCTCCCAGGCGCGGTTGATGGCGCGCATGCGGGCGTCGGCATCGGGCCCGTGCAGGTCGGGATGGGCGCCCTTCGCCAGCCGTCGGTAGGCGCGTCCGATCTCGGCCACGGTGGCGGCGCGCGGCACACCCAGGACGCGATACGGGTCGAACTCGGGAGGCATCGGTCCGGCGAGGGTAGCACCGGTGAACCGCTTGCCACGCGGGTGCCCGGAACGCCGCGTAACTGGGTTCGGCCCGCTCCATTTGACCGTCCACAGTGTCATGTTCTAGACTGCGGCCTCGGATATTCCACAGTGGACTGTCATGGGAGATGCGCCATGCGAGACCGGACGCTCTATGCCCTCACCTTCCTGGCCATGGCGATGTCGCTGGGCCACCACATCGACCACCTGGTTCGCGGCAACGCGGTGGGCTGGCCGGTGACCGACGAGGTCAACGCCTTCACCCTGAGCCTGGTCATCTACCCGGTGGTCGCCATCGGGCTCCGGCTGTACCACGTTCGCCGGGTGGGCCCCGGGTTCTGGGCCTTCCTGTCGGGTGGCGGCGCGCTGTTCGTGGGCGTGATCCACATCGGTCCACAGGCGGTGGAGCCACCGACCATGATCCTGGATCACCACCACCATCCCGCCGTCGGCATCCTCGCCTTCGGCTGGCTGCTGGCCTTCATCGGCGTGCTGGCGGTCACCTTCGTCTACGAGGTGCGCCAGTGGTGGCGGCTTCGCGCCGAGGTGCGCCCGGCATGAAGGACCGCCGCCTGAACGCCACCGCGGCCTCCCTGCTGGGCTTCCTCCACTGGGGACCGATGTCCGGGTGGGACCTGACCGCCCTCGCCCAGGAGGTGATCGGCGACTTCTGGTCGCTCACCCGCAGCCAGGTCTACCGCGAGCTGGCCTGGATGGAGAAGGCGGGCCTGGTCCGGGCCGGTGCACGCGGATCACGCGAGCGCCAGCCGTACGAGCTGACCGATGCCGGCCGGTCCGCCTTCGCCGCCTGGGCCGATACCGAGCCCAGCCCGGAGACCATCCGCTTCCCGCTGCTGTTGAAGATCAGCTTCGGGCGCTACCTGGATCCGGCGCGGCTGGCCGAGTTCGTGGAGTCGCATCGGGCCATCCACGCCCGGCGGCTGGCCGGGTACCAGACGCAGGCTGCCGCCGGCGATCCGGACGACCCCTACCGGTCCGCCACCCTGGACTTCGGCATCCGCTACGAGCGCGCGGTACTGCAATGGTTCGACGCCCTGCCCGCCGCGCTCAGGCGGGGAGCGCGGTCAGCAGGACGTGGCGGACCGGGCGGCGGGCGCGGCGGATGATGGCCAGGTTGCGACCGACCACCCGCTGCCGGCAGGTGGAGCACACCGTCCAGCGACCGTCGCGCTCGAGGCGCACCACG
>DASRYM010000102.1:0-38713 GCA_035687145.1 Candidatus Zixiibacteriota bacterium | reverse complement strand
AGACCGAGCCGTGGCCCGGGCCCCTGGCGCTGCTGGGCCTGAGCCGGCCGCCGGAGGTGCTGCGCGAGCGCATCGCGCGCCGGGCAACGGTGATGTTCGAAGGCGGCCTGCTGGACGAGGCGCGCAGGCTCCTGGCCGCGGGCTACGACCCGAGCCTCGGGCCGCTGACCGGCCACGGCTACCGCGAGGCGATCGCCGTGGTCCGCGGGGAGTGGCCGCTGGAGCAGGCCGTGGCGGTCACGGTGCGCAACGTGCGCCGCTACGCGCGCCGCCAGATGACCTGGTTCCGCCGCGACCCGCGGATCGTGTGGCTCTCCGCCGGGGCCGGGCCGGCCGATGACCCGGCCCTGGTCGATCGCGCCGAGCGGCTGCTGCGCGCGCTCCTCAGCTGACCGGCAGGCCGATCGACTGCCGCCAGGCAGCCATGCCGGAGCCGACCGTCTCGGAGGCGGGGATCGGCCGGCGGGTGGTCGCCATCGGTCCTGGCCGGGTGGCGACCGGTCCGGGCAGGGGTGCCGGCCGTCCGAGCAGGAAGCCCTGGCCCAGCCGCACGCCCAGCCCGGTGAGCTGGTCGACCTGCTCGGGATGCTCGATGCCCTCGCCGATGACCACGGCCCCGGTGCGGGCCGCGAAGGAGACCACCGACTCGACCACCGCGCTCGAGGACTCCGAGGAGGCGCTGCGCTGCACCAGGCTGAGGTCGACCTTGACCATGTCGAAGGCCAGCTCGCTGAGCAGGCGCAGGCCGGCGTTGCCGGCGCCCACGTCGTCGGCGGCGAAGCGGATGCCGGCCGCCCGGCAGGCCTGCAGCTTGGCGCGCACCCTGGCCGGATCGGAGATCGGCTGTCGCTCGGTCAGCTCGATCACCAGCCGGTCGGGCGGGAAGCCGTGGCGGGCCAGGATGCTCAGCAGGGCCGCCGCACCGAACTCCGGCGCCTCGACGGTGGCGGGGGAGAGATTGACCGACAGGAAGAGGTCCGGGTCCAGCCCCGTGGCGCCGGCGACGATGGTCTCCACGCAGCTGAGGTCCAGCGCCACCAGGTGCCCGCTGGCCTCGGCGGCGGCGAAGAGCGTGCCCGGGTCGGTGAAGGGGGCGGGCTCCACCGGGCGGATGAGGCCCTCCATGCCGAGCACCAGGCGCGTCCGCAGCTCGACGATGGGCTGGTACGCCGGGCGGAGCTGGCCGCGGGCGATGACCTCGGCCAGCGCCGCGCCGGCCCCGCTGGGCTGCATGGCCGGCTCCTGGGCGGGATCGAAGACCACCACCTCGGTGCGACCCACCCGCTTGGCGGCGTACAACGCGGCATCGGCCTGGCTGTAGAGCTGGGCGCGGCTGTCGGCGGTGCCGGGCAGCTCGGCGATACCGGCCGAGAACGAGATCGGGTCGTTGGGGCCGTCGGCGTCGCGCAGGGGCGGCGCCAGGGCAGTGGCCAGCAGCCGGCGGGCGACGATGCGCGCGCCCTCGGCATCGGTGTGCGGCAGGAGGATGGCGAACTCATCGCCACCCACCCGGAACGGGCGGTCCGGACGGCGCACGGCGGTGGACACCAGCCGGCCGAAGCGGGCCAGCGTGCGGTCGCCGGCGGCATGCCCAGCGCGGTCGTTGACGGCCTTGAACTCGTCCAGGTCGATGAGCACCAGCGAGAGCGGCACCTCGTAGCGCTGGGCGGCCTCCACCTGCCGCTCGAGCTCCTCCTGGAAGGCGCGGTGGTTGCCCAGGCCGGTCAGCTGGTCCTCGAGGGCGCTGGCCAGGGCCTCGTGGTACGCCTCGGTGAGCTCCTCCCGAGAGCGGGCCATGGGGGTGACGACCAGGCGGAAGGCGGCGGTGCCGACGCCCAGCGAGGCGAGCACCGCGCTGACCAGGCCGCGCACCGGGGCGGAAAGAATGAGGTCCGCCAGCAGGCGCTCGGCGACGATGCCGGCCAGCGCGCAGGCGCCCAGCACCAGCGCCAGCCGCACGCCCAGCCGGACCCGCGCCTCCGAAGGCGTCTGCGCCCGTGCGTTGCCCCGCGCAGCGTCGTCCACGTCGACCTCACCTGTCCCCCGGTTTGAACGCCCATACGTATCCCATGCGCCCGTCCCGCCGCGCACTAGCCCGAAGGTACCTGCGGGCCCCGGGTGGGAACTGGCGGTGCGGGTGCCATCGGCTACGATGGAGGGTAGATGTCCAACCGAGACCGCATGATCGACCTCACCGCCCCACCCGAGCGAGCCTTCCTGATCGCCATCGACGACGGCCGCACCGGCAGCTGGCCGGCGTCGCGCAGCCTGGACGAGCTGGCCGCCCTGGCCGAAACCGCCGGGGCGGTCGTGGTCGGGCGTGCGACCCAGCGCCGCGCCGAGCCCGACCCGGCGTGGTACTTCGGCAGGGGCCGCGCCGCCGAGCTGGTCGACGAGAAGGCCATGACCGGCTTCAACCTGCTGATCGTCGACGACGAGTTGGCGCCCAACCAGCAGCGCAACCTGGAGAAGCTGCTGGACTGCAAGGTGCTGGACCGATCGGCCCTGATCATCGACATCTTCGCCCGCCACGCGAAGACCCGCGAGGGACGGCTGCAGGTGGAGCTGGCCGCGCTCGAGTACCACCTGCCACGGCTGACCCGGATGTGGACCCACCTGTCTCGGACCGCGGGCGGTATCGGCACCCGGGGCCCCGGCGAGAGCCAGCTGGAGACGGACCGTCGCCTGATCCGCGAGAAGATCCGCAAGGTGCGCGGCGAGCTCAAGGAGGTGAGCCGTCACCGGGCGACTGCCTCGCGCCAGCGCGACCGCAAGGAGATCCCCACCGTGGCCCTGGTCGGCTACACCAACGCCGGCAAGAGCACGCTGCTCAACGCCCTGGCCGACGCCGACGTCTTTGCCGCGGACATGCTGTTCGCCACGCTGGATCCCACCAGCCGCGCGGTCGAGCTGCCCGGCGGGCAGCGGGTGATCCTGACCGACACGGTGGGCTTCATCAACAAGCTGCCACACGACCTGGTCGACGCCTTCCGCGCCACCCTGGAGGAGGTCGTGCGGGCCGACCTGCTGCTGGAGGTGGTCGACGCCTCCGATCCGGACTTCATCGGCCAGCAGCACGCGGTGCAGACCGTCCTGGACGAGCTCGGGGCCGGCACCAAGGCCCGGATCACGGTCTTCAACAAGGTTGACCTGCTGGATGCCGACCTGCGCACCGGACCGATGCCGTCCAGCCAGCATGCCGTCTTCGCCAGCGCCCTGACCGGCGAGGGCCTGGACGAACTGCGCCAGCGCATCGCCGACGCGCTGCGCGCGCGGATGGTGGTGGTCGACGAGGTGGTGCCCTGGACGCGCGGGGAGCTGGTGGCCCGAGCCCGCGCCGCCGGCGAGGTCGCCGAGCACTACACCGAGCGCGGCATCCGCCTTTCCGGCCACCTTCCGGCGGCCATCGCCGCCGAGGTGCGCAACGCCGCCCCGCGCCCGCGTCGGACCCGCAGCCGGCCGGCCGTCTGACGGCGGCCCACCGCGGCATGGTCTCCGTCACGCCCGAGGCGATCCGGGCTGCCCGCGAGCGCATCCCGGCCGCCTTTCGCGACATGCCGCAGTTCGTGGTCGAGCCGCTCAGCGAGCTCCTCGGCGTGCCGGTGGTGGTCAAGGCCGAGACCGCGAACCCGATCGGCTGCTTCAAGGGCCGCGGCACCTGGCTGGCCGTGGCCGCGCTGGCGGCGGCCGGCGAGGTGGGGGAGGGGTCCGGCCTGGTGGTGGCCTCGGCCGGCAATTTCGGCCAGGGCGTGGCCTACACCGCACGGGCGCGCGGCGTGCCGCTCGTCGTGTTCGCGGCGCGGTCCGCGAATCCCGCCAAGCTGGCCGCCATGCGCCGCCTGGGCGCCGAGGTGCGCCTGGCAGGGGAGGACTTCGACGGAGCGCGCGCCGCGGCCGTCGAGCATGCGGACGCCACCGGCTGGCGGCTGCTGGTGGACGGCCGGGACCCGTTGATCACGGTCGGAGCCGGGACGATCGCCGTGGAGCTGACCGAGGGGCTGGCCGCCGGCGACCTGCCTCCCCTGACGGCGGTCTGCGTGCCGGTCGGCAACGGGGCGCTGGCGGGCGGCATCGGGCGCTGGTTGCACGCTGAGGCACCGGGCGTGCGCGTGGTCGGCGTATCCGCCGAGCGGGCGCCGGCCATGGCCCTGTCATGGCGTGAGCGACGGCCGGTGGAGACCGAGCGGGCCGACACCGTTGCCGATGGGATCGCGGTTCGCGTGCCGGTTCCCGAGGCGCTGGAGGTCATGTTCGACGCCGTCGATGACGTCGTGCTGGTCGGTGAGGAGGCGATCCTCGATGCTCAGCGCGAGCTGGAGGCCGTGCTGCCGTTCACCGTCGAGCCATCGGCTGCGGCAGCCTGGGCCGGCGTCACCGCCGGACCACGACCGGACGGGGCGATCGCCTTCGTGCTGACGGGAGGCAACACGAACCGCAGCGAGTGAGGGAGCCCGACTGCCGGTGGCTCTTGCCATGCACTTCCCAAAATGGATGTTATGTGATCTCGCAAGGCGTGCGGGCTCGCGGGTGCATAGCCGATGGCGGACAGGTCCGGCGCCAGCAGGGCGGGAACCAGCCAGATGAGTGACCCGTCGGGACGATGCCCACCACCAGCGCGGCGACCGCCTCGGAACGCAGGATGGCGGAGACCAGGGCCATCCGGGGAGGATAACGGCGGCTCAGGGCTTTCCGGGCAGTACCTGCTCCGCGGCGACCGTGCGGAGCGCCTCGGCGAAGACCTCCGGCGGCTGCGCGCCCTGCAGGGCGTAGCGGCCGTTGATCACGAAGAACGGCACGCCGCGGATGCCGTAGGCGGCGGCCTGAGCCTCGTCCTCGCGCACCGCGGCGAGGTACTCCTGCTCGCGGAGCGAGCGCAGCACGTCATCGGCGGCAAAGCCCACCTCGGCGGCCAGCGCCGCCAGGTCCTCGTCGCGGCCCAGATGGCGTCCCTCGGTGAAGTAGGCGCGCATCAGCCGCTCCGTCATCTCGGACTGCCGGCCGCGGGCCCGGGCGTAGTGCAGCAACTGGTGCGCCTTGGCCGTGTTCGTGTGGCGTACCCGCTCGAAGTGGTACTCCAGCCCGGCCTCGGCCGCGATGCGCGTCACGCGCTCCTGCATGGCCGCGGCCTGCTCACGGCTGATCCCCTTGTGCTGGGCCAGGTAATCGGTCTCGCTGCCCTCGAAGTCGACCGGCGTATCGGGCGCCAGCTCGAAGCTGTGGAAGTCCACCTGGGCCGATGCATCGGCGCCCAGACCCGCAACCGCCCGCTCGAGGTTGCGCTTGCCGATGTAGCACCACGGACAGGCGATGTCCGACCAGACGTCGATCTTCACCTCGCGCGTCATCGCATCGGCCTCAATGCCGGTGCGTACCATCAGGCGCCCCGCGAGAGGGCTGCCCGTGGGCACGGATGCCATGCGCCACGCCGGTTGCGGCTGCCAGGTGCGGTCCCAGGCCGGTACCTCGCGCGTCTGCCCGCACGGGCAGCGCTGGTCCATGACCGGGCGCCCGTCGCGCATGCGGAAGCCGATGACCTCCCATCGGTGCCGGTGATCGGTCACTGTGGATCACGCCGGTTCCGTGTTGGCCGACTCGGTGATGGTGGTCGGTGCGTTGTGCACCGCCGGGATGGTGCCCAGGCGTCCGGCCTGGAAGTCCTCGAAGGCCTGGATCAGCTCGGCCCGCGTGTTCATCACGAACGGACCCGCCCAGGCGATCGGCTCGCGGATCGGCCGGCCGCCCAGGATCAGCACCTCCAGCTGCGGGCTGCGGCTCTCCTGGCGCTGGCTGGCGGCCACCCGCAGGCCGCGGCCCGGACCGAACACCGTGAGCTGCCCGGTCTGCACCGGGATGCGCTCCGCGCCCACCGTCCCGTGCCCGGCCAGCACATAGGCCAGGGCGTTGTAGTCGGGGCGCCATGGCAGTCGCAGCTCGGCATCGGGGCTGAGGGTGGCGTGCACCAGGGTCATGGGCGTGTAGGTCACCCCGGGCCCGGGGTGGCCGGCCACCTCGCCGGCGATGACCCGCACCAGCGCTCCCCCATCGTGCGAGGCCAGCAGGCTGACCTGGCGACCGCGGATGTCCTGGTAGCGCGGCGGGGCCCACTTCTGCTCGCGGGGCAGGTTCACCCATAGCTGGATGCCGTGGAACAGGCCGCCGCTCACGACCAGCTCCTCCGGCGGCTTCTCGATGTGCAGGATGCCCGCGCCGGCCGTCATCCACTGGGTATCGCCGTTGGTGATCACTCCCCCACCCCCGTTCGAGTCGCTGTGCTCGAAGATGCCGTCGATCATGTAGGTGACGGTCTCGAAGCCACGGTGCGGGTGCCACGGCGTGCCCTTCGGCTCGCCGGGCGCGTACTCGACCTCCCCCATTTGGTCCATGTGGATGAACGGGTCCAAGTCCCCCAGGTCCACGCCGTGGAAGGCGCGGCGCACCGGGAATCCCTCGCCCTCGAAGCCGCGCGGCGCGACCGTGACGCTCTTGACGGGGCGCTCACGCTGGAGGCTGGGATCATCGGATGAAAGGCGGGGCAGGACGGTGATGTCCTCAACGGTGATGGCCGGCATGGACCGATGATACCACGATAGTTGCTGGTACAATTATCGTCGTCGGCGGGCCTCGTTCACGCGGCACGCCGATTGCGCATCATTGGAGTCACTCATGTTTCGGAACGCCTGGCGGCTCTTCAGCATCGGGGGGATCGAGGTCCGCATCCACGCCAGCTGGCTGCTGATCTTCGCCCTGCTGACGTGGTCGCTGGCCACCGGCTTCTTCCCGCAGGCGTACCGCGAGCTGACCGGCGACCGGCTGTCGGACGTCACCGCCTGGATCCTGGGCGGGCTCTCCGCCCTGCTCCTGTTCATCTCCGTGCTGGTGCACGAGCTGGCCCACTCGTTTATGGCCCGGGCGCGCGGCCTGGAGGCGAAGTCGATCACCCTCTTCCTGTTCGGCGGCGTCTCGAGCCTGAGCTCCGAGTCGCCGAACCCGGGCACCGAGTTCCTGGTGGCGATCGTGGGCCCGCTGACCAGCCTGGCCATCGCCGGCATCTGCTTCCTGGCCGGAGCGGTGGTCACCGATCCGCAGGCCGGCCTGGTGCTCGGCTACCTGGCCGTGGTCAACGCCCTGGTGGCCGGCTTCAACCTGATCCCCGGCTTCCCGCTGGACGGCGGCCGCGTGCTGCGCTCCATCGCCTGGCGCGCGACGAACAGCGTGCGGCGCGCCACCGAGATCGCGGCCACCGTCGGCCAGGTCGCCGGCTTCGGCCTGATCCTGTGGGGGCTGGCCACCATCTTCCTGCCCCCGGCCGATGACTTCTTCAGCGGCTTCTGGCTGGCCGCCATCGGCTGGTTCCTGCAGAACGCAGCCAGCGCCAGCCTGCAGCAGGTCGTGCTGGAAACCGGCCTGCGCGGCGTTCGGGTCTCGAGCATCCTGCGGCCCGACGCGGCGGCCACCACGCCGCAGACCATGCTGGACGCGCTCATCGAGGACCTGCTGCGCACCAACCGGCGGGCCATGCCGGTCGTGGATCGCGGCGAGCTGGTGGGGATCGTGACCATCAGCGACATCAGCCAGGTGCCCTCCGAGGCGCGGGCCCGCACGCCGGTGTCGGCGGTCATGAGCGGCCGCGACGCGCTGCGCACCGTGGCGCCCAGCGCCTCCCTGACCGATGTCCTGCGCCTGCTGAGCGAGGGCGACTACGACCAGCTGCCGGTCGTCCAGGACGGGACGCTGGTCGGCATGCTGTCGCGCGGCGACGTCATCCGCCAGCTCCAGCTGCGGCAGGCCCTCGAGATGGAGGGTTGAGGCACCCGGGGCGTCGACTCGGTCCCGCGGCCGGTCGTAATTCACACCAGGTGACAGTTGCCAGCGCAGAAGCCCCTGCGAGCGATCGTCATTCACACCACGTGACCATCAGGAGCCTTCCGAAACCGATATCCGGGGCTGCGGCGCACCTGATGTGAGTTGCGACGGTTCGCCGCGAACCTGGCAGCGGACCCGAGCTCAGGTGGCCTTCAGGGCGGTGATCCGCTGCCAGGAGCGGTCGATCCGCTCCTCGTCCACGCGCCCGCTCTCCACGAGCTCCACGATGCGGTCCACGGTCCGCGTCACCACGTCCTCCTCGAAAGCCTGCTGGTTGGCGATCAGCAGCAGGTCCACCCCGGCCTCGATCGCCAGGCGCACCGCCTCCTCGTGCCCGTAGGCGTCACGGATGGCGCCCATCTGCAGGTCGTCACTGATCACCACGCCATCCCAGCCGATGCTGGTGCGCAGCCGATCCGCGATCCACGCCCGCGACAGCGTGGCCGGATGCTCGGGATCGATCCCGCGGTGCACGATGTGGGCGGTGAGCACGGCATCGGTCCGACCGTCCCGGCACAGGGCGGCGAACGGCTCGAGCTCAACCTCCGACCAGGTGGCGGTGACGTCCACCACGCCCCGGTGGGTGTCGCCGGTGGCGCTCCCGTGCCCGGGGTAGTGCTTGATGGCGCACTGCACGCCCTCGCCGTGGTGGCCGGCCACGAACGCCTCCGCATGGCGGATCACCTGCTCCGCATCGGCCGAGAAGGACCGATGCAGGGCACCGATGGCCGGGCTGGCCGGGTTCACGTTCAGGTCGACCACCGGCGCCAGGTTCATGGTGACCCCCGCACCTGCCAGCACCTGACCGATGGCGGCGCCGGCGTCCCGCGTGGCCTCCGGGTCTCCGGCGCCCAGCTCCGCCGCGGTTGGGGTGACCGGCGGAAAGCCGTACGTCGGCGTGAGCCGCGCGACCCGACCGCCCTCCTGGTCCACGGTGATCACCAGCGGCAGCCCGGACGGTGACGCCACCGACTCCTCCTGCAGGGCCGATGTCAGGGACGCCAGCTGCTCCGGCGACCCGATGTTCCGCGGCCCGCCGGTGGGCAGGTCCACGTCGAACAGGACCACGCCGCCCAGCCCGTGCTCCCGGATGGCCGGCAGCAGGTAGCCGGTCTCCTCGGGGCGCATGCCGCGGAAGCCGACCAGCAGCATCTGCGCGGCCTTGACCCGCAGCGGAGGGCCGGCCGGAGTGGAGGTCGGCGTCGGGGTCGGGCTGAAGGTCGGTGCGGGACTCGGCGTGGCAGGCGTGGGGCCGGCGACGCTGCGCAGGGCGGAGCCGCAGGCGGCAAGGACGGCGGAGGCCGTGCTCGCCCCCGCGACGGCAAGGAACGCCCTGCGGGTGAGCCGATGAGTGGGAGACATCGGTTCCCATGCTAGCCCGGGAAGCTGGCACACCGCCTGCCCTGGAGGGTGCTCGTCAATTCCAACCGCACCGATACCGAGGTTCGCCATGAAGACCGGGCAGGAGTTCATCAAGCACGAGCTGGACGAGGCGATCGCCATCCAGCAGGCGATCGTGGAGGCCGAGCAGCGCCTGGCCAGAAAGCATCCCGTCAAGGAGGCGCAGCGGCTCATCGAGCGCGCGCACAAGCAGGACAGCAAGCAGCTGCAGACGCTGCAGGAGATCGGCAAGCGCTTCGGCGCCAGCGGCAAGCAGGAAGAGGTCTCCGAGGCCATGACCCAGCTCATGGAAGAGACGGTGAGCGGCGCGGGCGAGGCCGAGAGCGAGGCCTACGAGGCGCACGCCGTGCTGGTCACCCTCAAGCGCAAGCAGGCCGATGCCGGCGACGCGATGGTCAAGATCGCGCGCGCCGTGAAGGATGACGAGATGAAGGCCGCCGCCAAGGAGCTGTACGACACCAGCAGGCGCTCCGCCCAGGAGCTGGCCGAGTCGCTGAGCAAGATGGCGGTGCAGATCGCCACGGCCTAGCCGCGGGGCCGTGCCGTCGTCACGGGACTCCTTGCCTCGAGTCGCCAAATTGCAACCCTGTTCGCGTTAGGCGAGTTCGGCGCCGCGATCCCGGCGTCGCCAAGCCGGTGCTGAGCGTGGAAACGCCTCCGGGCGCGTGCGTTCGGGGCCTCGAACTCGCCTGACGTGCGTCCGGTGCCCTCCGGCAGCGAAACGGGGGTCAACGCCAGCCGTGTTGTGATCTGGTGCGACCCGGGCCCGTCGGCGGCGTCCCGGTCCGTGTCCCGGTGCCGCCAGGGTCGGACGCGGTCAGTCCCAGGCGCCGGAGACGGCCAGCGTGACGGTGGCCGCCACCACGGCGACCACCAGGGCCACGGCATCGGTCGCCGCCAGTGCCGCGTCGCCGGCGAAGGCGTCGGTGGCCGGGATGAGCCCGAAGATGGGCGGCACCACGACCCAGCCCAGCACCAGGGTGGTCGGCGCCATGGCGCCGGGCAGGTCCACCCCGCGCACGACGACCGCCGTCAGCAGCCCCAGGAACGCGGAGAGCAGCAGGACCAGGATGACGGCCGGCTCGTCACGGGCCCCGGACGCCTCCACCAGGCGCACCAGGCCGCGGTCCAGGACGGCCACCGCGAAGGCCAGCAGGATGCCGAAGATGGCCGACCGCGCGCCGATCACGGCTGCTCGCCCCCCGCAGGGCGCTCCGGCTCCGCCCCGGGCATGACGCGTGGCGCGTCCAGCACGCCGGCCTCCAGCGCCGCCTTGAGCCCCTGGGCGATGCGGTACGACTTCCCCGCTCCCATCACCAGCACCGCGTCGCCGGGGCGCAGGTGCTCGGCCACGTACTCGGTGGTGGCGTCCACGTCCCCCACGGCGATGGCCGGCACGCCGGTGGCGCGCTCGATGCCATCGGCCAGCGCGGCGGCGGAGGTGGCGCGCCTGGCCTCATCGGTGTCCCGCGAGGCGAAGATCTCGGCAACCACGACCTCATCGGCATCGGTGAAGGCGCGGGTGAGGTCGTCGAACAGCAGCGCGGTGCGGGAGTACATGTGCGGCTCGAAGACGGCCCACAGGCGCCGGCTCCCCACTCGCTGGCGCATGGCGGCCAGCGTGGCGCGCACCTCGGTGGGATGGTGGCCGTAGTCGTCGTACACGATCACCCCGGCAGTATCGGCGATGAGCTCCATGCGCCGCCCGACTCCGGTGAACGTCCGGAGCCCCTCGGCCAGCGCGCCAGGCTCGGCACCCATCTCGCGGGCCAGGGTCAGCGCCGCCGTGGCGTTGAGCACGTTGTGCGCGCCGGCCAGCGGAGAATGGAAGCGCTCACCGAACAGCGTGAAGCGCGCGCCCCCATCCGCAAACTCCACGTCCTGCGCCTCCACCTCGCCACCCGGGCCGTAGCGGATGAGGCGGCCCTGCCAGCCGTCCAGGCGGGCCAGCAGGTCGCGCGCGCCGGGATCCGCGGCTGTGGTCAGCAGCAGGCGGCCGCCCAGCGCGTGGCTCTCCCCCATCCCGCGCACGAAGCGCTGCATGGAGTCCAGCACCGCCTCGCGGTCGGCGAAGTAGTCGGGATGGTCCATCTCCACGTTGGTGACGATGGCCCCGGCCGGGTGGTAGTTGAGGAAGTTGTCGCCGAACTCGTCGGCCTCCACCACGAAGGGCGCGCCGCGGCCGGGCCGCACGTTGGCGCCCCAGCGCGCAATGAAGGCGCCCACCTCCACCGTCGGGTCCATCCCGGCCGCCTCGAGCAGGTGGCCCAGCAGCGCGGTGGTGGTGCTCTTGCCGTGGGTGCCGGTCACCGCCAGCCCGATCCGCCCCGGCGCGTCCATCAGCTCCCCCAGCACCGCCTGCCAGGAGACCACCGGCAGGCCGCGCTCCTGCGCCGCGCGCAGCTCGGGCAGGTCTGGATGGGAGCGCAGCGCCGGCGTGATGGCGACCCGCTCGACCCCCGCCAGGTGCCCCGGGTCGTGGCCGTGCAGCACGCGGATGCCGGCCGCGTCCAGCGGCGGTGTGTAGGGCGACGGGGCGTCGGCGTCGCAGCCGTCGATATCTGCCCCGGCGTGGTGCGCGAGCAGCGCGAGCCCGGCCGCTCCGGAGCCCGCGATGCCGATCAGGTGGATCCGCTCGCCCGGGCGCACCACGGGCGTGCTACGTGCCCTGGCGGGTGGCGGCCGTGACCTCCTCCATGGCCAGCTCCAGGGCCAGCATGGCGGCCGCGGCCTTGTTGCCGTCCCGGTCGTGGGGGAAGACGCGGTGCTCGACCCGATCGGCGTGGCCGCGCACCGACACGGCCACGTAGTGGGTGCCGACCGGCTTCGCCTGGCTGCCGCCCTCCGGGCCGGCGATCCCGGTGACGGCCACCCCGACCTCAACGTTGAAGCGGCGCCGCACGCCCTCCGCCATGGCACGGGCCACCGGCTGGCTGACGGCGCCGTGCTCCTCGAGCAGCTCGTGCGGCACGTTCAGCTCCACTTCCTTGGCCAGGTTCGAGTAGGCGATCACCCCGCCCACGTAGTAGCGGCTGGCGCCGGGGACCATGGTGATGGCATGGCCGATGAGCCCGCCGGTCGACGACTCGGCAGTCGCCATCCGCCAGCCGTGGCGCAGCAGCACGTCGCCCAGGCGGGCGCCGGCGACCTCCAGCTCGGCCTCGGTGGGCGTGGGGATCATCGGTAGTTCACGAACTGCAGCGCCACCGGGTAGTCCAGGCCGCGCAGATGGGCGATCACCGCCTGCAGCTCGTCCTTGCTCTTGCCGCTGACCCGCACCGCGTCCCCCTGGACGGTGGGCTTCACCTTCGGGAAGCTCTCTCGGATGATCTTGCTGATCTCCCTGGCCTGCTCGCTGGTCAGGCCACGCTTGAGGCCGATGTGCTGGCGCACCGTGCCGCCGGCGGCCGGCTCCAGGCGCCCCCAGTCGAAGATCTTCAGCGACAGGCCACGTCGCACGGCCTTGGACTGGATGAGGTCCTTCACCGAGTTGGCGCGGTACTCGTCATCGGCCTGCAGGACGATCTCGGTCCTGGTCAGCTCAAGCGAGACCTTGGCCCCCTTGAAGTCGTAGCGGGTCGCCACCTCGCGACGCACCTGGTCCAGGGCGTTGACCAGCTCCTGGTGGTCGAAGTCGCTCACGACGTCGAACGATGACTCGGCCATGACTCTCCTATCTTCGCATCCCGGGCTCGGCGACGGCTTCAGCCGGGCGTGATGAGCCACTCCACCACGGCGCCCGGGCCGCCCATGGCGCCCAGCTGCACGCCGTTGATGGTCAGCGTCACCGCCGCGGCGTTGCCGACCCGGATGCGCAGGGTCTGCCGGGCCCGCAGCTCCACCGTCGTCCCGGGCGGGGCGTTGCGCCCCGAGATCCCCTGCTTGGGCGTGCCGTCCTCATCGATCTCCAGGTACGACGGGCTGCCGGCCACGACCAGCGAGCCGCTCAGGCCGGTCGGCGCGGCGACGATCACCGTCCGGGTCAGCGGCTCCTCGACGACCCCGTCGTCCACGCTCAGCTGCCACGTTCCCGGCCGCAGCGGAAGCGTTGCCGAGAAGGCGCCGTCCTCGCCGGCGGTGAGCGTCAGCGGCTCGGGCGGGGCCGGCGTGGCGTCCGGCACCGGGACCTGCTGCCCGCCCAGGCTGGTGATGCGGAACCCAAGTGGCGCCGCCTGGACCAGGCTGGCCGTCACCGTCACCTCGGCAGCGGGCGCGGCCGTGCCGGCGATCTCCACCGGCGCCGCCACCGACGCGCCGTCCTCCGGCGCGGTGAGCGCCAGCATCGGTCCGGCGGTCGGACTGGGCCCCTCCTCGCCGACCAGGATGGTCCGCGACACCTCCGGGCTGTCGCGCCCGGTCAGCGGGTCGGTGGCCCGCAGGCGGATCAGGTTCGAGCCGGGGACCAGCGAGACCTCGACCTCGAACTCGCCGTTCTCGTCGGCGGTCACCTCGATTGCCCGCGCCGCGGTCTCCACGCGCACGCGGGCATTCGGCTCGGTGACGCCGCGGAGCGTGTACGAGTCGCCCTCGTAGCCGCGCACGTCGCCGGCGGGATCGGTGATCCGCAGCTCCGGCTGTCCGGCGAAGGTGACCAGCTCGCTGACGATGTAGACCACGAACAGCGCCACCCCGACGGTGAGCAGGGCGGCCACCACCGCCCCCGGGGTGATGACCAGGGCGCGCGCCCTGCGGGTGGCGATCGGGCGCGGCGGCGGCTGGACGCTGGGCCGCTCGACCACACCGGACGCGGTCTCCAGCCGGTAGAGGTCGATCAGGTACTCGGGGTCCAGCCCCAGGTAGGCGCCGTAGTTGCGCAGGAAGCCCTTGGTGTAGACCGCGCCGGGCAGCTCGCGGTAGTTGCCCTGCTCGAGGGCCTGCAGGTACCGGGTGCGGATCTTCGTCTCGCGCTCGACGCGCGGCAGGTCGACCCCCTTGGCCTCTCGAGCGGCGCGCAGCACCTCCCCCAGCTTGTGGGTGGCAGGTTCCGTCACCCGTCGTCCTCGTCAGGACCGATGTCTCCGCCCCAGCCGTCCGGGGTGACGAGCACCTCCCGGAATCGGCTCCCGTCGGCGGGACCAACGATCCCCCTGTCCTCCATCTGGTCCAGGATCCGCGCGGCCCGCGCGTAGCCGATGCGCAGGCGGCGCTGAAGCAGCGACGCCGAGGCCTTGTCCGAGCGCCGCACGATGTCGATGGCCTGGCGGAGCAGCGGGTCGGCGTCGTCGTCCTCCTCGGCGCCGTCGGTGCCGCCTCCGGCCTTTCCGTCGCGCTTGGCCGTCACCTCCGGCCTGTACTGCGGCCCGCCCTGCTGGCGCCAGTGACGGGCCACCGCGTTGATCTCGTCATCGGTAACCAGCACGCCCTGCAGGCGGACGGCGCGCGGCGCGTCGATGGGCTGGTAGAGCATGTCGCCGCGGCCCAGCAGGTCCTCGGCACCGGTCGTGTCCAGGATGGTCCGTGAGTCGACCCCTGAGGTCATGGCGAACGCGATGCGCGATGGGATGTTGGCCTTGATCAGGCCGGTGATGACCTGCACGCTCGGCCGTTGGGTGGCCACCACCAGGTGGATGCCGGTGGCGCGCGCCAGCTGCGCGATGCGGGTGATGGTGGCCTCCACCTCGTAGGCGGACACCATCATCAGGTCCGCCAGCTCGTCGATGACCACCACGATGTACGGCATCCGGGGCTGCCCGGTCCGCAGGGCATCGTTGTAGCCGGCGACGTTGCGCACCCCGCGCTGCGCGAACTCGTGGTAACGGCGCTCCATCTCGCCGACCGTCCACTTCAGGGCGTTGACCGCCTTGTCGGTGTCGACGATGACCTCGGTCAGCAGGTGCGGGATGCCCCTGTACTGCGCCATCTCCACCCGCTTGGGGTCGATGAGGATCAGCTTCACCTCGGCCGGCGTGGCCCGCATCAGGAGCGAGCAGATGATGGCGTTGACACAGACGCTCTTCCCCGATCCGGTGGCGCCGGCGATCAGCAGGTGCGGCATCCTGGCCAGGTCGGCGCTGAACGGCTGGCCGGCCACGTCCTGGCCCAGGGCGAAGGCCAGCTGGCTCCGGGCGCTGGCCTCCTGGAAGTTGCGGCTGGAGAGCACCTCCTTGAGCGTCACCAGGTCGAAGGCGGTGTTCGGGATCTCCACCCCCACGTAGGGCTCCCCGGGGATCGGGGCCTCGATGCGGATGGAACGTGCCGCCAGGGCCAGGGCCAGGTTGTCCGCCAGGCCCTCGATGCGGCTCAGCTTGATCCCCGGTTCCACCTCCAGCGCGTACTGGGTCACCACCGGGCCCTCCTGGATGCGCGCCACCTTCACGCCGATGCCGAAGTGCGCCAGCGTGTCGCGGATGCGCTGCCCCTTGGCGGTGAGGTCCATCTGGGCCGCCGAGCTGGCCGGCGCGTCGGCCAGCAGCTGCAGCGGCGGCAGCTCCCAGCTGCGCTGCGTCTCCTCCAGGAGCGCGTGCTCCTCGGGAGGCTGCCCGACCTCGGCCAGGTGCGCCTGCTCGGTGCTCTCAAGCTCCTCGGCCGATACCGGACCGGGGACGGGAGTGGCCACCGTCTCCGGGTGCTCCACCGGGATCGGCTCGCGGGATCGCGGCGGGGTCGCCACGGCGCGTGACGAGGAGCTGGCGGCCGGCTCGGGGCGTTGCCGCCGGACGATGACCGGCGGCTCCTCGTGCTCCTCGCCGCCGAAGGCGCCGCGCACGCGGCCCAGCAGGCCCTGGCGCGGCTCGGGCTCCGGCGGCGGGGCGGTTGCTGTGGCGGGACGGCCTTGCCGATCGGCACTCGCCGCCCGGCGCGCCTCCAGCTCGGCCAGCTCGCGCCGCTCCTCGCGACCCTGCAGCCAGGCGGCCACCAGGTCGCCGATGGTCATGTTGAAGTAGAGCAGCAGCCCCACCACGAAGAGCAGCCCCAGCGAGATCCAGGTGCCGGCGTTGCCGATGGCCGAGACCAGCAGGCCGCTGACCCCGAAGCCGATCAGTCCCCCGCCCTCGCCGGCCTCGATCAGCTCGACACCGCCGCCGGCCACCAGGTGGAACATGCCGAGCAGCGAGAGCGCCACCAGCGCCGCCCCGGTGGCCGCCATCCATCGCTCGGCCGGCATGGTCTTCATCCACAGCATCAGCGCGAAGCCGGCCAGCAGCGGCGCGGCGAATGCGATCCCCCACCCCAGCAGGCGGGACAGGAACTCGGCCCAGGGTTTGACGATGAAGCCGGCATCCGGCGCGAACAGGGCGATCGCGCTGACGATGGCCAGGAAGACCAGCACCAGCGCGAGCAGCTCGCGGAGCACGCGGCTGCTGAGCGTGAAGGTCGTCGTCGCGCGCCGCCGCCGGCGGCCGGGGCGCCGCCGGGTGCTGCTGCGTCGTGAGGTGGCCACCGGTCAGACCTCCATCACGATGGGCAGGATCATCGGGCGTCGCTTGGTGCGCTCGAAGAAGAAGCGCGACAGCGTGTCGCGGACCTTGGTCTTCAGGTAGCCGGGCTCGGCGGCGTGGTCGTCCGTGCCCGGCGCCTGGCGCAGCTCGTCGAGGAGGTGGTCGCGGGCGGCGATCATGATCGGGTCGTCCGGGTCCGACAGGAAGCCGCGCCCCACCAGGTCCGGGCCGGTGATCGGCTGGCCGGTCGATCGGTCCACGGTGAGCGCCACCATCACCACCCCGTCTGAGGCCAGCATGCGCCGGTCGCGCAGCACCACGCCGTCGATCCCGTCGACGGCGGCGATGCCGTCCACCAGCACGTCGCCGGCCGGCACGTGCCCCGCCAGCCTGGCGCGCTGCCCGTCGAACTCGACCACCTGGCCGTTCTCCAGCACGAAGATGTGATCCACCGGCACGCCCGCTCCCTCGGCGAGCAGGCCGTGCTGCACCAGCATGCGGTATTCGCCGTGGATCGGGATGAAATGCCGCGGCTTGGCCAGCCCCAGCATGAGCTTGAGCTCCTCGCGCGACCCGTGCCCGGAGACGTGGCAGTGCTTGAGCGGCTCGTAGTGGACCATGGCCCCCTCCTTGAAGAGGTTGTCGATGGTCTTGGCCACGGCCTCCTCGTTGCCGGGGATCGGGCTGGCGGACACGATCACCGTGTCGCCGGGCTCGATGGTGATGTTGCGGTGGTCCCGGTTGCTCATGCGGGTCAGCCCGGACATCGGCTCACCCTGCGACCCGGTGGTCATGACCACCAGCTCCTGGGGACGCAGGCGCTGCAGGGCGTCCCTGCGCACCAGGGTGCCCTGCCGTGGGTCCAGGTAGCCGAGCTCCACCGCGATGGCGATGTTCTGCTCCATGCTGCGACCCAGGGCCACCATCTTGCGGCCGTGCGCCCAGGCGGCGTCCAGCACCTGCTGCACGCGCCCGATGTTCGAGGCGAAGGTGGCCACGATCACCCGGCCCGGCGCCTCCCCGATGAGCTGGTGCAGCGACTCCCCCACCGTCGCCTCGGACAGGGTGTAGCCCTCCTTCTCGGCCCGGGTCGAGTCGGAGAGGAGGAACTCCACGCCGCGGTTGCCGAGCTCGGCGATCAGCCCCAGGTCGGCCCGCACGCCGTCGGGAGGGGTGTGGTCGAACTTGAAGTCGCCGGTGTGGATGACGGTGCCCAGCGGGGTCCGGATGGCCAGCCCCACGCCGTCCGGGATGGAGTGGTTCACCCGGAAGGGCAGCACGCCCATGGAGCCGATCTGCACCTCACGGCCGGGCTCGACGGTCTCCAGCCGGGTCGTGTCCAGCAGCTTGTGCTCCTTGAGCTTGCCAGTCACCAGGCCCACCGTCAGCCGGGTGGCGTAGATCGGCGTGCCGGGGATCCGCGGCAGGACATAGGGCAGGGCGCCGGTGTGGTCCTCGTGACCGTGGGTCAGCACGATGGCCCGCACCCGGTCCCGGTTCTGCTCCAGGTACGTCACGTCCGGGATCACCAGGTCGATGCCCAGCATCTCCGGCTCCGGGAAAGCCAGCCCGCAGTCGACCACCAGGATCTCCCCGGCGGCCTCGATCACGGTGATGTTCTTGCCCACCTCGCCCACGCCGCCGAGCGGGATGATGCGCAGGGTCTCGGTCATGTCGCTCCCGGGAACAGGGTCAGCTGGTCGGCCTCGCTCCGGTGCTCCTGCGGCGCGCTCTGCACAGCCGCAGCCTCCCGGTGGGCCGATACCGCCCGCTCGGCCTCCAGCGCCTCGCGGGCGGCGAGCAGCGCGGCCGGCAGCCCGCGGATATCGGCGAACAGCGTCTCCCGCAGGCTGGCCTGGTGCAGCGCGGCAGCCGGATGGTACATCGGGAAGATGAAGCGCCCGCCAGAGCGGCGCAGCTTGCCGTGCGCCTCGCTGATCCGCGCGCCGGGCAGGTAGCGGCGCAGCGAGTGGCGGCCCAGGGTCACGATCACCGCCGGGTCCAGCGCCCGCTCCTGGCGGTCCAGGAACTGGCCGCAGGCGGCGACCTCCTCCGGCTCCGGGTCGCGGTTGCCCGGCGGCCGGCACTTCACCACGTTGGCGATGAAGACGTCCTCCCGCTCCCAGCCGATGCTGCGCAGCAGCTCGCTCAGCAGCTGGCCGGCCGGCCCCACGAACGGGCGGCCCGTGGCGTCCTCCCGGGCGCCCGGCCCCTCCCCCACCAGCAGCACGTCACTCAGCGGGTTGCCCTCTCCCGGTACGGCCTGTGTCCGCCCGCGGTGCAGCGGGCAGCGCGTGCAGGCACGCACCTCGCTCGCGATCTGCGCCAGCTCCGCCTGGGTGCCCATCGGCGCCTATCGTACTCAGCGTCCGCCTCGACCGGCGGCCAACCGTGGCGGTGTCCCGCGCCTGACCCGCCCGTGACCGATACATCGGCCAGGCCACGCGGGATGGCGGGTGCTCGCGGCGGACGTGCGCGGTATCGGTCCGCGGGACGCGTGATGAGCAGCGATCCGCGCCCGTCCGCTCGGGGGCGCTCCGGAAGGGCCGGTGGCGCCGCAGCACCCGCGACGCCATCGGTCCGTGCAGGGTGCGGCGAGCCTACGACCGCGAGGCGGCCCCCGTCTTGGCCATGTGCCGCTCCATCGCCGCGCGGCGGCTCAGGTTGATGCGGCCCATGCGGTCGATCTCGGTGACCACCACCATCAGCTCGTCGCCGATGCTGACCACGTCCTCGACGCGCGGCACCCGGTAGTCGGCCAGCTGGCTGATGTGCACCAGCCCCTCCTTGCCGGGCAGGATCTCGACGAAGGCCCCGAAGTTCATGATCCGGGTGACCTTGCCCAGGTACTCCTTGCCGACCTCCACGTCGCGGGTCAGGCCCTCGATCCACTTGATCGCCCGCTGGGCGGCATCGCCGCTGGTGGAGGCGATCTGGACGGTGCCGTCGTCCTCGACATTGATCTCGGTCCCCGTCTCGGCCACGATCTGGCGGATCACCTTGCCGCCGGCACCGATGACGTCGCGGATCTTCTCGACCGGGATCTTGATGGTGGTGATGCGCGGCGCGTAGGGCGACAGCTCGGAACGGCTGGCACTGATGACCGCCGTCATCTTGTCCAGGATGAAGAGGCGCGCCACGCGGGCCTGCTCCAGGGCGTCACGCAGGATCTCGTTGGTGATGCCCGGGACCTTGATGTCCATCTGCAGGGCGGTGATGCCCTCCGCGGTGCCGGTCACCTTGAAGTCCATGTCGCCGTACGCGTCCTCCTTGCCGTTGATGTCGGTGAGGACGGCGTAGCGGCCGGTCTGCGGGTCGGTGATGAGGCCCATGGCCGCGCCGGCCACCGGCGCCGTGATCGGCACGCCGGCGTCCATCAGGGCCAGGGTCGACCCGCACGTCGACGCCATCGAGGTGGAGCCGTTGGAGCTGACCACCTCGGAGACCACGCGGATGGCGTACGGGAACTCCTCCTCCGAGGGGAGCACCGGCAGCAGCGCCCGCTCGGCCAGCGCGCCGTGCCCGATCTCGCGGCGCCCCGGGCCGCGCATCGGTCGCACCTCGCCGACCGAGTAGGGCGGCATGTTGTAGTGGTGCAGGTAGCGCTTCTCCGTCTCCGGGGAGATGGTGTCCAGCCGCTGCACGTCCGACGTGGGGCCCAGCGTCGCGATCGACAGGGCCTGGGTCTGGCCCCGGGTGAAGAGGCCCGAGCCGTGCGTGCGCGGCAGGATGCCGACCTCCACGCTGATGGGCCGGATGGTGGTCGTGTCGCGCCCGTCGATGCGGATGTTCTCGCTGAGCACCAGCTCGCGGACGGTGGCCTTGGTGAGGACGTCCATGAGCGCGGAGCCGATGCCATGGCGGCGCCGGATGTCCTCCAGGCGCTCCCCCTGCTCGGCCCGGTTGTAGCTTTCGCGCGCGCGACGGATCTCATCGGCGATGTCGGCCCGGATCTTGTCGAGGCGCTCGGGCAGGCCATCGGTCATGTTGATGAACAGGTCGGCGGTGGCCTCCGCGTCCGGCATGGCCCGATGGGCGGCGCCGTGGTCACGCCCGAAGACGAAGTGCATCAGGTCGGTGAGCTTGTAGGCTCCGGCATCGGGGTAGAGCTGGTAGGCCATCTCCAGCGTGTCGTACACGGCCGAGGGCTGCCAGCCGACGTCGTTCGGCATGTGGCGCAGCACGAACGGCAGGTCGAACGAGACGTTGTGGGCCACCACCGGGCGGTCCCCGATCCACTCGGCGAAGCGCGGCAGCACCTCGGCGGCGGTCGGCGCCCCGGCCACGTCCTCGTCGGACAGGCCGTGGATCTGGTGGCCGACGATCGAACGACCCGGGTTGACCAGCGACTCGAAGCGGTCCACCACCTGGCCGTTCCGCACCTTGAGGGCCGCCAGGTCGACGATGTAGCCGTTCTCCGGCTTCATGGCGGTGGTCTCCACGTCGAAGACGACGAACTCGGCGTCCGGGTTCTCAAGGGCCCTGCCCAGCTTGACCACCGAGTCGGCCTTGGGGCCCAGGAACGGGATCTTCTTCGGCTTGCCGGCGGCCTCGACCAGCTTCTCCTGCAGGTCGATGCTCTTCTGCAGCTCCGCCTGGCCGTAGGCGATGGCATCGGCCATGACCGCCTCCGGCAGGATCCTGGCCCCGGCCTCGACCATCATGATCGCGTCGCGCGTGCCGGCCACCACCAGGTCCAGGTCGCTCTCATCGAGCTGGCTGATGGTCGGGTTGGTGACGAACTCACCGTTGATGCGGCCCACCCGGACGGCGCCCACCGGGCCCAGGAACGGGATGCTGCTGATGCACAGGGCCGCCGAGGCGCCGTTGACGGCCAGGATGTCCGGGTCGTTCTCCTGGTCCGCCGACAGGACGGTCAGGACGATCTGGACCTCCTGCTTGTAGCCCTTGGGAAAGAGCGGGCGGATGGGCCGGTCGGTGAGGCGCATGGCCAGGATGGCCGCCTCGGACGGGCGCGACTCCCGCTTGATGAAGCCGCCCGGGATCTTGCCGGCGGCGTACATGCGCTCTTCGTAGTCCACGGTCAGGGGGAAGAAGTCGATCCCCTCCCGAGGCTCGGATGACACGGCGGTCGCCAGCAGGACGGTGTCCCCGTAGCGGACGAGGACCGCCCCATCGGCCTGTTCGGCGAGCTTGCCGGCCTCCAACGAGAAGGTCTGGCCACCGATCTCGGCCTCAACCTTGATTGCCACTGATGCCTCCAGTTGATTCGTGTAGTGCGTTGCGTGCGGCCTGCGGCTCTGCCGGCGCTCCGCTCCCGCCGAGCGGTCTCGCTCGAGGACGGGGGGCGCGGGCGGCCGCGGCGGTCGCGGGCTTCCGCGTAGTGGTGAGTCGGCGCCTGATCAGCGCCATTGGCGGGACGGGCCCGATGCGGGATCCGGATAGGCCACGACCCAGGGCCGGTGCACGGCTCCTGGGTCGTCTCCCACGGATCGGGTCAGCGGCGCAGGCCCAGACGGGTGATCACCGCCCGGTACCGGTCCACGTCGTTGCGGACCAGGTACGCAAGCAGGCGCCGCCGCTGGCCGACCAGCTTCAGCAGGCCGCGGCGGGAATGGTTGTCGTTCTGGTACGTGCGCAGGTGCTCAGTCAGCGACTTGATCCGCTCGGTGAGCAGCGCGATCTGCACTTCCGGGGAGCCGGTGTCCCCCTCGTGCGTAGCAAACTCCTCTACGATCGCGCTCTTCGCGTCCTTGGCGAGCGGCACAGATTCCTCCACATTCGTTTCGTATCGCGCGAAATGGTACCAGACTGGCGGCCAACCGGCCATCGGGCCAGCGGGGCGGTCGCCCAGCCGTCCCGTTGGCCTTCTGCGGCCTCCTCAACCTCGCCGCCGGAGCAGGAAGGCGCGGGCCGCCACCTCGTCGCGATGCATCTGCCCCACCAGCGCGTCGACCGAGTCGAAGCGCTGCTCGTCGCGCAGCCGCGCCAGCAGGTCAAGGGCCAGGTGGGCGCCGTACAGGTCACCGTCGAAGTCGAGCAGGTGCGCCTCCACCAGCACCTGGCCGTCCGCGTGGAAGGTCGGGCGCACGCCGACGCTGACCAGCGCCGGGTGATGCGGGCCAACATCGCGCTCGGGCACGGCCACCTCGCCCACGTAGATCCCGTTGGCCGGCATGGCGGGCAGGTAGTCAAAGGCCAGGTTGGCGGTCGGGTAGCCCAGCTCCCGACCCCGGTGGTCGCCCTCCACCACGGTCCCCTCGAGGCGCGGCGGGTAGCCCAGGGCCAGGGCGGTCGGCACGTCCCCGGCGGCGATCGCCGCCCGCTGACGGGTGGACGACACCACCTCCCCGTCGACCAGCACCGGCTCCACGGTCACCACCTCGAAGCCGGCCTCGGCCCCGTGCTCGCGCATCCGCTCCACCGTCCCGCCCCGATCCCGCCCGAACGCGCTCTCCGGGGACATGACCAGGGCCCGGACCTCGATCCGCGGCACCATGGCGGCCAGGAACTCCTCGGCCGTCAGCGAGCGCAGGTGGTCGTCGAAGCGGAGCGGCACGGCATGATCCAGCCCCTGGTCGATCACGATCCGCCGCAGGGTGGTGGCCAGCGGCGCCAGCCGGGGGACGCGGGTGCCCGGGCGCAGCACCTCGTCGGGGTGCGGCTCGAAGACGAGCGCCACCGAGCGCACGCCGAGGCGCGCCGCCGCCTCGCGGGTTGCGGCCAGCATGGCGGCATGGCCGACGTGCACGCCGTCGAAGGCGCCCATCACCAGCGCCGCCGGACCGATGGGTGGCAGGTCGTGGATGCCGAAGACGCGAGGCGCAGTGGCGGTCACCCCTCGCCCGCCTCGCCGGCGACCACCTTCTCCGGCTGGAGCATCCCGGCGCGGAGCTGTCCGATGCCGAGCAGCTCCCCGTCGCGAAAGACGGCCCAGCGACCGTCGGTCGCCACCGCCGGCTCCACCGGCACCATGGAGCCGTGGATGAAGCGCCGCGCATCGAGGGCGGTCAGCTGCAGGCGCGGCAGCGGCAGCAGGTCGCCGACCGGCAGGATCGCCGCCGCCAGGCGGTCCTCCATGGCCATCAGCTCCAGCTGCCCGGGGGTCAGGGCCCCCTCCACCCGCAGGCCGGCGGCCTCGGTGCGGCGCAGGGTGGCCAGGTAGCCGCCGCACCCGAGCCGCTCCCCGAGGTCGCGCGCGATCGACCGCACGTACGTTCCCGGCCCGCAGCGGATGTCGACCCGCACGTCAACGTGGCCGTCGCCGGGGTGCACGCCGAGCACCTCCAGCGAGTCCACCGTGACCAGCCGCGGCGCCAGGTCGACCGGCTGGCCGGCCCGCGCCGCGCGGTGCGCCCGCCGCCCCTCCAGCTTGCGCGCCGAGAACGTCGGCGGCCGTTGCTCGAACGTGCCGCTGAAGGCCGCCAGCGCCTCGCGGATGGTCGCCTCGTCCGGCAGCGCGTCGGGCGCAGCCACGCGCTCCAGCGGGCCCTCGGCGTCGTCGGTGGCCGAGCGCAGGCCCAGGCGGATGATCGCGTCGTAGCGCTTGCGGCCGGCGGTCAGCTCCTGGCTGAAGCGGGTCGCGGCGCCGACCAGGATGGGCAGCACGCCCGACGCCAGTGGGTCCAGGGTCCCGGCATGCCCGATCCGGCGCGTACCGGTCAGGCGTCGCAGCAGGCCGACCATGTCGTGCGAGGTCGGGCCCGCGGGCTTGTCGAGGTTAACGACCCCCAGCATCGCCCCGCGCGAGCTCCCGCTCGCACTCGGCGAGCACCAGCTCGCGAGCCTCGGCGAGCGGCTTCTCCACCGTGCAGCCGGCGGCTCGTGCATGGCCACCGCCGCCGAAGGCGCCGGTGATGGCCACCGCATCGGCCCGGTCGGTGGTGCGCACGCTGACCCGCGTGGTGGTCGGGGCGGCCTCCTTGAAGAGCACGGTGATGTCCGCCGTCCGGGTCGAGCCCAGCAGGTCGATGAAGCCCTCCGAGGCGGTCGGCTCGGCTCCGACCTCGGCCAGCATGGCCAGCGTCATGGAGGCGTGGACGATCCGCCCCTCGCAGCGCTGCTCCGCGCCGGCCAGGATCCGGCCCCAGAGGGCCAGGGTGCTGAATGGCTTGTCGGCGTAGATCGCGCGGTTGATGGCCGACAGCGGCGCGCCCGCCTCGACGAGCTCGGCGGCGACCCGCAGCGTGCGCGGGGTGGCGTTGGGGTGGGCGAAGGTCCGGGTGTCCTGCACGATCCCGCTCATCAGCAGCGTGGCCAGATCCCGGTCCAGCTCCACGCCCAGCTCCGGCAGGAGGAGGGCCACCATCTCGCAGGTGGCCGCCGCCTCGGGGTCCACCCAGTTCACCGCCCCGAAGCGCGTGTTGGACACGTGGTGGTCGACGTTCACGATGGTGGCCCGCGACAGCCACTCGGCGGAGCCGGTCGCCACGCCACCGGTGCGGGACAGGGCGCCGGCGTCGACCACCACCGCCACGTCCGGCTCCAGCTCCGGGGCACGGCGCACGCGCTCGACACCCGGCAGGAAGGCCAGGAAGGGCGGCGGCGGGTCTGCGCTCACCACCTCGGCCTGCTTGCCGAGCCGCTCGGCGGCGAGGGCGATGGCCAGCGCCGCGCCCAGCGTGTCGCCGTCGGGGTTCTCGTGGCAGAGGGTCGTGACGCGCTTGGCGTCGCGGATGCGCGCCGCGACCAGGCGCCGGTCATCGGTCATTCGCTGCGCCGCTCCTGCTCCCTGATCTGGTTCAGCAGGCGCAGCACCCGGTCGCCGGCCTCGATCGAATCGTCGCGCCGCAGGCTGAGCTCGGGCACGTGGCGGATCTGCAGGCGCTCGGCCAGCCTATGGCGCAGCCACGGCTTGGCGTCCTGCAGCGCCTCCATCGAGCGCTGCCGCTCCTCCTCGCTGCCGTACACGCTGATCCAGACCCGGGCGTGGCCGAGGTCGCGCGCCGTCTCGACCCGGGTGACGGTGGCGAACCCGACCCGCGGGTCCTTCATCTCGCGCTGCAGGAGGTCCATCAGCTCCTGCTGGATCTGGCTGTCCAGCCGGCTGGTGCGCTGGCTCACGTCAGCCTCAGGCCTGTTCCGAGACCATCTGGTAGCACTCGATCACGTCGCCCTCCGCGATGTCGTCGATCGACAGGCCGATGCCGCACTCGAAGCCGGCTGCCACCTCGCGGACGTCGTCCTTGAAGCGCCGCAGCGACTCGATACGTGCCTCCGCCACCTGCTTGCCGCCGCGGAACAGGCGGGCCTGCGCACCGCGCACGATGCGGCCATCGGTCACGTACGAGCCGGCCACGTTGCCGGCACGGCCGGCCCTGATGACCATCCGCACCTCGGCGTGCCCCTCGACCTGCTCGATGAGCTTGGGCGCCAGCATGCCCTGCAGGGCCTGGCCGACCTCATCGGTCAGCTTGTAGATGACGTCGTAGATGCGGACGTCCACGCCGGTGGAGTCGATGACGCGCTGCGCTCCCGGGTCCACCCTGGTGTTGAAGCCGATGACCACCGCGTCGGAGGCCGATGCCAGCAGCACGTCCGACTCGTTGATGTCCCCGGCCCCCTCGCGCAGGATGCTGATCCGCGCCTCCGGCGTGTTCAGCCGCTCCAGCGCCCCCCGGATGGCGCCCAGCGAGCCCTGCACGTCGGTCTTGAGGACGACCCGCAGCTCCTTGACCTCCGCGGCCTGGATCTGCGCCGACATGTCCTCCAGGGTGTACGCGCCCCGACCCTCGGCACCGGCCTGGCGGCGCACCTCCTCGGCCATGTCGCGGGCGGTCTTCTCGTCGGGCACCACGCGCAGGATGTCACCCGCTTCCGGCAGGTCGGTGAGGCCGATGACCTCCACGGCAGTGGCGGGCTCGGCCTGCTTCACGCGCTTGCCGGCCGCGTTCTGCAGGGCGCGCACCCGGCCGTAGGTGCCGCCCACGGTCACGATGTCACCGGTCTTCAGGGTGCCGGTCTGGACGAGCACGGTGGCCACGTTGCCGCGGCCCTTCTCCACCTTGGACTCGATGATGGTGCCCACCGCCGGCCGGTCGGGGTTGGCCTTCAGGTCCTGGAGGTCGGCGACCAGCAGGATCATCTCCATCAGGTCATCCAGGCCGACCTTCTGCTTGGCCGATACCGGCACCGCGATCACGTCGCCGCCGTACTCCTCGATGAGCACGCCGATGTCCGCCAGCTCCTGCTTCACCCGGTCCGGGTTGGCGTCCGGCTTGTCGATCTTGTTGATGGCCACGATCATCGGCACCTGGGCCGCCCGCACGTGGTCGATCGCCTCGCGGGTCTGGGGCATCACCCCGTCATCGGCCGCCACCACGATGACCGCGATGTCGGTGACCTGCGCCCCGCGGGCGCGCATGGCGGTGAACGCCTCGTGGCCGGGCGTGTCCAGGAAGACGATGCGCCGGCCGTTGTGCACCACCTCGCTGGCGCCGATGTGCTGGGTGATGCCACCCCGCTCCCCGGCCGCCACGCTGGTGCTGCGGATGGCGTCCAGCAGGCTCGTCTTGCCGTGGTCGACGTGGCCCATGATCGTCACCACCGGGGCGCGGGTGACGAGCACGGCGCCCTCCTCCTCGGCGAAGATCGCCCTGCGGGCAGCCTCGGCCGCCGCGCCGGGGGCCACGATCTCCTTGTGCTCGGCCTCCGCCTCGCGCTCGGCGGCGCCGCGCTCCACCGTCTCGAATCCCAGCTCGGCCGCCACCAGCGAGGCGGTGTCGAAGTCGACGGTCTGGTTGATGGTGGCGAAGATCCCGTTGCGGATCAGCTCCTTGATGACGTCGGCATGGCTGACCCGCAGCTCATCGGCCAGGTCCTTGACGGTGATGGCCGAGGGCAGCTCGATTGGACCGGTCGGGCGTGGCGCGGCCGGGGCATCGGCGACCGCCGCCCCGCCCTGCGGGCCGCGGCGGCGCTGCGGGCGAGGCCCGCGTCGTTGCTGGTATCTACGTGGCGGCATTCGTTACCTCGATCTGGAGCGTTCCCGGCTCCACGGCCGCGCCGAGCGCTCGGTTCACTGCCTGCGCCAGGCGTCGCGGCTCCCGGCAGGCAGGGTCATCGCAAATGTAGGTTCCCCGTCCGGCGGCCTTGCCGGTGGGGTCCACGCCCACCGATCCGTCCGCCTGGCGCACCAGGCGGGTCATCGATCGCTTGGGCCGGACCCGGCGGCAGGCCGCGCAGGTCCGCATCGGGACGTGGTCAGGCCTTCGCTTCGGCATCGGCCGGCGCCTCCTGGGGCGTCCCGCCGGCCTCGCTCGCCTCGCTCCCCTCGCTCGACTCGCGGCCGTCGTGCGCCGCCGCGGCGGTAGCGACGCCCGCATCCGAGCGGATGTCGATCCGCCAGCCGGTCAGCTTGGCCGCCAGCCGCGCGTTCTGGCCCTCCTTACCGATGGCGAGGCTCAGCTGCCGCTCCGGGACGATGACGTTGGCGATCTTGTGCTCCTCGTCGATCCGCACGCTGAGCACCTCGGCCGGCGAGAGCGCCTCGGCCACGTACTGGGCCGGGTCCTCGTTCCACAGCACGATGTCGACCTTCTCGCCGTTGAGCTCGGCCACGATGGCCTGGATCCGCGCCCCGCGCTGCCCGACCGCGGCGCCCTTGGCGTCCACGCCCGGCTGCCGGCTCTCGACGGCCACCTTGGAGCGGCTGCCCGCCTCGCGGGCGATGCCGCGGATGACGACCGTGCCGTTGTAGATCTCGGGGATCTCCATCTCCATCAGCCGGCGCAGGAAGCCGCGGTGCGTGCGGCTCACCACCAGCACCGGCCCACGGGTGGTGCGGCGCACCTCGAGGACATAGACCTTCAGGTGCTGCCCGATGCGGTAGTGCTCGCCCGGCAGCTGCTCGCTGACGGCCAGCACCGCCTCCACCCCCTTGCCCATGTCGAGGATCACGGCCTGGTCGGTGGTGCGGTGCACCACGCCGGTCATGATCTCGCCCTCGCGGCTGGCGTACTGGCTGTAGACCACGTCCCGCTCCGCCTCGCGCAGGCGCTGACGGTAGACCTGGCCGGCGGTCTGCGCCGCGATGCGTCCCAGCTGGGCCTGGGTGACGTTCTCCGGCACCCGGACCTTGCCGCCCACGCCGGTGGTCGGGTCGATCGTCTGCGCCTCCGCCGCCGTCATCTGCAGCTCGGGGTCCCCGATCTCCTCCTCGCCGGCAACGACCTCGTACTCGCGGAAGACGCTGATCTGGCCCGTCTCGGGGTCGACCTTGACCACCACGTTCTCGGGAGCGTCCGCGTTGCGACGGTAGGCAGACTCGATCGCCTGCTCCAGGGTCCGGATCAGGATCTCCTGGGGCACGCCCTTCTCGGCGTTCAGCTGGAGCAGTGCTCCGATGAAATCTCGATTCACTTCCCCACCTCGCACCCCGCGTGCTCCAAACAAAAACGTGGGATGGCGAACCGACCCACGTCTCTCCCAAGTCAGTATCGATTCGGCTCGCACGGTCGGGCGAAACCGCGCACGAGTATACCAGTCCGCCCTCCTTCTGGCCAGCCACCGGGTTGGTCCCGACCCCCACCGCCGGGCTGACAACTGTCGGCGGCTCCCGTGGCGAGCCTCGGCCTTCACACCGTCCGGCGCCACGCGAACCGCGCGTCGTCAGCCGCTCACCACGCGAGCCTTCCCAATGGGCAAGGCCCTCCAGGCCTCACCCGTTTCGCCGTCTGCGCGCCCGGCGACTACCCCTCGATCAGCCGCTGCACGTCCTGGATCGAGATCAGGATCACCAGCGCGATCAGCACCATGAAGCCGGTCAGGTAGATCAACGCCTCGCGCTCCGCCGGCAGGCGCCGCCGTCGCAGGCCCTCGAACAGCACCACCGCGATGCGGCCTCCGTCCAGGGGTGGGAAGGGCAGGATGTTGAGCACGGCCAGGTTGACCGACAGCAGGCCGATGAACACCAGCTGGCTGACCAGCGGCGCCTGCAGCACGCGCCCCGTCTCCTCGGCGATGCCGATGGGGCCGACCGCCTGCCCGCCATTCGGGTTCAGGCCCAGCAGGCCGCCGACCGCATCGGCCAGGCCGCCGGGGATGCGGTAGGCCAGGTACGCCGCCTCGCCGAACCCGCGGGCCACCGCGTCGATCGGCCCGCTGACCGTCGACGGCACCTCGACCAGGCGCTCGGGCTCGTAGGTGAAGCCGATCGGTCCCTCGCCCGGCTGCAGCTGGTCCGGATCACGCGGCGTGACCGTGATCTCCAGCGTCTGCCCGCCGCGCTCGATGCCGAGCACCACCGGCTCGCCGGCCCTGGAGCGGACGTACTCGGTCAGCTCGCGCGAGACCTCGAAGGTGCGGCCGTCGGCCGAGACGATCACGTCGCCAACCCGCAGGTCGGCCGCCGCGGCCGGGCTGTTGGCCTGCACCTCGACCACCTGCAGCGGCCCGCGCCCCTCCGGCGTGGGCATGCTCAGGGCGATGGCGAACAGGACGCCGGCCAGCAGGAAGTTCATGACCACGCCCGCTGCCAGCACGGCGATGCGCACCCAGATCGGCTTGCGGTTGAAGGCGCCCTCCATGGCCCGATCGATGGCGGACTCGGAGAGGCCGCGTTCCCGCATCTTCTGGGCCTCGATCTCGCCGTCCTCCCCGAGCATGCGCACGAAGCCGCCCAGCGGGATCCAGTTGATCGAGTAGCGGGTACCGCGCCACACCACGGACGCGATGCGCGGCGGGAACCCAACGCCGAACTCCTGGACGGTCATGCCGGCCTTCTTGGCGGCCACGAAGTGCCCGATCTCGTGGACCAGCACCAGCAGGACCAGGACGGCCAGGAAGGCCAGGATGGTGCCGATGACCTCCATCACGCGTCACCGTGGACTGCAAGGTCCGCGCCCAGCGCCGCCCGTACCTCGGCGTCCAGCACGCCGATCTCGTCCAGCTCCGGCTCGGCATCGGTTCCCCATCGGTCCACCGCGGTCTCGATCACGGTCGCGATCCGGTCGAAGCCGATGCGCCCCTCCAGGAAGGCGGCCACCGCCACCTCGTCGGCGGCGTTGAGGATGGTCCCTCGGTTGCCACCCGCCTCGGCGGCGGCACGGGCCACCGCGTAGGCCGGGTAGCGCGACACGTCGAGCGGCTCGAACTCCAGGCTGCCCCACGCCTCCGGCGGCGCGTGGCGCGCCGGCGACGGCAGCCGCTCGGGCGCGGTGAGGGCGTACTGGATGGGGAGTCGCATGTCGGGAACCCCGAGCTGGGCCTTGAACGAGCCGTCGACGAACTCGACCAGCGAGTGGACGACGCTCTGCGGATGGATGACGGCTGCAATCGTACTGTACGGAAGCCGGTACAACCACCGCGCCTCGATGACCTCGAATGCCTTGTTCACCAGGGTGGCCGAGTCGATGGTGATCTTCGGCCCCATCCGCCACGTCGGGTGCGCCAGCGCCTGCTGCGGCGTCCTGGCGGCGAGCTCGTGCGGCGGCGTGCGCAGGAACGGTCCGCCCGAGGCGGTGAGGACCAGACGCCGCACGCTCTCCATGGGTTCCCCGCGCAGGCACTGCCAGATGGCAGAGTGCTCGCTGTCGATGGGGCGCAGGCGGTCGAGCGGGTCCCCGCCGCCGGCGTCGAGCGCGCGGGCCACCAGATGGCCCCCGGTCACCAGGGTCTCCTTGTTGGCCAGCGCCACCCGGCGACCCGAGCCCAGCGCGGCCAGCACCGCGGGCAGGGCGGTCATCCCGGTGGTGGCCACCACCACCAGCTCCGCGGCATCCTGGGTGGCCAGCTCCTCCAGGCCGCCATCGGCCCAGCGGGAGGGGTCGATCCGAGCCGGACGGCCGCTGGCGCACCAGGCGCGCGCTTCCGGCCAGGCCTCCAGCTGCTCGTCGAAGGCCGGCGAGGGATGCGCCGCCGCCAGCGCGACCACCCGGAACCGATCGGGGTGCGCGGCCAGCACCTCCAGCGTCTGGCGCCCGATCGAGCCCGTCGAGCCCAGGACAACGACCCCGGCCGGCATCGGTCCCCTGATCCTCGCCTAGAGCGAGGCGCCGCCGACCAGCAGGGCGAACCCCGCCAGCGTGGGCGCCGCGAACAGGAACGAGTCGATGCGGTCCAGCATGCCGCCGTGCCCGGGGATCAGGAAGCCGGACTCCTTGCGGCCCGCGGCCCGCTTGAGGAGCGACTCGGCCAGGTCACCCGACTGCGCGGCCAGGCCCAGCAGCGGCCCGAGCACCAGCGCCTGCCAGGCGGGCAGGCCCACCAGCCACACGCCCAGGCCAGCGCCAAGGGTCGCGACCACCAGCCCGCCGGCCAGCCCCTCGATGGTCTTGCCCGGGCTGATGTGGTCGATGAGCCGATGGCGCCCGATGGCGCGGCCGACCAGGTAGGCCCCCGTGTCGTAGCCCCACACGGTGACGATCAGCAGCAGGGCCCAGGCCGAGCCGGCCTGCAGGCCGAGGCCCCCGACCTCGGTGTCGGGCGTGCCGCCGGCCGGATGGAGGTGCGCGACCAGCACGATGAACGGGACCAGCATGGCCGCGTAGGCCACGCCGAACGAACTGGTGGCCCAGGTCAGGAAGCCGGCGCGCGGCTCGGCGCGGATGAAGCTGGCCACCGCCAGGAGGAGGACGCTGCCAGCGTACGTGACCACCGGCAGCCCGGGCACGGTCGTGGCGCGCAGCACCTCGGCCAGCAGCCCGCCGACCAGCGCCTGGTTGGCGGCCACCAGCACGCTGGCCGCGACCACCACGCCGAGGCCCAGGGTGAGCACCTGCGGCGGTTCGAAGCCGGCCGCGTCGAGCAACGAGACGGTCTCCACCAGCGCCAGGAAGGCGATCAGGCCGACCAGCGCCGACAGCCACGGCTCCCCCAGGAACACGATGGCCAGCACCAGCGGCGCCAGCACGGCAGCCGAGATCAGCCGGGTGCGCAGCATGCCCGTCCCTCCTCAGGCCCCGAAGCGCCGCTCGCGGCGCGCGTACTCGGCCAGGGCGGCGTCGAAGTCGTCCGGCCCGTAGTCGGGCCACAGCTTCGGCGAGAAGACCAGCTCGGCGTAGACCGCCTGCCAGATCAGGAAGTTGCTGGTGCGCTGCTCGCCGCCGGTGCGGATCAGGAGGTCCACGTCCGGCTGGCCGGCGGTGTACAGGTAGGACGACAGCCGCGCCTCGTCCACTTCGCCGGGCTGGATGCCGGCCGCCACCATGCCCCGCACCGCGTCGATGATCTCTGCGCGGCCGGAGTAGTTGAAGCACACGTTGAGCTGCAGGCGGGTGCCGCCGGCGGTGCGCTCCTCGGCGGCACGGATGGAGCGCTGGATGTCGGTCGGCGCCTCGTGGAGGCGGCCGATGACCCGCACCCGCACGCCCTCGGCCACCAGCTCGTCGGTGTGCTGGCGGATGGCGCCGTCGATGAGCCCGAAGAGGCCGGTGACCTCCTCGTCCGGGCGGTTCCAGTTCTCGGTGGAGAAGGTGTAGACCGAGAGGGTCTCGATCCCGCGGTCCCGGGCGCGACGGACGACGGGTCGGATGGCCTCCACGCCCTGGACGTGGCCGGCGATCACCGGCAGCCCGCGGGCACGTGCCCAGCGACGGTTGCCGTCACAGATGATGGCGACGTGCCGCGGGCGCGACTCCGCCAGGGTCAGACCTCCATCACCTCGGCCTCCTTCCGCTCCGCACGGGCGTCGATGGCCTCGATGAAGCGGTCGGTGAGGCGCTGCAGGGCGTCGAGCTCGCGACGCTCCTCGTCCTCGGACAGCTCGCCGGCGCGCATGGCGCGCTTCAGCTGGTCCGCCGCGTCGCGGCGGTGGTTGCGGACTTCCACCCGCGCCTCCTCGGCGCGGCGGCGCACCTGCTTGACCATGTCGCGGCGGCGCTCCTCGGTGAGAGGCGGCACGTTGAGGCGGACCACGGTGCCGTCGACGTTGGGCACCAGGCCGATGTCGCTGCGGGTGATCGCCTTCTCGATGGCCGACAGCACCGAGCGGTCCCAGGGCTGGATCACGATCAGGTGCGGGTCCGGGGTGCTGATGCCGGCGATCTGGTTGAGCGGCGTGGGCGTGCCGTAGTAGTCGACCGGGATGCGCTCCACGAGGGTGGTCGAGGCGCGGCCGGTGCGGATGCCCGCGAAGTCGCGCTCCATGGCCTCCACGGCCCGCTGCATCTTCGGCTCGACGGCGACCAGCGCCTCGTGGGTCATCCCTGCACCTCCCCGGCGATCAGCGTGCCGATCGGCTCACCCCGAACGGCGCGCACGATGTTGCCCGGCTGCGTCATGTCGAAGACGACGATCGGCATCTCATTGTCCATGGCCAGGCTGACGGCGGTGGCATCCAGCGCCTCCAGCCTGTTCGAGATCAGGTCCGTGTAGCTGATGCGCGCGTAGCGCGTGGCGCCCGGATCTTTCTCCGGGTCGGCATCGTACACCCCGTCCACGCGGGTGGCCTTCAGGATGACCTCGGCGCCGATCTCGACCGCCCGCAGGGTCGCGGCGGTATCGGTCGTGAAGTACGGATTGCCGGTGCCGGCCACCATGACCACCACCCGGCCCTTCTCCAGGTGGCGCACCGCCCGGCGCCGGATGTAGGGCTCGCAGATCTCCGGCATGGAGATGGCCGAGAGCACCCGGGTCGGCATGCCGAGCTGCTCCAACGCGTCCTGGATGGCCAGGCCGTTCATGACCGTGGCCAGCATGCCCATGTAGTCGGCCGTGGAGCGGTCCATGCCGCTGGCCGCCGCCGACAGGCCGCGGAAGATGTTTCCGCCGCCCACCACGATGGCCATCTCCACGCCGAGCCTGTGGGCATCGGTCACCTGGGAGGCGATGTTGCGCACCACCTCCGGGTCGATGCCGTACTGGCGCGTCCCCATCAGGGCCTCGCCGGAGAGCTTGAGCAGCACCCGGCGGTAGCGCGGCTGGCTGGGGACGGCCGCCTCGCTCACCTCAGCCGGCCTCCTCGCCGGCGGCCTCCCCCGCGGTCTCCCCCACCGCCATGCGCGCGAAGCGCGCGACGCGGATGTTCTCGCCCAGCAGCGCCACCTTCTCGGTGATCAGGTCGCTCACCTTCTTGTCCGTGTCGCGGTACGGCATCTCCAGCAGGCAGACGGTCTCATACCACTTGGCCAGCTTGCCGTCCACGATCTGCGGGATGCGGTCCGCCGGACGCCCCTCCTGCTCCGCCTCCTCGCTGAACCTGCGTCGCTGCTCCTCGAGCACGTCGGCGGGCACCTCCTCCCGGCTGACGTAGAGCGGGGCCAGCCCGGCCACCTGCATGGCCAGGTCGCGGGCCAGCTGCTGGAAGTCGTCGGTGCGGGCCACGAAATCGGTCTCGCAGTTGAGCTCCAGCAGCACGCCCAGGCGCGCCCCGTGGTGGATGTAGCTGGCGATCACGCCCTCACGGGCGGTGCGCCCGGCCTTCTTGGCCGCGGTGGCCAGGCCCTTCTCGCGGAGCCAGACGATGGCCTTGTCGAAGTCACCGCCACTCTCCTCGAGGGCCCGCTTGCAGTCCATGACGCCAGCCCCGGTCTGCTCGCGGAGGCGCTTCACGTCCTGCGGATCGATGGTCGTCGTCACGTGTCTTCCTTCTGTGGTGGGCATCGGTCTGCACCGATGGCGCCGCAGGCGGCGCTCCAATCAGTCGATCGTCTCGAGGTCCTCGTCCTCGTCGGCCGCGGCCGCGCGCCGCGCACGGGCGCGGCGCTCCTCCTCCTCGTCCTCGTCCGGCTCGGGCTCGAAGACCAGGGCCTCGCCGGCGGCCAGGGCCGCGGTGAGGTCCGAATCGGCGGCCAGCACCGACTCATCGACCGGCGGCAGGGCCTCCGCCTGCTCGAACTCCTCGTCCAGTCGCGCCTGGCGCTCGGCCACGGCCTCCAGCACGGCATCGGCCACCTTGGAGGTCACCAGCCGCACCGAGCGGATCGCGTCATCGTTGGCCGGGATGATCCAGTCGATGAGGTCCGGGTCACAGTTGGTGTCGGTCATGGCCACGATGGGGATCTCCAGGCGGCGGGCCTCGGACACCGCGATGGCCTCGCGGTGCGGGTCCACGATGAACACCGCCCCCGGCAGCCGTCGCATGCGGCGGATGCCGCCCAGCGCCGCGTTCAGCTTGGCGATCTCCTCGTTGAGCTTGGACGCCTCCTTCTTGGTGAGGCGCTCGAACTCGCCGCTGTCACGCCGGGCCTCGAGGGCCTCCAGCCGCTGGATGCGGCGCTTGATGGTCGTGAAGTTGGTCAGCATGCCGCCGAGCCAGCGGTTGTTCACGTAGTGCTGGCTGCAGCGCTCCGCCTCCTCGGCGATGGCTTGCTGGGCCTGCTTCTTGGTGCCGACGAACAGGATGCTGTCGCCGCGCGCCACGGTGGCACGCACGAAGTCCAGGGCGGCGTCCAGCCGCTCGACGGTCTGGGCCAGGTCGATGATGTGGATCCCGTTGCGCTCCGCGAAGATGAAGCGGCGCATCTTCGGGTTCCAGCGGCGGGTCTGGTGTCCGAAGTGGACGCCCGCCTCCAGGAGCTGCTTCATGGTGGTGGCAGCCAAGGGGTACCTCCGGTTGTCGTCCTCCGCTCGCCTCATCTCCCGGTTGCCCACCCGACCGCGCTGCTGCGTTCGGAGCGCGTGCGGGCACCGCGGGCGCGGGATCCGCGAGCGTGTGTGATGGGGCCAAACGTCCGGCGGTCGCCGGACCGACGCGGAGTATAGCACCCGGACGGTGCGACTCCCGGTGGGCGCCCTGGTGCGGTGGCCCCTGCGTTGAGCGCCGCGCCGGCTCGCAGCCAACAGTACCGAAGTACTCGTCACCCATCCGTACGTACCTTGACCCTCCCGCACCGCTCCCTAGCATCGGGCCGCCGGCGCGATCCTTGCGGCTCTCGCCGGCCGTCTGGGGAATTCGCTGCGAATCGAAGGGGCACGCTGAACCGATGCGAACTCGACGTCAGCCGCACTTCATCACCGCGGGGCTGGCCGCGGCCGTCGCCGTGGCCATCGCGTTCACCGGCTCGGTGGCCGCCACCGACCGGGTGATCACCGTCCAGCCCGGCGACACGCTCTCCGGCATCGCCGCCCGGAACGGCGTCACCGTGGACGACCTCGTGGCGCTCAACGGCATCGCCAACCCGAACCGCATCTTCGCGGGGCAGCGCCTGAAGGTCGGGAGCGCGCCGCCGGCGGGGCACCCCGCCCCGCAGCAGGCCGTCCTGCGCACCCACCGCGTCGCGTTCGGCGAGAACCTGACCTGGATCGCCCGCCGCCACGGGACGACGATCGCCGCCATCGCGGCCGCCAACGGCATCAGCAACCCGTCGTACATCCGCACCGGCCAGGTGCTGGTCATCCCCAGCGGCGGGGTACCGTCGGCAGCGGGCGGATCGGCGCAGCCGACGGGGCACCCTGCTCCGCAGCAGGCCGTCCTGCGCACCCACCGCGTCGCGTTCGGCGAGAACCTGACCTGGATCGCCCGCCGCCACGGGACGACGATCGCCGCCATCGCGGCCGCCAACGGCATCAGCAACCCGTCGTACATTCGCACCGGCCAGGTGCTGGTCATCCCCGGCGGGGCACCGTCACGTGCCGCCGTGACGGCCCCGGCCGGCGGGTCGGGCATGCCGGCATCGATGGCGGCGCTCGTCGCCAAGCGCCAGGACGTCCGGGACCTGATCGTGGCGGAGGCGAACCGGCAGGGCGTGCCGCCGGCCTTCGCGCTGGCCGTGGCCTGGCAGGAGTCGGGCTGGCAGCAGGGGGTTGTCTCCAGCGCCGGCGCCATCGGCGTCATGCAGCTGCTGCCGGCCACCGGCGAGTGGGTGGGCGGCGTCATGCTCGGCGAGCAGGTGAACCTGCACGACGCGGCCTCCAACGTGCGGGCCGGCGTGCGGCTGCTGCGGCATTACCTCGACCGCTACGGCGACCGCTCGCTGGCACTGGCCGCCTACTACCAGGGCCAGGCCGCCACCGACCGGCATGGGATCTATCCCGTCTCTCGGCCCTACATCGCCTCGATCCTGCGCCTGGAGGAGCTCTTCTCGCGCTGAGGCATCCGGTGACCGCGCGGGCCGGCGCGGTCACCAGGCGTCGACGCAGGGCAGGTGGCGCAGCCGCCAGCGCCCGTCATCGACGCGGTCCAGGGTGATGAGGTCCAGGCGCAGGTCGGTTGCGGGAGCGCCACCGTCGACGGCGTAGGCGGCCAGCGCCCGGCGCAGGCGGCCCAGGCGCCGGCGGTCCACGCTCTCGGCGCCGACCCCGGCACGGCCGGTGGTCCGCAGCTTGACCTCGACGCCCACCAGCGTACCGCCGGGGTCGCGGCAGACGAGGTCCAGCTCGCCCCCGGGCCCGCGCCAGCGACGCTCGAGCACTGTCCAGCCCTGGCGCGTCAGCCAGGCGGCGGCAGCCTCTTCGGCCCGCAGGCCCAGGGCGTGGCGCGGATCCGTCACGGCGGACGGTCGTCGCCGGCCCCTGACCGCGGGCGCCGGGTCAGTCGAGCGGGTCGATCTCGTCCTCGGTGGGCAGCTCCTCGTCCAGCAGCAGGTCGAGGCTGAGCTGCCGGCCGGCGACCAGGGTGCGGATCGGCGCGAACGAGCGACGATGCCACTCGCATGGGCCCTCGCTCATCAGGGCCTCGTAGTGGCGGCGGGTGCCGTAGCCCTTGTTGCGCGCGAAGCCGTAGGCCGGGTAGACGGCGTCCAGCTCCTGGCAGATCCGGTCGCGGGTCACCTTCGCCACGATGCTGGCCGCCGCGATCGAGGCGCAGATCGCGTCGCCATCGATGATCGGCCGCTGCGGGAGGTCCACGTCGCGCAGGCTCAGGGCGTCGATCACCAGGTGGTCCGGCGGGTCCGGGAGGCGCTCGATGGCCTGCCGCATGGCCAGCTTGGTGGCCTGCAGGATGTTGATGCGGTCGATGACCTCGACCTCCACGCAGCCCACGCCGACCGCCTCGGCGCGGTCGAGGATCTGCTCGTAGAGCGCCTCGCGGCGGGCGCGCGGCAGGACCTTCGAGTCGCGCAGGCCCTTGATCCGCGGGCGCGGCGGCAGGATCACGGCCGCGGCCACCACCGGACCGGCCAGCGACCCGCGGCCCACCTCGTCCAGGCCGGCGATGCGCCGGTAGCCGGCCAGGCGCAGCTCGCGCTCGTGGCGCTGGGTGGCGTCGCGCGGCCTGCTGGGTCGGCGGG
>DASRYM010000101.1:0-42430 GCA_035687145.1 Candidatus Zixiibacteriota bacterium | reverse complement strand
GACCCTGGCCGCCCTGGACGCCGCCCAGCGGACGCCCCCTCCGCAGCCCCCGGCGGCGGGTGGGCGGCGCCTGGCCCTCGCCATCGGCGGCCTGCTCATGGCCATGCTGGTGGCCGGCTTCGCCCTGCCGCCGCCGGTCGGCCTGGCGGAGCGCACCGAGACGGACACCGCCCTGGCCCAGGCCCTGGCCCGCGAGGAGGCGCGCCAGGCCCAGATCCAGGCCCTCCTCGGGCGCCTGGCGGAGGACCCGCAGGACGCTGAGGCGCTCTCGCAGCTGGCCGATGCCTACCTGGCCGGGACGAGCGCCGAGGACCGCCAGCGCGCGGCGGTGGCGCTGCTGGCGCTGATCAGCCTGGAGCCGGAGAACGCCGGCGCATACCGGCGCCTGATCACGGCCTACATCGAGGCCGGCGACTGGACCGATGCCGCCGCGGCCACGGACTCGTTCGCCGGCGTGGTCGGCGACGACGACCCGGACGTGGCCTTCTTCCGCGGGCTCATTGCGCTGCGCGGCGAGGATGATCCGGAGGCCGCGGCCACGCACTTCGAGCGCTTCCTGGAGCTGGCGCCCGATGACCCGCGGGCGGGGATGGTGCGCGGCCTGCTGGCCGAGGCGCGCGGCGGGGAGGCGAACTAGGGCCGGCTGGCGATCGGCTCCACGAGCACCCGCTCCAGGGTGCGCTGCAGCACGGTGAGCTCGTCCTCGGGGATGCGGTCCAGGAAGTGCTCCGCGACGCCTCGCAGGTGGGTGGGGGAGGCCTCGCGCAGGCGCCGGTATCCGGCCTCGGTGAGCTGCGCCCACTGGCCGCGCCGATCGGTCTCGCAGCTGACGCGCTCCACCAGGCCGTCGGCCTCCAGCCGGTCGATGAGGCGGGTGGCGCCCGAGCGGGACAGGACCAGCGCATCGGCCAGCTCGCTCATCCGCAGCCGGCGCTCGAGGGCGTAGGCCAGCACCAGCAGCACCTCGTACTCCGGCAGCCCGAGGCCCTGCTCCGCCTGCAGCTCACGCTCGAGCTGGCGCCGGACCTGGGCGTGCGCGTAGAGGAAGGTGCGCCACGCGTTGAGGCGTGGGTCGTCCCGCGTGGGTGTGCCGGTGGCCGTCCGCGTCGCCTGCATCGATCCATCCTCGCAGAATTTCGTTGACACCGCAAGCATCTGCCAGTATAGTTGCTTGCGCAATGATTGTTCCAAACCCCGCCGATCACCCCGGTGACGGGGACATCGGCAGCAGGAGGACTGTACGCGTATGGAATGGCAGCTTGATCCTGATCACAGCTCGCTGACCGTCTCGGCCAAGCACATGATGCTGACCACCGTGCGCGGCACGCTGGACATCGCCTCGGCGACGCTGGCCTTCGATCCCGAGCATCCCGAGCAGTCACGCGTGGAGGCGGTGATCGACGCGGCCTCCATCGACACCGGCGTCGAGCAGCGCGACGCGCACCTTCGCTCGCCGGACTTCCTGGACGTCGCGAACCACCCGCACATCACCTTCCGCAGCACGCGGATCGAGCGCGAGGGTGATCGGTTCCGCATCCATGGCGACCTGACCATCCGGGGCGTCACCCGGCCGGTTTCGCTGGATGCCCGGATCGTGGGGGTGGTCAAGGACCGGCACGGCGGGCGCCGGGCGGCGTTCAGCGCGGAGACCACCATCAACCGCGAGGACTGGGGCCTGACCTGGAACATGGCCCTGGAGCAGGGTGGCTGGCTGGTCAGCAAGGACCTCAAGGTGGAGATCGAGCTGGCTGCCCTGGAGCCGGCCGAGCAGCAGGGCGAGCAGACGAAGGAGCGGGAGACCGCGGCCTCCGCCGCCTGAGGCTCCGTCGCGACAGCCCACGGGTCGGGGGCTCCGATTGCGTCCTCGGCACGCCACTTGTAAATTGCAAGTGACATGCAGATGCAGGACGAGGTCGCCCTCGACGCCTACTCCTCCGCGGTCACGGCGGTGGCCGCCCACCTGCTGCCGCGGGTCGTGCAGCTCACGGTGGCGCCCAACCGGCGCGCCAGGAGCCGCGGGGGCACGGGATCGGCGGTGGTCATCACCCCGGACGGCTACCTGCTGACCGCCGCGCACGTGGTCCGGTCCGGCGCCGAAGGGCTGGCCACCTTCACCGACGGCGCCGACCGCCGCGCCGAGATCGTGGGCAGCGACCCGATGTCCGACCTCGCCGTGGCGCGGGTCGACACCGGCACCGATCGCCTGGCGGCCGCGACCCTGGGGGACGCGGACCGGTTGCGGGTCGGGCAGCTGGTGGTGGCGGTCGGGTCCCCGATGGGCCTGGCCGGCACGGTGACGGCCGGCGTGGTCAGCGCCGTCGGCCGGTCGCTGGCGGCGGGGACGCCCGGCGCCACCCGGCTGGTCGAGAACGTGATCCAGACCGATGCGGCCCTCAACCCGGGCAACTCGGGCGGCGCGCTGGCCGACTCGAGCGGGGGGGTGGTCGGCATCAACACCGCCGTGGCCGGGGTCGGGCTGGGCCTGGCGATTCCCATCAACGACGCGACTCGGCGCATCGTGGCCGCCCTGATCCGCGACGGTCGGGTGCGTCGCGCCTGGCTGGGGATCGCCGGTGCCCGGCGGCCGCTGCCGCCGCGGGTGGCGCACCGCGTGGGGCGGGCGGCCGGGATCGGCGTGGAGGAGGTCGTGTCCGGCAGCCCGGCGGAGGGTGCCGGCCTGCGCGCCGGGGACCTCATCCTGGAGGTGGACGGCCAGCCGACCGAGGACGCCGGGGACCTGCAGCGGCTGATGCTGGGCGAGGCCATCGGCCGGCAAATGACCGTGCGCGTCCTACGCCTGGGCGAGTTGCGCGACGTGCTGGTCGTGCCCGGCGAGCTGGCCGCCTAGGCCCCGGACCTCAGAGCGGCCCCGAAAGCACCGGGATCCGCGCGCCGCTGACCACGCCCGCGGCGTCGCTGGCGAGGTAGAGCACGGCGCCCACGATCTCGTCCGGCGTGGTCCAGGAGCGCCTGAGCTCGGGCGTCTCTGACTTGATCTCGCGCACCTGGAGGACGTTGGCGGTGACCCCGCTGCCGGCCACGTCCCGCGCCAGCCCCAGCACCAGCGCCTCCTGCGCCGCCTTGGCCGCGGCGTAGGCCGCCTGCCCGGGACCCGGTCGGGTGGCCATCGGGGTGGAGATGGCGATCACCCGTCCCCAGCCGTTGGCCAGCATGCGGGGCACGGTTGCCCGGATGGCGTGGGTCGTGGTCCACACGTGACGGGCCAGCAGGTCGCGCAGCGTGTCGAGCGGCACCTCCAGCAGCGACTGACCGCCCGACCATCCGCCGACCACGTGCAGCAGCAGGTCGGCGCGCCCCGGCCCGCTGTCCAGCGCAGCCGCCAGCACCTCGCCGCCGGCGTCGGTGGTCAGGTCGGCCTCGACCGTCGTCACCCGTGCCTCCGCCTCGGGCAGCGTGGCTGCCAGCTCGTCCAGGCGGCGCCGGCTGGTCCCCACCAGCACCAGCGATGCGCCCGTCACCAGCAGCCGTCGTGCGGCCACGCGACCCAGGTCGCCGGTGGCGCCGGTGATCACCGCCACGCGTCCGTTCAGGTCCATGCCGCGTGATCCTGTCACTCGTCGGCGCCGGCGTCCACCGCCGGCGGCACGTCCACCCAGAAGGTGGAGCCCACGCCCTCCGTGCTGTCCACGCCCGCTGCGCCGCCGTGGGCCTCCGCGATGTGGCGCACGATGGCCAGGCCCAGGCCCGCGCTGCCGGAGGTGCCGACCTCGTCCGACGCGCTCCGGGCCCGCGAGCGGTCGACCTTGTAGAAGCGCTCGAAGATGCGCGCCTGGTGCGCCTGCGGGATGCCGATCCCGTCGTCGCTGACCATGAACCGCACCATTCCACCGCGCAGCTCCCAGCCCAGGCGCACCTCGCCGTTGGGGTGGCTGTACTTCACCGCGTTGTGCGCCAGGTTCAGGAGCGCCTGCCCGATGCGCTCGCGGTCGACCAGCGCGCGCCCATCGCCGCCCTCCCGGGCCGGCACGATGCGGATGGCGATCCCCCGGCGCTCGGCCACCGGCCGGATGCGGTCGGCCACGTCGCCCAGCACGGTGGCCGGGCTCACCGGCCGGACCGTCAGCTGGGTCTCGCCGGACTCGATCTTCGACAGGTCGAGCAGCTCGTCCACCAGCTGCGCGAGGTGATCGACCTCGCGGGCGATCTGCACGGCGAAGTCGCGCGCGGTCTCCGTGTCGGTCACGCCTCCCTCCGACAGCGTCTCGGCCAGCAGCTTGACCGATGAGAGGGGGGTGCGCAGCTCGTGGCTGATGTTCGCCACGAAGTCGCGACGCACGCGTTCCACGCGTCGCAGGGTGGTGGTCTCGTGCAGCGCCAGGACGAGGCCACCGGATGGCAGCGGCACGGCCTCCACGGCGAACGCGCGCTGCCCCAGCCGGCCGAGGTCCGCCTCCCCGCGAGCCGGGCGGGCCTCCAGCAGCGCCTCGCGGGCCACGCCGTCCAGCTGGGCGCTGCCGAAGGCGGCGATCAGGCTCATGCCCGGCAGCTCGTCAACCGGCCGTTCCGCCAGCCGCGCGGCCTCGACACCGGCGCGGATGATGCGCAGTCGCTCGTCGACCAGCAGCAGCAGGATCTCGCCGTCCTGCCGGAGCAGGGCGCTGAAGGCCTCGGCGGCGGTCGGGTCGGCGCTCATCTTGTGCCGGGGGGAGCCGCCTCCGGCGGCGGCTCGAAGGCGTAGCCGATGCCGCGCACGCTGCGGAAGTAGTTGTGCCCGCCGTGCCGGCGCAGCTTGGAGCGCAGCCAGGAGACGTGGACGTCGACGGTGCGCGCGTCGCCGGTGTAATCCAGGCCCCACAGGCGATCGAGCAGCTGCTCGCGGGTGAAGATGCGCCCGGGGTGCGCCGCCAGGTGGGCCAGCAGGTCGAACTCGCGGGTGGTCAGGCGCAGCTCCTCGCCGTCGAAGGTGGCCATCCGCCGTGAGCGGTCCACCTCGAGGCGCCCGGAGCGCACCACGTCGCGGCGATCGTCGACCGGCAGCGCCTCCCGCCGCTGCCGGCGCAGGACGGCCTCGATGCGCGCCAGCAGCTCGGGCCGGCTGAAGGGCTTGGTCACGTAGTCATCCGCGCCGACCTTGAGGCCGACCACGCGGTCCAGCTCATCGCCCTTGGCCGAGATGATGATCACCGGCGTGGTGACGTTCTCCGCGCGCAGCCGGCGCAGCACCTCCAGGCCGCTCATGCCCGGCAGCATGAGGTCCAGCAGCACCAGGTCCAGCCCGGGGTCGCGGCCGGCGGCCAGCGCCTGCTCACCGTCCACGGCCACGTGGACCTCGTACCCTTCGCGCTCGAGGTTGTAGCCGAGCGCCCGGCGCAGGACGCGGTCGTCCTCGACCACCAGGATCCGCCGCTTCATCGGTCGGCGGCCGTCACGGGTTGAGGTCCTCGATGCGGCCGGTGGCCAGGAACACGACGTCCTCGCCGATGTTGGTGACCCGGTCCCCGAGCCGCTCCAGGTGGTGCGCCGCAAACAGCATGTGGGTCGCCTGCCGGGCGCGGTCCGGGGACGCTTCCATCAGGGCCACCGCATCCTCGTACACGCTGTTGTAGAGGTGATCGATCTCGTCGTCACCGGCGCACACCGCGCGCGCCTGCGCCTCGCTCAGGTCAACCAGCGCTCGCATCGCCGCGCGCAGCTGGGAGCGGCACAGCTCCTCCATGCGCGGGATCTGGGCGAAGAGCGGCAGCTCCGGTTCGGCCGCCAGCTGCTGCGCCAGCTTGGCGATGTTGGTGGCGTAATCCCCCATGCGCTCCAGCTCGGCGGCCGCGTGGTAGAGGGCCAGCAGCTCACGCAGGTCACGCGCCATGGGCCCCTGCCGGGCGATCACCGCGGCGATCTCCAGGTTCACCTGGCGCTGCAGCTCGTTGACGTCCGCGTCCCCCCAGCGCACGGCGTCGGCCAGCTCCACGTTGCGCTCCACCAGCGCCTGGCCGGCGCGCCGCAGCTGCTCCTCGACCAGGCCGCCCAGGCGCAGCACGTCGTCCTTGGCGTCCTGCAGCTGCGCGTCGAAGGCACGCCTGATCGAGGCCGCCCCCTGGTCGCCATCGGTCACACGCTCGTCGTCCATGGCTAGCCGAAGCGCCCGGTGATGTAGTCCTCGGTCAGCCGCTGGCGCGGACGTGTGAACAGCTCGGTGGTCGGCGCCGTCTCCACCAGGTAGCCGGCCCGGTCCTGGCCCATGGTCAGGAAGGCGGTCATGTCGCTGGCCCTGGCCGCCTGCTGCAGGTTGTGGGTCACGATGACGATGGTGTAGCGCTCCTTCAGCTCGTGCATCAGCTCCTCGATGCGCAGGGTGGCGATCGGGTCCAGCGCGCTGCACGGCTCGTCCATGAGGATCACGTCCGGCTCGACGGCGATGGCCCGCGCGATGCACAGCCGCTGCTGCTGGCCGCCGGACAGGGCCGTCCCCGGCGAGCGCAGCTTGTCCTTGACCTCGTCCCACAGCGCGGCGCGCCGCAGGGAGCGCTCCACCAGCTCGTCCAGCTCGCGCCGTCCGCCGGCGAAGCCTGCCACCCGGGGGCCGAAGGCGACGTTGTCGTAGATCGACTTCGGGAACGGGTTCGGCTTCTGGAAGACCATTCCGATCCGGCGCCGGACCTCCACCGGGTCGACGCGCCGGTCGGTGAGGTCCACCCCGTGGTACAGGATCCGCCCCTCCACCCGCGCGCCCGGCACAAGGTCGTTCATGCGGTTCAGGCTGCGCAGCAGCGTGCTCTTGCCGCAGCCGGACGGACCGATGATGGCCGTGATCTGGTTGCGCGGCACGTCCAGGGTCACGTCGCGCACGGCGCGGACGTCGCCGTACCAGCACGAGACCCCGCGCAGCTCGAGGACGGCCTCCGCGGGCAGCTCGCGTCCGGTCCGCGCGGCGGCGGTCGCTCGGACATCGGGTGCCGGCCGGGTGAGCGTCTTCATCGGTCCAGGCGAAGTATCGGTCATCACGTGGTCTACCACCTCCGGTCGAATCGATTGCGCAGGACCACGGCCAGGGCGTTGACGCCCAGCAGCACCACCAGCAGCACGACGATGGCGGCGTACACGTTGCCGGCGAACTCGGGCGGGTTGCCGGCCCAGTCGTAGATGGTGGTGGGCAGCGCCGTGTAGCGCCCGAAGAGCTGCTCCAGCGGGTTGTCGTACGCCAGGTTGAAGCCGCCCACCACCGCGCCGACCACGATGAGCGGTGCCGTCTCGCCGAAGGCTCGGGCCATGGCCAGGATGGTGCCCGTCAGGATCCCGGGCGCGGCGTAGGGGAGGACGTGGTGGCGGACCACCTCCCAGCGGGTGGCGCCGACGCCGAAGGCCGCCTCGCGAATGGCGACCGGCACCGCCCGCAGCGCCTCGGCGGCGGTGATGATCACGATCGGCAGCACCAGGACGGCCATGGTCAGGCCGCCGGCCAGCAGCGAACGCCCCGAGGCCCGGCCCGGGCCCAGGACGTCGCCCAGCGCCACGACGAAGATGGCCAGTCCCAGCAGCCCGTAGACGATGGATGGCACGCCCGCCAGGTTGCGCACCACGCCGTTCATCAGGCGGGTCAGGGCGGTGTCGCGGGCATACTCCTCGAGGTACACCGCCGCAGCGATCCCCAGCGGGAAGGCCAGGGCGGCCACGAAGCCCATCAGGTACAGCGAGCCGGTGAGGCCCTGCGCCACGCCGGCGCGCTCCGGCCGCGAGGCCAGGCCGCTGGTGAAGAAGTCGCCGCCGCGCTCGACCAGCGTCGGGAGACCGTTGACGGTCACCACCGTCAGCAGCCAGCCCAGCACCCCCAGGCCGGCGAGCAGCATGAGCAACAGCAGCGCCTCGAACAGGCGCCCGCCGAGGTCCGTCCCACGCCGGCTCAACCGGCGACGCACGATGTCGGCGGCGGCGCCTGCGTCGGCGCGGGGCGAAGCCAGCACCGACATCAGTAGCGCTCCCGCAGGCGATGCACGATCCGTCCGGCGGCCACGTTCAGGCCCAGGGTGATGGCGAACAGCAGCAGGCCCACGAAGTACAGGCTGGGGAAGGCCAGGCCGGCCCCACGCACCTGGTCGGACCCGGTGGCCAGGGCGGTCATCGCCGCGGTCATCGTCTGCCCGGGGCCGCAGGGGTTCAGGCTGAAGAGCGAGCCGCCCAGCCCGCCGGCGGCGATGGCCACCACCATCGTCTCGCCGATGGCGCGCGAGGCTCCCAGGATGATCGCCGCCACGATGCCCGAGACGGCGGCCGGCAGCACCACCCGCAGGCTCGTGGTCCTGCGCCTGGCTCCCAGCCCGTAGGACGCCTCGCGCAGCGAGGCCGGCACGGCGTGCATCGCGTCCTCGGCGACGGATGCCACCAGGGGCATGACCAGGATGCCGACCGCGATGCCGGCGGCGCCCATGGTGTACGGGTCGGTGGGACCGGCGCACAGGGGATCCACCAGGCTGGGGCTGATGACCTGCAGCGCGAAGTAGCCGAGCACCACGCTGGGGACGCCGGCCAGCACCTCGAGGGCCGGCTTCAGCAGGGCGCGAGTGCGGGTGCCGGCGTACTCGGAGAGGTAGATCGCCGAGCCCAGGCCCAGCGGCGCGGCCACCCCCATGGCGATGCCCGCGATGGTCAGCGTGCCGGCCAGGATGGTCGGGATGCCGTACAAATCGCGGCGAGGGAACCAGCCTCGCTCCAGGAGCAGGCCCGGGTCCACCTGGCTGGCGAAGCGCCACGCCTCGCCCACCAGGGTCAGCACGATGGCGGCGCTGATGACCACCGCCAGCAGGGCGGCGGCGGCGAACCCCAGCCGGACGGCCGCCTCGCGACGGCGCCGGCCGGGGTTCACCCGAAGGTCGCGGACCGTCAGCGCAGCGATCAGCGACCCTCCCAGACGGTGCGGCTGGCCTCGGCCTGCGCATCGGTGAGCGGCACGTAGCCCACCTCGCCGGCCAGCGCCAGGCCCTCGGCCGACAGGTAGAAGTCGACGAACGGCTCCACCACCGGGTTCTCGGCGGCGGCGCCCAGGCTGGGGTAGATGAACAGCGGGCGGCTGATGGGATAGCTCCCGTCGGCCACCGTGGCGTCGCCGGGGGCCACGCACCCGTCGCCAGCGTCGATTTCCACGGACTTCACCCCCTGGGCCTGCTCCGCGAAGGCCAGTCCCACCCAGCCCAACGAGCTGGCGGCGCCGCCGATGCCCTCCACGATGGCGTTGTCGTTGGCCGAGGCGGTGTAGTCGGGCCGCGTGGTCTCGTCCGCCCCGCGCTCCTCGGCGATGGGCGCGATCACGATCTCCACGAAGGAGTCGAAGGTCCCCGACTCCTCGCCGGGCGCGGTGACGATGAGCGGCGCGTCGGGGTAGGGGGCGTGCGAGGCGCCGAATGCGCCACCCAGCTCGGCATCGAGCTCAGCCGCCAGCTGGTCGGCGTCGCTCCAGCGCTCGAAGCCCTCCGACTCGGGGCCCAGCAGGGCGTAGAGGTCCAGGAACGAGAGGCAGTCGACGCCGGCGTTCTCGGCAGAGGTGATCACCGACAGCCCGTCGTAGGCGACCACCAGCTCGACGTACTCCACGCCCGCCTCCGCGCAGGCCGCGGCCTCGTCCTCGCTGATGGGGCGCGACGCATCGCTGATGTCCGTCTCGCCGTTGCAGAACCGCGCGAACCCGTCCCCGGTCCCCGGACCCTCGACGGTGTAGGTGAAGTCGGGGTGGTCGGCCGCGAACGCCTCGGCCACGCGGTTGGTGATGGGCTCCACGGTGGACGAGCCCGAGACGAAGATCTCGCCGCTGACGGCGCCACTCGGGGCGGGGGTGGCGTCCCCACCGGTGGCGGTGCCGCCGCACGCGGCCAGGACGAGGGCGGGCACCAGGCCCAGGATGGCCGCCATCCGCGGCCGTGCTCTGTATCGGTCCATGCCGGACAAGGCTCAGGGCGCACCATCAAGCCCGGCTCAGGGCTGGGTCAGAGGAGTGTTAAGCGCGCAGGACCGATGTCTCGGCTCAGGCCAGGACGGGATTGAGCACCGCGTAGGCCAGGGCGGCGGTCAACCCGGCGGCCGGCAGGGTCAGGACCCAGGCGATGCCGATGTTGCGCGCCACCGCCCAGCGCACGGCGTTGAAGCGGTCGGAGGCGCCGGTGCCCATGATCGCGCTGCTGATGACGTGGGTGGTGCTGACCGGCATGCCCAGGTGCGAGGCCCCGTAGATGATGGTGGCCGCCGTGGTCTCGGCTGCGAAGCCGTGGACCGGGTCCAGCTTGACGACCTTGGTGCCCATGGTGCGGATGATCCGCCAGCCACCCGCCGCGGTGCCCAGGGAGATGGCGCTGGCGGCGGCGATGATCACCCACAGCGGCGGCTCGAAGCCCTCATGCACCCCCGCGGTCACCAGGGCCAGGGTCATGATGCCCATCGTCTTCTGGGCATCGTTGCTGCCGTGGCTGAAGGCCATGTACGCCGCCGACACGACCTGAAGCCGCCGGAACACGTCGTTCATGACGTGCGGGTTGAAGCGGCGGAAGACGTTGAAGATGAGCATCATCACCACCAGGCCGAGCACGAAGCCGATGACCGGCGAGCTGACGAGGGGCACCAGCACCTTGCCGACGATGCCGTCCAGCTGCCAGGCGCCGAAGCCGGCCGCCGCGGCGACCGCCCCCAGCAGGCCGCCGATCAGGGCGTGGCTGCTGGAGGACGGGATGCCGAGCCGCCAGGTCAGCAGGTTCCAGGAGATGGCGCCCAGCAGCGCGGCAGCGATCACCGTCTGCCCCTCGAAGCGCGGGTCGATCAGCCCGGAGCCGATGGTGCGGGCCACCTCGGTCCCGGTCAGCGCCCCCACGAAGTTGGCGACCGCGCTCATGACGATGGCGTACTGGGGCTTCAGCGCCCGGGTGCTGACGCTGGTGGCAATGGCGTTGGCGGTGTCGTGGAAGCCGTTGATGTAGTCGAAGAGGATGGCCAGTCCGAGGACGACCAGCAGGAGCAGAGTGACCCCCTCAGGCATGCTTGACGACGATGCGCTCGATCACGTTGGCCGCGTCCTCGCAGGCGTCGATGGCGTCCTCGGCAAGGGCGTAGATGTCCTTCCACTTGATGACGTCCATCGGTGAGATGCCATTGGTGAACAGCTCGGCCACCGCCTTGCGGGCGATCCGGTCACCCTCGTTCTCCAGCCGGTGCACCTCGATCCAGTGCTCTTCGAGGCCCTTGAAGGCCCGCAGCTTGCCCAGTGCCCGCTCGATCTGCTCGCACTGGCGCACGATGATCTCGGCCTGTTGCGCCGCCACCTCGGTGGGCTTGTCGATGCCGTACAGGATGCAGGTGTCGGCCACCTCCTCGATGAGGTCCAGAATGTCATCCAGGCGGCTGATCAGGGCGTGGATGTCCTCGCGGTCGAAGGGGGTGACGAAGGTGTGCTCCAGCTTGTGCCCGATCTCGTGGCTGATCAGGTCGCCCTGGTGCTCGGCGTCCCGCAGCTGGCTGGCGATCCGTTCCCGGTCGTCGTAGTTGCGGAAGAACTCTTCGAGGAGGCGGGCGGCGGCGAGGACGTTGCGCGCGTCCTCCACGAACATCTCGTAGAACTTCTCTTCGCGGGGAATGAGTGGCAGACGCATCAGCCGGCAGCATACCCGTCATTGACCGATGGGGCACACTGCTTGCGGGACTCGCAGGTCAAGGAGGACCAATGATCCACCTGGTCGTCAGCCCGAGCGAGGACGCCTGACCGGCGGCCGATGGCGGCGCGCCTCGGATCCGTCGCCGCGATCACGCTCGCGGCGCTCCTGCTGATCACGCCGCTCGCCGCCTGCGTCCCGCGCGGCACCCGTGGCTCGCTGGCGCCGACGCTCGAGCTGCGCGACGTGGGCGGCGCCCGGGTCGCGTTCCAGAACGGCATCCCGGTCCCGACCTTCGACCCGCAGCCACGGCCCCGGATCCCGCTGATCGGCCGCTGGCGGGTCGACCGCGAGCGGTTCCGGTCCGACCTGTCGCTGACCGCGCGACCCCAGGCCCTGGAGGCGATCCTGGCCGAGGCCGAGGGGCGCGAGCAGCCCGACTACGACGACGGCGACTGGGAGCAGCTGACCGTTCCGGGGACCCTCAACCCGGCTCCGCAGCGGGAGATCGGGGCCTGGTACCGGCGCACCTTCTACGTCCCGGACGCGTGGACCGGCGGCGTGGCCACCCTGAAGTTCGGGGCGGTGAACTACATCGCCGACGTCTGGCTGAACGGCCAGCACCTGGGCTACCACGAGGGCGGCTACACGCCCTTCGCCTTCGACGTCTCCCCGTTCCTGCGTGCCGGGGAGATCAACACCCTGGCGCTGCGCGTCGACAACCCGGCGTGGGGCACGCGCAACGACATCGTGCCGTGGGGCCTGGCCGACTGGTGGAACTACGGGGGCATCACCCAGCCGGTCTGGATCGAGCTCACGCCACCGCTGCACGTGGTGCGGGCCGATGCGGTGCCGCACCTGGACGGGCTGGACGTGGTGGTGACCCTGCGCCGCGCCGAGGCGGTGGTGGGTGATGAACCCTCGCCCTCGCCCTCACCCTCGCTGACGCCGGAGGAGACCGTCGCCTCGGAGACGCCGGACCCGGACGGGACGGGGGCATCCGCATCGGCCCTGGCATCGGCCTCCGCGGAGGAGACGGAGCCGCCGCCGGAGGAGCCGGTGGTCCGGGTGGAGATCCTGAGCGCCACCGTCGGCCCCGACAACCTCGACGATCCGCTGGCGAGCTCGCTGGCGGACCTCGACCACGGGCCGCTGGTGACCGACGAGCTGGAGCTGCCCGACCTGGAGCCGGGCGGGGTGGCCACGCTGAACACCGGCTTCCTGATCGGCGACCCTGACCGCTGGAGCCCGGCCCACCCGGCGCTGTACGTGCTGCACGTGGACGTGGAGGGCGCGCCCGAGGCCGAGGAGCCCGTCGCCGGCGACGACCTGTGGACCACTTTCGGCCTGCGCCACGTGACGGTCGACACGGCCCAGGCGCGCATCCTGCTCAACGGGACGCCGGAGACCTTCACCGGCGTCGGCCTGCACGACGAGGTGCTCACACCCGACCCGGATGGAGAGCTGGAGCTGCTAAGCGCGCACCGCGTCCACGACGTGGAGCCGCTGCTGGAGGCCCTGAACCGCGCCCGCCAGGTGGACGCCGAGCTCATCCGGACCGGCCACACGCCGGCCAACCCGCTGCTGCTGATGCTTGCCGACCGGCTGGGATTCGCGGTCTGGGAGGAGATCCCGCTCTACCACTACACGCCGCTGACCTACGGCATCGCCATGGAGCGGGGCATCCCGCAGCAGATGCTGCGCGAGATGGCGCTGCGCGACATGAACCGCCCCTCCGTCCTGTTCCACGGCCTGTCGAACGAGTCGACCGGGACCGAGGAGCGCCTGGAGGCGCTGGAGGAGCTGCACCGGATCGACCGCGAGATCGACGGCACGCGTCTGACCGGGCAGGCCGCCTACGGCTCGCTGCCCAACGACCCGACCCAGTGGCCGCTGGACGTGGCCGGCTACACGTTCTACTACGGGGTCTTCTACGGACGGGACGCGGCCGATGACACCGCCCGCGCCCTGGAGGAGATCCACGACATGTACCCGGACAAGCCGGTGATGGCCCTGGAGTTCGGACGTTGGGCCGATGACCCCGGCGGCCCGGAGGCGCAGCGGCGCATCTTCGAGCTGACCTTCCGCGAGCTTCAGGCGCGCAGCGCCGAGCACGGCGGCTACGTGGGTGGCATGGTGTGGTGGACGTTGCAGGACTTCGCGACCATGGCCCCCAACATCGTGGTGGAGCACTTCGGCCTGTTCGATGCCTTCGGCCAGCCGCGCCCGGCGGCGGCCGCCGCCGACCGGCTCTTCGCCGCGGTGGCCGGCGAGGGCGGCGAGCAGGAGATCACCAGCGAGGCCGGGCGCGTCCGGGTGGCTCGCGAGCCGCAGCCCGACCTGCGCCTGGTCGGCTACCTGGCCTTCGCCCTGGCCTTCAGCCTGGCCACGCTGGGGGCCGGTCTGGCGCTCCTGGTCCATCGTGGCGGTCGGGCGACCGCGGCGCCGCTGCGGAGCCGGCGGCGGTGAGGCTTGTCCACGGCCGCCTGGCGGCGATCTCGGTGTGGGCCTCGTTCGGGGCCGGGGCGTGGGTTGGCGCCGCCCTGGGCCTGGTGGTGGGCGCCGTGCTGGGCGCGGTCTTCACCTGGTTCTGCGGCGCCATCCTGGACTGGCAGCGCGACCTGGGCTTTACGCTCGGCATCGCCCGCACCCTGCTCCCGTTCGGCGACCAGATCGGCGCCCTACGCTGGATCAGCGGCAACTGGTACATCGTCATCCCGGTCGCCGCTCTGGCGGTGGCGGCCGTGTCGGGTCTGGTGGGCGGGGTGATCGGCGCGCTGCTGGCGGCGGCCTACAACCGCTCGCCGCGGCACGCCACGGTGGCCGTGGAGCTGCCGGAGGACCAGGCGGAGGAAACCGCCGCCGCCGAGGCGGTGGGCGAGGAGCCGGGCGTCGTGCCGCCGCCGAAGCCGAGCCGGGTCAGCCGGGTGGCTGGCGCGGTACGCGCTCGGTCGCGTCCACGAAGTCGTACAGGTGACGCTGGTCGGTGAAGATCCAGTTGCGGTCGGGGAGCGGCGGCAGCTCGGCCCCGAACTCCGCGCGCAGGACGGCGCGGATCACGTTGACCGGGGTGATCTCCGGGTAGAGACCGGCCTCCTTCGGCCCCGCGTCCGGCAGCAGCACGGCGGTCAGGATCCCGAACTTCTGGAAGAGTTCGTCCGGCGTGGCCCGGCGCCAGTCGAACCCCTCCTCGTCCTCCGCGTAGCGCCGGGGGAAGGGGCCCTCATCGGCCATGAGGATGATGATCGGCCACTCCTCCCGCGGCCGGTCGAGAAGGATGTCCAGCAGCGCGCGCAGGCGGTTGTTCACGAACCGCACCTGTTCCGCGTAACCCTGCTCGTCAGTGCGGCCCTCGGCCTCCTCGGGCGTCACCCAGCTGCCATCGGCGTGGAACAGGTAGGGCGGGTGGGGGACGAGGAGGTGGGCGAAGACGTAGCGGCGACCGCCGGCGGTCTCCGCCAGCTCCTCCAGGGTCCGCAGCTGGTAGAGCGTCTGCAGGCCGTAGAGGCCGGTGACGCCACCGGGCACGAAGGACCCACCCGGCCGGAAGACGTGGTCAAGCCCCTCCAGCAGGGTCGTCTCGCGCAGGGTGGTCGAGAACTCGGTCTGGCCCGAGTACACGAACTCCCGGTCGGCGGCCGAGTTGGTTACCGTCGCGCCGCGGCGCACGCCGAGGTGGAGGTACGTATAGCCGCGGGCGTCCAGGAACTCCTGTAGCGGGTAGGCGCCCTGGAGCCGGCGGTAGAGGGGGGTCCAGTCATCGGGCGCCGCCGCCTCGGCGCGCAGCGCCTCCTGGTCGAGGTAGTCGGCCGACAGGGCCGAGGCCAGGCTGTGCGCGGTCTTCAGGTAGTTCGCCGTGCTCCGGTCGGCGACGTAGAAGCCCAGGGCGCGCAGCTCCGCGATGAAGTCGCTGTTGTCCAGCCCGTACACCTCCTCCAGGACCGATGCGCTGGCATAGCGGTCGAAGACCAGGTACCAGACGTCACGGTCGTGGGCCGGCGACTCACCCTGGACCGATGGATCGGCTTCCGCCGCCGGCGCGCCTCCGACCACCGAGGCCACCCGCAGCTGATGGTCGGCGATGGGGATGGCGTTGATGACCAGCAGGATGAGCCCGATGACGTTCAGGCCGCCGGTCACGGCGCGGACGGCGGAGATCGGCGCCCGCGCGGCCAGGACGGCGCCCACCAGGCCGAGGGCACCCCAGACCAGCAGCAGGTTGCGGTGGATGCCGAGCAGCGGACCCGCCGCATTCCAGGCGTGCCCGTAGGTCATGAACAGCACGATGGCCAGGGTGGCCACCAGTGCCGCCCGCGCCGGCTCGCGCCGCAGCAGGATGGCCAGCCCGCTCAGCGCCGCCAGCAGCACGGCCGCCGCCCCGAGGGCAAGGCCCAGCGGCTCCAGCAGCGGGTCCAGCGAGAGCTGCTCCCGGACGTTGTGGGCGAAGAGGAAGACGATGGGGACGGCCGCGAACAGGAAGGGGTGGAGCCACCAGGCCCCGGTCAGCAGTGCGTCCCAGCCTCGCCGCCGCTCGACCAGTTCGGACATGGACGCCGAGTGTAAAGGCGGGCGGCCTGCCGTTCAGGACGCCCGCCTTCGGGGAGGGTGCGGGTGCTTCAGGCGCGGAGCGCCGACGACATCAGCGTCATGACTCGCGACGTGTCCACCTGCCAGGGCTCGAGCGCCAGCGCGGCGGCCAGGTACGGTGACCCGTCGGCAGCCAGCTGCAGCTCGCCGTCCGGAGCCGGGGCGCTGGCCAGCCAGCGGCCGGCCATGCGGCGCAGGCGCAGCGTGGTGGCGCCGAAGCGCATCGGCACCTCCACCTCGATTAGGCGTCCCTCGACCTGCGGCTCGCCGACCTGGGGGGTTGCCCGCCCGGGGCCGAGAACCTCGAGGGCGCTCATGGGTACAGCCCCCGCAGCCGCTGGGCCAGGGCCACGCGACCCACGGCCACCGAGAGGGCGGCCAGCCGCATGTCGATCTCGCGCTCGCGGCTGATCTGCCACACCTCGTCGAAGGCGGAGGTCATCACGCCCTCCAGCCGCTCGGCGACCTGCCTGGCCTGCCAGTGGTAGGACTGGAGGTTCTGGACCCATTCGAAGTAGCTGACCACCACGCCGCCGGCGTTGCACAGGATGTCGGGAATGACGGGGATGCCTCGCCTGTAGAGCTCGGCATCGGCCTCCGGCGTGGTCGGCCCGTTGGCGCCCTCCGCCACCAGGCGGGCGCGCACGGCCCCGACGTTGTCGGCGGTGAGCTGCCCCTCGAGCGCCGCCAGCACCAGGACGTCCACGTCGGACGCCAGCAGGCCGGCGTTGTCGATCGGATCGGTGTTGGGCGCGCCGGCGATGGTGCCGTACTCCTCCAGCCGGCGCTTGAGCTGGGCCAGGTCCAGGCCGTCGGCGTTCTGGACCCCGCCGCCGATGTCGGTCACGGCCACGACCTTCGCGCCGCGCTGCGCCAGCAGCCGTGCCGCCGCCTCACCGACGTTGCCGAAGCCCTGCACCGCCACGGTGGCGCCGCGCAGCTGGCGGCCGAGCTTCTGCATCGCCCGCTCGACGGTGATCGCCACGCCCATGCCGGTGGCGTCCGCGCGGCCCTCGGAGCCGCCCAGTGCGATCGGCTTGCCGGTGACCACGCCGGGCACCGAGTAGCCGGCGTGCATCGAGTAGGTGTCCATCATCCAGGCCATGGTCTGGGCGTTGGTGCCCATGTCCGGGGCTGGGATGTCCACCTCGGGCCCGATGACGCCCTGCAGCTCGGCCGTGAAGCGCCGTGCCACGCGCGCCAGCTCATCGGTCGACAGGGTGCGGGGGTCGACGGTCACGCCGCCCTTGGCGCCGCCGAACGGCACGTTGACCAGGGCGCACTTCCAGGTCATCCACATCGCCAGCGCCCGCACCTCGTCCAGGTCGGTGGAGGGGTGGAAGCGGATGCCGCCCTTGGCCGGGCCACGGGCCAGGTTGTGCTGCACGCGGTAGCCGGTGAAGACCTCGACCTCCCCGTTGTCGCGCCGCACCGGGAAGCGCACGGTCCACTCACGCTTCGGGACGCGCAGGACGGCGGCGATCTCGGGATCCAGGTTCAGGTACTCGGCGACGCGGTCAAACTGCGCCAGGGCGGAGCGGAGTGCCTCCCCCTGCGGCACGGAGGGGGGCGCCGCCGGTCGTTCTTGCTGAATAGCCATGGGACCCATGCTCTCCGCCCCCGCGCAACATCCGCCTCAAGGCGCATGAACGTGGCATGAACGTCCCGCGCACGTATGCTCTGGACCGATGCCTGACGTTCCGCTGCGCCCTGCCGGGCTCGTCGCGCCGCTGCTCCTGAACCTGGTGGAGGACGGCGCCACCGTGCCCGACCTGTGCCGGCGGCTGGAGGAGGTCCAGCTGAGCGCCCCGCCCAAAGTGGTGCGCGACTGGATGGGCGAGCTCTCCGACCTTGGCCTGGTGCGGGTCGCCGAGCAGGTGCGCGGCGAGGCGCGCTACGTGCGCACCACCCTGGGCGGCCGGGTGGCCAGCGCGGCGCTGGCCGGGCGACCGGAGCTGCTGCCCACCCTGGAGCAGCTGGAGGAGCTGCGCAGCGACCTGGTGTCGACCATCGCCCACGAGCTCCGCACGCCGCTCACGGCGGTGCGGACCAGCGTCGGGCTGCTCCTGGATCCGGGGCTGCAGCCCAGCGCGGACGAGCGCCAGCAGCTCCTGACCACCATTGGGCGCAGCGCCGACCGCATGCAGTCGATGCTCACCGAGCTGCTGGACCTGGCGCGCTTCCGCGCCGGGAAGATTCAGCTGCGCAGAGCCGGCCTCGACGCGCGCGACCTGGCCCGCGACGCATCGGCGCTGGTGGAGCCGGTGGCCGTCCTGCGCGACCAGGAGCTGCGGGTGGACCTGCCGAACCAGGCGGTCCCGGTGCGAGGAGACCGGCGTCGCCTGGAGCAGGCGCTGCTCAACCTGCTGAGCAACGCCCAGAAGTTCGGGCCGCCGGGCAGCACGGTGCGGGTGAGCGTGGTGGCCGATGAGGACCACGCCCGCATCTCGGTGCGCGACGAGGGGCCGGGGATCAGCGCCGAGGACCAGGCGCGGCTCTTCGAGCGCTTCTTCGTGGGCGGCGGCGACCGGTCCGGCGGGGTGGGGCTGGGGCTGCCGACGGCGCTGGCCATCGCCCAGGCCCATGGCGGGACAATCGAGGTGGAGAGCGCCCCGGGAGCGGGCAGCACCTTCTCGCTGCTGCTGCCGCTGGCGACCCCGCGCCGGGGGACGGCGGAGGCATCGGCCGATGCGACTGCTGCTGGTTGACGACGACCACGACGTGGTCGACTCGGTGCGGCTGGGGCTCCAGCTCCAGTGGCGGGACATCGAGGTGCTGCACGCCGGTACCGGGACCGATGCGCTGCGCGCCGTGGAGGAGGAGCGCCCCGACCTGGTGCTGCTGGACGTGGGCCTGCCGGACGTCGATGGCTACGCGGTGCTGCGCGACATCCGCCGCTTCAGCGACGTGCCGGTGATCATGCTCACCGCCCGTGACCAGCCGATCGACAAGGTCCGCGGCCTGGAGGCCGGGGCCGACGACTACGTTGCCAAGCCGTTCGACCACCTGGAGCTGTTCGCCCGCATCAAGGCCGTGCTGCGCCGCCTGGACGTCCGCGCGCCGATCGACCGCACCGCCCCGTTCGCCGCCGATGGCCTGGAGGTGGACTTCAGCGCCCACGAGGCCCGACTCAATGGCGCTCGGCTGGAGCTGACGCCGACCGAGTTCCGGCTGCTGGCCGTGCTGGTGCGCAACGCCGGCTGGGTGGTGCCCCACGAGCGGCTCCTGTCCCAGGTGTGGGGCCCGGAGTACGCCGACGAGCTCGACTACCTGCGGGTCTACATCGGGCGGCTGCGGTCAAAGCTGGGCGACGACCCGGACCGGCCGCGCTTCATCCGCACTGAGCGCGGCCTCGGCTACCGGTTCGTTGGCCGGGGCGAGCGCCGCGAGGGCTGACCTGGGCCGGCGTCAGTCGGCGCGCTCGACCAGCAGCGTCAAACGATCCCTGGCGCGGACCCGCACCCTCTCGCCGGCGGCCGCTCCCGCCTCGCAGCGCGCCGTCCACAGCTCGCCGCGGACGCGGACGGTACCCGTCGGCTGGCAGGGCTCGACCACCGTGCCGACCTGGCCCAGCAGCCGGTCGGTCTCCACCTTCGGCCGCAGACGGCGCGAGATGGTGATCATCAGGGCCGTCTCGGCCAGCTCGAGGCCGATGGCGCCCACGATGACCGGGATGGTCCAGGCATCAGGCACCACGAAGAGCGCGATCAGGATGCCGGCCACGATGATCACCGTCCCATTCTCTCTCCCCGCGTGGACCTGGTGATCGGTGGGGCTCGCGGCTGCCTCCGGCCCGGCACGACCCTTGCGGCGCGTGCCCCGCATGAATCGACCGTTCGCAGGCTCGAGGGACGCACTCGCGCTCGCACTTCACATCCCGTCGCCGCTGCGCCGCCCGGTGCCGAGGCGAGGCTGGACGAGGCTCCCCGGCCACTCCGCTCACCACACGTCGCTCGGGCCGTTCCGACCCGCGGCTGCCACGTGGCGAGGTGCCGATCGATGAGCGGGGATCAGACGGTGGTCGTCACGGGCGCGTCGGCGGGCGTGGGCCGCGCGTTGGCGCAGCTCTACGCCCGGCGTGGCGACCGCGTGGCGCTGCTGGCCCGGGGCAGCGACGGGCTCGAGGGCGCTCGCCGCGACGTCGAGGCGCTGGGCGGCAGGCCCCTGGTCGTACCCGTGGACGTTGCGGACGCCGAGGCTGTCGAGGCGGCCGCGGAGCGGGTCGAGACCGAGCTCGGCCCAATCGACGTTTGGATCAACAACGCCATGGCGAGCGTGTTCTCGCCGATCGTCGAGATGACGCCCGACGAGTTCCGGCGGGTGACCGACGTGACGTACCACGGCGCGGTGTGGGGCACGCTCGCCGCCCTGCGCCGCATGCGACCCCGCGACCGCGGCACGATCGTCCTCGTCGGATCCGCGCTCGCCTACCGCGGCATCCCCGGACAGGCGGCCTACTGCGCCGCGAAGCACGCGATGCAGGGCTTCCACGACTCACTCCGCACCGAGCTCATGCACGAGGGCTCGAACGTGAGGGTCACCATGGTCCAGCTGCCGGCCGTGAACACGCCGCAGTTTCGCTGGGTGAAGAGCCGCTTCCCGAACAAGGCGCAGCCGGTGCCGCCGATCTTCCAGCCGGAGGTCATCGCCGAGGGCATCGCATGGGCCGCCGATCACCCGCATGCGACGCGCGAACTCATCATCGGCTGGCCCGCGCTCAAGGCGATCATGGGCAACAAGCTCAGTCCTTCGTTCGCCGACCGCGTCCTCGCCAGAACCGGGTACGAGTCCCAGCAGGGCGACGAGTCGGAGGACCCGACCCGTCCGCACAACCTCTGGGAGCCGGTTGACGGCCCGGGGGGCGGCGATCGAGGCGCTCATGGACCCTTCGACGATCGCGCGCGGGACTCGAGCTGGCAGCTGTGGGCGAACACCCACCGGCCGACCCTGGCGCTGGCCGCCGGGGCGGTTGCGGCTCTGGTCGCCGGCGCCGTCGCGTTGCGCCGTGGCTGAGTCCGCGATCCCGCTCGGCTGGGAGAACAACCCGTCGAGCTGGCCTCAGCGCCTGCCGATCGTCGGACTGGCGGTCGTCGGCGCCGCGGTGGCCGGCTACCTGGCCAGCTTCCAGCTCGGCCTGGTCGACACGGTGTGGGAGCCGTTCTTCGGCGGCGACAGCCGCCTGATCCTCACCTCGGGCGTGTCGCGCGTGCTCCCCATCCCCGACGCGGGGCTCGGCATGATCGCCTACGTCGCCGATGCGGTGACCGCGCTGATCGGCCGCCATGACCGATGGCGATCGATGCCGTGGATCGTTGTCCTGTTCGGCCTCGCCGTCGGGCCGCTGGGGGCGACGAGCATCCTGCTCGTCATCCTGCAGCCGGTGATGTTCGACGCCTGGTGCACGCTGTGCCTTGCCTCGGCGGTCATCAGCCTGGCCATGATCGGACCGGCCGCCGACGAGGTCCTCGCCAGCCTCCAGCACCTCCGCCGCGTCCACGACCGCGGTGGGTCGGTGTGGCGGGCGTTCTGGCTCGGAGCGCGCTGAGCCGATGATCTGGCAGCTCCTCGCCTTCGCGATCGCGGTCGCCGTCATGGCCTCTCCCGACGTCCTCGACCTGGGCGATCCGGTCGCCGATGCGTTCCACGTGCTCGCCCCGATCGACGCAGCAGTGGCCGCCATGGCCGCCTCGCCCGTCCTCCGCAACCTGCGGCGGGTCCACCTTGTGCTCGGGCCGATGATCGCGCTGGCCGGGCTGCTCCTCGGCGGTGGCCCGCCGGCAGCGGCGGTCGGCCTGCTGGGCGGCACACCGTTGGCCCTCCTCGCCCTTCCGGGCGCACCCCGGCCGGGCCGGTACGGCGGCGGCTGGAAGGCCCTGGTGCAGGCCGACGGAGCCGCGCAGCACGCCGGACGATGATGCCCGCCCCGCCCTCCGGGTGAGGCCCATCTGGAGGGCCGTGTGGGATTCGAACCCACGACACGAGGATTAAAAGTCCCCTGCTCTACCGCTGAGCTAACGGCCCACCGTTTCGTGCTCAGTTAGAGCACATGATTCGATGAGGGCTTGACCACACCGCTGTTACAGCACATGATTCGGTCAGTTTTCCGACGACCAAACCCGCCGAATCCCCTGCTGTCAGATGCCCTCCAAACCCGTTTCCCACGCTCCCGGGACCCTCGATCTGGCCGATGCGGTCGGCTCCTTCACGCGCCATCTTAGAGCAGAGAATCTTGCCGCTTCCACGGTGGCCACCTACGTGAAGGCGCTCAATCAGCTCAATTCGTTTCTGGTACAGCAGGGTATGCCTTCCGAGGTCTCGGCCATCCGCCGCGAGCACATCGAGGCCTTCCTGGTGGCGCTCCAGGACTCCGGCCATCGGCCGGCGACGGTGGCCAACCGCTATCGGTCCCTCCAGCAGGTCTTCCGCTGGCTGGTGAACGAGGACGAGATCCGTGAGTCGCCGATGGCCCGCATGCGCCCACCGGCGGTCCCGGACGATCCACCGCCGGTGCTGCGCGCCGAGGAGCTCGAGCGCCTGCTGGCCGCTTGCGCCGGCACGTCGTTCGAGGAGCGGCGCGACACCGCCATCATCCGCCTGCTGGCCTCTACCGGCATGCGCCGCGGCGAGTGCATCGGGCTGCGGGTCGAGGACGTCGACTTCGACCACGAGGTGGCGCTGGTCCTCGGCAAGGGCCGCCGCCCGCGGGCCTGCCCCTTCGACCGCCAGACCAGTCGCGCCCTGGACCGATACCTCCGCGTCCGCAAGCTGCACTTCGACGCCGACTCGCCCTGGCTGTGGCTCGGCAAGCGGGGCCGCCTGACCGATACCGGCCTGGCCCAGATCCTCCGCCGCCGCGGTCGCCTTGCCGGCATGCCCAAGCTCCACCCCCACCTGTTCCGCCACACCTTCGCTCACCAGTGGCTGGCCGACGGCGGCACAGAAGGCGACCTCATGCGCCTCGCCGGCTGGAAGAGCCGCGAGATGCTCACCCGCTACGGCGCCTCCGCCGCCGACGAGCGCGCTCATGAGGCCTATAGGCGACTACGAAGCTAGAGGTATGATGTTCGTGCCCGAGCATGCAGACGGGGGCCTTCACTGATGGCCAAGCCGACCACTCAGTCGTCCGCGAAGCGAGCCGCCTCCCTACAGCAGGAACAAAAGCGCTTGATGAAGGAAGCCGCCAAGCAACCCGGCGTTGCCGAGGCCATCGAGGCATATGGGAGACTGGCGCGGTATGGTGGCTCGATCAGAAGCGACCTGCCCGCAATCAAGTACGGAACTGGGGGCAATCTGGTAGTCAGATCGCGGTAAGCGTGCTATGCCGACGTGGGGGGAGATCCTCCAGGAGATCCAGCTCTCCGCGCAGCAACGGAATGGCGTTCCTGATTGGGACGCCATTCGGCGTAAGTACCTGACTCAGCTACACGCACGAACGCAGCGCGATACGATTCTCTACTACACCGACTGGATGGGGACCGCGGGGAAGCCCAACGTCTCGATCGTCCTCGAGGACATGCAGGCCATGATGGAGGTCAACAAGGACCTCCACGGTCCGGGACTCGACCTCATCCTTCACAGTCCCGGGGGCAGCCCCGAAGCTACCGCCTCGCTCGTGCGCTATCTGCGGAGCAAGTACACGGACATCCGGGTCTTTGTGCCCCTCGCTGCGATGTCGGCTGCCACTATGTGGGCACTCGCCGCCGACGAGATCGTTATGGGCCGCCATTCACAGCTTGGTCCCATTGATCCGCAAATGGTGACACCTCAGGGCCAGTACCCAGCACGCTCCATCCTCGAGCAATTCGAACAGGCCAAGTCGGAGATAGCCGGCGATCCTTCTCTGCTTGGGGCCTGGGTCCCGATCCTTCAACAGTACGGTCCATCGCTCCTGCGTCAATGTGAGCGCGCTGAGGAGCTCGCGCGCCAGCTGGTCCAACAGTGGCTTTCGGCCTATATGCTCAGGCGAGCCCGAAACCGAAACGAGAAGGCCGCGAAGATTGCCCAGTGGTTTGCCGACTATGGCGCTAGCACATCACACGCCCTCGGCATCAGCCGCGACCAGGCGAGGGCACAGGGCCTAAAGATCAGCGACCTGGAGGACGACAAGGCCCTCCAAGACGCGGTTCTCAGTGTCCATCACGCTACGATCCACACCTTCCAGGGACCGGCGGCGAAGATCGTCGAGAATCAACTAGGGCGTGCCTGGGTTCAGCTCTCGCAAACGATTTCGATCCAGATACCCGTTGGCGCGCCGCCACCTGGCACGCCACCGGGAGGTCCCGCTCCGGTCGTCCTCCCCGGTCCGATCATCCCGTAGGCTTGGCGGGCGGACTCTCAGCGTCCTTGCTTCCAAGCTCTCCTGTTGGCCGCTCCGTCTGCTCAGCAACCGCGCGCATGCCGGCAAGGCCGGGTGGGCTCACCACGTACTCGATGTCTTGGACGAGACCCACCTGATCGGGCGGGGGCTCAATGCCCCAGGTCGCTGAGAGTGTCTCCGCCTGTTCAAGCACAGTGCGGGTCGCCTTCTCCTGCTTGTCCGGCGGATAGCCATAGCGCCGCAGAACGCGTTTGACCATGAGGCGGAGCTTCGCCCGGACGCTCTCCTTCTCAGCCCAGTCGATGGTTGTGTTGCGACGCACTGTAGCCACCAGCTCGCGAGCGATCGTCCGAAGCGTTTCATCGCCAAGCACGGCCACGGCACTGTCGTTCGTCTCGAGTGCGTCGTAGAAGGCGAGTTCGTCATCGGTCAGACCGAGCCGCACGCCGCGGTCCTGCGCCTCGCGGATTTCCTTGGCGAGCTCGATCAGCTCCTCGATGACCGCCGCCGTCTCGATCGCCCGGTTCTGGTACTTGCGCAGCGACCGTTCGAGCATCTCCGAGAAGGCCCGCGACTCGACGAGATTGCGCCGCGAACGCGTCCGTATCTCATCGGTCAGGAGCTTGCGCAGGAGCTCGACCGCCAGGTTCTTCTGCGGCAGCTCACGAACCTCGGCGAGGAACTCCTCGGACAGGATCGAGATGTCCGGCTTCGGTAGGCCGGCGGCCTGGAAGACGTCGATGACCTCCTCACTGACGATCGCGCCGGCCACGATCTGGCGCACGGCGTGCTCGATCTCGGCCGGGCCGCGACGCCCCTCGACCGGTCCCTTCGGCAACGCCGCGCGGACCGCCTGGAAGAAGGCCACCTCGTCGCGGCGTGCCAGCGCCTCCTCGTTGGGCACGGCGAGCGCGAAGGCCTTCGACAGGGCAGCCACGCTGGCGAGCAGTCGCTCGCGGCCGTCTGGCTGGGCGAGGACGTGCTCCAGGGCGGCCGGCAGAACCGACAGCCGTTCGGTGGGCGTGCCGCTGAAGAACTTGGAACGGTCGAAGCCGTGGAAGAGCGCGGCGACGACCTCGTACTTCTCGCGGAAGACCGCAACCGCCTGCTCCTGGTCGATGGCGGTGGTGCCCTTGCCACCGCTGGCCGCGTAGGTGGCCATCGCCTGCTTAAGCTGATCGGCCACTCCGAGGTAGTCGACCACCAGGCCCCCGGGCTTGTCGCGGAAGACGCGGTTGACCCGCGCGATGGCCTGCATGAGGCCGTGCCCGCGCATCGGCTTGTCGAGGTACATGGTGTGGAGCGAAGGCGCGTCGAAGCCGGTCAGCCACATGTCGCGGACGATGACGATCCGGAACGGATCATCGGGGTCGCGGAAGCGACGGGCGAGCGCCTCGCGGCGGCTCTTGTTGCGGATGTGCGGCTGCCACGGCAGCGGGTCGGACGCCGAGCCGGTCATCACCACCTTGAGCGAGCCCTCGGCATCGGTCGCGCCATGCCAGGAGGGTCGTAGCTTGATGAGCTCGTTGTACAGGTCGACGGCGATGCGCCGGCTCATGCAGACGATCATCGCCTTGCCCTCGAGGCTCTCGAGGCGCCGTTCGAAGTGCTCCACCAGGTCGGCGGCCACCAGCGCCAGGCGCTTGTCGGTCCCGACCAGCGCCTCGAGCGCCGCCCACTTCGACTTGATCCGCTCCTTGAGCGTGACCTCTTCGCCCTCGGTGACCTCCTCGAACTCAGCGTCGACGCGGGGCTTCTCGTCGTCGGGCAGGTCGAGCTTGGCGAGGCGGCTCTCGTAGTAGATCGGGACCGTGGCGCCATCGTCGACCGCGCGCGCCACGTCGTAGATGTCGATGTAGTCGCCGAACACTGCCGGCGTGCTGCGGTCGGCCAGCTCAATCGGCGTGCCGGTGAAGCCGATGAAGGTCGCGTTCGGCAGCGCGTCGCGGATGTTGCGGGCGAAGCCATCGATGAAGTCGTACTGGCTGCGGTGCGCTTCGTCGGCGATGACCACCACGTTGCGCCGATCGGTCAGGCGCGGGAACCGCCCGCCGCCCTCGTCGGGCAGGAACTTCTGGATGGTGGTGAACACCACACCGCCGGCCGCCACCGACAGCAGGCGCTTCAGATGCGCGCTCGACTCGGCCTGCACCGGCTCCTGGCGCAGCAGCTCGGCGGTGCGGGCGAAGGTGCCGAACAGCTGGTCGTCGAGGTCGTTGCGGTCCGTGATGACGACGAGGGTTGGGTTCTCCAGCGCCGGCTCGAGCACCAGCCGGCCAGCGAAGTAGGCCATCGTCAGGCTCTTGCCCGAGCCCTGGGTGTGCCAGACCACGCCGGCGCGCTTGTCGCCGTCGGGCCGGCTGGCGGCGACAGTTGCCTCGACCGCGCGATTGACGGCGAAGAACTGGTGATAGCCGGCGAGCTTCTTCGCGACGCCGCCGGGCTCGTCCTCGTAGGCGACGAAGTGGCGCAGGTAGGGCAGCAGGCGCTCGGGAGTCAGCAACCCGCGAATCAGGACCTCCAGCTCGGAGCGGTTGGCCGGTGCGATCTCGACGCCGTCGATGGTCCGCCAGCGCATGAACCACTCGCGCCCCGATGTCAATGAGCCGAAGCGAGCCTCGACCCCGTTCGAGGCGATCAGCAGCTCGTTGTAGCCGAAGATCGTCGGGATCTTCGTCTTGTACGTCTGGAGCTGGTTGAACGCCGACCAGATGTCGGCCGACTCGGTCGTCGGATCCTTGAGCTCCAGTAGGACCAGCGGCAGCCCGTTGACGAAGAGGATGACGTCTGGCCGCCGATTCTCGCCGCCTTCGATGATGGTGAACTGGCTGATCGCGACGAAGTCGTTGGACGCCGGCCGCTCGAAGTCGATCAGGCGGATCCGCTCTCCCGCGATGCGCCCGTCGCCCGCGGCGTACTCGACCTCGACGCCATCGGCCAGGTACCGATGGAAGAGCCGATTGCGACCGATGGGTGTCGGGGCGTCCAGACGCAGCACGCGACGCAGCGCTTCTTCGCGGGCTGAGGCCGGAACGGTTGGGTTCAGGCGGGCGATGGCATCGGTGAGCCGGCCAACCAGGACCACCTGGTCCCAGCTCTCGCGCTCAGCCCAGGGTTCACCCGGAGCGATGGAAGGTCCGTACTGGTGCTTCCAGCCGACCTGATCGAGCCAGTCGAGCGCCGCCTCCTCAACGGTCGATTCAGTGACCCCGATCGTCACGCCGGCGCCGCTTCGAGCAAACGTTCGGCTTGGGGCACACGTAGCTCGCCTGAGATGAGCTTGGGCAGGAGCGCATCGCGGATCTCCGCAAGAGTCCGGGACTCCGGCGAGAATAGTCGGCTGCGAACCACTTCGGCGAAGCGTCCGAATTGGACGAGGACTGGCGTCGGGGGGAGGACGATCATCGAGCCCTTGAGAAGTCCATGGTGGTCGAGGTTTGGCATTGCCGTCCCGGTTACAAAATTCGTCATTTCGCCACTCGCGACCAGATCGTTCAGCACATACTCGAGGTATAGGGCGTGGTCGGGAGACGGTGTGACGAGCCGTTTGCAGAAGTTCGAGTAGATGATCGGCTCCAAGAACACCCCCGTCAGTGCCTCGGAGGAAGCCAGTGAACGGCCACACTGGCCTGAGCCCTCCACAAGTACGTCCGTAGGCTTTGGCCTCCGCTTCTCATAGCTGGCCCTGGATACGTAGCGCTTGGGGGCATCAGACCAACCCGTGCGCCGAAGCAGGTCAATGTCCACTCCGCGCAGACATCTCACCTCGACGTCGCCATCGAGAGGCCGATCCCTTCCCCAATCGCCACCTATGGCCAGCTCGGCGAGGGTGCCGACCGGCCCGATCACCCATCCCGCCGGGATCATGCCAAGCTCGGAGTCCTCGAAGCGGTCGGGGAAGAGATCGGCGATCGGCTCGGGCAGGCCCGGGTCGCGACCTTCGGCCTTGGCGCGGACGGGATCGAAGTCGACGAACCACGACTTGAAAAGAGCCCGCGCGATCGCTTCGAGCGTCTCGCTCATCCGACGGTTCAACTCGATCTTGTCGTCGAGCGCGCCCAGGATTCGCGCGATGGCTATCTGCTCGTTGGCGTCAAGCGGGACTAATACCTCAATCGCCAGAGCATCTTCCGGCCGAACACGTTGATGACTGCCGGACGTCCCCGTCGCCCGCGCCTGGAGTTCAGATCGAACCGCCGGCGAGAGGCAGAGGTATCGAAGGAAGCGGGCACTGATGCCAGGTTTCGGGCGCAGGACAAGGAACTCCGTGGAAGCCAAAGACTCCTCAGCGTTGCCAATGTCTGGCTCCCACACTCTGGGAATGCGGGGGTTGAGCTTCGAGACGAGTACTGCATCTGCTGGAACCGTGAACTTGTTGCTCCCGATGGCCGACCCCTTCGCCTTATCGGGACGCCGCGTCTGGTCGAATGCCGGAATGCTATAGAGCTGAAAAACCTTGTCAGCATGCTTGGCTGGATCCAGTTGTTCACCGTGCAACGAGGCAAGATCGGCGAGGCGCCTCAGGGCCCATCTATTCGCCATATCCGAGTCTCCGCAGGCCTTCGACGATTGCAGAATCCAGGGCGTGAGACTGGGTCTGTTGCTCGCGGAGCATCGCAACAAGCCTGTGCATCTTCTCGTCGAAGGGCTCGCCGTCATCCTCGAGAGCTGCGGCACCGACGTAGCGGCCCGGCGTGAGGACGTAGCCGTGTCGCGCGATCTCATCGGTCGTCGCGGCCTTGCAGAAGCCGGGGACATCGGCATATGCATCGGCTCCAGGATCGCCGCGCCAGGCGTGGTAGGCGCCGGCGATGCGGGCGATGTCGCCATCGGTCAGTTCGCGGTGGGTGCGGTCGACCATGGTGCCGAGCTGGCGGGCGTCGATGAACAGCGTCTCGCCGCGCCGGTCGCGGAAGCGCCCGTTCGACTTGTCGCGCGCCAGGAACCAGAGGCAGACCGGGATCTGGGTCGAGTAGAAGAGCTGGCCGGGCAGGGCGACCATGCAGTCCACGAGATCGGCCTCGATGATCGCCTTGCGGATCTCGCCCTCGCCCGACTGGTTGCTGCTCATGCTGCCGTTGGCCAGCACGAAGCCGGCGGTGCCGTGCGGCGCCAGGTGGTGGATGAAGTGCTGGACCCAGGCGAAGTTCGCGTTGCCGGCGGGCGGCACGCCGAACTGCCAGCGCACGTCGTCGCGGAGCTGCTGGCCGCCCCAGTCGCTGACGTTGAACGGTGGATTGGCGAGGACGTAGTCAGCCTTCAGGTCGGGCAGCTTGTCGGCGTGGAAGGTGTCGCCCTGTTCGATCCGGGCCTCAATGCCGCGGATGGCGAGGTTCATCTGGCACAGCCGCCACGTCGTCCAGTTCAGCTCCTGGCCGAAGATCGAGATGTCGCCCTTGCGGCCGCCATGCTCCTCGATGAAGCGTTCGCTCTGGACGAACATCCCGCCTGAGCCGCAGCACGGGTCGTAGATCCGCGAGCGCGGCTGCGGGGCGAGCATCTCAACCAGGAGGCGGACGACCGGCCGCGGCGTGTAGAACTCGCCGCCCTTCTTGCCCTCGGCCGAGGCGAACCGGCCGAGGAAGTACTCGTAGACGCGGCCGATGATGTCCTTCGACCGATTCTCCGCACTGCCCAGGCCCACGGTGCCGATGAGGTCGATCAGCTCGCCGAGGCGGCGCTTGTCGAGGGCCGGACGGCCGTAATCCTTGGGCAGGACGCTCTTCAGCCGCGGGTTGTCGTGCTCGATGGCGTCCATCGCGTCGTCGAGCAGCTTGCCGACGTCGGGATCCTTAGCCTTGGCCTGGAGGAACTCCCAGCGGGCGGCGGGCGGGACCCAGAAGACGTTGCGGCTGGCGTACTCGTCGCGGTCCTCGGGATCGCCTTCGGGATCCTTGACGATCTCGGCGCGCGCTTCATCGAAGGCATCAGAGATGTACTTGAGGAAGATCAGCCCGAGGACGACGTGCTTGTACTCGGCCGAGTCGAGGTTGCCGCGCAGCTTGTCGGCCGCTTGCCACAGCGTGGCCTCGAAGCCGAGATCACCCCGCCCGTTGTTGCGCGCAGCCGCGCGCCTCGCTCGTGCCAAATGCGTTCCCCTCCGTCCCGGTGGGCATTCCGTGTTCGAAGGGTACCAATCGGGCGCCAGGGCCCAACGGCCCGATTGGTCGAGCTGATGGCCGCCGCGCTCGCCTGGCCAGGGCCCCGCGAAGACCGCTCAGCTCTCTTCCGGTGCGGAGGCGTCGGAGTCGGCCCAGTAGAGCATCTCCATCGACATGGCAGTCCATGTGACGCCGGTATCGCTTCCCGTTGCCAGTAGCTGATCGAACCGAGGCTTGTCGAAGAAGAAGAATTCGGCGCCGCGCACAACTTTCTCGGTGTAGCGGATCCTGGCCATACGCCAGAGGCTCCGGATGAGCTTGATTCCCATGAACGTCATGGCCGCCTGTTGATCGGGACGGACCCAGCGGTAGGTGGTGAACCATCGCGGGTTGCCCGTCCGGCTGTCCGGTCTCTGCTCGAGATGAAAGATCGCTGGGCCACGATGACGCGTGAGTGCGCTTTCGCCGTAAGCGAACCCAAATTCGGTGGGCGTCAGCGCCATCCCGTGCTTGGCGCTGCTGTAGAGGCCAGAGTCGAGGAACTGGGTGGCGAAGTGGCGCAGGAATAGCTCGATGTTCTCGACGCTGGCCCACCACATCTCCTTGTCGGGCGTCGGGCGCAAGCCTGCGGGATCGGCAACGAGCTGGAAGATCTGCGAGACCGACGTGCGGAATTCATGGCCGTCATACGGACTTTCGACGAAGCGCGAACGAACCATATGCCGGAACCTCGCGGGCCCGCGGACTCGGGCCATCTCTAGCGCCGGGCAGGCCGGGAGGCTTTCGTGCGCTAGGTACAGGCGCAGCAACGTCTCGCCGACGTGGTGCGCGAGAATCTCGCTCTCAGCTAAGACGAAGTGCTCTGCTGATTTTCCACTGCCCGCTTCGGGCTCTGCAGCATCCGGCTTTCCCGTCGCCTCACCGAATTTCAATGCGCCGAATGAACCGCCCTTGCGGATGGCTTCTGCCCTCGCCTCCTGCCCCCCGCCGGTAAGCAGTAGGTTGTCGAAACGCTCCTGGAAGTAGTCGGCGGGCTCAGCGGCGTAGTAGGCGCGATTGACGGTGGGGTAGTTCTCGGCGGCGAGATTGTCGTCAGCGTTGCGTCGGGGCATGTGCTCGATGCTACCGAGGATGTGCCGAAGGTGGTGCGGCTCGGCAGACTCGTTGCCCACGCGGCCGAAACCCGCGCCTGCCGCAAATATGGGTGGTCGGCGACGGATCAGGCCAGTCAGCAGCTTGCCTTCGCTACGCTGGGCCGGTGGATACCAGACCGCGCCTCGACATTGAGCGGGTGCGTGAACTGCTCGCCGAACAACACGAGTATGAGGGGCTGGACTACAAGGAAACCCTGAATCTCACGCGACAACGCGATCTCGTGGAGCTTGCCAAGGATCTCGGAGCGATGTCCGCCGAAGGCGGCCACATCTTGGTCGGCGCCACGGACAGCGGTGAGCTCGCAGCCGGAATCCCAGATGCTGACGCACCGCAGTGGGACGAGGCAAGACTACGGGGTCGCATCCGCCGGTACCTGCCAGATGTCGATCTGCGAACGGCGGTTCATCTCATCGATGGGGTCATGGTCGCAGTGGTGTGGGTGAGCCCGCATCCTCTCGGCTTCGCCATCTTCGCTGCTGATGGCCAGTACGACGACCCACCCCGTGGACAACAGACCGTCTTCAGACAGGGGGATGTCTACGTTCGGCGAGGCAGTGCCAGCGTCCGGGCGGATCCACGGGATATGGAGCGACTGCGCCTCCGGTTCATTGAGCAGGAGCGTGCGAGGGTGCGTCGAGAATGGGCATCCGACGTGACCTCCGTGAGCGGCCCAACCGCCTCGCCGCCACCGCGGTCACCCGCATGGGATCTGCCGATCCAGGACTTCATCAGTCTGGTCGAAGAGCTGCTTGCCAGGGGCACCAACGTCCCGCTGCGGCTCCTGCTCGCACGAACGAAGAGCGTTGCCGCGGACCTCATTGCCGCCGACGACGCCAGACAGCTGAACGACATCCTGGATCGCATCGCATGCGTGGCGGCCTACGGCCTGACGCTCAATCTTGACTGGCTGGTTCGGGAGTCATTGGCAGCGTTTTGGTCGGCATATGAGGCGGGCCACGACCGATTCGCGCAGACCGGTACTCGTGGCTTGGCGGCCCAGAAGGTCTGGCTAGACATCGCACGCCGGGTCGTAGCGTTGGGCGCGTACGCAGTGCGTGCCGAAAGATGGCAATACGCTAGGGACCTTGCACTGCGGCCCGGCGAACCGAATCAACCTGCGACCCTTCACCGAACGTGGATTCGCTATGCGCTCACCCACGCAGCGCGAGCAGACCTCCTGACTCGCACCGAGAACGGTCGGCAGGTACCAATGTCGATCATCAGCTTGGCCGTAGAGGATGCGAACCGCCTCGAGCCCCTTCGTCCGGATCAGCCAAGTGGGTCGGATGCGATCTTGGAGAGTGCTTGTCAGTTCGATGCGTTAGCCGGATTGGCGTACATGGCCACCGGCGCCCGATGGGGGAATGTCTACCCGAGCTTCGCCGCATTCCATGAGTATCGGACCGAGCCGATTGTTGTCCGCCTCATCGAGGACGGTGAAGTGCGCGCAACCGTTGCGCCTCTTACTGACGACGGCTTGGCGGACTCTTTGCGCTGGTTGGATGCCGCCGCTCGGGAGCAGTTCTTCGGGATCTGGGATCACTGGTACGACCAGCGGATTCAGCGGTTCTTACAGGAGCACCCGGCGGCACCAAACGCATAGCCGCCGCCCAGAAGACGTCTGACATCGGTCCGCGTCAAGGATCATCGGCATGACTCGCCCGCAATACGCCCGAACATTGTCCCGAATGTTGTCCCGAATGCGTATTGACTTCGCAATGACGACCGGTAGCCTGACGACATGGTCTATTGCGCGGGTATCCATGCGTTCCGTGATGGTCTGCCGGACTACCTAGCTAGGGTGGCGGCCGGCGAGGAGATCTTCCTCTGCGTCTCCAAGCGCACGCTCATCGTGGAACCCGCGTCCACCGGGATCGATACCTGCCCAACGGTCTCCATCAGCGCGTTCCGTCCGCGAGCGGGCCGTTGGCTGCGACGGGCGACCGCCGAGCCGATCGTGCTGACCTGGTATGGCCGGCCAACGGCACTGATTCATCCAGTTTCACCCCTCATGCAGGACTCAGGCGTCATCGAGAGAGGTTCCACCGATGTCGATCAATCGAACGCCGAAGCAGATCGGAGTCCGCGAGCTCCGCGACAACATCCGGAAGGTCGTGGAAGAGGTCAGGAACGGGCAACCCTACATGGTGCTCAGCAACAGCCAGCCAATCGCGGTGATGCTCAGCCACGCCGAGGTCGTGCGATGGGAGAACGTCGAGTTCAGCCTGGCAACGCTCCACGGATTGGGGATCTACCCCGAACTAGCACGGGGCTCGTCGGAGCTGGCATCACTCGTTCGCGGCGAGAGGGAGTACTCGAAGCAGGAGCTCGAGGGTCTCTACAGGCAACGCCACGACATCGTGGGGCGCGTTCGGGGAGGCAGCGTCAGCGAGGCGAGAGCACGAATGGCTGAGATCCTCGCCGAGGTTCAGGACAAAGGACAGATGTGGCTCATGGCCAGTGGCGGAGAGCTCGTCGTTTCGATCATCCGAATCGAGGAGTACAGGCGTCTCCTCGACCTGCGCCGGATCGTCGCATGGTTCCGTGCCGCCGGCCTCGACCTGCGGACGGTCTATGAGATCGACGAAGGGGACGCGGACGAGGACGAGGACGAGGACTGGGGAGAGGACAAGATCGTCGCCTGGGTCAACGCCTATCGTGCCGCCGCTGCACGTGCCGAAAGTGCGCCGGCTGAGGAGTCGGCGCCTGCGGATTCGGAGATCGCCTAACTCACAGGCACCTGCGCCATGGCTGTTCCGTTTCCGTTCCCCCTCGAACTCTTCATCTTCGGACCGCTGGTGGTCGGCGGCGGCATCCTTGTCGTCTGGTTGCTGCCTCGGCTCATCGGTCGATGGCGACAGTTGCGCTACGACGCGACGGTGGCGGGAGAGCAGGAGCGCTTCGAGATCGTGGCGCCCGGCCACCCGGCCAAGGACGATGCCACGCCGCGCGAGCTGATCCGGGCGCTGGCCGTCCCACATCGGCTCGGTGACGATCGTGGCGGCAAGGGCTGGCCGACCTTCGAGCTGCGCTGCGTGTGGCGCGACGGCGAACTGGTCTGGCAGTTCCAGGGCGGTCGCCAGATGGCCGTGATCGCGCAACACGCGCTCGGCTCGCTCTACCCCGACACCGAGATCCGCCGGCTGCCGGTCAGGGATGCGCCCGCGGTCGTCAGCGCCATCGGCCGCCTGACCGCGCCGTCGCACTGGCCGCTCGGCACGCCCGAGACGGCGGGCGGCGCCGCGCTCAACCACCTGGCCACCATGCTCGCCGCAGACGCCGACGGCGCCGAGGTTCGCCTCCGGACCGTCGTACGGCCGATCGCTCCCCAGCGCTGGCACAACGCGCTCTACCCCGAGCGCAAGAGCAAGTCGATGGGTGCCATCGTCGGCGAAGCCCTGCTCGACACGATCTTCCAACGCGAATACGGCTCGGCAGATCCGAAGCCGATCGAGCTGTCCGACGACGAGCGCGAGGCCCGTCGCCGCAAGCGGGCTGCGAAGTCCGGCTTCGAGGTTGGCCTGGTCCTCGAGGTCGCCGGCACCGACGTCGCCAGTGCGCGGGCCCTGCTGCATCGGCTCCAGAGCTTCACCAGCCTGCTGGGCGACGAGCTCCAGTCGATCGAGTGGCGCGTCCGCGATGGCGCGGTCGGCCAGCCGCCTCGCTTCTGGCTCGGCGACTGGGAGCTGGCGCAGCTGTGGTACCTGCCCGACGCCGGCTTCGACCAGGCCGGGCTGCCGCGTCATCGGCCGCTCGTCGCGCCGCCGCCGCGCATCGCCGCCGGCAACGGCGCGGCGCTGACGATCGGCGAGTCGCGCGACGGCCCGCTGCGCCTGCCGCTCGACGCGCTGGCACGGCACATGGCCGTCATCGGTGCCACCGGCTCGGGCAAGAGCACGCTGCTGATGAGCCTGGCGCTGGGCGTGCTCGACACGCCGGTGGGTGCCACGGTGATCGACCCGCACGGCGACCTGGCCACCGACATCCTCGCCCGCATCCCGCCGCGCCACGCTGATCGGGTTCACGTCCTGCGCCTCGGGGACAGGGATCATCCGCGCGGCTTCAACTTCCTGGAGCGCACGGGGAGCGCCGAGCCACAGCTCGTCGCCAGCGAGTTCGTCGTCCTTTTCCACGACCTGTGGCCCGACTACACCGGCCCGAAGATGCAGCACTACCTGCGCCACGCGCTGCTGACGATGCTGGCGCAGCCCAAGCCACAGACGGTCATCGAGCTCATTCGCGTTCTCACCGATGACGACTTCCGGGAGCGCTACACCCACAGCCTCGACGACCCGATGCTCGCCAACTTCTGGCGCAACGAGTGGCCGTCGGGCGCCAGCCGCGAGCGCGACACCTCGATCAAGGCGGTCCTCAACAAGCTCGGCGCGTTCGTCTCGTACCACTCGATCCGCAACGTCGTCGGCCAGGGCGCCTCGACCATCCGGCCGCGGCAGATCATGGACGCCGGCGACCTGCTGGTGGTTGACCTCTCGCGCGTCGGCGGCGACAACGCTCGCCTCTTCGGCGCAATGCTCATCAGCCGCTACTACATCGACGCGGTGGGTCGCCAGGGGACGCCGCGAGAGTCCCGTCGCCCGCACCTGCTGATCGTCGACGAGGTGCCGACCTTCGACACCCGTGCCCTGGAGAAGATCCACGACGAGGGCCGCAAGTTCGGCCTGCTGCTGGTGACCGCCGCGCAGTCGCTGGCCGGGCTGGGCGTCCGCCTGCGCGACTCGGTGCTAACCAACGCCGGCGTGCTGGCCCTGCTGTCGCCCGGTGCCGATGACGTCCAGGCTCTGCGCCGCCTGGTCGCGCCGCTGACGCCCGACGACCTGCTCGGGATGCGGCAGCACGAGATGGTGATCCGCATGACCGGGCCCGACGGCCGCGCCGGCGTCTTCGGCGGCATGGTCTGCCCGCCCCTGTCCGGCGATCCTCGGGTGGCCGAGGCCCTGATCCGCGCCTCGGACGCCCGCGACGCCCGGCCGCTGGATCAGGTCGAGACGGAGGTCCGCCGTCGCGCCGGCGGCTCCGTGGAGCCTCCGACGGATGGCTCGCCGCGGCTCGGACCGACCGATCCGAAGTGACGTCGGACTGTCGTGCGACCATGCCCACCCGCGTCGGTCCAACGACGCTCTTTCGTGCTCGGATCGCGCAATCGTTCGCTGCAACTCACCTAGATGAGCGCCCTCTTCCGCACCTGGCCCGAGCGCGCTCCGGCTGCGATGGACATCGGCCTGCTGCCCATCCGCGACCGAGCCTGCCTGCGCGTGCTGGACCGATACGAAGCGGCCACCGCCGACCAGCTCGCCGTCCTCGTCCACCCGTCGCTGCGATCGGCCCAACGTCGCCTCCGCCGGCTCTGGCGCATGGGCCTGCTCGAGCGCACGCCGCTGATGCCTGAGCACGGAGGGATCCCGATGGCCTACCGCCTCTCACGCCTCGGCCGCTCCCGCCTGAGAGCCGTCGACCCGCGCGTGGCATCTGCCGCACACCTGCGCCACTCGCTGGACATCATCTGGGTGACGGCTTCGCTCATCGGCTGGTCGGAGGAGCGGGAGACCGCCCACGGCATGGAGCCGCTGGTACAGGTCTCGCTCTCCGAAGCCCAGACCGCCGGCATCCTGGGGCCGTCGTTCCGTCCAGATTCGATCATCGCGCTCCAGTCCGATCCGTTCTCCGGCGTCCTGTGCGTGGAGGTCGACGAGGGCACCGAGCGGTCTGCCGTGATCCGCGGCAAGCTCGACGTCTATTCGTTCCATCTCCGCGCTCGCCGCGGCTGGCACGTGCTGTTCGTCGTCCCCTCGCGCGACCGGCTCGAGTGGCTGCGGCGCGCGACCGGCTGGAACCACTGGCCGGAGCTGGTCGGCCGCTGCTGGGGCGTCGTCCTGCCGGAGCTCCGTCTGGCCGGCGCCGATGCCATAGCCAACCCGGTCGCCTGCCGGGGTGAGCCGCGGCCGCTGCTCGCTGTCCTCGATGATCCACGGCCGCGCCGTTGCCCAACGCCGGTCGGCTCGGACGAGTGGGTCGAGCTCCTCGCCACCGGTGGGGGAGAGGACGTCAGCGAGGCGCTGCGGTGAGTCGCGAGGGCACGCGTCGCCCGGGTCTCACTCCCGCTGAGCGCTCGCTACGCGCCCGGATCGGCGCGTACGCCATGCACGCCCGCGACGACCCTCGACAGACGACGGCGGCCGCGCGTTCGGCCTTCTTCCAGCGCTTCGAGCGCGAGGTCGACCCGCACCGTCGCCTGGCGGCTCCAGAACGGCAGAGACGGGCAGAGGCGGCCCGCCGCGCGTACTTCAGTAGGCTTGCCTACCAGTCGGCGAGGCGGCGGAATAGACGCCGAACGCGCCAGCGCTGAAGGTGCGGTCGTGCTGATTGCCCTTCCGGGAGCTCTAGGCGCTGCAGGCAGCGGACGACGGGTCCAGCAAGCCGCGCCCGGTACGATGGTCGCCTAGCCGCCCCAGGCATTGTTTCGGAAGACTCACTTCACGCGACCGGGTCGCGATTGAGCCTCGACGCCTTGACCGACCAAAGGCGCCAACACGCCGCCAAATATGGAGGATCCAATCGTGCTGAGGCGCTTCCTCGCATGTGTCGGGCTCGCTCGTGGTCGAGACACTCCAGTGGCAGGAGACAGCCAGAGCGTGCGGTGGGATGCCTCGGACGGAATGGATGAGAGCCGCTTGAACTACCTAGCGGAGCTCGGCAGGACAGTTGGAGAGCGATTGCCAGATGATCGACTCCAGGCGCGGTTAGACCGCGGCGAGAGACTGCTGGCTGCCGATAACGTCACCGATTCAGCGATCGAAGATGCCGTCCGGGCAATGGCGCCGCGTCTTAATGCCTTCGTTGCCGACAACGAGGGCAAAGCCGGAATGCTTGCGCATCTCGTCCTCATGAGGCTCGGCAAAGAGGGCACCTTGCCTGAGGATCTCGGACCACTTCCGAGCCAGGACGAGTGCTCGCGGCGGGTCGAGGCACTGCTCGAGGACTTCATGTACGAGGGCCTGCTCGCCGAAGGCGAGGCGCAAACGCGCCATCGTCTCGTCGAGCACTACTCGTCCTCGTTTCGCTTCGGTGTCGCGATGTTGCTCGGCCGAGTGGTGGTCGGCGTATGGCCAGACGACGCTCCCACCGATGACATGTACGCCTCCGCGAGAAGCAGCGCCGCGGCCAAGGAGTCCAGCTCAAGGCTCAGGTAGATTCCCTCGACCACCGCGACTTCGACACGCAGCCTCACCTTGTCCGACGGCGCGTAGAGCGCCATCAGAGCGTCAGGAAGTTCCTGCTCGGCTTCCACGACGCGCTCGAGATGGGGGATAGCGTGAGGGACGCGGCCGAGCTGGAACGCGGAGAGGCCGGCAAACAAGTCTGCGCTGACTGCGCCGATCTTCTTCTTTAGGGCGCCTCTGAAGCCACGATAGGCGGTGTCGAAATCGCCGTTGAGGTACGCCTCCATGGCTTCGCTGTAGAGCGGCTCCCCAGGCGAGGTGGGCGTCATGTCGCGTACCGGTACGTTACCGCTTCCGAAGAGGCGTGTTCGTTCGCGGTGATAGAGACCCGTACCTGGCAACGAGCGGGTCTGAGTCACGTGGCCCATGGTGCTAAGGCTGGTCCGCGCGTACCGGCCACCAACAGACAGGCTGACGCTCTTCTTGCCGACGTTGAGATGTATCCCAGGTCCGAGCCGGATGCGCTTACGGAACTGCCAAGGCACCGTGACCTCCCTGCCCGCGTCGAATCCCGAGGCTCACGCGTTGTCGCCGTCAGCCTTGAGGTTGACACATGTACGCGCCTAGACTTACGCGGCGGTGGCCCGATGCTCGTGCTCGGGATTGAACCAGCATCAGCCCACGGTCAATGTGTGGCGAGCGCTCCCGTACCAATCGCCTTCGTCATGCGAACCAGCCAATCGGAGAACTCTTCGCTGAAGGATTCTCCGAGCCTTCGTGTGTCAGGTGGGGGAAGTTGCGAGCGCCTGATCTTCGTATCGAGTTCTCGCACGAGGGCGCGTGCTTCAATGGTTCGAACATTCGGTTTCGCTGACTGCTGCGCCGTCAAGAACCGAAGTGTTGCCAGCCCAACGGCAAAACGATCGATCCAATTCACCGGCTCAGCGCCTTGGGGTGGTAGCCAAGGCTGCAAGATTTCGCGCCGCAGCCAGGCACGCTGCTCGTTTCCGACGGTCTCCAAGTCCACAAGGCCTGCCAAGGCGAGCGAGTCGACTGTCAGTGCGACATTGCGCTTAGTGAACCGCGTCACCCGAGCCAGATCAGAAATCGTCAACGCGATGCCCCGCCTCAGAACCAGTGCAGCTAGGACATCGGCTCGGGCGGTAACGCCGAAGGCGGCTCGAAACCGCAGGATCAGACGCGGCGTGGTGTCTAGGTGCTGCAGCCGCGCCTTGCCCCTGCTTCGAAATTCGGGCCTCGGATTGGACGCCATCGGCCATCGTGGCCCACCGGCGGCGGCGACGGTCCCGGCATACTCACCGATGGCCTCCGCGCTGGCGCCAATCTCGTCGAGAACGTGGCGCAACCGGGTTGAGTTGACGTATCGACCGTAGGCGATGCACCAATCGATGCTGGTGTCTCGCAAGCGAGCGTCCGTGTCCCCAAGCTCGGCAGTGAGGGCTACCAACGCTTCCGGATCTACGACTTCCCGTTCCGCCGTGCCAACGCCTGCGACGCCGAGGGCGATCCATTGCGCCCACGCACGCTGAACTAGGGCCTCCCGGAGGCTATCCGAGGGCAGCATCGGCATCCTCCACTCCCAACTCATCGAGGATCGTGACCAACAGACCTCGGAAGGCCGGCGACGGATCATGCGTCGTCGTCCAACTTGCAGCCGCGAGCAGCTCATCGGGCGTCGGCCGCAGATCATTGAGATCCTGGAAGTGATGGCTTCGCGTGCCTTGGTCGACGGCGGCGTAGAGCTTGAAGCAGATCATGTCGAAGCGACCCGCCATCCACACTCCAAGACCATCTCCATATTGAGTACGCTCGAGCCGAGCTTCGAATCCGGTCGGGAGCCCTAGGTCAAGCAGCGAATCGGGGCCGAGGTTGATCCAGTCCGGCTCGAGGCCGAGGGTGTCGGCGACATCGCGGATAGCGCGTGTCAGGTCCTCGGGCAGTGGTCGAAGTGGCACCACGCCATCGGCTGTTCGCTTGCCGAGAAGATCAAGGTCCTTGGTCGTCGTGCGGCCGATGAGGCCGCGCAGCATGAGATTGCCGCCACCGATTAGGACGACTTCGTAGGGCGTACCGCGGCTTGCCAGCAGGTCACCCAGCTCGGTCAGCGCGTTTGCCAACTGTTCGGCGTCGAGATTCGGCATATCGACGCGACCATAGTTTCTCGGTACGAGAAAGTCAACTTCTCGAATCGAGAAAGTCCCCTACTCGCGAGTCATGTGCTGTTGCGCGTTATTGTGCTGTAAGCCGAGGCTCTAATACAGCAGGAGATTCGGCCATTTACGCACGGATTCTCACGCTGCGAGCACAGCGGATAGGGTTGGGTGACTTAAAAGTCCCCTGCTCTACCGCTGAGCTAACGGCCCACCGTTTCGCGCTCAGTCTATCGGTCCCTCCAGCACGTCTTCCGCTGGTTGGTGAACGAGGACGAGATCCACGATTCGCCGATAGCCCGCATGCGCCCGCCTGCCGTCCCCGACGATCGGCCGCCGGCGCTGCGCGCCGAGGAGCTCCAGCGCCGGCTGGCCGCCTGCGCCGGCACCTCGTTCGAGGACCCGCCGCGACACGGCCGTCATCCGCCTGCTGGCCTCGACCGGCATGCGCCGCGGCGAGTGCATCGGCGCTTGCGCTCGACCTGTTGGACGTGCTCGAGCACGAAGGTGACGACGTCGTGCCCTGAGAGCGCGGCCGATCGATGAAGTGATCGTCCTCAGCCGACGTCCTCCACGATCTCTCCGTCCGGCAACCGGAAGCGGCCATCGTCGAGGCGCACGGCCCAGGCGAGCTCGCTGAAGAGGCACTGGAGCTCGGCGTTGTCGACGCAGTGCGGACTGTCGACATACATGACGAACTCGCCGCCGAGGTCGACGGGCAACGGCGGCAGCGGTTCCTCGAGCAGCGCCACCTCACCCAGCTTGACCTGGTTCTCAGCCACCGGGATGAAGCGGCTGATCGCGACCATCTTCCCATCGGCGATGAGAGGTACGACCCACGTCCGGATGTCGTTCGTGACTTCGGTGCCGTCGATCACGCGCTCAGCAGTCAGCGCCACTCCGTCGAGCTGCGGCCATGCGCCTGCGCTGGTGAGGGCGTGATCGATGAATGCTTCCTCCGACGGCTCGAAGCACTCACCGCCGATGTCGACCGGTGCGCACGGTCCGGACGAGTCCGCAAGGCCGCAGCTTGCGAGCACCAGGAGGAGGGCGCACGACAGCGGTCGGGTCACGGCAGTGAGACGGCCAGGACTGCCGGTGTGTTGCCAGTACCAGCCCGTCCCCGCGCTGGCGCAACCCAGATCTCGAGCGGGGCCGGACTACATCGGTCCCTCGTAGATCCGGTAGGTCTTGTACCGAGTGGCGCCGACGCGCTGGATGGCACGGTTGATGCGCTCGTTGTCGTCCAGCGTCCAACCCATCTCACAGCCGGTGTAGCCCGCGGCCAACGCGGCGTCCAGGGTGCGCAGGACGAGCGCCTCGGCGATGCCGCGGCCCTGGT
>DASRYM010000100.1:0-64710 GCA_035687145.1 Candidatus Zixiibacteriota bacterium | reverse complement strand
GCCAGCCACAGGCCGCCCGGCCCCGGCCCCGGTTCGCCGTAGCGGCGGACGATGGACCGATACACCCGCCGCGCCTCGGCCCCGGTGATCTTCTGCTCGCAGATCGCCGGCAGCAGGGCCTCGAACGGCGCGTTGCTGCGCGGGAGGCGCAGGCCCGCGAAGCGGCGGGCGAGCTCGGCTACCACCGCGTGCCGCGGCATCAGGGCGCGGGGATCGTCGTTGAGGCCGGCCAGGTCCCCGGCGTTGGCCACGGCCCAGGCGGCGCCCGGCCCCCAGGCGCGGACCGCGATTCCGCCGGGTGCCGACCGCAGGTGCACGGCTGCCGGCCCATCCACGGTCCGCGTGGCGCGCCACACCTCACCGCGCGCCAGGCGAATGGTGGGGTCGCCGCGGCCATGGGCCAGCGGCGTCAGGCTGAGCACCAGGTCGATCGGCTCGGTGGTGGTGAGCAGCACCTCGCCGTCCGGCGTCGCGGGCGACGCCGGCATCGGTCCTGCCCTGGTCATCGGCGCATGGAGAGGACGACCGGCGAGCCCTGGCGCTGCGCCGCCTCGAAGGCGGCCCGCGAGCGGATGCCGCGGTAGCCCTCGGCGACGACCACCTGGCCGCAGATCCCGCCCAGGGTGTTGCCCGGACCGGGGAGCACCACCACGTCGGGCGCGTACTCGCGCAGGGCCACCCGCAGGCTGGTCGCGAAGCGGTAGGGGCTGGTGACCTGCACACCCAGGGTGTAGTCGCGCAGCGCCAGCGGGTCCGTGGACCACGGCGTCCAGCGGGCGCCGCGGCCGTCGATCAGGGTCCAGGCCGGGGCCTGCCAGGACAGGTCCGTCAGCCGCTCCCGCGCTGCGGCCGCGACGTGCGCCACCAGCGGCGTGTGGTACGGGCCGTGGAGGGCCAGCCGCAGGGGATAGGCGCGCTCGCCGACGCGCACCGGCGGCAGCCGGCGCGTCAGCCGCGCGATGCCGGCCTCGTCCCCGGCCAGCACCGCGTAGCCGCCCAGGTCGATGCTCTCATACACCGCGCCGTCGCCGTCCCCGTCGCCGTCGGCCAGGGCGTCGGCCACGGCGGCGCGCAGCTCCGGGTCCGGGCGCCAGTCGGCATCGGTCAGGGGGTAGATGAGCTGGCCGCCGGGACCGCCCTCCGGCAGCGGCTCCTCCTGGAGGAGGGCCATCTCCTGCACCAGGCGAAACGCGTCATCGAAGGGCAGCGCCCCCGAGATGGCCAGCGCGGTGTACCAGCCCAGGGAGTTGCCGATGACGGCCACCACCTCGTGGTCGGCCAGCGCCTGCTCGACGTCGAGCATGGTGGCCAGCAGGATGAGCGGCGAGGCGTTGGCCGGGCGCAGGTGGCGGGGCGGGTCGAACCTCTCGGCGCCGTCCAGCGCCAGCAGCGGCTCGAGGCCGTAGCCGGCGCGCAGCTCCTCCGCGCGGCGGACAAGCGGGTCATCGGCCGGCAGGCTGCCCAGCGAGGCCGAGGTGTAGGAGCCGCGGCCCGGGCAGGCGATCACCGCCCGAGGCCGTCGTTCGGTCGCCATGCTCACCGCCGCGTGCGTTGGCCCACGGCCGCCAGCGCCCCGGCGATCACGTGGTCCACCCCCACCAGGACGGCCGCGGTGGCAGGTCCCAGCGGCACGAAGCTGTCCACGGCGCGCACCGATCCCAGCCGAAGCCCGATGCCCTGCTCGGCCAGGTCGGCCAGGATCGCATCGGCCACGCCGCCGCCGGTGGCGCGACACTCGTCGACCACCAGCACGTTGCCCACCTTGCCGGCGTGCTCGCGCAGCACCTCGACCGGGAGCGGGTTCAGCCAGCGCAGGTCGATGATGCGGGCCACCACCCCGTGCTCTCGCCTCAGGCGGCGTGCGGCCCGCAGCGACAGCCGCAGCCCGTTGGCGTAGGTGACCAGCAGGACGTCCGGGCTGGCCCCGTCGTCGGGCTCGTAGACCCCGACCTCGCCGGGCAGCAGGTGCGCCGGGGGAGGCGGGTACTGCGTCAGCCAGCCACCGTCGCCATCGGCCTCAAGGTCCTTCTCGTGGTAGAGCGCGATCGGCTCCAGGAAGACGCATACCCGGCCGTCCTCGGCGGCCATGGCGACCAGGCCGCGCAGCATCCGGGCCGCGTCGTCGCCGAAGGCGGGCACGGCCAGCACCAGGCCCGGGATGTCGCGCAGCGCGCCCACGCTGTTGTCGTTGTGGAAGTGGCCACCGAACCCCTTCTGGTAGGCGAGGCCGGGAAGGCGCACGACCATCGGGTTGCGGAACTGGCCTGAGCTGAAGAACTGCAGCGAGGCCGCCTCGCCGCGGATCTGGTCCAGCGCGTTGTGGATGTAGGCCAGGTACTGGATCTCGGGGATGGGGAGCAGGCCCAGGTGCGCCGCGCCCTGGGCGATGCCCAGGATGGAGGTCTCGTCCAGCAGGGTGTCGAAGACGCGGGCGCTCCCGAACCGCTTCTGCAGGCCGTTGGTGACGCCGTACACCCCGCCCTTGCGACCCACGTCCTCGCCGAACACGATGAGCTCCGGGCGGCGCGCCAGCTCGTCGGCGAGGGCGGCGTTGATGTTGCCGGCCAGGGTCCTGGCGTTCGGGTGGGTCGCCCCTTCCGGCAGGGTGTCGCCGAAGATGGCGCGGCGCTGGTCTTCGTCAAGGACCGGGCCGGCGGCGCGGATGGCAACCCGCTCCGGGTGGTGGGGCGCCAGCGGGGCGATCACCTCGGCGGTGGTCTCGAGCTTGGGCCGGACCGATGCCTCCTCGGCGGCCGCCATGACCCGCGCCCGGGTGTCGGCCACGATGGCGGCCAGCGTCTGTGGCGTGGTGGCGCCGGTCTCCACCAGGCGTCGGGCGAAGCGCACCAGCGGGTCGCGGGCCTCGACGGCGGCGATCTCCTCCAGGCTGCGGTAGGCATGCTCGGCGTCGCTGCCGGCGTGGCCCCAGAGCCGGACCGTCTTCAGGTGCAGGAAGGCCGGTCGCCGCGCTCCGCGCACGTAGCGCACGGCCTCGGCCACCGCGTCCCAGATCTCGTCGATCTCGCCCTCGGCCGCCACGTACTGCAGGTGCTCCATGCGGCCGAAGGTGTCGGCGATCCAGCCCGGCGGGGTGGGGACGCTGATCCCCGTGTCGTTGTCCTCGCACAGGAAGAGGATCGGCATGGGCAGGCCGATGCGGACCCCGTAGCGGGCGGTGTTGATGGCCGACAGGGCGGTGGCGTGGTTGGCCGAGGCGTCGCCGAAGGAGCACAGCACGATGGCGTCCGTGGGCACCTCGCTCGCCACCCCCAGGCGGCGAGCGCGGGCCAGGCTGAAGGCGGCGCCCATGGCCTTGGGCAGGTGGCTGGCGATGGTCGAGGTCTGGGGCGGGACCAACAGCGGACGGCTGCCCCACACCTTGTGGCGTCCCTGGGCGATCGGGTCCTCGCGGCTGGCCACGATCCCCAGCAGCGTGTCGAAGACCGGCGTGCTCCCCGGCAGCTGGCGGGCGCGGGCCATCATCAGCGCGCCGGACCGATAGTGGAGGAAGGCCGGGTCGGTGATCCGCAGCTGGGCGCCGACGGTGACATTCGCCTCGTGGCCGGCCGAGCCGATGGTGTAGTAGCTGCGGTTCGTCTTCTTCAGCTCCCTGGCCGCCACGTCCAGGGCTCGTGAGGCGACCATGTCCTCGAAGAGGCCGATGGCGCGGCGGGCGCTCAGCCCGCTGCCCAACCTGATGGGCCCATCGGGGGCCAGCGGCTGGGCGACCGGCTGGGCGCTGCGCAGGTATTCGTCCAGCGCCGACTCCACGATGGGAACACGATCGAAGGTCATGTCCGGGCGATGGGCCTCAAGCTGCGGGTCACCGGCCGCAGGCGCCTCCCCGGGCCGGGCGGTCATGATAGCCCGGCTGACGGCGCGCTCGATCGTGCCTGGCCGGACGTCGTGGCCGCTCCGCTCGGTGGCCCCGGTCTCCTCGGGTCTGCCCGGTCGAGCGTTGGCTTCTCAACCTGGAGCCGCTGATCGTCAGGTCGATCAGCGAGCGCGGCAGGCCCCGGTTGCTGCGGCGGATGTCCGATCCATCGGGACGCTGGACGCGTGGGCGGCGCGGATCCGGGCCGTTCCAGCGTTGGGTGCATCGGTGCATCGGTCAGACGCATCGGGAACAGTGGCTCCCGCGCGTGGTGTGCTGCTGTACCGATCAACCTTGCCTGCAAGACGCCGCTGATAAGCGATTGGTAAGCGGCCGGTAAGGGGTCGTGCGGTCTCCTGTGGCGTCGCGCCGCGACGGTCGCGGCGCACGAGCACAAGGAGGTCCCCGCCATGACTGGCCGCGCCCTGCATGTCCTGACGCTCGACGCGTCCGACCCCGCCCGCAGTGCGTCCTGCGGCGGCGGATGGCCGGCCTGACGCCGGCCGTCAGCCGATGCTGATGAGGACGATCCCGGTCACCGCCAGGCCCACCGCCGCGAGCGCCAGCAGTGGCAGCCGCTCGCCGGTCACGCTCCGCGCCAGCAGCATGGTCACCACGGGGTAGAGGCCGGACAATGCCGCCGCCACACCCACCGGCACCTCCCCGCGGGCGAGCACGAAGGCCGCGTTCCCCGTCACGTCCAGCGTCCCGGCCACGGCCACCAGCCGCCAGCCACGGACCACGGTCGCCGCCTCGCCGCGCGCCACGGCCAGTGCCCCGATCAGCACCGCGGCGGATGCGCGGCTGGCGACGAGCGCCCACAGCTCGTCGTGCTCGGCGCCCAGGTCCAGGAAGACGAACCAGAGCCCCAGGGTCAGCGCGGCAAGGGCTGCGAGACGGATTGCCTCGGGCCGGACGCCGCTGCGGGTCGCACCGCTGGCTGCGGCCGCAGCCGCCATGGCCGCCATCACGCCCACGAGCTGCAGGCCGCTCATGGCGTCGCCCAGCAGCAGCGCGCCGACCAGCAGCGGCACGGCGGTGGAGCCGACCCCGGAGAGGGCGGTCACCACGCCCATGCTGCCCAGCGACAGCCCGCGGTACAGGGCCGCCAGGCCGATGCCGCCCGATGCCCCGGCCGCAGCTCCCAGCAGGAGCGGCTCGATGGCCGGTGCCTCCGGCCGGATGAAAGCCACGGCGACCAGCAGCAGCACCAGTCCGACCGCCTGGGCGGCGGCCGAGACCGCCAGGCCGCTGACACGACGCGCGGCCAGGCCGCCCGCGAAGTCGCCGGTGCCGAACGCGGCGGCGGCGCCCAGTCCGTAGACGATGCCGGGATCCATGGTGGCCGAGGGTACACGGGCCGAAGTCGCGGTTTCCGCCGTTGCCGTCGCGTGCGATTACGGAATGGGTGGCCAGTCCACCGCGACGCTGCGGATATCTGCTTGACATCATCCCGAGGTGGGCCGCAAAGTTCGGCCGTCCTCGGCAGTGCCGCTCGAGTCGTCGGAAGGTCCGACCGCCCGGCGCCGTCCGAGCCCAATGAGGTCAGGTGGCCGTCGAAGAGCTCACCGCCAGGCGGTCCGGCGCCGGCGCCGCAGGCGCTCCCGCGTCGGACGCCGTTCCCGCCGTCCGGCTCGAGCGCCTGGTGAAGCGCTTCGGGGAGGTGCCCGCCGTGGATGGCATCGACCTGGAGATCGCCGACGGCGAGTTCTTCTCGATGCTCGGCCCGTCGGGGTCCGGCAAGACCACTACCCTGCGGATGATCGCGGGCTTCGAGCAGCCGACCTCGGGACGGGTGCTGCTGCACGGCCGCGACGTCACCGCGGTCCCGCCCTTCGACCGCGACGTCAACACCGTCTTCCAGGACTACGCCCTCTTCCCCCACATGAGCGTGGAGGAGAACATCGCCTACGGCCTGCACGTGCGGCGCGTCCCCGCTGAGGAGCGGCGGCAGCGGGTTCGGGAGGCGCTGCGCATGGTGCGCCTCGAGGGCTTCGAGCCGCGGCGGCCGAACCAGCTCTCCGGCGGGCAGCGGCAGCGTGTGGCGCTGGCCCGCGCCCTGGTCAACCGTCCCCGGGTGCTCCTCCTGGACGAGCCCCTTGGCGCGCTCGACCTGAAGCTGCGCCAGGAGATGCAGATCGAGCTGAAGGCCATCCAGGAGCAGGTCGGCATCACGTTCATCTACGTGACCCACGACCAGGAGGAGGCGCTCACCATGAGCGACCGGCTGGCCGTCTTCAACCTCGGCCGGATCGAGCAGGTCGGCACTCCGGCTGATGTCTACGAGCACCCGGCCACCACCTTCGTGGCCGGCTTCGTGGGCACCTCAAACCTGCTGCGCGGCGACATCGCGCGCGCCGTCATCGGCTCGGAGGGGACGTTCACCATCCGTCCGGAGAAGATCCGCCTCGCCGACACCGGCACCATCCCCGCCCACGACGAGGGCTCCGCCCTGGGACGGATCCGCGAGGTGGTCTACATCGGTCCGGACACCCGCTACATCGTCGCCCTGGAGACCGGCGGTGAGCTCGTCGTCACCCGGCAGAACCTGGAGACCTCCTCGATGGAGGTGCTGGCCGCCCGCGACCAGCCGGTGCGCCTGGTCTGGAAGCGACGCCACGTGTTGAGCCTCGCCACGAGCGAGCAGGTGATGGGGGATACGGAGGAAGAGTCAGTCCCATGAGACATCTGCGCATCCCAGCCCTCGTCGTGGCGGTCGGCCTGCTGATGGCCGCCTGCACCACCCCCGGCGAATCCGCCGCTCCAAGCCTGATCAGCGAGATCGGGGAGGGGGAGGGCGAGCTGAACCTGGTCATCTGGGCCGGGTACGCCGAGCGCGGCGACACCGAGGGGTTCGACTGGGTCACGCCCTTCGAGGAGGAGACCGGCTGCCAGGTCAACGCCACCAACATGAGCGACTCGAACAACGGCGTGTCGCTCATCCAGTCGGGCGAGTACGACGGCATCTCGGCGTCCGGCGATGCGACGACCCGGCTCATCGCCAGCGGCCTGGTGGCGCCGATCGATCCCGACATGTTCGAGAACTACGCCAACATCTTCCCGGACCTCAAGGACCTGCCGCACAACACGGTGGACGGCGTGAACTACGGCGTCCCGCACGGCCGCGGGCCGAACCTGCTCGCCTACAACACCGAGGCCTTCGACGAGCCGCCCACCGGCTGGAGCGCCGTCTTCGAGGGCGCCGAGCACGCCGGCGACATCAGCGTGTACGACTCGTCGATCTTCATCGCCGATGCGGCGCTGTACCTGATGAACACCCAGCCCGACCTGGGCATCACCAACCCGTACCAGCTCAGCCGGGAGCAGTTCGACGCGGCCATCGCGCTCCTCGAGCAGCTCGACGCATACGACCCGCTGTACTGGGCCGATTACGCGGACCAGATCAGCTCGTACGCGAGCGGCGACGTGGTGGTCGGGACGACCTGGCCGCTGCAGGTGAACATCCTCCAGGCCGATGGCGCCCCGATCGAGGCGATCACCCCCGAGGAGGGGACGACCGGCTGGTCGGACACCTGGATGATGTACGCCGAGGCGGAGCACCCGAACTGCATGCTGATGTGGATGGACCACATGATGTCGCCCGAGGCGAACGCCCAGGCGACCGTCTTCTTCGGGGAGGCGGCCACCAGCCCGCAGGCCTGTGAGGCCGCCGAGGCGCTCGCCCCCGGCCACTGCGAGCAGCAGCACGCCGACGAGACCGAGTACTGGGAGCGGATCTGGTACTGGAGCACGCCGCAGGAAGACTGCGCCGACGAGGACGACGCGACGACCTGCGTCACCCAGGAGGACTGGGTGGAGGCCTGGAGCACGCTGCGAGGCCTGTGATCCCGGCGACCCACCCTGAGACCGATTGCTCCCCGGGGATTCGTCCCCGGGGAGCATCATTCCGAGCACCATGACCAGCGCCGCGAACGTTCCCCGCGCCGAGTTCCGGTCCGGCGGGCTCCGCCGGCTCGCCGCCTGGCTTCACGCCCATCCCGGCGCACAGGTGCGCGCGCTGCTCGCCGGCCCCGTGGGCTGGATGCTCATCGTCTACATCGGCTCGCTGATCGTCCTTTTGCTGGGGGCCTTCTGGGACAAGGACTCGTTCACCGGCCAGGTGCAGCCGTTCGAATGGAGCCTGGACGCCTTCGAGAGCATCGTCACCAACGAGGCCTACCGAACCGTGGCGCTGCGCACCATCGGTATCGCCGTGGCGGTGACCGTGACCGATGCGCTCCTCGCCTTCCCGGTCGCGTACTACATGGCCCGCGTGGCCTCGCCGCGAACGCGCCGCATCCTGGTGGTGGCCATCGTCATGCCGCTGTGGGCGGCGTACCTGGTCAAGGTCTACGCCTGGCGGGCGATCCTGCAGGGCAACGGGATCCTGGAGTGGGCCCTCAGCCCCTTCGGTATCGACGCGCCGGGCCTGGGCCAGCTGATGAACTCGTGGATCGTGCTCAGCTACCTGTGGCTGCCGTACATGATCCTCCCGATCTACGCGGGGCTGGAGCGTATCCCGACCTCGCTCCTCGAGGCATCGGCCGACCTCGGGGCCCGGAACGGGACGACCTTCCGGCGGGTGGTGCTGCCGATCGTCTTTCCGGCGCTGGTGGCCGGCTCAATCTTCACCTTCTCGCTGACGCTGGGTGACTACATCACCCCGGACCTGGTGAGCGACGCCAAGTTCATCGGCAACGTGATCTACGACAACTCGAGCCTCGGGGACCTGCCGCTGGCCGCCGCCTTCTCCCTGGTCCCGATCGTGATCATGATCGTGTACCTCCTGGTCGCCCGGCGCCTCGGCGCCTTCGAGTCGCTGTGAGTGGAGCCCGCCGATGATCGAGTCGACATGGACCCGCATCCTGCTCCGCGTGGGGACCGGGCTGGTCCTGGCCTTCATCTACCTGCCGCTCATCATCCTGGCGGTCTACGCCTTCAACCCGAGCCGGCTCCAGGCCTGGCCGCCGACCGGGTTCACCCTCCACTGGTTCGCCGAGGCGGCGGCCAACAGCAGCCTGCGGGAGGCGATCCTCAACTCGGTGCTGGCCGGGCTCGGGGCCACGGGCATCGCCCTGGTGCTCGGCTCGCTCGCCGCCCTGGCGGTCCATCGGCACCGGTTCTTCGGCCGGGAGACGATCTCGTTCCTGTTCGTGCTGCCCATCGCCCTGCCGGGGGTGGTGACCGGCATCGCCCTGCGCACCACCTTTCAGACCGCCGGCGTGGACTTCGGCCTGATGACCATCATCGTGGGGCACGCCACCTTCTGCGTGGTGATCGCCTACAACAACGTCATCGCCCGGCTCCGCCGCCTGCCGCGCACGCCTGAGGAGGCATCGGCCGACCTGGGGGCCGACAGCTGGACGACCTTCCGGCGCGTCACCCTGCCCTCCATCGGGACGGCCCTCCTGTCCGGTGGCCTCCTGGCCTTCGCGCTCAGCTTCGACGAGATCATCGTCACCCTGTTCACCGCCGGTCCGGGCACCGAGACGGTCCCGATGTGGATCCTCAGCGCCATCCGGCGTCCGCGCGAGCTGCCGGTGGTGAACGTGGTCGCGTTCGTCCTGATCCTGGTCTCCACCATCCCCGTCTACCTCGCCCAGCGCATCGCCGGCGAGAGCGCCACGACCGCCCGATGACCGGTTCGCTGCCTGCACCGCTTCGCCCGCTGGCCTGGCATGGCCCCGACGCGCCGTCGGTGGCCTCGGTGACCGCCCGGCTTCGCGAGGAGGGCGTGGAGCCGTATGCCTGGAGCAACGGCCCCGGCGATCGCTACTCCGTCCACCAGCACGGCTACACCAAGCTGCTGATGTGTGCCGCAGGCTCCATCACCTTCCTGGTCGGTCCGGACGCCGTCCCGGTGGAGCTCAAGCCCGGCGATGGCTTCGTGCTGCCCGCCGGGACGCAGCACGCGGCCGTGGTGGGCCCTGCCGGCTGCACCTGCCTCGAGGGCCATCGGCCGGCGGATCAGGGCTGACGCGTCTCAGCCTTCGGCGTCGCGGCCCTCCGCGCCTTCGCCTCCGCCCGCCGCGCCTCGATCTCGAAGCGGTTGCCGTGGTACCAGCCGGTCCCCGCCCGCCACGAGGCGAACGAGGCGGCCAGGTAGCGCAGCGCGAAGAGCACCCCGTGGCGCCGCCACTGGCGGACGTGGGCCAGCTCGTGCGCCAGCTCACCGGCGTCCAGATCGCGCCAGGCCAGGATCTCGCGCCCGATGGTGATCGCCAGCCAGTTGCGCAGGAGCAGCCCACCCGGCCGTCGCAGCCAGGGGAGGACGCGAACCCGGTGGCTCGGGAGCCGGCTCATCGGTCTGAGCCAGGATGGAGGAGCAGGTCTGGCCGCTTCCCCCAGCGCTTCAGGAAGCGATAGAAGTTGCGGCGGCTGAGCCGATCGCGCTCCGCCGCGTCGTGGGCGGTCCAGCCGCGGTGCTCGTGCTGCGCCAGGGGCAGCGGCCCGGTGCGGATGGCGCGCCAGCCGGCGTCGCGGATGGCGAACGACAGGTCGAGGTCGGCGTTGCGGTAGAAGCGGAAGCGGTGGTCGAAGCCACCGACCGCCCGCAGCGCCTCGCGGCGCACCGCCAGGCAATAGGCCTCCACCGCGTCCACCTCGCCGGGCGGCGCCGCCTGGAACTGGCGGGCATCGGCGCTGGTCACGCCCCACGGACCGGCCATGCCCACGCCGGGGTCGTCGAAGGCGGCCACCAGCGGCGTCAGCCAGTCGCCGACCGGTTCGATCGACGTGTCGACCAGCACGATCACGGCCCCCCGGGCGCGCCGCATGCCGAGGTTCGCCGCGTCCGCCCAGCCGACCCGTTCGGCGGTGGGCAGCACCTGCGCCGGCAGGGGATCGAGGGCGGGCAGCTCGCCCGACGGCGCGTTGGCCACCACCAGGAGCTCCCAGCCCAGGGCCGGCGGGTGGCGGCGGAGGCCATCCGCGAACCGCGCCAGGTCCTCCGGATGGTCATCCACCATGGCCACCACCGAGGCAGGCAGGGTGGCCGGCTCCTCCAGCAGCGACGCCGCCGCACCGGGCAGGTAGCCCTCTCCCCGGCCGCGGCCGGTGGGGCGCGGACGGGCGGTGGAGCGGCCGCCGGGGTGGTCGACCGGCTCCCAGCCGAGGTCGTGGAGCCGGTCGCGCAGGACATCGGCGCGCTCGAAGTCGCGGGCGGCCCGCGCCCTGGCGCGCTCCTCCAGGAGGGCCGCCACCTCGGGCGGCAGCTGGGCGCCCTCGCGCGGCCGGGTCATGGCTCAGCCGCTGCCGGCCGGCCACGGCGTCGAACGCCCGATGGGCCGTCCGTCGGCCTCGCGCTCCAGCTTGTGGGCACCGGGCTGCGGCGGGTCGTAGCGGAGCCGTTCCACCGGTCGGCCGCCGACCAGATGCTCGCGCACGATCTCGGCCGCGTCCGCCGGGGTGAGGGCCGCGTACCAGACCCCATCGGGGTAGACGACCGCCATCGGTCCATGGCCGCACTGGCTGAAGCAGCCGCTGTGGTTGATCCGCACCCGGCCCTCCAGCCCGGCCTCCCGCGCGGCCGCCTTCAGCGCGGCGTGGACCCCGATCCCGTCCCCGTCGACCGACGGACACCACTCCCCACGGGTGCAGACGAAGACGTGTCGCTCGTAGACGGGCATGCTCGAAGTACTCCCCCTGGCTGCCAAAAGTACCGGGCGGGGTGACGGCACCTCAACCTTACTATCCGACCAGAAGCCGCGCGCTCCGCACCCAAGCGGTGACGGCACGGCAGGAACATACCCCTCTGGTGGAGGCCCTTACCACCGATGATGAGCAACGAGGTCGGGAAGCTTCTGACGGCGTCCGAGGTCGCTGAGCTGCTTCACCTTCACGTCAACACCGTCAAGCGGCTCGGCGACCGCGGGGAGCTGCCCTTCTTCCGCGTCACGCGCCGCGGCGACCGCCGGTTCCGGTATGACGACGTGATCGAGTTCCTCCGCCGCGAGAAGAAGTAAACACTGCCCGAGCCCCCGCCCCGGACCCACGCCGGGGTGGACCGTCCCCCGCCAAAGGGGATGCGACCGACCGCCGAGGTGCCAATCTCTCGGCGGTCGTTCGTATCTTGCGATAATGCGCCCCCACATGACCGACGACCCCCGTGCGCGGCTGGCCCAGGGCCAGCGGCTGCTGGACGAGAACGATCCCGATGCCGCAATCGCGCTGCTCGAGCCGCTGACCGCCGAGCCGGCGCTCGCCGAGGAGGCCTGGCTCGCGCTGGGGACGGCTCGCTACCGGGCCGATGACGAGGCCGGCGCCCTGGAAGCCTGGCAGCGCGCCGCCGAGCTGAACGGGCCGATGGCCTGGCTCGGCTGGCGCTCGGCCGCCGAGCAGCACGTGCGCAACGGCGACCTGGAGGAGGCGATCGAGGCCTACCGCGAGGCGGACCGCCGGGCCCCGCCGCACGAGCGGGGAGCCATCGCCAACCGCATCGCCTGGCTGCTCAAGGAGACCGGTCACGACTTCGCCGCCCGCCGCCACTTCAACCGGGCGCGCGGCGTGTACGCCACGTATCCCGCCTACGTGACCTGGGCGATCATCGCCATCAACGTCGCCGTCTTCGGCATCGACGCCGTGCTCAGCGCCGGCACCGCCCTGCAGCTGTGGGGCCTCGGCGGCCCGCTGGTGGAGGCCGGACTGGTCTCCGCGCCGCAGGTGGCCGCCGGGGAGTGGTGGCGGCTGCTGACCAGCGCCTTCCTGCACCTGGGCGTCCTGCACCTGGCCTTCAACATGTACGCCCTGTGGCTGTTCGGCCCGATCATCGAGCAGCTGTACGGCCACGTGGAGTACCTGGTCCTGTACGTCCTGTGCGCGCTGGGTGGCAGCGTGCTGACCATCGTGGCCAGCCCCGATTCGGCGGCGGCCGGCGCCTCGGGCGCCATCTTTGGCCTCTTCGGGCTGGCCTTCGTCGTCTCGCGCCGGCGGCACCTGCTGCTGGGGCCCCAGGCGCGGGCGATCCTCTCGCAGGCCGGCGGCCTGCTGCTCATCAACCTGATCATCACCTTCACCGTGCCACGCATCAGCTGGACCGGGCACCTGGGTGGCCTGGCGGTTGGCGTGCTCATCGGTTTGCTGCTGGCGCCGCGCAACGTGCCGACGCTGGGCGGCCTGTGGCGCGCACCCGACGGGCGCTCCATGGTCGACCGCACCCCGCTCGCCCTGCGCGCCGCCGCCTACCTGCTGGTGGCGGCGGTGCTGCTGGCCGGCACCTGGTTCGCGGTCCAGCAGGTGGGATAGGAGGAGCCGATGTGCTACGACCATGACGCCCGCCCGCCGCTGCCGCCGATCCGCGGCGGGGCGGTGGATGCCCGAGAGCTGACGCTGACCGCCGCCGACGGGACGCGGGTCGCCGCCTACGCGGCCCGCGCGGCGGGCGAGAACCGTCCCGGCATGGTGGTCCTGCCCGACGTGCGCGGCCTGGCCCCGTTCTACGAGGAGCTCGCCCTGCGCCTCGCGGAGGCGGGCCTGAACGCGGTGGCCATCGACTACTTCAGCCGCACCGCCGGCACCGGGCGGCGCGGCGAGGGCTTCGACCACGAGCCCCACGTCCTCCAGCTGCGGCTCGAGACGCTGAACATGGACGTCGCGGCGGCCGTCGACTTCCTGCGCAGTCCCGATGGCGGAGGGTCCTCGCGGCTCTTCACGGTGGGCTTCTGCGTCGGTGGCCGCATCAGCTTCCTGCAGGCGGCCGCCGGCCTGGGGCTGAGCGGCGTCATCGGCTTCTATGGCTGGCCGGTGGGCCCGCACCGCACCGGCCTGCCGGCTCCGGCGGACCTCGCCGACCGCTTCTCCTGCCCGGTGCTGGCGCTGTACGGCGGCGCCGACCAGGGCATCGGTCCGGACGCCATCGAGGCCTTCGACCGGGCGCTGGATGCCGCCGGCGTCGAGCATCGCACGGTCGTCTACCCCGACGCGCCGCACTCGTTCTTCGACCGGCGGCAGGAAGAGCACCGCCAGGCGTCGGACGACGCCTGGCGGGAGATGCTCGACTTCATCGCCCGGGACCAGCCGGGCGGCTAGGGATGGGTCAGGCGCCGACCGCCGGCTGCCCCTCGGTGATGGGCTTGGGCGCGGCCGGCTTGACCGGTCGCAGGTAGAGCGGCAGGACCACGGCCAGGTACGCCAGCCAGGCGACGAGCGTGGCCCACTCGGGCGTGCTCGAGTAGCCGAACAGTGCCCGCAGCAGCTGGCCCAGGATCAGGATCGGTCCGTGCTCGGCGATCTCCCCGCTGTGCGGCAGCACGCCGGAGATGTCGAACGCGGTGGCCGTGCCGACCGTGATCACCCCCGCCTCAACGAACTCGTGGACCGCGTAGCCCACCAGGCCGGCGGCAATGAAGATCAGGGCGATGCCCGTCCAGCGGAAGAAGGTGTGCAGGTTGATGACCCGGGCGCCGACGTAGAAGCCGTAGCCGATGGCGACCGCGATCACCAGCCCCAGGAACGCCCCGACCAGGGTGCTCGCCGCGCCGGCATTGGCCTCCGAGGCGGCGGTGGCCTGGCCGAGCAGGAAGAGGGCCGTCTCCAGTCCCTCGCGGATGACCGCGGTGAAGGCCAGGATCGAGAGGCCGAAGATGCCGCCCTCGGTCAGGGCACGGTCGACGCCCGCCTGCAGCTCGCCCTTGATGTTGGCCGAGGTGCGGCGCATCCAGAACAGCATCCAGGTCACCACCGCCGCGGCCAGCAGGGTGGCGACCCCCTCGAAGATCTGGCCCGCCGGGCCCTCCAGGCCCTCAAGGGTGACCCACAGGATGGCCCCGACGACGATGCTGAGGGCCACCGCCCCGCCGGCGCCGGCCCAGATCCTACCGAAGTAGCGTTGGTTCCCGGTCTTGGCCAGGTAGGCGAGGATGATGCTCACGATCAGCGCCGCCTCGACGCCCTCCCGAAGGCCGGTGAGCAGGCCGGTCGTCAGAAACCCGAGGTCCAAGGTGGGTGACTCCTCCATGTGACGGAACGGGACCGCGACGGTGCTCCCCGCGCGGCCGGGCTGAAGTTAGGCTAGCCTAACGAAAGGTGTCAGCCACGTCAAACTCCCGGTAAGGAGGTCGGAATTGCCGCGCCGGGCCGACGACCGTCGGGGGCCGGCAGCCGTTGCGGCTAGAATCGATCGTCCCCGAGTGATCTCCGTGGAGTACGCATGATCGAGTTCAGCCTTACCGATGCCCAGCGCGAGGTACAGCGCACCGCGCGGGTTTTCGCCGAGCGCGAGATCCTGCCCCGCATCCGCGAGCTGGACGAGCGCGCCGAGTACGACCGCTCCCTGTACGAGAAGATGGGCGCCGAGGGCTTCCTGGGCCTGCCCATCCCGGAGCGCTACGGCGGCGCCGGTATGGACTACATCGCCTTCGCCCTGCTCTGCGAGGAGATGGAGCGGGCGGACACCGCCTTCCGGGTGATCCTGTCGGTGCACACCGGCCTGAACTCGCTGACCCTGCTCCAGTGGGGGAACGAGGACCAGAAGGAGCGCTACCTGGTCCCCCAGGCGCGCGGCGAGAAGCTGGCGACCTTCGGCCTGACCGAGCCGGGCGTCGGCTCCGACGCGGCCAACCTGTCGACCACCGCCCGGCGTGATGGCGACCGCTACATCCTCAACGGCTCCAAGATCTGGATCAGCCTGGCCGACACCGCCGACCATTTCCTGGTCTTCGCCACCGTCGACAAGGCGGCCGGCCACAGGGGCATCACCGCCTTCATCGTGGAGCGCGGATTCGTGGGCTTCAGCACCGAATCGCTGCACGGCAAGCTCGGGGTACGGGCGGGGAACACCGGGATCCTGTACTTCAACGACTGCGAGGTGCCCGCTGCCAACCGGGTCGGCGAGGAGGGTGAGGGCTTCACCATCGCCATGAGCGCCATCGACCAGGGACGCTACACGGTGGCCGCCGGGTCGGTGGGGCTGGCGCAGGCCTGCCTCGACGCGTCGGTCAAGTACGCGCACGAGCGCAGGACCTTCGGGGAGGAGATCGGCCGCCACCAGCTGGTCAAGCAGATGCTGGCGCGCATGTACCAGGGGATCGAGGCGGGGCGCCTGCTGGTCTGGAAGGCGGGCTGGATGAAGAACCGCGGCGAGCGGAACACCCGCGAGACCTCGCTGGCCAAGTGGTTCTGCACCGACCACGCGGTGCAGTGCGCCCTGGACGCGATCCAGATCCACGGCGCCTACGGCTACTCGAACGAGTACCCGGTGGAGCGCTACCTGCGCAACGCCAAGGGCTCGGTGATCTACGAGGGCACCTCGCAGATCCACACTCTGATGCAGGCCGACTACCTGCTCGGCTACCGCCGCGACAAGCCCCTCCGCATGCCGCAGCCGCCCTTCGAAGGGGAGATGTAGCGCGCTGCGGCTGCCGGCGGTCGGGTTGGGACCATTCTTGAACGGTGTTGGTGGTATCTCGCCGATCGCTCGCTGACGGCACCAGACTGCAACCGGGTTGGCCCCAGCCAAGTTCCGCGCTCGTGACACGCCGGTCTGCGGGCAGAGACCGGCCAGCCGAGGCTCTCGAGGGGGCGTGCCGGCCACTCGGCCACGGCCGCGTGGTCCCGGTCGCGCAGGCGCTCGAGCTCAGCGCCGCGGTAGCGCGCATCCCTTCGTCGCCACGGCCGCTCAGCATGAGCGGTGCTGTCAGCGCGTCCTGCTGAACGAGGGTCGTCAGGGCTGGTCCCGGTTCGTCCGGCGTGGGACCGGCGCGAAGGTCACCCGCGCGTCCTGGCGGATGGGCAGGAATGCGAGCACGGCCGCAGCGACCGACGGCGCCAGCAGCATGAGCGCCGCGCCCAGCGGCAGCGTGAAGGCGAACCCGACCGGGTCGGGCCCCGCGAACCGCGGGAACGGGTAGAAGCCCACGGCCGTGGCCCACCAGGCACCCGGCGCCAGGGCCAGGAGGATCACCAGGATACGCCGCAGCCAGTCGCCACGGACCAGGACGCGGGCCGATGCCGCCAGCTGGGAGACGACCGCCCCGCCCAGGCCGACGATGATGCCGACGCTGGTCCACGGCTCGATGCCGTAACCGCCCCACAGCCCCGCAGACCGGTGTTGGACGTAGTGCGCCCACGTCGTGACTAGCATGATCGAGGGCCCCAGGGCGGCCAGGATGAGGCCCGCCCAGGTGAGCTGCCCGGCGCGCTCCACGAACCGGTTTCCCATGGCCTTCACGCTGGCATTTACGCGCGGCGAGGTCAATGGGCACCGTCGCGAGGCCCCCATGACCCGTCGGTATACTCGCCGCCGTGAGCCGAACCATCGAGCTGTTCGCGGGGCTGGTGCTCCTGGCGGTCGGAATCCTGATCCTGGCCGGCGAGTGGCTTCGATCCCTGCTCGCGGAGCTGGGCGTCAGCCCGGAGTTCTGGCACTGGTGGCCGGCCCTGCTGGTGATCCTCGCGCTCTTCTTCCTGATCCCGGCCCTGGCCGGACGCCAGCACCCGCGGGTGCGGGCCGGCATGGTCATCCCCGGCGCCATCCTGGCAGGAATGGGCGGCGCCCTGCTCTACACCAGCCTCACCGACCGATGGGGAGCGTGGTCCTACCTGTGGAGCGTCTTCCCCTTCAGCCTGGGGCTGGGCATGTACGCGGCCGGGTGGATCGCCGACGCCCCGGCCTTCAAGTGGATCGGCTCCGGGGTGGCGGCCGGCGGCGTGGTGGCCTACCTGGCCTTCGCCACGGCCGTGGGCGGCGAGGCCTTCCGGCTGGTGGCCGCGCTGGGGATCATCGCCCTGGGCGCGGCCCTGACCGTCGGCGGCCTGGCGGAGCGCCTGAGCCGCAAGTCACCGGCAGGCTGACGCCCCGCTACACCGCCTGAGCCGTCCCCAGCAGCAGGGCGACCACCAGCCCGGCCACGCCGGCACCGATAGCCCCCGGCACCAGCACGCGCGGAGCGCGCCGTGGCAGCCGGGCCAGTACCGCCGCCGGCGGCGCCGCGGCGACCGCCCCGCAGACGCCGGCCACGGCAGCCGCGAAGGCGTGAGCCAGGGTGGGAGGCGCCTCGCCCACCGGCCGCTCGCCGGCCATCACCGCGCCCACCAGGACGGTGACCAGGGCGGCGAACAGGGCGGTGGCCAGCGTGGCGGTGGAGGCCCGCAGCCATCCCTGCTGGGTGCCACCGGTCAGGGCGGCGCCGGCCGCGACCCCCGCCGCCAGCAGCAGCGACCCGGGCTGGATCGGCGTCGAGGTGGCCGGCGGGGCCACCACGAACCAGGCGACGGCCAGCAGCGGGCCGAGCAGCATGCCGGCGGCCGCCACCCAGGTCAGCGGTTTGGTCCAGTCCTCGGGGTCCTCGGGCGGGACGACCTCGCCCAGCCGGACGCTGACTGGGACGAGATCGTCGTCTCGCTCCTCGCTCACGCCGGAACGCGCTCCTGATCGGCCTCGCGCACCGCGGGTGCGGTCGCCAGCCGCAGGCCCAGGATGCGGGCGCCCAGCTCGCGGACCATCCAGCCGGACTGGGCGCGGAGCCCGGCGTCATCGGTCGCCAGGCAGATGTCGGCCAGGGCGTTCAGCTCGCGCAGGGCCATCGGCGTCTGCAGGTCGTCGTCCATGGCCGCCAGGAACCGCTCACGGTGTTCTGCCACGCGGGCGTCCAGGGTGGCCGGATCCGCGCGGGTGGACGCGAAGGGGTCGGCCTCCTGCGCCGCGGCGCAGGCCTGGTGCAGGCGGGCAGAGGCGTCGACGGAGGCGGCCAGATCGGCCTCGAGGAAGTCCACCTCGTCGCGGTAGTGGTGCGAGATGAGGTAGTGGCGGATGGTGTCGCCGGAGTAGGAGCGCAGCAGGTCGCGCACCAGGACCAGGTTGCCGAGCGACTTGCTCATCTTCTCGCCCGTGTAGCGGAGCATGCCGGCGTGCATCCACCACGACACGAAGGGGGATTCGCCGGTGGCGGCCTCCGACTGGGCGATCTCCGACTCGTGGTGCGGGAAGGCCAGGTCCGCCCCGCCGCCGTGGATCTCGAATCGCGGCCCCAGGTAGGTGGTGGACATGGCCGAGCACTCGATGTGCCACCCGGGACGCCCCGGGCCCCACGGGGAGGGCCACGACGGTTCATCGGGTGCCGACGGCTGCCAGAGCACGAAGTCCAGCGGGTCGCGCTTGCCGGGCATGTCCGGCACGTTGCCGCGCTCGTTGGCGACCGGCAGCATCGCCTCGCGGGGCAGCTTCGACAGCTCGCCGTAGCGCTCCCAGCTGTCGACGCTGAAGTAGACGTGCCCCTCGGCCAGGTAGGCGTGGCCGCGCTCCAGCAGGCGCCCGATCATGTCCTGCATCTGGCCGATGTGCCGGGTGGCGCGCGGGTAGACGTCGGGTGGCAGCCAGTTGAGCTCGGCCATCTCGGCCAGGAAGGTGGTCACGTGCCGGTTGCCGAGCGCCAGGTAGTCCTCGCCGAGCTCGCGGGCGCGCCGCAGGAGGTCGTCGTCGACATCGGTCAGGTTCTGGACGTAGGTCACCCGGTAGCCCAGGTACTCCAGGTACCGATGGAGCACGTCGAAGCTGACGTAGGTGAAGGCGTGCCCCAGGTGGCCGGTGTCGTACGGGGTGACGCCGCAGACGTACATCCCCACCGGACCCGAGCCGATGGGTTCGAAGGGTACGACCTGCCCGCGTAGGGCATCGAACAGGCGAAGGGTCACGAGGCCGATTCTAGGGTGACGACGATGACCTGTTCGGGCGGGGCATCGGCGAGTATCATGCCGCGACCATCGGGGGATCTGGTCAGCTGCCGACCGAAACGAGGGAGTCCGCCATGGCCTGGGAAGTCCTGCGCTGGTTGCTGGTGTTCGTCATCGCGCTGCTCTTGATCGTGGCCGGCCTCTTCTGGCTGATGGGCCGCCCCCTGCCGATCCCGAGCTTCTAGCAGCGGGCACCACGTCCGGCGGCAGACCTCACCACAGCTCCGGCTTGGTGCTCATCAGGAACCCGATGATGCCGGTGGCCGCCGCCATCCCGTAGGCGATGTAGCGCTGCCGCCGCGCCCGGCGCCGCCAGGTGGCCTCGTCCCCGCCGCCCACGCGCAGCAGCCGGCGGAGGTTGGGCCGTGAGACGAAGGCCGCGACCGCCAGGTTCGCCGCGTAGATGGCCAGCGCAACCAGCAACCACGGCTGGCTGAGCAGCTCCAGTCCCAGGGTGAGCAGCAGGCCGATGCCGGTCACGGCCAGCCCGGCGGCCACCAGCACCGAGCCGGTGCCCTGCATGGCCAGCAGCAGGCGGGTGATCGGGTTGGACTGCGCCTGCTCGACACTGTCCGTGCCGCGCAGCAGGAAGGGCAACACCAGGCTGGGCGCCAGCAGCGCCACGGCCAGGGAGATGTGCACCACCAGCAGGATCGGGAACCAGCTCACGGGCCGATGCTACCCGGTCCCGCCGATCCTCCGCCGTGAACGGGTCCTGCCCGCGGGCCGCGTGGCATGATGGCCGGCCCATGCGCCTGCGCCCGTACCTGACCCTGCTCCGCAGCAACCCGGCTTTCACTCGCCTCTTCGCGGCGCAGCTGACGAGCTTCGGTGGGGACTGGTTCGCCACCGTCGCCATCCTGGGGCTGTGCCTGGAGCTGACCGGGTCGCCGGCCGTGGCCTCGCTGGTGCTCGTCATCCAGACCGGGGCCTTCGCCCTCGCCTCGCCGCTGGCCGGTACCCTGGCCGACCGCATCGACCGGCGCCGGCTGCTGGTCACCGCCGACGTGCTGCGCGTTCCGGTGGCGCTCTCCTTCCTGCTGGTGAGCGACCCCGGCACGCTGTGGATCGCCTTCGTGGCGGTGGCGCTCCTCTCCTTCGGCGCGGCCGCCTTCGAGCCCACCTCGTCGGCCTCGCTGCCGAACCTCGTCGAGCCGGAGCAGCTCGGCGAGGCGAACGTGCTCATCGGCTCGGCGTGGGGGACGATGCTGGCCGTGGGTGCCGCCGTCGGCGGGGTGGTGGCCGCGGCCTTCGGTCGGGAGGTGGCCTTCATCCTGAACGCCGCCTCGTTCGCGATCTCGGCGGCGCTGATCGTCGGCATTCGGCGGCCCTTCCGCCGCCCGACCACCGCGGAGCACCACCACGCCCTGCCGCACGGCGGGGTGCGCGGCCTCGTGGAGTCGCTGGCGGTGGTGGTGCGCTTCGCCCGCGGCAGCCGCACGCTGGCGGCGCTGCTGCTGTCGAAGACGACCTTCGGGGTGGGGACCGGCGTGGTCCTCATGCTGGCGGTCTTCGGCGACCAGGTGTTCGGCGCCGGCGAGGCGGGCATCGGCCTGCTGTTCGCGGCGCGCGGGCTGGGTGCCCTGATCGGTCCGTTCCTGGCGCGCTCCACGGTGGGCCTGTCGGACCGCGGGGTGCTGCTGGGGATCGCCGTGTCGTTCGCCGCCTACGCCATCGGCTACTCGCTCCTGCCGTTGGCCCCGTGGCTGGCGCTGGCCGCGCTCTTCGTGTTCGTGGCCCACCTCGGCGGTGGGGCGCAGTGGATGCTCTCCTCGTACGGCCTGCAGCGGGCGTCGCCGGATCACATCCGCGGCCGCGTCTTCAGCTTCGACTACGGCCTGGTTACGCTGACCATCGCCCTCTCGACCCTGCTCACCGGCCTCCTGGCCGAGCGGCTGCCGCCGGGGGTGGCGACGTGGAGCATCGTGGGCCTGGCCGCCCTGGCGGCGGCCGGCTGGCTGCTGCTGGCGCGCCCGGCGCTGCGCGCGCACCCGGCGCCGGTCTCGGTCGAGCCGCCCGGCTAGCATCGGTCCATGCGCTTCATCAGCGGCGAGCAGATGGAGGCCGCGGTCAGCCCCGCGGAGCTGCTGGACGCGGTCGAGGCGGCGTACCGCGACGTGGTGGCCGGTCGCGACCGCTCTCCGCTGCGCACCCACGTGGCCCTGCCGGAAGGCGACCTCTTGATGATGCCCGGCGTGCGTGATGGTGGGTCCGGGAGCACCGTGAAGCTGGTCACCGTCACCCCCCGCAACGCGGACCGCGGCCTGCCAACCGTCCAGGCCCTGGTCACCTGGTTCGACGCGGCGTCCGGTGAGCCGATGGCCGTGCTGGAGGGCAGCACCCTCACCCGCATGCGCACCGGCGCGGCCTCCGGGGCGGCCACCCGCCTCCTGGCACGAACCGATGCGACAGTCATGGCCATGGTCGGCGCCGGCGGCCAGGCGGCCTGGCAGGTACGCGCGGTGCTGGCGGCCCGCCCGTCGATCCGCGAGGTGCGCGTCTTCGCCCGAACCGCTGAGCGACGGGAGGCGTTCGCGGGCGAGATGGCCGGGGAGCTGGACGGCGTGCGGGTGGCGGCCGTGTCAACCGCCGAGGAGGCGGTGCGCGGCGCGGACGTGGTGTGCTGCGCAACGACCTCCTCCGAGCCGGTCTTCGAAGCCGAGTGGCTGGCACCCGGCGCCCATGTCAACGGCGTCGGCGCCTACCGGCTGGGGATGGTGGAGATCCCTCCCGAGGCCTTCGCCCGCGCCGCGCTGGTGGCGGTCGACTCGCGCGAGGCGGCCCGGGCCGAGGCCGGCGACCTGATGGCCGCGCTGGGCGCCGGGCTGATGTCCGAGGATGCGGTGGTCGAGATCGGGTCGGTGGATGCCGGCTGGGCCGAGGGCCGCGACCCGGACGCCATCACCGTCTTCAAGAGCGTGGGACTGGCCATCCAGGACGTGGCCGCAGCCGAGCTCATCCTGGCCCGCGTCTCCGAGTCGCGAGGGGCGGTGCGCGCCTAGCGGCGCGCGGTCAGCGAGGGGACAGCGTCGAGCACCTGTGCGCGGACGGCCTCGACCAGCTCACGGACGGTCGTGCCCCACAGCGTCCGGAAGGCCACCAGCCGGAGGTCGGTGCTGGCCGGCGCCATCCGGCGAGGCGCGGCGAAGGCCGCGACCAGGTACCGGCTGGCCCAGTGCTGGTGCCCATCCCAGCGGCCTGCGTCCGCCCGCTTCAGCAGCCGCCGCATGGCGGCCGCCGACTGCTCCCAGGGCCGGAGCGATCCGCGAAAGCCGTTCTCCGTTGGCTCCTCGGCGGCGACGGCCACGACCGGCTCCGGGTCGTCCGGCGGCGGTGGTGGCGGCGCGGTGGCGTGCTCCACCCCGGCCTGTCCGCCGCCCGGCAGCGCCTGCGCCGGCGGCGGGGTGGGGAGCGGAGCCGGCGACGGGGTCGGGACCGGTGTCGCGACCGGGGTGGGGGTGGGCACCGGCGTCGGCACCGCAGTCGGCACCGGGGTGGGCGCCGTGGTCGGCGTCGGTCCGGGCGTCGCGCTCGCCCCCGGCGTCGGGCTGGGCGTGGACGTCGGCTGCGGCGTGGGCGTGGTCGGCTTCGGGGTGGGGGAGGGAGTGGCCGCCACCGTCGGCGTCGGCGCTGGCGTGGCGGTCGCGGCCGGCGCATCGGTCACCGTCACGCCCGGCCAGTAGTAGATGAGGATGATCTCGGCCGCCGACCTGCCGGCCAGGCCGCAGGCCTGAGTGCCCCACTGGAACATCTTCCAGCCGTTGGCATTGGCCCCGCACGCCTCGTTCACGGCGCCGGCGTTGTAGTAGGTGGGGAAGATGCGCCCGTTCTTCAGCACGCGCGTGTTCCAGGTGGCGTCCACCGCGGCCGCTGCGGTGCTCCAGGTCGGCTTCGACGGGTCGTAGACCTGGTCCCAGGTGTCGTCGCGCACGTCGAAGCACTCGCCCGCGGCGTTGGTACCGCCCCGCCAGTGGAGGACCTGGTACCACGCGTAGCTCTTCACGGCCAGGGCTCCGGAGCGGAGCGACTCCGCCGTCCAGGAGCCGATCCACTCGCGTGAGAGCACGTTCTGGGTGTAGGCCTTGAAGTCCACCGTCTCGACGGCCCCGGACTCGTGACGGAAGACGCGAATGGTGGGCGGTGGCTGCGTCTCGGAGGTCCAGCCCGAGCACGAGGCGGCCGCGGCCTGGGGCACCACGGAGGTGCCGGGCAGCCCGGAACCGATGACGGTCACTGCGGCCAGCCCGACCGCAGCGAGGATGCGCTTCAGCATGCGGGCGCGACGCTACAACCCGACCGCACCCCGCCAGAAGCGACCGGATGGTCCTAGACCGATGGTGCCGCCTGCGGCGCCTCCTGCCAGCGGTGGACCCGGCCCGGCATCGACGTCAGCCCCAGCTCGTCGCAGAGCGCGGTGAACTCGGCCCGCGGCACGCCCCGCCACTCGAGGTCGTCGAGCCCGCCGGTGATGGCGGCATCGGTGTTCAGGCGGGCGAGGCGGCGGTAGAGGTGCGCGACCTCGCGCTGCTCGGCGAGCACGCGGGCCAGGGTGGCCGCCCCGCGCACCTGGACGTCCCAATCGGCCGCCGAGGTCGGGATCTCCTCCAGGTGCCGCCACCTGGCCAGGACGGCCGCCGCGCTCCTGGGTCCCCACCCCGGGAGGCCCGGATAACCGTCCGAGCCGTCACCGACCAGGGCGAGGTAGTCGGGGATCGACGCCGGCGGCACGCCGAACTTGGCGATCACCCCGGCTTCGTCGTAGGTGATGCCCCGCATTCGGTCGCGGAGCACCACCCGCTCGCCGGAGACGCACTGGGCCAGGTCCTTGTCGACGCTGGCGATCACGACCTGCTCGAGGCGGGGATCGCTCGCAAAGCGGGCCACGGCCGTGGCCAGGGCGTCATCGGCCTCGTCCTCCACCATCGGCCAGGTGGTGATGCCCAGCGCGCGCAGGGCGCGCTCGCCGTCGCGGAACTGGGCCAGCAGGTCCGGGTCCATGCCGGCGCTCGACTTGTAGCCGGGGAACAGGTCGTTGCGCCAGGACTCGATGACGTAGTCGGTGGCGGCCGCCACGTGGGTCACGTCCGGCTCGCGGAGCAGGGAGAGCATGGACTCGATCAGCCCGCGCACCGCGTTGACCGGCTGCCCGTCGGGGGCGCGCTGCGCCGGCCGCGAGTAGAACGCGCGGAACAGCTCGAAGGTGGCGTCGACGAGGTGGAGCTTCATCGCCGGCAGCATACGCGCTGGCCGGCCCCGCGGCCCATAAGCCGGTGATAAGCGGCTGATAAGCGGTCATGTGGCAGGCTCCATGAGGCGGGGGAGCGGCGCGGGCGCGTGCCCTGCGAAATCGTCCGGGCGACCCGTCAGCTCGGGCGCCGCGCCGATCTCCCGCGCATCTGCGCCGAAGGAGGCGTAACCGGGCGCGAAGGACCATGTGGCCCGAGCGAACGTCATCGAAGCGAACGCTCGAGGTACCTCATGCGACGCACCCTGCCCCTGCTCGGCCTCCTCGTCAGCATCCTCCTGACCGCCTCACCGGCCTTCGCCGCTCCGGGTGGTGACCGCATCCCGCTGCCGACCGGGTTCGCGCCGGAGGGCATCGCCATTGGGCGAGGAGCGACCTTCTTCACCGGATCCCTGTCGGGGCAGGGCATCTGGCGCGGCGACCTGCGCACCGGGCAGGGGGACTTCCTGGTGCAGGGCGGCGGGCCGTTCACCGGCATGGACGTCGACGCGCGCAACCGGCTGTAGGTGGCCGGCGGGCCGTCCGGCTCCGGCCACGTGTTCGGGGCAGCGACCGGCGCCCCGCTGGCGACCTTCGCCTTCACCTCGGGGCCCTCGTTCGTCAACGACGTGGTCGTGACCCGCGACGCGGCGTGGTTCACCGACTCCTTCCGCGGCATCCTCTACCGCGTGGCGATTGCGCCCAACGGCGCCATCGGCCAGGTCAGCGCGCTCGACCTCACCGATCTGGCCACCGCCGAGCCGAACGTGTTCCGCCTCAACGGCATTGACGCCACACCCGACGGCGGCACGCTGATCGCGGTCAACTCCACGGACGGCGTGCTCTATCGCATCGACGCGGCCACCGGGAACGCCGAGGTCATCGACCTGGGCGGGGCGAGCGTGGCCGCCGGCGACGGCATCCTGCTGCAGGGCCGGACGCTGTACGTGGTGCGCAACCAGCTGAACCTGGTGGCGGTCATCGAGCTGGCGCCGGACCTGCGCGGCGGGACGGTCGTGGCCGAGATCACGCACCCGGATTTCTCGGTGCCCACCACCATCGCCCGCCTGGGGGACGCCCTCTACGCGGTGAACGCCCGCTTCGGGATCGCCACCGACGAGTTCTGGGTCACCCGCGTGAGCCGCTGAACCTCAGACGGCGAGCGGCTCCCTGTACTCGCCGTACACGCGACGCAGGGCACCGCACATCTCGCCGATGGTGGCGTAGGCCTTGACGGCCTGGATGATGGCCGGCATGAGGTTGACGTCGCCACGCCGGGCCTCGTCCTCGAGCCGGCGCATGGCGGCCGCGTGGGCGTCGGCGTCCCGCTCGGCGCGGACGCGGGACAGGCGGGCCAGGTGGCGACGCTCCTGCTCCTCGGTCACCTCCAGCAGCGGGATGCGCAGCTCCTCGTCCGGATCGGCGTAGCAAGTGACGCCCACGATCTCGCGCTCGTGCTCCTCGAGCTCGCGGGCCTGCTCGTAGGCGGCATCGGCGATCTCGGCCTGCGGGTAGCCGGCCTCGATGGCCTTGACCATGCCGCCCATCTCGTCGATGCGGCGGATGTACTCCCAGGCGCGCTGCTCGGTCTGGTTGGTGAGCGTCTCGACGAAGTAGGAGCCGGCCAGCGGGTCGACCGTGTTGGCCACTCCCGACTCCTCGGCGATGATCTGCTGCTGCCGCAGGGCGAGGAGGGCGGCCTCCTCGGAGGGGACGGCCCACGCCTCGTCGTAGGCATCGGTATGGAGTGACTGCGTCCCGCCCAGTACGCCGGCCAGCGCCTGGATGGCCACCCGGGTCAGGTTGTTCAGCGGCTGCTGGGCCGTGAGCGACACCCCGGCGGTCTGGGTGTGGAAGCGCATCCAGGTGCTGCGCTCGTTCTCGGCGCCGAACCGCTCGCGGCACAGCTTGTACCAGATGCGGCGCGCGGCCCGGAACTTGGCGATCTCCTCGAAGAAGTCGTTGTGGCTGTTGAAGAAGAAGGAGAGGCGGGGGGCGAAGTCGTCGAAGCGCAGGCCCCGCGCCAGGGCGTCCTCCACGTAGGCGATCCCGTCGGCGATGGTGAAGGCCAGCTCCTGCACCGCCGTGGAGCCGGCCTCCCGGATGTGGTAGCCAGAGATGCTGATCGTGTTCCAGCGCGGCATCTCGCGGGTGCCCCACTCGACGGTATCGGTCACCAGCTTCAGCGAGGGGCCTGGCGGGAAGATGTACTCCTTCTGAGCGATGAACTCCTTGAGGATGTCGTTCTGCAGCGTCCCGGCCAGCTGGGCGCGCGGCACGCCCATCTTCTCGGCGGCCACGATGTACATGGCCCAGATCATGGCCGCCGGCGAGTTGATGGTCATGGAGGTGCTGATCTCGCCGACCGGCAGCCCGTCGAGCAGGATCTCCATGTCGGCAAGGCTGGAGACCGCCACCCCGCAGGTCCCGAACTCTCCCTCGGCCTGCGGCTGGTCGTGGTCATAGCCGTACAGGGTCGGCATGTCGTAGGCGATCGACAGACCGGTCCCGCCGGCGGCGATCAGCTTCTTGAAGCGGTCGTTGGTGTCCTCGGCGGTCCCGAAGCCGGCGAACATGCGCATCGTCCACAGCCGCCCGCGGTGCCCGGTGGGGTGGATGCCGCGCGTGAAGGGCGGCTCCCCGGGGAGGCCCAGGTCCTCGATCTCGTCCCAGCCATCGGCCCCGTCCGGCTCCGGCGGGCTGAAGCGGTACCGCGGGCGGCCGCGGTCGGGGTCGTTCGCCGGGTCGTGGAGGTCCGCGGGGGTGTAGACCCGGTTGATCTCAACCCCCGACTGGGTGATGAACCGATGCTTCCGCTCGGGCGCGCGCTCGAGCGCCGGCTTCAGGCGCTCGGCCTCCCAGCGCTGCTGGTGCTCGCGCCAGCGCTTGATGTCAGTCACGCCCGCAAGTGTGCGGGTTGGACGGACGGCGCCGCAAGCCGCCTCCTTCAGGGATAGAGGCCGCGGAGGGTGGTCGCCTCGGCCACGCGCTGCACGGCCACCATCATGGCCGCCCCCCGCAGGTCCACCGAGCGCGCCCGGCTCATGGCCATCACGCCGGCCACCGCGTCGTCCATGATGCGCTCCAGCTCGGCCACCACCTCGCTCTCCGTCCAGAAGAAGGCCTGCATGTCCTGGACCCACTCGAAGTAGGCGAGCACCATGCCGCCGGCCGTGCACAGGATGTCGGGCAGCACCAGGATGCCGCGCTCGGCCAGGATCGCATCGGCCTCGGGCGTGGTGGGGGAGTTGCCCGCCTCGACCAGGATCGGCGCCCGCACCCGCTGCGCCTCGGCGGTGCCGACCTGGTGCTGCAGGCCGGCGGACACCAGGATGTCGCACTCCAGGCCGAAGAGGTCGGCGCGATCCATCGGCTCGGCCTCCGGAAGGCCCTGGATCGAGTCGCGCTCGCGCACCCACTCGACGGCCTGTCCCACGCCGATGCCGTTCGGGTTGGCCACCGCGTGGCGGTCGTCGGCGATGGCGATCACCCGGGCTCCGGCGCCGGCCAGCAGCTCCGAGAGGACGCTGCCCACCCGCCCGAAGCCCTGGACCGCCACCGTCGCGCCGTCGAGCTTCAGGTTCCGCGCCCGCGCCGCGGCCAGGATGCAGCGGAAGGCACCCCGGCTGGTGGCCTCGCGACGCCCACGGGTGCCGCCGACCGCCTGCGGCTTGCCGGTGACCACGGCCGGGATCGTGTAGCCGCGGTGCATGGAGTAGGTGTCCATGATCCAGGCCATGGTCTGCGAGCCGGTGTTGACGTCGGGGGTCGGGATGTCCCGGTCGGGACCGATGAGGATGCTGATCTCGGTCGCGTAGCGGCGGGTCAGGTTCTTGCGCTCGTTCGCGCTCAGGCGGCGAGGATTGACCACCACCCCGCCCATCGCCCCGCCGTACGGGATCTGGACCAGCGCCGCCTTCCAGGTGTTCAGCATGGCGCCGGCGCGCACGAGGTCCAGGGTCAGGTCATCGGTGTAGCGGATGCCACCGGTGGCGGGTCCGCGGTTGAGGTTGTGCTGCACGCGGTAACCGGTGAAGACCTCCACGCTGCCGTCGTCCATGCGCACCGGGAAGTTGACGGTGAGCTCGCGCTTCGGCACCCGCAGCACGCGGTGCATGCCGGCGTCCAGGTTGAGCCGCTCGGCGGCGAGGTCCACGGCGCGCTGCGCCGCGCCCCACACGTCGTCGCGCTGCGGCTGGATGGCGGTCCGATCCTCCATCTGGCGTGATCCTCCTGCGGCACGGTCGAGGACGTCGCCCAACGTCATCTGCCCATGGGCCGGGCGCGGTCGGCGTACGCGGGCGACGAGCATACCCGTGCCCGATCGTCGGCGACAAGGCGGCGAGCGCATGGCACACTGGCGCGGCCAATCTCAACCCTGGCGCCGGCGAGGCGACCTGACGATCGACCGGCGTGCCGCACAACCGGAGGCGACCATGGCGCCACGCGTGATGACCGTGGGCGGGCCGATTCCGCCCGAGCGCATCGGACTCACCCTCCCCCACGAGCACAGCTCGTGCAGCCCCGAGGTCGCCCGCAGCCGGGCCGAGCTGGTCGACTACGACACCGACTTCGAGCTGATGGTCGGCGAGCTGCGCGACTTCCGCCGCCGCGGCGGCAGCTGCCTGGTGGACCTCACCAACCACGGGCTGGGACGCGACCCGCTCCGGCTGCGCACCCTGTCGACGACCACCAACCTGTACATCGTGATGGGCGCCGGGTGGTACCGCGAGAGGTGCTACCCGGCCGCCGCCGACATCGACCGCCGCACGGTCGACGACCTGGCCGACGAGATCGTGGCCGAGTTCCGTGACGGCGTGGACGGCACCGGGGTGCGGCCGGGGATCATCGGCGAGATCGGGACCGATGCCGCATGGGTCAGCCCCCGCGAGGAGCGGGTCCACCGCGCCGTGGCCCGCGCCGCGCGCGAGACCGGGCTGGGCATCGTCACCCACTCGCTGCACAGCCGCGTGGGGCTCGAGCAGCTGCGCATCTTCGAGGAGGAGGGTGCCGACCTCTCCCGGGTGGTCATCGGCCACGCCGACTCGGTGCCGGACCTCGACTACCACCTGGCCATCATCGAGCGCGGCGCGAACCTGTGCTTCGACCAGCTGGGCGGGAGCGGCGACTACCACGCGGCGCGCGAGGCACAGCTGGTGCAGATCATCCTGGAGCTCCTGGAGCGCGGCTTCGCCGACCGGATCTTCCTGAGCACCGACACGTGCCGCAACCAGCAGCTCCGCGCCTTCGGTGGTCCCGGGTTCAGCTACGTCCCCCAGCACTTCCTGCCCACCCTGCGCACCGCCGCGGTGGGGGAGGGCGAGATCCGCCAGATGACGGTCGACAACCCGCGCCGCCTGTTGACCATCCCGTGACGGGCCGCGCGCCGCGGGACGTCATGGCCGACCTGCGGCGCATCGTCTTCCTGCTGGAGGCGGCCAACGAGCCGTCCTACCGGGTGACCGCCTTTCGCCGCGCGGCGCGGACCATCGGCCGGATGGACCCGGCCGAGCTGGCCGAGCGCGCCCGGACCGGGCGGCTGCGCGAGCTGCCGGGCATCGGCGAGGTGCTGGAGCGCACCATCACCGAGTCGCTGCGCGGCGAGGAGCCGGTCTACCTGCGCCGCCTGGAGGCCGCCGGCGGCCGGATGGTGGCCGAGATCGGCGCCGAGCTGTGCGCCGCGCTGCGCGGTGACTGCCACGTCCACTCCGACTGGTCCGATGGCGGGGCCTCCATCCGCGAGATGGCCGAGGCGGCCCGCGAGCTGGGCCGGGAGTACATCGTCCTGTCCGACCACTCGCGGAACCTGACGGTGGCCAACGGCCTGTCGGCGGAACGCCTGGAGCGACAGCTCGCTGAGGTGGCCGAGCTCAACCGCGAGCTGGCGCCGTTCCGCATCCTGACCGGGATCGAGGTCGACATCCTGCCCGACGGGACGTTGGACCAGGAGCCCGAGCTGCTTGCCCGCCTGGACGTGGTGGTCGGCAGCGTCCACTCCGAGCTGCGAATGGAGTCGCGGCTCATGACCCGGCGCATGGTCACCGCGCTGGCCGACCCGCTGCTCGACATCCTGGGCCACTGCACCGGGCGCATGCGGTCCGGGCGCCGTTCGCGGCCGCCGTCCGCGTTCGACGCCGAGATCGTGTTCGCCGCGGCCGCCCGCTTCGACAAGGGGATCGAGGTCAACGCCCGCCCGGAGCGGCTCGACCCGCCGAAGCGCCTGCTGCGGCTGGCGGTGGAGGCCGGCTGCCGGGTGAGCATCGACTCCGACGCCCACGCCCCGGGCCAGCTGGCCTGGCTGCCGTACGGCTGCGACCGCGCCGCGGCCTGCGGGGTGCCGGTGGCGTCGGTGGTCAACGTCATGTCGGCCGACGAGCTCGTGGCCTGGGCTCGCTCGCACCAGGGCTGAGGGTCGGCGCGTCCCAGCACCCCGCCCGGTGCCGTCAGGACCGATCCGGCCCGCTGGCGCCAACCAGGTTGCGATTTGGTGCCACCACCACCGATACGGCCCGAAGGGCCCGATAAACGCCGCCGAGCGCAGACTGGCGCCAATCCGGGCACCGATACAGGTGCCGATCCGGCCCGCGGGAGTTCGCACGGGCGGTCCATCAGTCCATACTGGCGGTCCAACCATTCGACAGGAGGCAGACCGATGTCCGTTGCGCGCGTCACCGAGCTCAGCTGCACCTCCAACGAGTCCTTCGAGGACGCCATCCGCCAGGGGATCGAGCGGGCCCAGAAGACGCTCCGCCAGGTGCGCAGCGCCTGGGTCAAGGAGCAGCGGGTGAACGTCGGCCGCGACGGCGCCCTCGAGTTCCAGGCCAATATCCTGGTCACCTTCGTCCTGGAGGACTAGCAGCCTCGAGCGCAAACGGCGCGGACCGGCGGCTGCGGTCGGCCCTCCGCGGATCACGGCGGCTGCGGTCGGGGCCGCCGCGGATCACCAGGGAGGAGCCAGCGCCTCCATGGTCCGCCGGTCGGCCATGGCACCCGCCGCGGTGAGCGGGATGAGCGCCACGTGGTCGGCACCGGCGTCGAGCATGGCCCGCAGCCGGGCGCGGACGGTGGTCTCGTCGCCCCAGGACACCAGGGCGTCGACCAGCCGGTCGCTGCCGGGCTTGGCAAGGTCCTCGTCACCGAAGCCCAGCTCGCGCAGGTTGTTGAGGTAGTTGGGCAGGCCCAGGTAGCGGTCCAGGTAGCGGCGCGCCGCGGCCCGAGCCACGCCGGCATCGGCCTCGAGCAGGCAGGCCTGGCTGACGACCAGGAGCGGACGCCGACGGCCCTCGGCGGCCGCCGCCTCATCCAGCGTGCGACGCGCCTGCGCCACGTACTCGACCGGGACGAGGTAGGGGAAGGCGCCGTCGGCGCGGGTCGCGGCCAGGGACAGCATCCGGCGGCGAAGGGCGGCCAGCACCAGCAGCGCGCGCCCGTGAGGCTCCGGAGCGCGGTAGATGGCCCGCTCATAGGCGTCCAGGAACTCGCGCATGGCGGCCAGCGGCCGGCGGTACGCATGGCCGCGCACCTCGCTGACCGTGTCATGGTGGCTGGCGCCGACGCCCAGCACCATCCGCCCGCCGGACAGCTCCTGCACGGTGGCCGCGCCGGCCCGCATGGCGACCGCGTCGCGCCCGTAGATGACGGCGATCCCGACGCCCAGCCGGACGCGCTCGGTGTGCGCCGCCAGGTGGCCCAGGAGGGCAAACGGGTCGCGGCCCGCCGACTCCTGCGTCCAGAACGCGTGGTAGCCGCGCGCCTCGGCGGCGCGGGCGAAGGCGACCAACTCGTCGGCCGGCAGCCGGTCGAAGTTGGACCAGACGCCGGCCGAGCCGATGCGGTGCGTGCCGCTCAGGCCCTGGCCGTCCCCCACGTCAACCCTGGTCGGCGAGGCCGATCTTCCCGTCGCTTCTCACGAACCGGGAGCGGTACACCGGGTTCGAGACCCTGGCGTTGACGCTGGCCGCGTCGAGTGGCTTGGCGGAGCGCGGCGGCGCGTAGCGCCCGCGCTCACGGATGGCGTCTGCCAGCTCGGCGGCGCTCATCGGGCCGCGCTCCCGGATGATGTCGATGATCTCCTCGTGGAGCCGGATGCGCCGCCCGGCGCCATCGACCACGGCCTCGGCCCTGGCGGCCTTCCGGGCTCGGGTGGTCGATGTGGCCGCGGCCGGTTCAGCCGCTGCGGTCGCCTGCTTGCGAGGGCGTGCCCTGCGCAGCGGCGCCTCGGCCGGGGCAGCCGCTTCCGCTGCGGCCCGCGCGGCGGGTGCTGCCCCTTCAGCGCGTGCGGCCAGCTCCTCAACGCGGCGGGCAAGTTCCTCCACCCGCGCCTCCAGCGCGGCAAAGGCCGTGCCGTCGACGGCCGGGGCCGCCGCGGGCGCAACGTCGCCCCCGGCGCGCGCCGTATCCAGGCGCTCCCGGACCCACTGCGTCACCAGCTCCCCGGGTCGCAGGCCGCTCTCCGCGGCCAGCAGCTTCAACGCCGCCAGGCGACGCGGGTCGAGCCGGATCGACATGGCGCCATCGTCATTCGAGCGGGCGCCGAAGGAGCGTGGGCGCTCCCTGGGCGGTCGCTCGCGTTCCTGCCGCTCGCGCGGCGGCCGGTCCGGGCGACCGAAGCCACCCCTTCGACCGCCGCCACCGCGACGGTCGGCACGTCGTTCGTATCCCATTGAGTTTGAAACGGTAGACGCTTTGATCGGGTTTTGCCAGCGAGCGACCGATTAAAACGAGGTGCTGCCGCCCCCTCCGCCGGAACTGCCGCCGCCGCCGAACCCGCCGCCACCGCCCGACGAGCTGGATGCCGGCGTCGAGCCGATGCTGCCTAGCGCGCTGAACATGCCGCCGATGTCCGGCAGTCCGCCGCCGGAGAAGAGGCTGCCACCGCCGCCGGCGGCACCGGCCAGCCGGGCGGGGGACCCTACGCTCGATGGCGAGGATCCAAGCCAGTGCGGGTAGTAGGCGCGCGAGGGATCCTCCTGGACGGAGGGGTCCTGCAGGCCGCGCTCCAAAACCTTGGCCACCTGGTCCTCCAGGCCCAGCGCGAACCCCCACAGCACGGCCTTGTCGGGCGTGTCGGCCAGGACGGCCACCTCTCGGTTGGCGACCACCTCGCCCATGTTCCTCGCCAGCTCCAGGGTCTTGTGCAGCGTGCGCCGATACGCCTTCAGCATGGCGTCCACGTAGGCCCCCCTCGGCGTGCGCTGGCTCATGGCGGTGCCGAAGCCCACGGTGCCGATGCCGCCCACGGCCGTGGCCGCCCCCAGCAGGGTGAGCCCGCTCATCGGGATGGCGAAGCCCAGCCAGCCGATGCCGATGCCGCCGATGATCTCGGCCAGGCCGATCCACGTCCAGCGCGAGATCATCGGGCTGGGACGCTGGCTCAGCCATCCGAGGCGCACAGCCTCCTCCTCCAGGCGCCGCTTCATCGGCTCCAGCTCGCCGTTCAGCGCCCAGAGCCGCTCGCGGGCCAGGACTCCGCCCAGCGACTGGCGCTGGACGATGTCGAAGGCCTCGGCCAGGGTCGGTTCCAGCCGGCCGCTGCCGGGTGGCCGCTTGTGGACCTCGATGGCCGGGTCGGTCAGCGGGTCGGGCTCGTCGTCGCTCTTGACCTCGCGGACGCGGTCCAGGTTGCGGAAGGAGATCAGGCCGCGGCTGGCCATGTCGACCAGCAGGGTGTTGACGCTGTGCTGGTTGGCCTTCCCCTCCCGGATCACGGTGGCCAGCGGAGCGGTCATGCCGGCCGGCGGGCCCGCCATCAGGATCGACGGCGAGTCGACCAGCTCCGGGTCGTCGCCGTACCGCCGCCAGGTGTAGTAGGCGCTGCCGACGGTGAGGAACAGGGCCAGGATGCTGCCCGGGATGCCGACCATGGCGTTGGCGATGCGGAAGAACTCCAGCCGCCCGGTTGCGCCGGGGGTGATCGCCCGGTCCACCAGGTCCATGGCCGCCACCAACCCGGCGTCCAGCGCCCCCTGACGAATGGCTGGGATGATCACCTGCTCGCGCAGGGGTTTCTGCTCGCCTTCGGGCAGGTAGGCCGCGTGGAAGCCGCCACCGGCGAACGTGCTCAGCTCGCCGTGCTGGAAGGAGGCGTCGTCGAAGCTGAGCAGGATCACGAAGCCGTCGTCGTACCCGGCGCGACCGATGCCCCACTGGTCGATCAAAGCCCGGGCATCCTCCAGGTTGCTCTCCGCGGTGGCGGCCGGATGGATGCGCACGTAGATCACGATCTCCGCGCCGGACCGGTCCTCGATCGCGTCGATCTGCCGCTCGAGCACCTCCTCCATCTCGTCCGAGATGGCGCCGGCGGGGTCATAGACCGCCTGGTCGGGGACGGGGTCGGGGAAGCGGGTGACGCCGACCCCGGACACGTTCAGGAGTCTCGGAACCACCAGCACGCCGGCGATCACGACCAGCGCGGCGATCAGTGAGGCGGACCAACGGATCACGTCCGCAGGATACGACGCCCCACGCCCCCGCGCGGTCGAGGTGGCACAACACGTGCAGCACCGAGGAGAGGCGCGTGGTCGGTGCCCGCACCACGCGGGCCGCACGTAACGGACGAGACGGCGCCACATCCCCCCGGGCACTCCCGGCGCCGATCGAGCCTCCCCGGGCCGTCCCCTCCTGGCCCGGCCACGCCCCGCGACAACACGCACGGAGCGACCTCAGATTGCCACGATGCACGCCGGCACTCGGTGCCGCCCTTTCGGTCTGCCTGCTGCTGGCAGGCCAGAGCTCCACGCTCGCCGTGGAGCTGCCGCGCTACCACGACCGGGCCTCGGCCGAGGAGCAGTTCGTGCTCGCCGCCGCCTCGCGCGAACGCGCGCGAGAGCTGACGCGGCCGTCCATCCCGGCCCCGACACCCCTTCCGCCGACATCGCCACCACCGACCCCGGCGCCCCCGCCGCCCGCGGACGTGGTGGAGGGCATCGCCAGCAACTATCCCGGCACGGCCGGGTACATCGGCCAGGCCACGGTGGCCATGCCGGGCGCGCTGGGCGGTGCCTACACCGGCGCCGTCAACGGCTACGCCACCGTCTGCGCCGATCGCTGCGCGCGGCTGCCGATCGTGGACTGGTGCCAGTGCTACTGGGGCACGGCCGACCAGCGGGTGGCGGACCTGTCGCACGCCGCCTGGGCGCTGGTCACCGACCAGCCGCTCTCTCGCGGCCTGGTTCCGGTGCGCGTGATCCTCGAGTAGCCGCCTACCCGAGCGGCGGGTGAGCGGCCCGGCGGCCCGCTCAGCGGCACTCGATGACCGCCGAGTCCGGCTCCGAGACCACGCCGCTCACCCGCTCGGTGAAGGTCCGCGTCTCGCCGCCGTCCAGCGGCCCCGCCGTGACGCTGCGGGTCCGCAGGCGGTGGCCGGCAGCGTCCAGCACGACGACCCGGCAGTTCGCGAATCCGCGGCCGGTGCCCTGGTTGCCGACCTCGAAAGTCACCAGCGCGGCGTTGGGCGGCTCGAAGGTCACGCTCAGCACCTCCGCGCCGTAGGGCCCGACGCCGCGCATCGACAGGCTGGCCCAGATGGCCAGCAGCGCCACGCCGGCGATGATCGCCACCACCATCGTCCCGTGGTACTGCGACGCGGACGGCGCCACCATGCCGGCCCGGTTGCAGACCTCGCAGATCGACTCGTCCGGGCCGATCTGCCGCCCGCACTTGATGCAGTGGTGCGGCCGTGGGTCGTCGGTCATGCCTGCACCGGCTCCAGCCGCTCGCCGGCCTCGATCGGCGCGGCCAGCCAGTTCTCCTGGGGCGCCAGCGGGCAGCTCCACTTCGGGTCGTACACGCAGGACGGGTGGTAGGCGTAGTTGAAGTCGAGCACCAGGCGCCCGTCCTCGGTGCCCAGGTCCGCGCCCTTGGCCGAATCCCACAGGTAGCGGCCGCCGCCGTACGTCTGCGAGCCCGAGGTCGCGTCGCGGAAGGGGATGAAGATCCCGCCGGCGTAGTCGTTCAGCCAGTACACCGCCAGGCGGCAGTCCGCGCCGCGCACCGTGAAGTCAACCCAGCCGATGCGGATGAAGGGCATCGGCGGCCCCTCGCCGGAGCGCGGGACGTCCAGCGGTGGCGCCTCCGGATCGGGCTCCAGCGGGGCCGCGAAGCGCAGCGCCGGGTCGTGGCGCCAGTAGGCGAGGCCGCGGAACCCGCGGCGCGCGTCGGGCGGGATCGGCGACGACGGGTGCTCGGCGAAGAGCCGGTCCTTGGCCGCGCGGAAGCGGACCAGGCGCAGCGCCGCCGCCCGGCGGTCCGTGCGGAGGGCGTCGTACATGGCGGCCACGCTGCGCCGCCAGTCGGCGAGGTCGAGGTACTCGGACATGGGGTGTCAGGGGCAAGGATACGGGCGGGGCGCGTCGCGCGCTCCGCCCGTCCAGGCCGCGTCAGCGGTCCCTGCCCAGGACCGAAGGCCCTCAGATGAGCCCCTTCTCCTCCAGCCAGGCGGCCGCCACCTCGGCGATGTCGCGCTGCTGAACGGCCACCTCCACGCCCAGCCGGGTGAGGTCCTCGGTGGTCATCTCGGCGCTGACCGCGTTCAGCACCTCGGCGAAGTCGTCGGGCGCGGCCTCCACGAACTCGGTCCGCACCAGCGGGGCGATGTTCTCGGCCGGCTGGGTGGCCTTGTCGTCCTCAAGCACCACGAAGTTGAACTGCTCGATGGCCGGCTGCGTGCTGCACAGCTCGGCGACGTCCACCACGCCCGAGTTCAGCGCCTCGGCGATCGGCGCGTCGCAGGCCGCCAGCGGCTCGATCTCGAGCTCGGCAAAGGGGATGCCGTAGGCGTCCTCCAGCGCGCCGGCGCAGAGCGGGTTGGTCTCGCACTCCGGCGGCAGGCCCCAGACCAGCTCGGTGGCCACCGCCGCCAGGTCGCTCATGGTGGTCAGGCTGAACTCGTCGGCCGTCTCCTGGCGAACCACGAAGGCGTTGGTGTCCTGGGCCGGCGTGTAGTCGAGCACGCTGAGCCCCTCCTCGGCCGCGGCCTCCATCAGCAGGTGATGGGTCTCGTCCGAGTCGCCGGTGGGCTGACCGCCCAGGCCGCCGCGCAGCAGGCTGCCGATGTACTCCGGAATCATGTCGATCTGCCCGTCCAGGATGGCGGGCATGGTCTGCTCACGGGTCCCGATCGCCAGGCTGCGCTCCACCGTGTAGCCGGCGTTCTCCAGCGCCTGCGCGTAGATCTCCGCCATGAGCTGTGACTCGTAGAAGCCCTGCGAGCCGATACGCACGGTGGGCTTCTCCTCCTGGCTGGCGCCGGGCGCCGAGCTCTCGCCAGCCGAGCCGGTGCCCGGGCTGGCGGTGCCGCTCCCACCCGGAGTGCAGGCGCCAATGACCAGCGCCAGCAACACCGCCCCGAGAGCGGGCATGCGGGTATGCCGCATTGGGTCCTCCTTGGTGCTACGAGGTCTTACCGGTAACCATACCCACGCCGGTAACGCGTGCGTTCAGCGGGGGGAGGTCCGGTTGAGTCTAGCAGGGACCCTGCGAAGGGCCGATGACGGCCTCCGGCGCGCCGCGCAGGCCCGGTGACACGGTCCGGCGCTGGAGCCAGGAGAAGGCCAGCTCGGTGGCGATGGCCAGCAGCGACACCAGCATGGCCCCGGCGAACATCTCCTGGTAGCGGAGCTGGGCGATGCCGTCGATCACGTAGCGTCCCAGCCCCCCGGTGCCGACCACCGCACCCAGCGTGGCGGTGGCCACCACCTGCACCGCGGCCGTCCGCATGCCGGCCAGCACCACCGGCAGCGCCAGCGGCAGCTCCACGCCGCGCAGCACCTGGAGCGGCGCCATGCCGACTCCGCGGGCGGCGTCCACCAGGCCGCGGTCGACGCCGGCGATGCCCACGTAGGTGTTGGTCACCATGGGCGGGATGGCGAGGGCCAGCATCGCGATCCCGGCGGTGACCTCGGCCGCCTCCCGCCGCAGGCCGAGGTCGACCAGGGGGCGGAGGAGCAGGATCCAGGCAATGATCAGGATGCCCAGGGTGGGGATGGCGCGGCCCACGTTCGCGGCGTTGATGGCGAGGCCCGCCAGGCGCCCGGTATGGCCGGTGTAGAGACCGATGGGCAGCGCCAGCGCCGCGGCCGCCAGCAGCGGCACGAAGGAGAGCACCAGGTGCTCGCCGACGCGCACCGGAATGCCGTCCGGACCGGACCAGTTGACCGGGTCGGTGAACCAGGCGAGGACCTCGCCCAGGAACTCCATCCGTGGGTCAGGTGGCGGTCGCGCGCGAGCGCGACCAGGGCGTGAGCAGCCGCTGCAGGGCGCTCAGCCCGAGGTCGGCGGCGATCGCCAGCACCACCGCGCCGGACGCGCCGATCAGGACTGCCGTGAAGAAGAACTGCGCCAGGCCGATGTTCACGATCAGGCTGCCCAAGCTCTGGATGCCGATCAGGGCGGTGACGGTGACCAGGCCGATGGTGGTCACCGTCGCGATGCGCACCCCGGCGATGATCACCGGCAGCGCGATCGGCAGCTCCACCCGCCACAGAAGCTGCCAGGCGCTGAAGCCCATCCCCCGCGCCGCCTCGCGCACCTCAGGCGGCACGCCCTCCAGGCCGGCCAGGATGTTGCGCAGCAGGATCAGCAGCGTGTAGCTGACCAGCGCGATCTCGGCGGTCAGGATGCTGCGGATGCCGGTGATCGGGATCAGGAGCGCGAAGAGCGCCAGGCTGGGGATGGTGTACAGGGTGCCGGTGATCCCCAGGACCGGCCCGGCCAGCCATCGGTAGCGGCGCACCAGCAGCGCCAGCGCGAAGCTGATGAGGAGGCCGATGCCCACCGCCAGCACGGTCAGCACCACGTGGTCCACGGTGCGCTGCCAGATGTCGTCGACGTTCGAGACGATCCACTCGACGTCGACGAGCGGCCGCCCGTCGGTCACGTGGCCGGCGCCGGCTGCCCGGCGCGAAGCGTCTCACTGATGGCGTCCACGCTGATCAGCCCCGTCACCGCGTCGCGCTCATCGACCACCACCCCCAGCTGCACGCCCGACGAGAGCATGGCCGACAGCGCGTCCCGCAGCGTGGTCTCGGGCTGCACGCAGGTCGGCGGGTCGAGCTCCACGTGGCTCCCGATGCTCCCCTCGCCCTCCAGGTCGTCCTCCGCGAGCCAGCCGATGGGTCGCCGGGCATCATCGATCAGCAGCGCGTAGGGCAGGGGAGCGGCCGCCAGCCGGCGGCGCGCATCGGGTCGCGAATCGGAGCGATGCATCAGCAGCGGCTCCACCAGGGGCATGTCGCGCACCCTGCTCAGGGAGAGGCGCTTCAGGCCGCGGTCGGCGCCAACGAAGCGCTCGACGAACTCGTCGGCCGGATTGGCCAGCACCTGGTCGGGGGTGTCGTACTGGGCCACCACCCCGCCGCGCCGCATGATCGCGATGCGGTCGGCCATCTTGATCGCCTCGTCCACGTCGTGGGTGACGAAGATCACCGTCTTGCGCACCCGGGCCTGCAGGCGCAGGAACTCGTTCTGCAGCCGGTCGCGACGGATGGGGTCCACGGCGCCGAACGGCTCGTCCATGAGCATCAGCGGCGGGTCGGCGGCCAGCGCCCGCGCCACGCCGACGCGCTGCTGCTCCCCGCCGGAGAGCGCCGACGGGTAGCGGCGCGCGTAGGCGGCCGGCTCCAGGCCCACCAGCTCCAGCAGCTCCTCGACCCGCTCGCGGATGCGGGCCGGCTTCCAGCCCAGCAGCCGCGGGACGACCGCCACGTTGTCGGCCACCGTGAGGTGCGGGAAGAGGCCCACCTGCTGGATGACGTAGCCGATCCGCCGCCGCAGCTCCACCGCCGGGAGGCGCATGACGTCCTCGCCGTCGATGGTCACCCGTCCGGAGGTGGGCTCCACCAGCCGGTTGATCATCCGCATGGTGGTGGTCTTGCCGCAGCCCGAGGGCCCGACCAGCACCACGATCTCGCCGGCCGGGATGGTCAGCGTCAGGTCGTCGACCGCCGGCGGCGTGCCGGGCGGGCCATAGCGCTTGGTGACGCGCTCCAGGCTGACGACCGCCCCGGTCGTCGCCTGGCCCCCGCCTGCCTCGCTCACCCCTCGATGATAGGGGCCGCGCCCTGGCCGGCGGTCGCATCGGTCCGGCGCCAGATCCGGATCGGTCCGTTGTCGAAGACCTTTTCCAGGCCCTCGGCCGCCGCGAAGTCGGTCGGCGTGCGGCAGTCCGCCGGCCGCCCGGACTCGAGCAGGTACGTGGCCTCCAGCTGGCGCATGAGCTCCACGGTGAGCGCCGGGTTGCCGGCGCAGTACATGGCGCGCACCTGGCGCACGCGCTCCTCGGGCTCGAAGCCCAGGTTGGCCACGTAGGGGGCGAAGGTCAGCAGCCGCAGGCGGCCGGCCGGGTCGGTGGGCGAGTTGAGCCAGCCGTCGGTGGCGAAGACGGCGTCCTCAGGCGTGTTCTCGGCGATCCAGTCGGCCGCCTCCAGGCCGAAGTAGTCCATGACCTGCGCCCGGTTGAAGGCCGTCCATCCCGAGACGAGCAGCGGCGATGGCACGCTGAGCAGCAGCACCACCGCCACCGCCGGCCACGGCCAGCGGCGGATGAGCCAGGCAGCCAGCAGCGCCACCGCGATCCACATCGCCTGGAAGTACTTGTTCATGTCGAAGGCGATGTCGCTGACCTGCACCAGGTTCGGGATCAGGAACAGGGCGGCCGCCCAGGCCGCCAGGAAGGCCCGCCACGGCGTGCGCGGCACCAGCAGGGCGGCGACCGCCAGCAGGAAGGGCACGCCCAGGTTGGTGACGTAGAAGAAGACCACCGCAGCCGGGCCGTCGGCCATGGGCGCCGACTCCCAGCCGGCCACCAGCTTCAGCGAGCCGGAGCCGGTGGAGTTGCGGAGCGCGGCGCTGGCGAAGGGCACGGCCAGCAGGTAGGGCGCCAGGAAGGTGAAGGCGTTCTCCGGCGCGCGCAGGTCGAACAGCCGCCCGCCGAGGAGGACGTACAGCAGCGCCAGGAGCAGGACGGCCGGGAAGAAGAAGAAGTGGAAGGGGGCCAGCAGCGCGCCGAGCAGGCCGGTCAGGCCGATGAGCAGCGGCCGGTCGCGGTACCCGCGGCGGACCATGGCCCGCGTCGGAAGGCCGGAGGCCAGGAGCAGCATGGCGCCGACCAGCATCGGCAGGCCGGCGGTGGTTGCCCGGTGCACCAGCAGGCCGGTGCCCATCACCGACGGGATGCGGAAGTAGGGCCACGGGGACTGGCCGTGCACGTCGAACCAGTAGTTGTCGTACGAGTTGTTGACCATCAGGCCGATGGGGTCGCCGAAGCCCTGGACGATGTCGCTCACCCAGCGGATCCAGCCCAGCCCGCCGCTGAAGATGACCAGCACCGCGGCCAGCAGCGCCGCCCGCCGTGCCCGCGGCCCGCGCAGCAGCCGCCGCGCCAGCCCGTGGACCAGCAGGGCCAGCGCCCCGGCCAGGATGGCCGAGGAGACGGAGAAGGCCGGCACGGCGAAGAGGCCGGCCGCGCGCGCGGCGATGGCGGCGTGGAAGTCGGCGAACCAGTGGTAGACCAGCGGGGCGCCGGCGAAGTAGGGGACCTGGGGCGGGAAGTTGGCCGCGTTGAGCGACTGGGCGATGGACAGGTGCACGCCGAGGTCGCTCCAGTTCGAGCCGCCGGCGGCGATGCCCGTCTCGGTCGGCCTCCACAGGCCGGCGTCCAGCACCAGCCCCACGAAGGCTGCCGCGAAGCCGGCCAAGGCGAACGCCACGCGCTCGCGCCGCAGGGCTCCCCAGGCGGCGGCCGCCTGCGCGGCGAGCAGGCCGCGCCGGCCGAGGCCGCCGAACCAGGCGGCCAGCGGCAGCGGCAGGGCGAGCAGGGCGGCCACGGTGAACACGGTCCAGCGCTCGTAGCCGACGGCCAGGGAGAGCCAGTACACGAGGTGGGCGGAGACGGCCACCGACAGGACGATGGCCAGGCCCAGCCGCCCGGTGGAGCCGATCCGGGGCCGCGCCAGCGCCACCAGGGCCCAGCCCGGGACCGCGAACAGCAGCGGCCACACCACCCCGATGGCCAGCGGCGGGACCAGCCAGGCGGCGAGCAGGGCCGCGGCCACGCCGGCGGCGACCAGGAGGGCGGCGGCCGGTGAGCGCTCGGGGGCCATTCGGCCGGCGATCATAGCCGAGGGACCGGCCGCCATCGGACGCGGAGGAGGCCTGGCTCCCTCAGCCGGACGTCTCGGAGGTGGCCAGCCGCGGCAGCGGCTGCCGCGGGTCGAGGAGCGCCACGATGCGGTCGACCTGGGCGGGCGTCAGCTCCTCGTCACGCGCCACGCGCGCCGCCAGGGCGTCGAGGGCGCCGTACACGTGGACGCCCGGCTGCTGGTCCGCCTCCCAGTCGATCTGCGCGCCAGGCCCGACCAGCAGGCTGGCGTGCACCGTGGTGCCCAGCGCGGCGCGCTCCAGGTACAGCTCCAGCCGGTGGCCCGCCAGCCGCGCCTGGTGGACGGGGGCCGCGTCCCAGGGGACCCACGACTCGGTGGAGCGGTTCCATCGGTACCAGTGGCCGTTGCGCTTGCGGAACTGCCCGGCCACGTTGGCGCGTGTCAGCGTCCAGGCCCCACCCGGACCGACCAGCACCGCCTCGATGGCCGGCTGCCCGCCGGCGACCACGTTGCGGAAGTAGTGGTACCCGTCGTCCAGCCGCGCGCCGAGCGCGTGCGCCAGCCGGTCGCCGGAGATCCCCGGCAATCCGCGAAGGGGAAGACGACCGGTTCGGTGTGGAATCGGGTGGGTGATCATGGGCCGGCGGTGCGTTCGGACAACGGACTGGCGGTGAAGTGTAGCGCGACCGTTCCGGCGGGCATAGGGGAGAATCGGCCCAGTCGTTGCTAGGATGCCCGGCGTGGAGCGAACAGGACCCGGCGCGGACCTGGAGGCCGCCGTGCGCACGCTGCTCACCGAGATCGGTGAGGACGCGGACCGCCCGGGCCTGGCGGCCACCCCCGCCCGCGTGCGGCGCATGTACGACGAGCTGACCGACGGCTACCGGATCGATCCGGACGCGCTGCTCAACGGCGCCTGCTTCGACGTGGACTACGACGAGATGGTGGTGGTCCGCGACATCGAGTTCTTCAGCCTCTGCGAGCACCACCTGCTGCCGTTCTACGGGCGCGCCCACGTCGGCTACCTGCCGCGAGGCCGGGTCGTCGGCCTGTCGAAGATTCCACGCATCGTTGACATGTACGCCCATCGGCTCCAGATCCAGGAGCGGATGACCCAGCAGGTCGCGACCTTCCTGATGGAGCGCATCGAGCCCAAGGGCGTGGCCTGCGTGGTGGAGGCCACGCACCTGTGCACCGTGATGCGCGGGGTGAAGAAGCAGGAGGCGACCATGGTCACCAGCGCCATGCTCGGCACCTTCCGCCGTGACGGCCGCACCCGCGGGGAGTTCCTGGCCTTCATCGGGAGTCCGTCCCACCGCCGGGGTGCCTGACCGATGCCGTACGCCCCGCTGCTGAGCGAGCCGGAGATCTCCGACGCCCTCGGGCAGCTGCCGGAGTGGCGCCGCGAGGGGGAGTGGCTGGTGCGCACCGTGCGCTGCGCCTCCTTCCGCGAGGCGATCGACCTCGTCAACCGGGTGGCCGATGCCGCCGAGGGGGCCGACCACCACCCGGACATCGAGATCGTGTGGCGGCGCGTGACCTTCCGCCTGACCAGCAAGGCGTCGGGCGGCCTGACGTCGCGGGACGTGGACATGGCGCGGCGCATCGACGCCCTGGTCGCGGGCGCATGACCCGGGTCGTGGCGGGCTAGAATCGCCCCGCCGATGAACGACCAGACCGACACCTCCGCCCCGCCGATCCGCGTCCTGATCGCCAAGCCGGGACTGGACGGCCACGACCGAGGCGCCAAGGTCCTGGCCCGGGGCCTGCGCGACGAGGGCTTCGAGGTCATCTACACCGGCCTGCGCCAGACACCGGAGATGATCGCCGACGCCGCCGAGCAGGAGGACGTGGACGTGGTGGGCCTCTCGATCCTGTCCGGCGCCCACATGACCCTGCTGCCGCGGGTGGTGAAGCTGATCCGCGAGCGGGGGATGGACGACGTGCTGGTGGCGGCCGGCGGGATCATCCCGGACGCCGACATCGAGAAGCTGAAGGCGGCCGGTATCGCCGAGGTGTTCGGGCCGGGGACCAGTATCGGCCAGATCGCGCGCTACTTCCGCGAGAACGCGCGCCGCCGCCGCTGATGGCGGCCGCCTTCGGGGAGCTGGCCGGGGGCGACCGCCGGCCACTGGCGCGGCTGCTGACCCGCATCGAGAACGGCGACCCCTCGCTGCGCGACGAGCTGCCGGCGCTGTTCGCCGCCGGCCGTGGGGCCCACGTGGTCGGCGTGACCGGCCCGCCGGGCAGCGGGAAGTCCACGCTGGTCAGCGCCCTCACCGGGGAGTGGCGGCGCCGCGGCCGCAGGGTCGGGATCCTGGCCGTGGACCCCTCCTCGCCCTACACCGGCGGGGCCATCCTGGGGGACAGGATCCGGATGATGGAGCACGCCGCCGACCGCGACGTGTTCATGCGCTCCATGGCCTCCCGCGGCGAGCTGGGTGGGCTGGCGGCCACCACCTGGGTCGCGGCCGCCGCGCTGGACGCCGCCGACTTCGACCCGGTGATCATCGAGACGGTGGGCGCCGGGCAGTCCGAGGTGGAGATCGCGCGCCTGGCCGAGACCACGGTGCTGGTCGAGGTGCCCGAGATGGGGGACGAGGTGCAGGCCATCAAGGCCGGGCTGCTGGAGGTGGCCGACATCATCGCCGTCAACAAGGGCGACCGTCCCGGCGCCGATCGCGCGGCCCGCCAGCTGCGGGCCATGCTGTCGACCGCCGGCAGCCGGCTGGAGCGCAAGCCCCCGCCCATCCTGGTCACCACCGCCACCACCGGCGCGGGCGTGGCGGCCCTGGTGGACGCCATCGACGCCCATCGGTCGGAGGCCCGCCGCCCGGAGCTCGCCCGTGAGCGGGCCGCGAACCAGGTGCGGCGCGCGCTGGCCACGCTGGCCACCCGCCGCGCGGAGGACGACCCCGCCTGGGAGCCGACGGTCGCGTCCGTTGCCGCGCGGGAGCTGGACCCGCTCACCGCAGCCCAGCGACTGATCGGGGAGTGAGGCGTGCGGGGTCACCGTTGCCGGTCCACCACCCACTGCCGGTCCACCACCCACTGGTGGTAAAGACGACGAAGGGCCGATCTCGTGCCGGAAAGGGCCCCCTTCGTCGCCCTTTCCGGTCAGCCGCCGGTGATTCGGAGACGACCCGCCGGCATCGTCGCCTTTACCACCAGCTGCCGGTGATCCGCTCGCCCACCACTCTCACCTCCGCAGATCCCGGCGGCTGAAGCCCCACATGCCGATGGCGATCCCGCCCACCGCCAGCACCAGCGACACCACGACCCCCGTGCCGTCCCAGGCTCCGACCATCGGCTGTCCGAAGTGCCCGGTCAGCGCCAGGTCGCGCACCACCTGCGGCAGGTTCAGCAGCGGCCCCAGCAGCTGGACGAACCAGGTGACGACCACGAAGATCACGACCGCCGTCGCGGCGAAGCGAGTGCCGAGCACGCCCCCGACGGCATGCCCGATGCCGACCAATGCCGCCGCGTACAGGCCCAGCACCAGTGAGCCGATGGCGGGCGTGGTCACCTCGCTGCCGGCCGAGGCCACGCCGATCGCAATCCCGGCCGCGGTGAGGGCCACGAAGATCGCGATGTTGACGAGCATCCCGATGCCGCCGGCGATCGCCCAGCGCGCCCGGCTCAGCGGCGTGGCGAGGACCATCTCCAGGCGGCTCGAGTTCTCGTCGGACGCCCAGCTCGAGACCAGCGATGCCGCCGCCAGCCCGGCCAGGATGACGCCGAAGTCGACAAACAGCAGCTGCAGGAAGCCACCCGCCGACGCGTAGTCGACGCCCGGGAAGATGGTGGCCAGCAACTGCCGGAACTCCGGCGATTCGCCGAGCTGCTCCATGAAGTCCTGCGCCGAGCCACCAAGGGCCAGGCCGAAGAAGCCGACGCCGATTCCCCAGGCCAGGGCCGCTCCCAGGCCCATGCTGGCGGCACGCGCGATCGGGCCCGACAGGCCCAGCAGCCAGCGCGGCATGGACGGCCACGGCAGCGCCGTGGTGACGCCGATGTCGCGGCGTGCGAACGCCTCGATCCCGACGGCCAGGAGGGCGACCGCCACCACCGCCACGACCCCGACGGCGGCCCAGTCGTACTGGCCGGCCAGGGCGACGTGGTCCTGGGTCCAGCCCCACCAGGTCAGGTTGGCGAAGGGTGCCAGCGCCGGCACCGGGGCCTGGTAGCCGTTGAGGATGAAGCCCGCGAAGGTGACGGCTCCGGCGATGCCGGCCGCCGCGCCGCGTCCCACGAACGGGCCGAGGGCGAAGGCCAGCCCGCCCGCCACCAGCGCCAGCAGGCCGAGCCAGGCCGCGTAGCCGAAGGCCGAGAGCACGCTGATCTCGTCTCCCGGAAGCGTGGCGAAGGCGCTGCCAGCGTAGGCGATCGAGAGGAACGTCACCAGGCAGGCCAGGCCCAGCACCAGGACGTGACCCGACAGCTTTTCGAGCGCAATGCGCCGGCGCGATCGACCGCTGGCGGCCAGGAAGTCGAGGCTGCCTCGCTGCGTCTCGCCCGCCAGCGTCCCGGACAGCGCCAGGATCGACCACAGGCTGACCACCAGCGGGAAGAAGATGCCGTACTTGTACTGCAGGTAGCCGCCGAGGGTGTCGATGTTGACGACCTTGCCGGCCATGCCCTGCAGGATCGGCGGAACCGCGTTGACGAGGTTCTCGAGCTCCACCCGGGACTGGGGCGTGTCGAACTCGGCGGTGATGGCGCGGCTGACGCCGATGATGAGCAGTGCCAGGAGGCCGGCCGTGATCAGGGTCGCCCGGCGCGAGTCGCGGATCGTCTTGGCGAAGACGGAGCCCAGTCCGTAGATGCGGCTCCAGAACGAAACGCCGGACGGTGCGGACTGTCCGATGGCGGTCATGACCGGACCACCTCCGGCGTGCCCTTGCCGTACTCGGCCAGGAACGTCTCCTCCAGCGAGGGCTCGCGGCTGACGAAGTCGGCGAGCTCGTACTTCGCCGCGGCCCGCACCACGGGCGTGATGCTGCCGGCCACGCGCATGCGCAGCACGTGGTCCTCCGCGACGAGGTCCGACACGCCGGGAAGGGCCCTGAACTCCTCCGCCGGAACCCGGTCGGTGAAAACCAGCTCGACGGTGTGATGGGCCAGGTCCCGGAGCGCCAGCGTGCGGTCGACGCGGGCCAGGCGGCCCTCGCGGATGATCGCCACCCGGTCGCAGGTCTTCTCGACCTCGGAGAGGATGTGCGACGAGAGGAACACGGTCCGTCCTTCGGCCTTCGCCTCGCGGATCACGCCGTAGAACTCCTGCTGGATGAGCGGGTCCAGGCCCGATGTCGGCTCGTCCAGCAGCAGCAGATCGGGCCGATGCTGCAGCGCGATGATCAGGCCGATCTTCTGCTTGTTGCCCTTCGAGTACTCGCGGAACTTCCGCGACGGGTCGACATCGAGCCGCGCGATCAGGTCGGCCTGGTAGCGCTTGTCCACCCCGCCGCGCAGGTTGGCGAAGTAGTCGATGGTCTGGCCGCCGGTGAGCTTGTCGTAGAGCGCGAACTCGCCGGGCAGGTAGCCGATGCGCCGATGGATGGCCACCGGGTCGGCGGTGGTCTGGATGCCGAAGATGGTGGCCCGCCCGCTCGTCGGCCGGATGTGGTCCAGCAGCGTCCGGATCATCGTCGTCTTGCCGGCCCCGTTGGGGCCCAGGAAGCCGAATGCCTCACCTTCCATCACGTCCAGGTCGACGTCGACGATGCCGCGATGGCTGCCGTAGTACTTGGTGAGCTTCTCGGTGTGGATGACGGGGTTCATGAAATGCGTTCCTCGGTCGCGGCGCTCGCAGGCTCGGTGGCCGACGCTCGCTCGCTGACGAATCGGTCGAGCACGGTGGGGATCTCGCGCTCCACGTAGGCGATGAACTCGTGCGCCTCCTCCAGGCGCGCGCGCAGGGGCGGTGGCTTGTCCTTCAGGGCCGCGAGCCCCTCTTCGAGGATGAGCCGCAGGCGGCGGTAGATCCCACCGGCGTTCTCCACCCAGGTCCGGGACGTCCCCGGCGGCGCGGACAGGTACTCGCGCCGATCGCCGCGCCGGCGGGTGCGTCGCACGAAGCCGATCGGCTCCAGCAGGCGCACCGTTCCGCTGATGGCCCCGCGGCTGGCATGCAGCGCCCGGGCGATCTGCTCGGCGGTCTGCTCGGGCGGGTCGCAGATCAGGAGGTAGCCCCACAGGCGCCCGGCCATCGGCGTCATGCCATAGGTAGCCAGGAACCGGCCCATGGTGTCGACGAAGACGTCTTCCTCCTCGGTCATGCATGTCACTCTAGAACGTTCAGTACGTTCAGTCAATACTGAACAGTTCAGAGATCCTTTCGCATCAGGACCGATACCTCGGTGTACCCCGCGGACCGATACAGGCTGCGGGCCACCTGGTTCGAGCCGAACACGTGGAGCTCGATTCGCCCGATGCCGCGACGGCGCGCCTCCTCGTCGACGAAGGCCATCGCGGCACGCGCGTACCCGCGACCGCGATGAGCCGGGTCGATCTGGATGTCGTAGATGAAGAGCGTCCGATGGCCCGCCGACTCCCGCTCGGCCAGCCACAGCCGGCCGACCGGCGTCTCGCTGGCCTCGACGACGTACAGGGCGCTGCCCGGGCGGGCCAGCGCGGCGGCGATGTCCTCATCGGCCTTGCGCGCGGCCGCCTCGCCGGTGAAGCCTCCCTGCTCCTCGACGGCGCGGGCGTACCCGCGACGGGAGGCCTCGATCCACGCCGGCCGCTCCTCGTCGCGCACCGGTCGAACCGTCACATCGGTGCCCACCGTGCCGAACTGTGGCGCCCGGGCGTCGGCCGGGTCAAGGCTTTCGCGCGTACCACGCACCTCCGCGCTGGTACCCTTGGTCGTCATGAGCATCGATCGGGTCTACGTGGTGGGTGCCGGCTTGATGGGCCACGGCATCGCCCAGGTCAGCGCCGCGGCCGGCAAGCGGGTGACCCTGGCCGACCGTACCCGGGAGCTCGCCGACAAGGGCAGGCAGCGCATCGCCGGTAACCTGGCGCGCCAGGTGGAGAAGGGGAGGCTGGAGCAGGCCGACGCTGACGCCGTCCTGTCGCGCATCACCACCGCGGTCGGGACCGACGGGGTCGCCGGCCACCAGCTGATCATCGAGGCCGTCTTCGAGGACGAACCGCTCAAGCGGGACACCTGGGCGGCCGTCAGCGAACGTGCCGACCCGGACGCGATCTTCGCCTCCAACACGAGCAGCATCAGCATCACCTCGCTGGCGACCGCCACCGATCGGCCCGCGAAGTTCATCGGCCTGCACTTCTTCTCGCCGGTCCCGGTCATGAAGCTGATCGAGATCATCCGCGGCCTGGAGACTGATGACGCCACCCACGCCGCGGCCCGAACCTTCGCCGAGGAGCTGGGCAAGACGGTGATCGAGTCGAAGGACATGCCCGGCTTCCTGGTGAACCGCATGCTGGCGCCGCTCATCAACGAGGCGATCTTCACCCTGATGGAGGGCACCGGCAGCGCCGAGGACATCGACACCGGGGCCAGGCTGGGGCTCAACCACCCCATGGGCCCGCTGGAGCTGTCCGACTTCATCGGCAACGACGTGATGCTGGGCGTGCTCGACGTCCTGTACCGCGGCTTCGGCGACCCGAAGTTCCGCGCCGCGCCCCTCCTGCGCCAGATGGTCACCGCCGGCCACCTGGGCCGGAAGACGGGGCGCGGCTTCTACCGCTACGACGAGAACGGCAACAAGGTCGGCTGAATGACCACCACTGCTCCTCCCCGCCGGCCGGACCCGTTCGCGCTCACCGAGGAGGAGCGCACCGTCCGCGACACGGCCCGCGCCTTCGCCGAGCGCGAGCTGGCGCCCACCGTCGGCCAGCGGGACGAGGCGGAGCGCTATGACCGGAGCCTCTTCGACCGGATGGGGGAGCTGGGCCTGGCCGCCATCCCCTACCCGGAGGAGTACGGCGGCGCGGGCATGGGCACCTTCGCGTGGGTGCTGGCCGCGGAGGAGATCGCGGCGGCCGACATGGGCATGGCGGTGTCCCTCTCGGTCCACGTCCTGGCCCAGCTGTGCATCTTCGCCTTCGGGACCGATGAGCAGAGGCAGCGCCTGCTCCCACCCATGACCGCCGGGCGCCACCTGGGCGCCTTCGCCCTGACCGAGCCGGGAGCGGGATCGGACGCATCGGCCATCAGCCTGCGCGCCGACCGGACCGATGACGGCTACCGCCTGACCGGCAGCAAGGTGTGGATCACCAACGGGGCCGATGCGGACGTGGTCATCGTCTTCGGCACGGTGGACCGCTCGCGCGGCCGCGAGGGCGTGACCGCCTTCGTGGTCGAGCGGGGGACGCCGGGCTTCAGGGTGGGTGGCCACGAGCGCAAGATGGGCATCCGCGACTCCGCATCGGTCGAGCTGGTGTTCGAGGAGGCCCAGGTGCCGGCCGCCAACCGGCTTGGCGAGGAGGGCATGGGATTGAAGGTGGCGCTCTCGTCGCTGGGGGCGGGGCGGATCAGCATCGCGGCCTGCTGCGTGGGGCTGGCCCGCGCGGCGCTGGAGCACGCGACGCGCTATGCGTCCCAGCGCACCCAGTTCGGCCGTCCGATCAGCGACCAGGAGATGGTGCAGGCCATGCTGGCCGATGCCGCCACCTCGGTGGAGGCCGCCCGGCTGCTGACCTGGCGCGCCGCGCGGCTGCGCGATGCCGGAGGGCCGATCAACGCCGCCAGCAGCATGGCCAAGCTGTTCGCCTCGGACGTGGCCATGAAGGTGACGACCGATGCGGTGCAGATCTACGGCGGCGCCGGCTACAGCCGCGACAACCCGGTGGAACGCATGATGCGGGACGCCAAGGGAGCCCAGATCTACGAGGGGACCAACCAGATCCAGCGCCTGATCGTGGCGCAGCACCTGATCGAGGAGGTTCGCCGCAGCGGCTGACCGCGGTCTGGCCGCAGTCCGCGGCGCCCATCCTCGGCACCGAGCGACGCCAACCAGGACGGAGGCCTATCCCGATGTCGACCACCAGCGCAGCCCCCGAAGCGACCCCGCCCGCCGCGCCGGCCCAGGCCGGACGGCGCCTCGAGACGGACATCGAGCCGCTCACCATCCCGGACGAGCTCCGCGCCAGCTCGCTGGTGGACCTCGTGCACCGCACGGTGCAGCGCTTCCCGAACAAGGAGGCGCTGCGCTGGAAGCTGCCCCGCACCCGCCGGCAGATGGGCGGCGGCGAGCCGGAGGCCGACGAGGAGGCGGTCTGGCGCTCGATCACCTACCGCGAGATGTGGGACTGGATCGCCCAGGTGGCGATGGGCCTCAAGCACCTGGGCATCCGCGACGGTGATGCGGTGTGCATCATGAGCCGCACCCGTCCCGCCTGGCTGACCGCCGACATCGGCGCCATGTCGCTCGGCGCCGTGACCTGCCCGATCTACCCCTCGTCGGAGCCGAATCAGGCCGCCTTCGTCATCAACAACGTGGCCGCCAAAGCGATCTTCGTCGAGAACCTGCAGCAGTACGCCAAGATCGAGAAGGTGCGCGCCCAGTGCCCGACCCTGGAGCAGGTGATCGTCATCGAGGACCGCGGCAGGCTGCCGGAGGGGGCGGTCAGCTTCGACGACATCTTCGACCTGGCCGACTGCGAGCCCGGTGAGCTGCGTGACTGGGAGGAGGCCTGGCGCGAGTTCGGCCGCGACAAGGTGGCCACCATCGTCCACACCTCGGGCACCACGGCCGAGCCGAAGGGCGTGGTGCTGACCCACGGCAACATCCTGCACAACTTCGAGGCCGGCATCCAGGCCGTCGACTTCGACGAGAACGACCTGTTCCTCTCCTTCCTGCCCCTGTCGCACATGACCGAGCGCGCCGCCGGGCAGGTGGTGCCGCTGGGCCGCGGCTGCACCATCGCCTACGCCGAGCCGGCCATTGAGCGGCTGGCGGCCAACATGGTCGAAGTGCGCCCGACGGTGATGGTGGCCGTGCCGCGCCTCTACGAGCGGCTCTACGCGCGGGTGATGTCCACGGTGGAGGCCTCGCCGCCGTTGCGCCAGAAGATCTTCGATTGGGCGCAGGGCCTCGGCCGGCAGCACTACCAGAACCACCTGGACGGCAAGCCCGATTCGCTCTGGCTGCGGGTCCAGAAGGCGCTGGCCGATCGGCTGGTCTTCAACAAGATCAAGGCCCGCACCGGCGGCCGGGTGCGCTACTTCGTCTCCGGCGGCGCGCCGCTGTCGCGCGAGGTGGGCGAGTTCTTCTACGCCATGGGCATGCTGATCCTGGAGGGCTACGGGCTGACGGAGACGGCGCCGCTGCTCTCCATCAACCGGCCGCACGACTTCAAGTTCGGGACGGTCGGGCGTCCGGTGGCCGAGACCCAGGTGCGCATCGACCCGGAGACGGGCGAGATCCTGGCCCGAGGCCCGCAGATCATGAAGGGCTACCACAACCAGCCGGAGGAGACGCGGCGGGTCATCGAGCCGGACGGCTGGTTCCACACCGGTGACATCGGCGAGCTGGACGAGATCGGCCGCATCATCATCACCGACCGGCTGAAGAACATCATCGTCCTGGCCAACGGCAAGAACGTGGCGCCGGCGCCGCTGGAGATCGCCATGCTCACCTCGAAGTACATCGCCCAGGCGATCGTGCTCGGCGACCAGCAGCCCTACACCGGGGCGCTGATCGCCCCCGACTTCGAGGAGGTCGGGAAGTGGGCGGCGGCCAACGGCATCGCCGAGATGCCGCCCGAGCAGCTGATCGAGGAGCGCGCCGTCCAGAAGCTGATCGAGTCAGAGGTGCGCGCCAGGCTGGAGGGCTTCGCCAACTACGAGCGACCGCGGCGGGTGGCCCTGCTGCCGCGCCTGCTGACCGAGGAGGAGGGGGAGCTGACCCCCTCCCTCAAGGTCAAGCTGCGGGTGGTGAAGGAGAAGTGGGCCGATAGGGTGGCCTACCTCTTCGACGAGCAGGGGAAGGAGTAGCGCCACCGTCCGGGCGCGCCGCCGGGCGGGTCGCAACGCACACCGGCTGCGCACCGCGACCGTTCGGAAAGCGCCCGGGTTCTGCGGATGGTGGTCACAGGCCACGGTCACTGGGCGGGCGCGAACGGTGGTCGTTACCTGCCCTGAATCACCAGCAACTGGTGGTAACGGCAACGATCGGGCCGGTTCGTGGCCGGATCACCAGCGGCTGACCGATTTCAACGACGAAACCGCCCGATCCGAGGCCTGGTCCGCAACGTCGGCGCAGTTGCCACCAGCCGGTGGTGAATTCGCCGGAGCCGGTGGTGCGATGGCCGGCCAGCCCCCGCGGAGTACCATGACCGCATGAGCGACGTCTTCATCCTGTCCGCCGCGCGCACGCCCATCGGCAAGTTCGGCGGCGGCCTCTCCACCGTCCCGGCCACCGAGCTGGGGGCCATCGCCATCCGCGCCGCCGTGGAGCGGGCGGGGATCGCCCCCGAGTCCGTGGACGAGGTGATCATGGGCCAGGTGATCCAGGCCGGGGCGGGCCAGGCCCCGGCGCGCCAGGCCGCGCTGAAGGGCGGCCTGCCCGAGTCCGTGAGCGCGACCACCATCAACAAGGTCTGCGGCTCCGGGCTGAAGGCGGTGATGATGGGCGCCGCCGCCATCCGCGCCGGCGACGCGAGGACGATCGTGGCCGGCGGCATGGAGAACATGAACCTTGGCCCCTACCTGCTGCCGCAGGCGCGCACCGGGTACCGACTGGGCAACGGGACGCTGGTGGACGCCACCGTCCACGACGGCCTGTGGTGCGCCACCTGCAACGTGCACATGGGCATCCACGCCGAGCGCGTGGCCGGCAAGCACAACATCACCCGTGAGGCCCAGGACGAGTTCGCGCTGCGCTCCCACCAGCGGGCGCTGGCGGCGATCGAGGAGGGGCGCTTCCGCGACGAGATCGTGCCGGTCACCGTGGAGGGCAGGAAGGGCCCGGTCACCGTCGACACCGACGAGAACCCGCGTCCTGACACCTCGCTGGAGGCCCTGGCCAGGCTGAAGCCGGCCTTCCAGCCGGATGGCGGCACGGTCACCGCCGGCAACGCGCCGGGCATCACCGATGGCGCCGCCGCCCTGGTGCTCGCCGGCGAGGACGCCCTGAACGGCGCCCAGCCGATGGCCCGCATCGTCGGCTACGCCCAGGCCGACGTCGCGCCGGAGTGGCTCTTCGAGGCCCCCATCCTCGGCGTCAAGCGCCTGCTCGACCGGCTCGGAACCAGCCTGGACGAGTTCGACCTGATCGAGATCAACGAGGCCTTCGCCGCCCAGGTGCTGGCCGACGGGAACGCCCTGGGCTTCGACTGGGACAAGGTCAACGTCAACGGCGGGGCCATCGCGCTGGGCCACCCCATCGGGGCATCCGGCGCACGCGTGCTGACCACGCTCCTCTACGAGCTGAGGCGCCGCGGCGGGCGCAAGGGGCTGGCGACCCTCTGCCTGGGGGGCGGGGGAGCGGTGGCCCTGGCGGTCGAGATGGCCTAGCGGCGAAGTGACCATCGGCCCGGACGGCTGACGGGCGTACCGCTCCTATAATTCGGGCCGCCTGCGTCGCGGCCTGCTATCGCCACACGTCCCGCGAAGGCGCCGCGCCGCACAGATCTGGAGGCAGTTGCGAGTACGCCCATGGCAACCACACACACCGGGCTGGCTCAGGCGCCGAACATCTGGGCGGTGGCCCAGGCTCAGTTCGACCACGCCGCCGAGCTGCTCGACCTCGATCCCGGCCTGCGCCGGGTGCTGCGCGTCCCGAAGCGGGAGCTGACCGTCAACTTCCCGGTGACCATGGACGACGGCCGGGTGGAGGTCTTCACCGGCTACCGCGTCCAGCACAACCTGGCCCGCGGCCCGGCCAAGGGCGGCATCCGCTACCACCAGGACGTGACCCTCGACGAGGTGCGCGCCCTGGCCATGTGGATGACCTGGAAGTGCGCGGTCGTCAACATCCCGTACGGCGGGGGCAAGGGCGGGGTCATCGTCGATCCCAAGAAGCTGTCGCTCCGTGAGCTGGAGGGCCTGACCCGCCGGTTCACGACCGAGATCAGCCCCATCATCGGTCCCGACCGGGACATCCCGGCGCCCGATGTCAACACCAACGCCCAGACCATGGCCTGGATCATGGACACCTACTCCATGCATCACGGCTACACCGTCCCCGGCGTGGTCACCGGCAAGCCGGTGGCGGTCGGCGGCTCGCTGGGCCGCAACGAGGCCACCGCGCGGGGCGCCGTCTTCACGCTGCAGCGCGCCAGCACGGCGCTGAACCTGCCGCTGAACGGGGCCAAGGTGGCGATCCAGGGGTACGGCAATGCCGGCTCCATCGCCGCCGAGCTGCTGGCCGCCGAGGGCGCGCTGATCGTGGCCGTCTCGGACTCGACCGGCGGCATCCACAACGCCGCGGGCCTCGACCCGGCCAAGGTGAGCGCCTGGAAGCGCGAGCACGGCACGGTGGTCGGCTACCCCGGCGCCGATGAGGTGACCAACGCCGAGCTGCTGGAGCTGGAGTGCGACATCCTCATCCCGGCGGCGCTGGAGAACCAGATCACCCACATCAACGCGCACCGCATCAAGGCCAAGGTGGTGGCCGAGGCCGCCAACGGGCCGACCACGCCCGAGGCGGACGAGATCCTGCACGACCAGGGGGTCTTCCTGATCCCGGACATCCTGTGCAACGCCGGCGGCGTGACGGTCTCCTACTTCGAGTGGGTCCAGGACATGCAGAGCTTCTTCTGGACCGAGGAGCGCATCAACGAGAGCCTCAAGGGGATCATGGACCGCGCCTTCGACGCGGTGCACGCCATGAGCCAGCAGCGGGGCGTCGACATGCGGAGCGCCGCCTATATGGTGGCGGTGGCGCGGGTCGCCGAGGCGACCACCCTGCGCGGCCTGTACCCGTAGGCCTCGGCTCCTCCTGGACCGATGCGGGCGCCGGCGGCCTCGGCCGCGGCGCCCGTTCTGCTGTCGCCGTGGCGTGGCGCGACAGTCGCCGCGCCGGCCTGAACGTTGCCAAACTGCAACCCTGTTCACGTTGGGCGAGCAATTCGGCCCCGCTGCGGGTCGCGCGCGACCGGTCGAGCCTGAGCGCCGGCCCGAACCGGCCGCATTTCGGCCTCGACCTCGTCCAACGTCAACCAGGTTGTAATCCGGTGCCACCAGGACCGATCCCGCCCGATACCGCCAACCAGGTTGCAGTCTGGTGCCAACCTGGCCGGGTCGCGGTTGCGAGCCGGGCCGGGACCTCGGCGGCGACGGCTATGCTGTGGCCATGCTCGACCATGAAGAGCGCTTCCTGTTCCGCGAGGAGATCCTGAACCTGGCCAACGCCCTGAGCGAACCCGGGGCGCTGGACAACGTCGAGGACCTGCTGGCCGAGGTCACCACCTCGCCGCGCTTCGACTCGGACGTCTTCACCCTTGAGCGCTCCCTGCAGGTCATGCTCGGCAACCGCGCCGGCTCGACGCTGGTGGGGCTGCTCACCGTGACCCGCGAGGTGTTCGAGGAGGTGGGGGACATCGGCCTTCCACCCGAGGTCCACGAGCGGATCGTGTCCTGGCGGGCGCGGTTCGGGCTGGCCATCGACAACGCACTGAACTTCCTGAACAACCCGGACGGCATCCAGGGCCATAACTTCAGCACCCAGATCACCCACGCCGACGGCGGCACCGCCCTGCAGGGGCGCCTCACGCTGGTGCGCTTCAACAACGAGCCGCAGTTCTTCATCGCCGATGCCGACATCCTGCTGTCGATCGCCGCGGACATGATGGAGCGCCTGGGGGAGCACCTCGAGCCCGACATGGTCGATCCCGAGCTCGTGCAGCGGCTGCGCGAGGGCGTGGAGCGCATCGAGCGCCGCACCAAGGCATGACGTCCCGGGCGTGAGCCGGGAGAGGCGCAGCGTGGGCCGGGCGCGACGCATCTTCCTGGCGGCGACCGGACAGAACCGCGGCAAGACCACGCTCTCGCTGGGGATGGCGGCGGCCATCGTGCAGCAGGGGCATCGGCTGGGCTTCCTGAAGCCGGTGGGGCAGCGCTACCTGATGGTCGACGGCGTCCCGGCCGACGAGGACGCGGTCCTGCTGCGCGAGGTCTTCGGCCTGGCCGATCCGCTGGCCCTCATGAGCCCGGTCACCCTGCCGCGCGGCTTCACCACCGACTACGTGATGGGCCGCATCGCGCCGGACCTGGCCCAGTCCGTGCGCGAGGCCGAACGGGTGCTGGCCCAGGACAAGGACGTGGTGCTCATCGAGGGCACCGGCCATGCCGGCGTGGGGGCCGTGGTCGGGGTCTCGAACGCGAAGGTGGCGGCGCTGCTCGAGGCGCCGGTGATCATCGTCAGCGAGGGGGGCGTGGGACGGCCCATCGACGAGATCATCCTCAACCAGGCCCTCTTCGAGCGTCACGGGGTGCGGATCCTGGGCGCGGCGGTGAACAAGGTGAACGTGGCGGCCAACCCGAAGCTCCCGGAGGTGCTGCGGCGCGGGTTGGCCATGCACGGCATCGAGCTGCTGGGCTGCCTGCCCTACTCGGAGCTGCTGGCCAACCCGTCCCTGGAGCTGGTGGCCACCCACCTGTCGGGGGAGCTGCTGTCCGGTGCGCCGACCGGCGAGACCATCGGTCAGGTGGCCATCGGCGCCATGCAGGCGGACCACGCGGTGCCCTTCCTGCGCAACCGGACGTTGCTGATCACGCCGGGCGACCGCGACGACATGCTGGAAGTGGTGCTGGCCGCCAACCGCAGCGCCGGCGAGGCCGGGACTCCCCGACGCGTGGCCGGCGTGGTGCTGACCGGCGGCTTCCGGCCCTCGCCGGCCCGGCTGGAGGCGCTGCGGGCCGCCAATCTGTTCGCGCTGCTGGTGGAGGGCGACACGTACACCACCGCGGAGTCGGTCCACGACATCCTGGTCAAGACTCACGCCGGCGACACGGAGAAGATCGAGACCATCATCGACCTGGTGGGTGGCGCGCTGAACGTGGACGACCTCCTGGCCCGCGTCTGACGCGGCGTGACGCGAGGACTACCATCATGGCCATGACCGTCACCCTGACCCGGCAGCCGGAGCGGCTGCACTACACCGGCGAGGAGGAGTCCGAGCGGCTGATCGCCGCCGACCCGTTCGCGCTGCTGGTCGGGTTTGCCCTGGACCAGCAGGTCACCGTGCAGAAGGCCTTCTCCGGGCCGCTGGAGATCCGCCGACGTGTGGGCACGTTGGATCCCGCCCGGCTGGCGGCCATGGACCCGGGCGAGCTGTCGGCGGCCTTCCGGCAGCGCCCCACCATCCACCGCTTCCCGGACGCCATGGCGCGTCGCGTCCAGGCGCTGGCGCAGTTCATCACGGACCGATACGGTGGCGACGCCTCGCGGATCTGGACCGAGGCCGCCGACGGCGCGGACCTCCGCCGCCGCCTGGCCGAGCTCCCGTCCTTCGGCGAGATGAAGGTGCGCTCCATGACGGCGGTGCTGGCCAAGCGCTTCGGCCTGTCGCTGCCGGGGCTCGACGCGGTGCTGCCGCCGCACATGACGCTGGGGGACGTGGACTCGCCGGAGGCCCTGGAGGCGTACCAGGCCGCCAAGCGCGCCCGCAAGGCCGAGCTGCGGGCGGCCGGCACGCAGGAGAGCGCGCTGGCCTCCGCGCCGCCGCTCCCGAAGTAGGACGAACCGAGAGGCCGGTGTGGGCACTCACCGGCCTCTCGATGCGTCGCGGTTCGACCGGGTCGTGCCGGGACCCGCGAACGCTGCGCGAACTATACGGAGCGAACCCGGGACGTCACTAGTACTTAGGTGGGGTCGGGCGTGGCCACGTCCCAGGCCAGCGGCGTGTTGTCGACGAGCCTGGTCCGTCCGATCCACGCCGCCACCATGGCCAGCGCCGGGCCGGAGACCCGCTGCAGCTCGACCAGGGTGTTGGCATCGGCCACGCTGATGTAGTCGGGGCGGGCCAGCGGCTCGGCGGCGATGGCATCGGTCATGCGCGCACGGAGCACCTCGGCCGAGCGTTCCCCGGCGTCGTAGGCCGCCTTGGCGGCCGAGACGGCCTGGTACAGGCAGGTGGCGGCGACCCGCTCTTCGATCGAGAGCCGGGCGTTGGCCGACGAGAGGGCCAGGCCATCGTCGTCGCGCACGGTGGGACACACCACCAGCTCCACGTTCAGGAACAGGTCACGCATCATGCGGCGGATGATGACCACCTGCTGGGCGTGCTTCTGCCCCAGGTACAGGCGCGCCGGACCGACCAGGTTGATGAGCTTGAGCATCACGGTGGTCAGCCCATCCAGGTGGCCGGGGCGTGACGCCCCCTCCAGCTGGCGGGTGAGGCCCTCGACGGTGACCCGGGTCAGGTCGTCCGGCGGGTAGAGGGTGGACACCTCGGGCAGGAAGACGATGTCCGCCGCCTCGCGCTCCAGCAGGGCCAGGTCGCGTTTCACGTCGCGGACGGCGTGGTCACGCTCGTCAAGGGAGGCGAACTGGTGCGGGTTGGTGAAGCAGCTCACCACGGTGCAACCGTTCTCCGCCTTCGAGCGGCGCACCAGCGAGAGGGAGCCCTCGTGGAGCATGCCCATGGTCGGCACGAAGCCGACCGAGTCGCCGGCCAGGCGGCGCTCCAGGACGGCGGCCCGCAGGTCGGGGACGGTGGTGACGACCTGCACGCCCTATGAGCGCCGCGGCGGGGCGGGGGTTTCCGGCTCGACCGCCCGCGCCCTGCGGTAGCGGTCGATGATCAGGTCCCACAGCCGCTCGGCGACCTGCCGCTTGGGGAGCATCGGCCAGGCGGTCAGCCGGCCCTCCACGCCGAACACGGTCACCTTGTTCTCGTCCGAGCCGATGGCGTCGAAGGGTCCGCCGACCACGTTGCCCACGATCAGGTCCAGCCCCTTGTCGCGCAGCTTGCCGACGGCGTTGGCCTCCAGGTCGTTCGACTCGGCGGCGAAGCCGATGAGGAAGGGCCGCACGTCGTCCGGCATTTCGCCCACCTCGGCGATGATGTCCGGGTTGGGCACCAGCTCGACCTGCAGGCCCGGACCCTCGCGCTTGATCTTGCGGGTCGACGGGCGCTTCGGCGCGAAGTCGGCCACGGCGGCGGCCATGACCAGGATGTCGGCCGATGGGGCCACGGCCAGGATCGCCTCGCGCATGGCGGCGGCCGTGGTCGCCTCGATGACCTGCACCCCGCGCGGCGGCGTGGCGGTCATGGCCCCGGCCACCAGCGTCACTCGGGCGCCGCGGTCGCGGGCCGCCTCGGCGATGGCCACCCCCATCTTGCCGCTCGAGCGGTTGCCGATGAAGCGCACCGGGTCGAGCGGCTCGCGGGTGCCACCGGCGCTGACCACCACGTGCAGGCCCTCCAGCTCGCCGGCGCGGGCGAAGAGGCGCTCCACCGCCTCAACGATGCGCGACGGCTCGGCCAGGCGCCCGACGCCGGTCAGCCCTGAGGCCAGCGCCCCGACCTCCGGCTCGACGACCAGGTAGCCGAAGCCGCGCAGGGTCTCCACGTTGCGCTGGGTGGCCGGGTGGGTCCACATCCCGGCGTCCATCGCCGGCGCCACCACCACCGGCGCGCGGCTGGCGCAGGCCACGGCGGCCACCGCGTTGCGCACCAGGCCGGCGGCCAGCTCGGCGATCAGGTTGGCAGTGGCCGGGGCGATGACGATGGCGTCCGCCCCCTCGGCCAGCTCCACGTGGGCGATCTGGCGCTCGGCGTCCAGGGCCATGACGTCGTGGACCACGGGCCGATGGATCAGCGACTCGAAGGTGAGCGGCGTCACGAACCGGGTGGCGGCCGGGGTCATGGCCACGTCGACCATGGCGCCGCGCTCGGCCAGCAGCCGGACCAGGCTGACCGCCTTGTAGGCGGCGATGCTCCCCGCGACCCCCACCACGATGCGGCGGCCGGCCAGCGGACCGCGGCCGCCGCTCACGAGCGTGCCTCCTGCCGCGCGGCGGGCAGCGCAGCGCCGCGGATCGCCTCGAACGCGTAGTGGATGCCGCGCAGGGTGAGGTCCGGCTCGACGTGGTCGATGCCCGGCACCTCTGACAGCCACGGCTCGGCGGTGTAGCCACCGGTGGCGATCACCGTCACGCGCGACCCGGCCGGCGAGCGCTCCACCAGCTCCCCGCGCAGGGCGGTCAACAGGCCGCTCACCAGCCCGATGTAGCCCAGCACCGTGCCGCTCTGCATGGCGTGGACGGTGTTGGCGCCGATGGCGGCCGGCGGCCGCCCCAGCTCGATGCGCGGAAGCTTGCTCGCGCGTCCGACCAGCGCCTCGAGCGAGAGCCCCAGCCCGGGGGCGATGGCCCCGCCCAGGTAGGCGCCGTCGGCGCTGAGCACGTCGAAGTTGGTACTGGTGCCAAGGTCGACCACGATCGCCGGACCCCCGAACTCGACCCGCGCCGCCAGCGCGTTGCACAGCCGGTCGGCGCCGGCCTCGGCGGGACGGTCGATGTGGATCGGCAGCACGCCGGACAGGCTCGCGGCCTCCACGGTCGCGGCCTGCACGCCGGCGCGGGCCTCGAGCGCGCGGGCCAGGTTGGCGGTCAGCGGCGGGACCACCGAGGCGATGGCGGCGGCGTCGACATCGGTCAGCGCGTGGCCGTCCAGGGCCAACAGCCCGGCGAGCTGGGCGGCGAGCTCGTCCGGGGTGGCGGTCGGATTGGTGCCGGCCCGCCACGAGCCGGCCAGGCGGCCGTCGTCGAACAGCCCGATGGTGAGGTTCGTGTTGCCGACGTCCGCGGCCAGCAGCCTCATGGCCGAATCGTAGCAGTGCCCGGGCACACCGCCACCCGTCGCCGCTGGTAGACTCGCTGACCGATGTCCGATGCGCGCGCCAAGCTCTACATCAACACCGGCGTCGTCACCAACCGGAGCGACATCTACAACATCCTGCGCCCGCTGCTGAAGCAGACCGTCACCTACACCTACTACCGCGGGAACCAGGTGACCAGCAGCGGGACGGGCTGGGTGGAGCGCATCGTGGTCGATCATCCCGAGATCGCGAGCTACTTCACGCCGCTCTCCATCTGCCTGAACCTGGACTCGTTCGACTACCTCCAGTTCGACACCACCCGGGAACAGCTGCTGGTCTACACCCTGGTGGTCGGGGACGAGCGGGTGGTCATCGAGTTCGCCGCGGGCGCCTCTCGCCAGCCGGATGGCACGGAGGGGGAGCAGGCCGGCCGGCCGCTGCCGCGCAACGCGGAGGAGCTGGCCCGTGACCTGCGCTTCATCCAGATGGAGCTGATGATGTCGTCCGAGGCGCAAGACGAGGACGAGGACGCCTAGCGTGGCGTCCGGCCTACCTGCGCGCCGCCGACGCGCTGCCACCCTGCCCTACCAGCGGTCGGTGCTGCCCAACGGCCTGCGGGTGGTCACCCAGCAGATGCCGACCGCCCGCTCGGTGGCGGTTGGCCTGTTCGTGGGCGTCGGCTCGCGTCACGAGGACGCTCCGCACGCCGGCCTCTCGCACCTGCTCGAGCACCTCGTCTTCAAGGGCACCAGGCGCCACCCCGATCCCGGCGACCTGTCCGAGGCTGTCGAGAGCTGCGGCGGCAGCATCAACGCCTCCACCGACCGGGAGCTGACGGTCTACAGCGCCAAGGTGCCGGCCGGGGCCGCGGCGCGCGGCCTGGAGGTCGTCTGCGAGCTGGTGCTGTGGCCGCTCCTGCGACGCGCCGACCTGGTGGCCGAGAAGCCGGTCATCGTGGACGAGATTCGGATGTACCAGGACTCGCCCGGTGACCACGTCTTCACCCTCTTCGACGAGCTGCTCTTCGGCACCCACCCGCTGGGGCGCGAGATCGCCGGCACGCCCGGCTCGGTCCGCCGCGCCACGCGGGAGCACGTGGTGGCCCACTGGCGGCGCTGGTACCGGCCCGAGCACCTGGTGCTGGCCGTGGCCGGTGCCATCGGCCACGACGAGGTGGTGCGCGCCGCCGCCGGCTGGTTCGAGCACAACGGCGAGTGGCTGGCCGACGTCGACGCCCCCGACGTCCCGGCCGTGGCCCTCGTCCCGCCGGAGCCCGAGGCGCCCGGCGCGCTGCGGCTCGTCCACCGCCGCCTGTCGCAGGGCAACCTGGCGCTGGGCATGCCCGGCGTCTCGCGCGCCGACGAGGACCGCTGGGCGCTCGACCTGCTGGGCGCCGTCCTGGGCGACGGGATGAGCAGCCGGCTCTTCCTGGAGCTCCGCGAGCGGCGGTCGCTGGCCTACGACGTCTCCACCTTCTCGGCCATCTACTCCGACTGCGGGACCTTCGGCGTGCACGCCGGCTTCGACCCCGACCAGGCCGACGCGGTGGTGACGGCCATCCTCGAGCAGCTCGAGCGCGTGGTGCAGGACCCGGTCAGCCCCGCGGAGCTGGAGCGCGCCCGCGCGTACACCCGCGGCCGGCTGGAGCTGCGCATGGAGGACTCCGGAGCAGTGGCCGCCTGGCTGGGCACCGGCGAGAGCCTCCTGCCGCGGATCCTGACCGTCGAGGAGGTCATCGAGCGGCTGGAGGCGGTGACCCCGGACGACATCCTGCGGGTGGCCCGCCGCGTCGCCCGTCCCGATCTGGCGCGGCTGGCGGTGCTCGGTCCGTTCCGGCACCGTGGCCGGTTCGCCCGGCTGCTGCGCGCCAGCGCGTGACCGCCGGGGGCCAGAGGTTGGCGCAGGTGACGGAGGAGCCGGCCTACATCGACCTGATCCCCGACGAGCTGGCCCTGGCCCAGGCCCAGCTGGCGTCGGGGCTGCCCGGTCTGGCGGAGGGCGTGCTGCGCCGCCACATCGGCCGGCTGGAGGCCGCCGGCCGCGGGGCGCTGGCCGAGCTGGACGCCGCCCGCGCGCTGCTGGCCGAGGCGCTGTGGCGGCAGGGCCG
>DASRYM010000099.1:0-34915 GCA_035687145.1 Candidatus Zixiibacteriota bacterium | reverse complement strand
CCGCCGCGTGGCGCAGCGCGCTCGGGTAGCGGGCCGCTTCGCCGGCCAGCGCGACCTCCTCGGCGATCCCGTGGCGGCGGTACAGCGCGAAGGCCGTGCGGTAGAACGCCAGGCCGTGGTGCGCCGTCCGGCGCCGCCGTCGCGACGGCGGTGAGATCCAGTGCGCCAGCTCGTGGAGCAGCGTCAGCCGCTGGTCGACGAGGTCCGTGCCGGCCACCACCGAGACGGTGCCGGCACTGCGCCGCGCGACGCCCGACGAGGTCGGCCGGTCGCGGCCACGCCAGCGCAGGAGCGGCTCCGGCACGCCGGCATCGGCGCAGATGCGGGCCACGAGGTGGCGCGCCCAGGCCGGCGCGTCAGCCACCGCGCCGCTCCCGACGCCGCTCGGCGAGGATGCGGCCCAGCTCCAGCAGCCAGGCGTCGAGCTCGGGATCATCGTAGGCGTGTTCGTCGTAGGTGAAGCCGATCATGTCGCGCCCGTGCCGCTCGGCATAGGCGGCCGGTGACTCGGTCCGGTAGGGAAAGGCGGCGCGGGCCCGCCGCTCCCGCTCCGGGTCGGCCGGGGGTCGATTCGCCGGGTCCGGGCGGCGTGCGTCGTGGCGGGCGCGCCATCGGTCGGTGAGCTGGTCCAGGCGTTCGCGCTTGCCTCCCATGACGCGCCGCAGCCTACCGGGTGTGGCGAGCGCGTGCGACGGATCGGCCGCACGACGCGGGAAGGGACGAAACCGGGACGGATGTTCGACCTATCGGTACGCCGCACGCGAGAGTGGCGCGGAGACGCGCGCCACTCGTTCCCGGCGCGCCGATGCACCGGTCATGCGCAGCGCAAGCGGGCCTTCTTGCGTGATTCGGCCGATCCATCGGCCCGGGAACCGTTCAGCCGGTGGCCGGAACGGGAGCCGACCGCTCAGGCCGCTCCATCGGTCCATCCGGCCCTTCGTAGAGCCCCAGGCGCGCCACGGCCCGCTGGACCCAGCGCGGGGCCCACCAGTTCACGCGACCCATGACCCGCATGAAGGCCGGGACCAGGATGCCGCGCACGACGGTCGCGTCAATCAGCACCGCCAGCGCCATGGACAGGCCCAGGGCCTTGATGAAGACGATGCCCGACAGGCCGAAGGCGCCGAACACGGCGACCATGATCAGGGCCGCGCCGGTGATGATCCCGCCGGTCAGCCCGATGCCCTCGGCCACCGCCCGCGTGTTGTCACCGGTCGCCACGTACCGCTCCCGGATGCGCGACAGGAGCAGCACCTCGTAGTCCATCGACAGGCCGAACAGGATGGCGAACATGATGATCGGCAGCCAGGCGGCGGTGGTCCCGGGCGGTTCGAAGCCGAGCAGCTCGGACAGGTTGCCCTGCTGGAAGACCCACACCAGGGCGCCCATCGAGGCGCTGATGCTGACCAGGCTCATGAGCACCGCCTTGACCGGCAGGAAGATGGAGCCGAAGGTCAGGAACAGCACCCCGCCGGTCACCGCCACCACGATGATCAGCGCCGCCGGCAGCGAGCGCCAGAAGCTGTCCATGAAGTCGGCCGATCGCGACGGCAGCCCGCCGGTCAGCGCCTGCGCGCCGTCCGGGGCTGGCAGGTCGCGGATGACGCGCACCAGCTGGCGGCCGGCGTCCGAGTCGGGCAGCAGGCTGCTGAAGACCCGCAGCCGCACGGTGTCCTGGGCCACGTACTCGGACAGGTACTCCTCCAGGCCGGCGCGCACCTCGGCGGGCCGCTGGTCGGCCGGCAGGGCCAGCAGCTGCCGGTAGGTGGCCTCGTCCAGGCCGGGCGGCGGGTCCAGCACCGACTCGATCTGGGTCACGCCCTCGAGCTCGGCGATCTGGTCCACGTAGGTGGCCAGGTCGGCCTGCCGCTCGGGTGAGACCGACTCGCCGAGGTCCTCGCCGGGCCAGCTGACGGCCACGGTGATCGGATCGGTCTCGCCGCCGGGGAACTCGTCCAGGATGGTCTCGAAGGCCAGGCGCGCCGGCGTGGGCGGCAGGTCCTCCAGGTTCTGCCCGGTCGACAGCTGGATGGAGGCGAACGGCGAGCCGAGCAGCAGCAGCAGCACCAGCACCGGGCCGGCGATCATGATCGGGCGGCGCATGACGCGCGCCGCGATCCAGGCCCAGGCGCCGTGGCCCTGGCGGCGATCGGCGGCCTCGGGGTCATCCTCGATCAGCCGCAGCGCGCGCGGCAGCGGGATGCGCAGCCGGTTGACGCGTGGCCCCAGCAGCGCCAGCAGGGCGGGCAGCACGGTCAGCCCGTAGAGCAGGGTCGAGATGACGGTCACGATGCCGGCGATCCCCATCGACCGCAGGGCGGCCGCCTCGAAGACGACCAGGCTGGACAGGCCGATGGCCACCGCCACGCCGGACACGGCCACCGCCTTGCCCACGCTGCCCATCATCCGCTCCACGGCGATCTCCACGTCGTGGTGGCGCAGCTCCTCGCGGAAGCGGCTGACCATGAACAGCGAGTAGTCGATGGCCAGGGCCAGGCCGATCATGGTCGCGATATTGGTGACGAAGATGCTCATCTCCATCTCCGCCGCCAGCAGGCCGATGACGGCGAAGGTGGTCGGCAGGCTGAGCGCGGCGACCACCAGCGGCAGCCCGGCGGCCACGAGGGTGCCGAAGACGGCCAGCAGGATGACCAGCGCGATGGGCAGGCTGATGGCCTCGGCCCGCACCAGGTCGCGCTCGATGCGGTCGTTGAACTCGTGGTAGAGCTGCGGGATGCCGGTGATCTGCATCTCGACGCCGTCCGGCGCCTCGATCAGCTCCGCGAGGCGCGCCGAGTCCTCGACGGCCGACTCGACCTCCTCGGTGAGCACCACCGCGGCCATCGTCCGCCGGTGGTCGGTGCTCAGCAGGTCCTCGGCACGGGTCTCGCCCCAGGTCAGGATCTCGTCCACGGCCGGGTCGCCCTCGATCGGCTCCAGGCTTTCGCGGACCCGACGCTGGAAGTCGGGGTCCGTGGCGTCGCCGTCGGGGTCACGGTAGACGACCAGCATGGTGCTGGCCTGCTGGCCGAACCGTTCCCCCAGCAGCTCGGCGGCGGCCTGCTCCTCGGAGCCCTCGATCACCCAGCCGCCCTGGATCAGGTCACCGCCGGCGTTGAGGGCCCAGACGTTGAGCCCGATGGCCAGCGCCAGGCCGGCCACCGGCAGCGGCTTCCTCAACCGATAGGCGACGCGACCCACCGCCGCGAAGAGCCCGGTTGGATGCGGCTCGCGGACCGGCGCCTCCGCCGGTGGACGTGACGGGGTGGGTGCCGGGTTCGGTGGCCGGTTCTCCGGCTGCGCGGGTGCGGGTCGGACCGATGCCGGCGTGTCCGCCGGCCGGGGTCGGGTCAGCCAGGCCACCACCAGGGGCACGCCCAGCCCCAGGATCACAAGGGCGATGTTGACGATGCGCCTGCGCATGGCCCTCTCAGATCATGAATGATCGTTCACTTTGACGGCGCCTCAGGGTACTATTGCTCCTGCTTACCGTCAACCCGGAAAGTGAACGCTGATTCAACGAGAGTTCTCGGAGGGACACGTGCCGCGCAGCAGCCCCGCCCACCTGGCCGAGGTCCGTGAGCGGATCCTGGCCGGCGCCGAGCGCGCCTTCCGCGCCGGCGGGTACCGGGGTGCCAGCATCCCGGCCATCGCCGCCGAGGCGGGGGTCAGCGTGGGCCTCATCTACCGCTACTTCCGCAGCAAGGAGGAGCTGTTCCTGGCCGTCTGCGAGGAGCGGACCGAGGCCCAGATGAACGAGCTGGCCGCCCTCCTCGGCCCGATGCGCGATACCCGCCAGCGCCTGGAGACGGCGATCGACTTCTTCGTGCGCTCGCTGGCCGAGCAGGGCTGGGGGGCCATCGTCATCCAGGCCCTGGCCGAGGCGGACCGCAACCCACGGCTGCGGGACATGTTGATCCGCCTCACCGAGCAGGAGCGCGGCTTCGCCGCCATGTTCATCCGCGAGGCGATCGCCGGCGGAGAGATCTCGCCCGACGTCGACATCGAGGCCCTCAGCCTGGCGGTGGCCATGCTCCTCCACGGTGCCGTCGCCCACCAGGCGGAGCGCGGCGAGGCCTGGGACCCGGACGGCGTGGCGCGTGCCATCAGCGTCCTGCTGGAGCGCGCGCTCGGGGGCTGAGCCGGCGCGGCTATCATCCGGGCCGTGACGAGCACCCGGGATCCGAATCGGTGACGGTGCTGGCCCCCGCCGCCTGGTGGCGCGGGCTCGGCGCACTGACCCGTTCGGGCAGCGCGTCCGAGGGCCTGGCCTGGGCCCTCTACGATTTCGCCAACACCATCTTCAGCTTCGCCATCCTCAGCTTCGCCATGGGCCCGTGGACCACGGCCCAGCTGGGCGAGACGGCGGGCACCTTCTTCTTCACCCTGGCCGGCAGCACCGCGGTCGCGCTGAACGCGGCAGTCAGCCCGGTGCTGGGCGCCATGAGCGACCGCACCGGCGGCCGCAAGCGGTACCTGTTCGCCTTCACCGTGGTCTGCATCGTGCCGACCGTCCTCATCGGCCTGGTGGACATCGGGGTCGGGCTGCTGGCCTTCGCGGTGGCCAACTTCGGGTTCCAGGCGGCGCTCATCTACTATGACGCCCTCCTCCCGGACGTGGCGCGGCCCGAGGCCCGTGGCCGCCTGTCGGGCATCGGCGTGGCGCTCGGCTACGTGGGCAGCATCACCTCGGCGCTCCTGCTCGGCACCACCGTGGGGCCCGAGGGCGAGATCACGCCGGCCAGCTTCGTCCTGGTCGGCTCGCTGTTCGCGGTCTTCGCCATCCCGATCTTCGTCCTGGTCCGGGAGCGGCCACGGCCCGATGCCGCCCGCTTCAGCCCGCGCGAGGCGCTGCGCTCCTGGTCGCAGCTGGCGGCCACCGTGCGCAAGGCGCGGCAGCGGCCCGGGCTGCTGCGCTTCGTCATCGGGCGCTTCTTCTACACCGACCCGGTCAACACCGCCATCGCGGTGATGAGCATCTTCGCCATCAACGCCGTGGGCTTCACCGCCAGCGAGGCGCGCTACGTGCTGATCGCCCTGATCGTGGTGGCCATCGTCGCGTCCTATTTCTGGGGCATCCTGGCCGATCGCATCGGTCCGCGCCGCACCCTGCTCTGGGTGCTGGGCTCGTGGGCGGCCGGGCTGCTGCTCATCGGCCTGTGGCTGGAGAAGGCGCCCTTCGTGGTGGCCGGCGCGATCCTGGGCTCCGGCCTGGGCGGGGTCGCCGTCAGCGACCGCCTCCTGCTGCTGCGACTGGCGCGGCCCGAGGAGATCGGCGAGATGCTGGGCCTGTACGGCATGGTGGGCAAGCTCTCGGCGGTGGTCGGCCCGCTGCTGTTCGGCGGCATCGTCCTGGTGCTGGACCCCGAGCGAAACGGCCCGTTCGCCTACCAGGTGGCCATCCTGTCGCTGCTGGTGCTGATGGTCATCGGCTTCCTGATCGTCCGACGCGTGCCGGAGGGAACGCTTCACCCGGACGCGGAAGCGCAACTCGGCACGCCGCTGGAGCCTGCCATCGTGCCGCCTGGGGAGACGCCGGCATGACCCTGATCGTGGCCCACCGCGGCGCATCGGCCGAGCTGCCGGAGAACACCATGGAGGCCTACCGGCGGGCGGTGGAGCTCGGCGCCGACGCGGTCGAGCTGGACGTCCACCTCACGGCGGACGGGCAGCTGGCCCTGATCCACGACGACATGCTGGACCGCACCACGGACGGCAGCGGCCCGGTCCGCGAGCGCACCGTCAGGGAGCTGCGCAGGCTGGACGCCGGCGCGAAGTTCGAGGGCCCGGACGGCTCGTTCCCGTACCGCGGCACCGGGATGCGCATCCCCACCCTGCCCGAGGTGCTCGAGTGGCTGCCGGAGGACACCGGCCTGGTGGTCGAGATCAAGGCGCGTGAGGCCGTGGAACCGACCGTCGAGCTGCTGCACGGCACGCCCTGGCGGCGCGAGGGGCGGGTGTCGGTCATCAGCTTCGACGAGGCCGCCATCGACCGGGCCCACGAGCTGGACCCGGGTCTGGCCACGGGCTACCTGCTGGTCCCCTCGCAGCCGTTCGAGCCGGCCCTGCGCTGGGCGGTGGAGCACGGGCACATCGGCGTCCACCCGTGGGACGGCGACCTGGGCCTGGACCCCGCCCCCAAGCTGGCCCAGGCCCTTGCCTACGGGCGGCTGGTCGGCTGCTACGTGGTCAACGAGCCGGAGCGCATGCAGCAGCTGGCCGCCTACGGCCTGTGGGGCTTCGTGACCGACCTGCCGGGGGTGGCCCGGGAGGCACTCGGCCGGGGCGGGGCCTGACCTCGCGCGTCAGCCGACCGTCGTCCCTGCCAGCTCGCCGAGCGCCTGCCGGGCGGCGTCGGCGTCCTCGACCGCGAAGGCCACCGTGGCGTTGTCGCCGCTGCTGCCGGTCACGAACAGCGCCTCGATGTTCACGCCCGCGTTGGCCAGTCGCCGCGAGGCATCGGCCAGGCTGCCCGGGCGGTGGGGCATGGTGGCGGACACGAGCGGGATGGCCCGGAAGGTGATGCCGCGCGACTCCAGGACCGAGCGGGTGCCGGCCTCGTCGTTGGTGAGGATGGCCACCGAGCCACTCTGGCCCGACGTCGCGCCCGCCACCGCCGTGATGTTGATCCCCTTCTCGGCGATCGCCTCGGCGACGTCGGCCAGCATGCCCGGCTTGTTGGCCAGCTCGATGATGAATGCGTTCATGACGCAGCTCCTCCTGTAGGACCCTCGAGTCTACGCCGCCTGTCATCAGGGGCCGATGGCAATCGCCGACGCCACATGCTCAGCGGCGCCCACCCAGGATTCGCAGGACGGCGCGCAGGATGGTGTTGAATGCCCCCGATCGCGCGAAGCGGGCGCCCTCCCTGGCGACCTCCTGCCAGTCCACACCCCGCTCGGGCGCCCGGGTCGGTCGCTTGGCGCCGCCCGATCGGTCCGGCGCCGGCGGCTCGACGTCCTTCAGCGCATCGGGTGCGCCGTCGGACGCGGCGGGTCGCTTCCGCCCGATCGCCTCGGCCGCCGACTCGGGGTCGAGGTCGTTCGCGTACTTCGGCGCGATTCCGGATGCGGCCACCACGGCGGTGAAGGCGGCCGGCTCGAGCTGGGCCATGAGCGACATCGGCGGGCGCATCAGGGTGCGGACGGTGGGCGTCGGGACGCCCTTCGGGTTGAGCGCCGTGACCAGCGCCTCGCCGATCCCCAGCTGGGTCAGCTCGCGCTCGACGTCGTAGAACTCGCTGACCGGGAAGGTCTTGGCGGTGGCCCGCACGACCTCCAGGTCATCGGGCGTGAAGGCGCGCAGCGCGTGCTGCACCCGGTTGCCGAGCTGGCCCAGGACCTCACCGGGAACGTCGGACGGCGAGTGCGTGACGAAGAAGACGCCCACGCCCTTGGAGCGGATGAGGCGGGCCACGAGCGCCACCTGCTGCAGAAAGGTCCGGTTCGCGTCGCGGAAGAGCAGGTGCGCCTCATCGAAGAAGAAGACGAGCTTCGGCTTGTCCGGGTCGCCCACCTCCGGCAGGGTCTCGTACAGCCGGGCCAGGAGCCACATCATGAAGGTGCTGAACAGCGCCGGGCGGTCCTGCATGTCCGCCAGCTCAAGCACGCTGATGATCCCCTTGCCGTCCGGCGTGGTGCGCAGCAGGTCATTGACGTCGAACTCCGGGGCGCCAAAGAAGGCGTCGGCGTCCTGCTGCTCGAGCTCCACGATCTTGCGCACGATCACCCCCACCGTGGCGGTGGCCACGCCCCCGTACTCGGCCATCTCGGCCTTGGCCTCGTCGGTGGTGAGGTGGTTCAGCAGGGCGCGCAGGTCATCCAGGTTGATGAGGGCCATGGCCCGGTCCTCGGCGTACTTGAAGGCCAGGGCCAGGACGCTCTGCTGGGTCTCGTTGAGCTCCATGACCTTGGCCAGCAGGATGGGCCCGAACGAGCCGACCGAGGCACGCAGGCGGACCCCGGGCTTGTCCCGCACCAGGGTCATGAACTCCACCGGGAAGGCCTGGGGCGTGTAGTCGTCGAGGCCGATGGCCTCCACCCGCGCCGTCAGCTTCTCCCCGACCTCGGCCGCGGCGCCCAGGCCGGAGATGTCGCCCTTGATGTCGCTGATGAAGCACGGCACGCCGGCCAGGCTCAGCTGCTCGGCCAGGACCTGGAGGGTCTTGGTCTTGCCGGTGCCCGTGGCGCCGGCCACCAGGCCGTGGCGGTTCAGCATGGCCAGCGGAGCGCGCACGGGCGCGGCCGCGAGCGTCTCGCCCTCGTGCATGGCGGCACCGAACCCGACGGACGGCCCCTCGAAGCCGTAGCCGTCCGTGATGGTCTCGAGGAACCGGCTGTCGCTCACGGGCGAAGTATAGGGAGCGGCTCCCCAGCCGATGCCGGTGCCGCTAGGCTGCGTCCATGACGTACAGCATCGTGGCCCGCGACCCGGAGACCGGGCGCTTCGGTGTCGCCGTCCAGTCGCACTACCTTGGCGTCGGCCCCGTGGTCCCCTGGCTGGAGGCCGGCGTGGGAGCAGTCGCCACCCAGGCACGCGTGAACGTGTCGTTCGGTCCCCTCGGGCTGGAGCTCCTGCGGTCGGGGCGCTCGGCAGAGGAGGTGGTGGCGGCGCTGCTCGCCTCGGACGGCCAGCCGGAGGTGCGCCAGGTCGGCGTGGTGGACGCGGCCGGTCGGGCGGCGGCGCACACCGGCTCGGAGTGCATCCCGGCCGCCGGCCACCTCGTCGGCGACGGCTTCACCGTGCAGGGCAACCTGCTGGCGGCCGATACCGTCTGGCCGGCCATGGCGGTCGCCTACGAGGCAGGGCTGCGAGAGGGCGCGCCGTTCGTCGAGCGGCTGCTGCGCGCCCTGGAGGCGGCCGAGGCCGAGGGCGGCGACGTCCGGGGCCGCCAGTCGGCGGCGATCATGGTCTACGACGCCGATCTCAAGCCGGCCTGGTGGCAGGGGCGGCGGATGGACCTGCGCCTCGAGGATCACCCGAACCCGGTGCCCGAGCTGCGGCGCATCGTCACCCTGCAGCTGGCCTACCAGCTCCTTGACGATGCCGGGGACGCGGCCCGCGCCGGCCTGAGCGCCGAGGAGCGCTACGCCGAGGCGCGACGCCTGGCACCCGATGCCTACGAGCTCGTCTTCTGGCGGGCGATCGAGCTGGCGACCGCGGGCCGCATCCACGAGGCGCGGCGGGAGATGGCGATCGCGGTAGCTGCCGACGAGAGCTGGCGCAACACGCTCAACCACCTGGCCGAGGGCCGACGCGAGGGGGTCACCCCCGAGCTCGCCGCGCAGCTGCTCTCCGAGGCGCCCGTACCGGAGTGACCGGACCGAGGCTCACCAGTTGGTGGCGGTGGCCGCCTCCACCTCGCCGACCGACTCCAGCCAGCGCTCCGCGTCGATGGCCGCCTTGCAGCCCTCGCCGGCGGCGGTGATGGCCTGGCGGTACTTGTGGTCGTGGACGTCGCCGGCCACGAAGACGCCCTCCACGTTGGTGGCCGTGTCGCCGTCGCGCGCCGTCTTGCAGTAACCGCGCGGATCCAGCTCGAGCTGGCCCTCGAAGAGCTCGGTGTTCGGCTTGTAGCCGATGGCCACGAACAGGCCCTGCACCGGCAGCGTGGACTCCTCGCCGGTGACCGTGTCCCGCAGCGCCAGCTCGTTCACCGTCACGTCGCCGCGCACCTCGGTCACCTCGGTGTTCCACCGCACCTCGATCTTGGGGTGGTTCAGCGCTCGCTCCTGCATGATCTTGCTGCCGCGGAACCGGTCGCGCCGCACGAGCATCGTCACCCTGGAGGCGAAGCGGGTCAGGAACAGCGCCTCCTCCAGCGCCGTGTCGCCGCCGCCGACCACCGCGATTTCCCGGTCGCGGAAGAAGAACCCATCGCACGTGGCGCAGGCGCTGACCCCGCGGCCGCGAAAGGCCTCCTCCGACGGCAGTCCCAGCCACAGGGCCGAGGCGCCGGTGGCCACGATGACCGCATCGGCCAGCCACAGCTCGTCGCCGACCCACAGCTTGAAGGGCCGCTCCGAGAAGTCGACCCGGGTCACGTCACGCTCCAGGATGGTCGACCCGAAGCGCTCGGCCTGCTCCCGGAAGAGCTGCATCAGCTCCGGGCCCTGGATCCCGTTCGGGAAGCCGGGGTAGTTCTCCACGTCGGAGGTGATCATCAGCTGGCCCAGCGGCACGTTGCCGGCGAAGACGATCGGCTCCAGGTTGGCGCGCGAGGCGTAGATGGCGGCGGTCAGCCCGGCCGGGCCGGAGCCGATGATCGCGACCTTGCGGTGGCGGGTATCGGTCTGCTCGGGGGTGTCGGCGCCCGTGGTGGGCGGTGAGGTCGCGGTCATGAGGTGAGCATAGCGAACCTGTCGAACGGACCGATGGCACCCGGGAGCATTGGTCCACCGGCCGGCGCCGGATCAGGGGCGAGGCGTGCGGTCCGCGGGGCCCGGTTCGTCCAGGTTCTTGTTCGCCGGGTCGGGCGACGCCTCGTCGGGGTTGCCGTCGCCCCGGCCCGCCTCGGGCGGGCGCTCGATCTCGTCGATCGGGTGGGTATCCGGGGTCAGCTCGTCCGGCTCGCCGGGATGCGGGTCACGTGGGATGCGGAACAGGTCGTCCATCACTGGTCTCCTTCGATGGGCCGAGGTCGACCGCCCAGCGCAGGGCGGCCTCCAGCGGGCGCACGCCGCCCTCCTTGCTCACCAGGCGGGTGTGCGGGTCGGCGCGCACCATGGCCGGCAGCTCATCCGGCCGGGCCGCGGTCCAGCACACCACCCGCAGGCGCGGGAAGCGGTGGCGAATGGCGAGGAAGGCGGCCGATCCGACCTCGCGCTCCAGGCGCCAGTCGAGCACCACGGCGGCCGGCGGTCCGCCCTCGCAGTCGCGCAGCAAAGCCGCCGGGGCGGCGTACACCGTCGCCGTGCGACCCAGGCCGGCACACACCTCCCGCACGAGCTCGGCCACCGAGTGGTCGTCGTCCACGACGAACACGCGGTCGGAGGTCGCGGCCCGCGCGGCGGCACGGGCGGCCGGGGAGAGGTCGAGGCCCACGCTCGGCCCCAACTGCACGCCGCGTGCCCGGGCGCCAATGGGCGGCCCGGGGCGGCAACCGTTACGATCACAGGCGTGATCACCCGGCGCACCACCACGAGCGTGGACGTGGGCGGGGTCCGCATCGGTTCGGACCACCCCATCGTGGTGCAGTCCATGACCAACACCGATACCGCCGACCCGGACGCCACCGCCATCCAGGTCGCGCAGCTGGCGCATGCCGGCAGCGAGCTGGTGCGCATCACGGTCAACAACGACGAGGCCGCGCAGGCGGTACCCCGCATCCGGGAGAAGCTGGATCGGCTGGGGGTGGCCACGCCCCTCATCGGTGACTTCCACTACAACGGGCACCTGCTGCTGACGAAGTACCCGGAGATGGCCGCCGCGCTGGCCAAGTACCGCATCAACCCGGGCAACGTGGGCGCCAAGCACCGCGACGCGAACTTCCAGCGCATCATCGAGGTGGCCCTGGAGAACGCCAGACCGGTGCGCATCGGCGTCAACTGGGGCAGCCTGGACCAGCAGCTGCTGACCGAGATGATGGACGCCAACGCCGCGCTGCCCGAGCCGCGCGACAGCCGCGAGGTGATGATCGAGGCCATGATCGAGTCCGCGCTGCGCTCGGCGCGCCTGGCGGAGGAGACCGGCCTGCCCCACGACCGGATCGTCATCTCGGCCAAGGTCAGCGGGGTGCAGGACCTGGTGGAGGTCTACACCCGCCTGGCGGAGCGCTGCGACTACCCCCTGCACCTGGGCCTGACCGAGGCGGGCATGGGCACGCGCGGGATCATCACCTCCACCGCCGGGCTGGCCATCCTGCTGCAGCGCGGGATCGGCGACACCATCCGCGTGTCGCTGACCCCCGAGCCCGGGGCGGACCGCACCCAGGAGGTGCAGGTCGCCCAGCAGGTGCTCCAGTCACTCGGGCTGCGCAGCTTCACCCCCCAGGTCAGCGCCTGCCCCGGCTGCGGACGCACCACCTCCACCTTCTTCCAGGAGATGGCTCGCGACATCACCGCCTACCTGGCGGAGAAGATGCCGATCTGGCGCGAGACGCACCCGGGCGTCGAGGAGCTGAAGGTGGCCGTCATGGGCTGCGTGGTCAACGGGCCGGGCGAGTCGAAGCACGCCGACATCGGCATCAGCCTGCCGGGCACCTTCGAGGAGCCGGTGGCGCCGGTCTTCGTGGACGGCAAGCTGCACACCACCCTGCGCGGCGACGACATCGTGCCGCGCTTCCTGGAGATCCTGGACGCCTACGTCGAGCGTCGCTACCGGGCGGCCTAGGCGTATCGGCCCCCGGACCGATGCGTGCCGTGCCGTCCGGCACCGGCACGATCCGTGAGCCCGATCGGCTCAGATGCAGATGCCCGCCTGCGCCGGCGGCCCGATGTTCGAGCCGGGCGAGAGCGTCTGCTGCTCCACCGTGCCGTCCTCCAGGACCCACACCTCGGCGATCAGGTTGCGCTCGCGGAGGGTGTCCTCGAACGTCGCCGAGTCGATGGCGACCTGGCCGTCGGCGGTCAGCACCCACTCGTCGAAGGCCGGGATGCTGAACTCGAGCACCTGGCCGGTGCAGCTCTCCAGCGTCTGCGGCTCGCCGGGCTCACCGGCGACGTCGACCGAGACGTCGATGGGACCGTCGGTCTCGTTGACCACGGCCACGCGCAGGCGGTAGGTGTCACCGTTGCCGCCACCACCACCTCCGCCGCCGCAGGCGGCCAGCACCAGGCCGAGCAGCAGCAGCATGGCCAGCGGGCCGGAACGGGCCCGGATGTGGGACGGGATTGGGCGGTCCGTCATCGACATCGGTTCTCCTTCGTGCTCCCTCCGAGGGTTTCGCGGGGCTCGGGTAGGGCCTCCTCGGCGCGACTCTACCCGTTGAGCGTGTGCTCTGCCAGCCTCTGGCACCATTGGTCAACAGCCCCTCAGCAATCCTCCGCACCGCTCAGTGGCGAGGCTCCCAGCTGAAGAAGCGGATGCTGAAGACCACGGCCGCCAGGCCCCAGGCGGCCATGATCAGCCAGTCCTGCCAGAGGACGGCGTCCGGCGCCATGACCGGGGTGTAGGTGGCCAGCATCGCGTCGGCGAAGTGGCGCACCGGGAAGACGCGTGCCAGCAGGTCCATCCAGGCCGGCGGATCCTCGAGCCGGATGAAGACGTTGCTGATGAACAGCAGCGGCAGGATGGTGGCGTTGACCACGGCCGGCCCGGCGTCGGCGCTGGGCACCAGGGCGCTGACCGCCAGGCCCAGGGCGCAGAAGGTGGCGGCGCCGATGACCAGGGTCAGCACCAGCTGGGGCAGCCGCTCCCAGGGCACCTCCACCTGGTAGGCCAGGGCGCCGAAGGCGGCCACGATGACCACCAGCAGCAGGGCCACCAGCACGGCGTGGGCGATGCGGCCGAACAGGTACGCCCACGACGGCAGCGGCGTGCCGCGCACCCGCTTCAGCACCCCGGCCTCGCGGGCATAGGTGACGCTCATGGCGATGTTGGTGTAGGTCGCCGTGATGACCGAGAAGACGATGATGCCGGGCGTGAAGAAGTCCGAGGCGCGGACCGGGCCGCTCCCCTGTTGCGACCCGAAGATGACGTTGAAGATCACCATGAACAGCAGCGGGAAGGCGAAGGTGAAGAAGGCGGCTGCCGGATTGCGCCAGAAGGCGCGGTTCTCGTAGCGAACCTGGCGGAGCGCCAGCGCGGCGTCGCTCATGCCCCCACCTCACCGGGCTCCGCAGCCCCGGGACCGTCCGCCGCCTCGTTGCCATCGGCGACCTCGGCACCGACCAGCTCGAGGTACACGTCCTCCAGGCTCGGCCGGCTGACCTCCAGGCGCAGCAGCTCCGCGTCCGCCGAGAGGGCCCAGGACGACAGCTCGTGGAGCAGACGGGTCGGGTTGTCGGTCTGCAGCTCGTAGGTCCCGGACCCGTCCAGCCGCGCGCCGAAGGCGTCCGGCAGCTCGGTGCCGGACGGCAGCCCGAAGCGGACGCGGGTCCTGGCCGCCTCCCGTCCGCCGAGGGCGTGCGGCGATCCCTCGGCGACGATCCGGCCGGCGGCGATGACCGCCGCCCGGGTGGCGAGGGCCTGGGCCTCGTCCATGTAGTGGGTGGTCAGGAAGATCGTCTTGCCCAGGTCGGCCAGGCCGCGCAGCACGTCCCAGGCCTGGCGGCGGGCGGCCGGGTCGAAGCCGGTGGTCGGCTCGTCCAGGAACAGGAGCTCGGGGTCGCGGGCCAGGGCCACGGCCAGGTCGACGCGCCGGCGCTGGCCGCCCGACAGCCTGCGCACCGGCCGGTCGGCCTGGTCCGTGAGCCGCACCAGGGAGAGCACCTCGCCGACGGGCATGGGGCGGGGGTAGTAGCCGGCGTGCAGCTCCACCACCTCGCGAACGGTGAGGTACTCCTCGACGCCGGTGGACTGCAGCACGATCCCGATCCGCTCCCGCAGGTCCCGCTCGCCGCGGCCCGGGTCGTGGCCAAGGACGCGCGCCTCACCGCCGTCGCGCTGGCGGTGACCCTCCAGGATCTCGACCGTGGTCGTCTTGCCCGCGCCGTTCGGCCCCAGCAGGGCGAAGACCTCGCCGCGCTCCACGCGGAGGTCGATGCCGCGCACCGCCTCGACCGGGCCGTACGCCTTGCGCAGGTCGCGCAGCTCGATGGCCGGCTCGGTTGCCGTCATGGCCGGGCGACCGGGTCAGGCGCCAGAGGCGGCCAGAAACGTCCAGGCGGCGGCCACGAAGGCCAGGACGAGGAGCAGCACCAGCGCCAGCGGCACCAGCGCCACGGCCACGTTCTGGCGCGTCTCCTGGTGCTGCGGGTCGCGGTGGTCCGGGTGGAGGTCATGGACGGTGTCCACGACCAGCGGCGCCTCCTCGCGGGTGGCCGGCAGGTTCTCGGTCATCTCGCCTCTCTCGTAGTCCTATCGCAGCAGCTTGGCCAGGTGCCGATCGAGATCGCTCCGGTGCAGCTGGCCGATCTGGCGCGCCACCACCGTCCCGTCGGCGCCGATGAAGAACGTCTGCGGAGGAGCGTAGACCCCGTACCGCTCCGCCACCGCGCCACCGGGGTCCATCAGGGCGCTCCAGTCGGCGCCCATCCGCGTCATGAAGCCGCGGGCCGCCTCCGAGTTGTCGCGGAACACGATACCCAGCACCGTGAGCCCGTGCGCGCCGTGGGCGCTGCCGGCCTCCTCCAGGAGCGGGAACTCCTCGACGCACGGGCCGCACCAGCTGGCCCAGAAGTTGACGATGACCGGCCGGCCGCGGAATTCGGAGAGCCGCACCGGGTTGCCGTCCAGGTCGGTCAGCGCGAAGTCGGGGGCCGTCTGGCCGATCAGCCCGCCGGCCGGCGCGCCGCGCGCCACCAGGAAGGCCGCCCAGGCCATCAGCAGGATCAGCGGCAGGACGGCCCCCAGGACCCGCCAGCGCAGCGAGAGCCGCCGGCGGGATACCGCCAGCTCGCCCGGGACGCGGGCCGCGGGCTCAGTGACCGCCGGCGTCGTCGTGCCCATGCGCGCCACGCTCCGCCTCGTGCCACTCGTGGCCGGCGGCGCGCACCCAGCCCCAGATGCCGTACAGCAGGACCAGGATGCCCAGCGGACCGACGACCGGGTGCATCACCCCGGAGATGACGTCCAGGACCGGGACCGTCATCGGCTCATCGGGCTTGAAGGTGAGGCCGGCGCCGATGAGCAGGGCCCCCAGCGACATGATCACCGGCAGCGGGCTGGGCGACGGGAGGTGGACGCCGGGCGGCGGCTTCGGCCGCTCGCGGTCGCGGGCGGTGCGCATCGAGATGACGAACACCAGGACCAGGACGCCCAGGAGGACGATCCCCAGGATCAGGAAGCCGACGGCGCTCTCACTCACGGATCAATCCTCCTACTTGAGGATGTACAGCGTGGTGAAGAGTGCGATCCAGACCACGTCCACGAAGTGCCAGTACATGCTGACCGCCTCGACCGCCACGTGGTTGCGGGCGCTGAACTGGCCCTGCATGGCCCTCGCCAGCAGGATGGTCAGGCCCACCGCGCCGCCGAAGACGTGCGCGCCGTGGAAGCCGGTCAGGGTGTAGAAGACGGTGCCGAACACCCCGTCGCTGATCCCGAAGCCCAGGATCGAGTAGTCGTACAGCTGCCCGGCCAGGAAGGTGATGCCCAGCAGCAGGGTGATCGCCGTCCAGCGCCGCAGGGCGGGCTGGTCGCCGCGGCGGATGGCCCACACCCCGAACTGCATGGTGAAGCTGGAGGCGACCAGGATGATGGTCAGCGGCAGCGCCAGCGGCAGGATCTCCAGCTCGTGCGCCGGCTCCGGCGGCCGCCAGGGGCCGGGGAAGGTGGCGCGGGCGTTGAAGTAGGCGGCGAACAGCCCGCCGAAGAACATCACCTCCGAGGCGATGAACAGCAGCATGCCGACCAGGGGGGTCGGCATGCCCACCTCGCGGCGCTCGATCTCCACGTGCGGGGTGATGTCGGCGCTGACGCCGGTGCGGGCCTCGACGCTCATGCCTCACCTCGGGTCGGCGCCAGGCCTTCGGCGGCGAGATGCTCGGCATCGTGCTTGTGGCGCAGGTCGAAGACCGGCCGCTCGCTGCGGATGGGCGGCAGCCTGTCGAAGTTGTAGGGCGGCGGCGGCGAGGTGGTGGCCCACTCCAGCGTGTTGGCCTCCCACGGGTCGTCGCCGACCCGCTCGCCGTTGATCAGGGTGGCCACCACGTTGATCAGGAACGGGATGATGCTGACCGCGATCATGAAGGCGCCCACCGTGGAGACCGCGTTCCAGAACATCCAGATCGGATCGGCCGCGTAGTCGGCGATGCGCCGTGGCATGCCGCTGATGCCCAGCGGATGCATCGGGAAGAAGGCCAGGTTGAAGCCGATGAAATGGATCCAGAAGTGGACCTTGCCCAGGCGCTCGTTCAGCCGCCGGCCGGTCATCTTCGGGAACCAGAAGTAGGTCGCGGCGAAGACGCCGAACACGCTGCCGCCGAAGAACACGTAGTGCAGGTGCGCCACCACGAAGTAGGTGTCGTGGAGGTGGAAGTCCATGGGCGGGCTGGCCAGCATCACGCCGCTGATGCCGCCGATCAGGAACATGCTGATGAAGCCGATGGCGAACAGCATCGGCGTGGTGAAGCTGATCGAGCCACGCCACAGGGTGGCCATCCAGTTGAACATCTTCACCCCGGTGGGCACGCCGATCATCGCCGTCATGAAGGCGAAGAAGGGCAGCGCCACCTGGCCGGTGGCGAACATGTGGTGCGCCCAGACGCTGAAGCTGAGCAGGCCGATGCCGATGGTGGCGAACACGAAGGCTCGGTAGCCGAAGAGCGGCTTGCGGCTGAAGACCGGCAGGATCTCGCTGACCACGCCCATGGCGGGCAGGATCACAATGTAGACCTCCGGGTGGCCGAAGAACCAGAAGATGTGCTGCCACAGCACCGGGTTGCCGCCGGTGGTCGGGTCGAAGAAGGAGCCGCCGTAGTTGCGGTCGATGAAGAGCGCGATCATGCCGGCGGTCAGGACCGGGGTGGCCAGCAGGATGAGGGTGGCGGTGACCAGCACGGTCCACACGAAGATCGGCATGCGGAACAGGCTCATGCCCGGGGCCCGCATCTTGAAGATGGTGGCGATGAAGTTCACCGAGCCCAGGATCGAGGCAGTGCCCACCAGGGTCAGGCCGATGAGCCACAGGTCGGTGCCGACCCCCTGCGAATAGGTGTCGTTCGAGAGCGGCGGGTAGAGGGTCCAGCCCTCGGCGGCGGCGCCGCCGAACAGGTAGCCGGCGAAGATCAGGCCGCCGCCCAGCGGCAGGAGCCAGAAGCTCAGGGCGTTGATCCGCGGGAAGGCCATGTCCGGGGCGCCGAGCATGAGCGGGACGACGTAGTTCGCGAACCCGGACAGGACCGGCACGATGAACAGGAAGATCATGATCGTGCCGTGCATGGTGAAGGCCTGGTTGTAGGTGGCCTCGTCCACGAACTGCAGGCCGGGGATGGCCAGCTCGGAGCGGATGACCAGGGCCAGGATGCCGGCCGCGAAGAAGAACAGGAAGCTGTTGACGATGTACAGGATCCCGATCTTCTTGTGGTCGACGGTGGTCAGCCACTCGATCACCCACGACCGGCTGTAGGCCTCGGCCTTCGGGATGAGGGTGGTGGTTGCCATGGCGCTCGCTCTCTCCGCTACTCGACGATCAGCGTGCCGGTCATGTCGGGCACGGGGTGGTACTCGCAGATGAAGGTGTACTCGCCGGCCGGCAGGGCGGGGACCGCGAAATCGCCGGTGGCATCCGGCCCGGTCAGGTCACCCGAGCGGAAGACCTCGTTGTTCTCCGCGTCGTAGATGACCACGTTATGAACCACCGACTCGGCGTTGGTGAAGCGCAGGGTCCAGGGCTGGTCGGCCGGCGCGCGCAGCTCGAGCGGTTCGAAGCGGATCTGGTCGGCGGTGACCTCGACCACCTGCCCCTCCGGCTCGGCCGATGGCGCCGGCGTCTCACCGGCCCTGCCGGCGGCCAGCCACTCGTCGAAGGCCTGGCGGCTCATGGCCTCCACGCTGAAGGTCATGTCTGCGTGCAGGTTGCCGCAGAACTCGGCGCACTGGCCGGCGTAGGTCCCCTCCTCGGTGACCGTGAACTCCATGATGTTCGGCTCCTGTCCCTCCGGCACGGGCACCACGTCGCGCTTGATGAGGAACTGCGGCACGTAGAAGGAGTGGACCACGTCGTCGGAGCGCAGGATCAGGCGCACCGGCTCACCGACCGGCACGGCCATCACCGGCGGGTTGGCCGGTGTCCCGGTGACGGTGTAGTCGTTGGCCGGGTCGCCGTCATCGTCCAGGTAGCGGAACGTCCACTGCCACTGGAAGCCTTCGACCTCGATCTCCACCCCGGGGTTCTCCGAGCGGGCCTCGACCTGGCCGAGGGCGATCATCGACAGGGTGAAGAGGATCAGGACGATCACCGTGGGGATGGCGGTCCAGATGATCTCCACCAGGTTGTTGCCGTGCAGCTGCTGCGGCAGCCGGTCGTCGCGGCGACGGTAGCGGAAGACCGAGTAGAGGATGAAGCCCTCCACGCCGATGAACACTGCCAGGCCCATGGCGAACACGATGTTGTAGAGGCTGAAGACGGCACGCCCGCCCTCGGTCTCCGGCTCGGGCGGGATCATCCCGCAGCCGGCCAGCGCAACGACCATCAGCAGCGGCAGCGCGGTGCGGCCCATCCGCCGCAGCCACGGCTCCGCCTGGATTCGTCCCATCAGCTCGTCTCGAGGCTCCTACGGTCTCGGGGGGAACCACAGGACCGGCCAGGCCCTGTGCACACCGGATCAAGCCGCGCACGTCCTCTCCGGGGCTGGCGGCGGCACGGAGCCTATTGTACCGATGCGCCGGCGCGCAATCCGCGCCGTGGATCACACGCCGTCGGCGCGCTCCGGGCAGGCCGGCTCCTCGTCCGGCAGGATCGGGCGCGGCATGACCTGAAAGCGATGGCCGCCGCCGACGAAGCGGGTGACCTGGGTGGCCTGCGCGAGCGCCGCATACCAGGCCCGGACCTCATCGCCGGTCACCACCCCGCAGACCAAGCCCTCCACCGTGGTCGGATCACCGAACTCGGCAGGGTCGCTCTCCACCGGCCACGGCACCTCCTCGAAGGGGATGGCCGGGTCGGGTGCCTCGCCATCGGCGTTGGTGACGACCAGGCGCAGCGCCTCGGACTCGAACGGACGGCTGGCCGGGTCGGCCCAGGCCGATGCCGCCAGCTCGGTCTCCAGCGTGACCAGCCAACCCTCCAGTGCGCTCAGCGCCCGGTGCGCCGCCACCTCCGCCTCGCTGAGGCCGGGCATGCCGTTGGGCTGGCCTGGCGCCGGCTCGGGCAGGTAGCCGAGCGCGTAGACCACGACGCGCACCTCGCGGCCCTCGGCCCGCAGGGTGAAGATCGTGTCGTTGGCATCCGCCACGAAGCCGGCTGCCCCGCGCCACTCGGCGCTGGCCGCGAACTGCCCGGTGCGAGCCACCTCGCGCAGCACGGCCTGCAGACCCTCCTCGGTCAGCCGACGGACCTGGATCGGCGGCAGCGCCGGGCCCGGGAAGATGGCTGGCACGGCCCCGGTGGTGATGACCCGCCCGTCGCCGAGCAGCGTGAAGCTCGGCAGGCTGTACAGGTCCGCCCCAGGCATCTGGAAGCCGCCGTGGTACTCGACGCGCAGCACCAGCTCGTCCCCGGTGGGATGGTCGATGCGGCCGTCGTCGGTGGCCGAGCCGAAGCCGCAGGCGGACAGCAGCAGGGCGACCGCCAGCGCGGCGGCCAGGTGGCGGGCGGTAGGTCTCATGCGCACACTGACGCGGATCGGAGCCGATCGGTTCCGCGCGATTCGCGCCGGACGCGCCCGACGCCGACAATGGAGGCGTGACCCGACGACTCATCGCGCCGCTGCTGGCGCCGGTCGCGCTGGCCGCGGCACCCGCCAGGGCCCTGGCGCACGGGGCCGAGGCGCCGCCGCCGGTGCTCCCGGACGTGCTCGTGGCCTGGAGCCTCGACCCGCTGCCGCTGCTGGGTGTGGGCCTCGCCGCGGCCGCCTATCTGTCCGGCGTGCGCCGGGTGGCGGCCCGGCGACGGCCCCACCCGCGCTGGCGCACGGCCGCCTTCCTGGGCGGGCTGGTGGCCATCGTGCTCGCCCTCAACTCGCCCATCGAGGCCTACGAGGGCGTGCTCTTCAGCGTGCACATGGTGCAGCACATGCTCCTGGAGCTGGTGGCCGCCCCGCTGCTGCTCCTCGGCGCCCCGGCGACGCTGGCGCTGCGCGCGGCCACGCCATCGGTTCGGCGCCGGCTGCTGGCGTTCCTGCACAGCCGCGCGCTGGCGCTGCTGACCTTCCCCCTCCTGACCTGGATCGCGTTCGCCGCGGTCAACTGGGGCTGGCACTTCAGCACGCTGTACGACGACGCCCTGGAGAGCGTGCCGCTGCACTACTTCCAGCACGCCACCTTCCTGGGTGCCGCCCTGCTCTTCTGGTTCCCGGTGATCGGCGCCGACCCGTCGCGCTGGCGGCTGCCGCACCCGGTGCGCCTCCTCTACCTGTTCCTGGCCATGCCCCAGAACTCGTTCCTGGGAGTGGCCCTCATGAGCGCCAGCTCGGTCCTCTACCCGCACTACCTGACCAACCTGCGGACCTGGGGGCCGACCGCGCTGGCCGATCAGTCGCTGGGCGGGATCCTGATGTGGGTGGTCGGCGACATCGTCTTCCTGACGGCCATGGGCGGCGTGGTGGCGTCCTGGATCCGCCTGGAGGACCGCCGCACGGCGCGCCTGGACGCCCGCCTCGACGCCGAGGCGCGACTCGACGCCGGCAGCCGCTGAAGCCCGGCCGCTCAGGCGACCGGGACGAACAGCAGGCTGTCCACCGCCACGGCGGCGAAGAGCAGCGTCAGGTAACCGGAGCTGAAGCGGAAGAGCCGGATGGCGGCCCGCCCGTCGGCCAGGTTCCGGCGCACGCGGAGCGCGTACCAGACGAAGGCCGCGCCCAGGACCACGGCCGCCACGAGGTAGATGATCCCCATCCGCGCCGCCGGGAAGAGGAGCAGGCTGACGGCCACCAGCAGCAGCGAGTAGAGCACGATCTGCCGGGCCGTCTCGTCCTCGCCACGGACCACGGGGAGCATCGGCACCCGGGCGGCCTCGTAGTCGCCGCGGAAGCGCAGGGCCAGCGCCCAGAAGTGCGGCGGCGTCCAGTAGAAGACGATGGCGAACAGCACCAGCGCCGGGATCTCGACCCGGCCGGTGACCGCCGCCCAGCCCACCAGCACCGGCACGCAGCCGGCCGCGCCGCCGATGACCACCGCCTGCGGCGTGCTGCGCTTCAGCCACAGGGTGTAGACGAAGACGTAGAACAGGATCGCCGAGGTGGCGAGCACCGCCGACAGCAGGTTGACGGTGAGCGTCAGCCAGGCGAAGGAGATCACCGACAGCGCGATTCCGAAGCGCAGCGCGTTCTGCGGGGCGATGGCGTGGCGGGGCAGCGGGCGGTGCCGGGTGCGGCGCATGACGTCGTCGATGTCGCGGTCCACGAACTGGTTGATGGCGTTCGCGCCGCCGGCGGCCAGCGAGCCGCCGAAGACGACGGCCAGCACCAGCCAGGGATCGGGCAGGCCGCGCTGGGCGAGCACCATGGACGGCACCGTGGTGACCAGCAGCAGCTCGATGATGCGCGGCTTGGTCAGAGCCAGGTAGGCGCGGAAGGTCTGCATCGCGGGTGAGTCCGCCCGCGGCTCGCCGGGCGTGCCGCCGCCAGCCGGCCGGATCGCGCCGCTCTCGAGAACGCCCTCCGGCTCGCGCAGGGCGGTCAGCAGCAGCCACACCAGCACCGCGAACAGTGCGGCGCCCACGGCCAGGTGGGGCACCACGAACACTGCCGACAACCGCGACCAGACGTTCGCGCCGCCCAGCAGGATCTGCACGCCGATCAGCACCGCGGCGGTGGCGGCCAGCCGGCGGGGCCACGGCGAGGGGGTTGCTCGCCACACGCTGAACGCCATCCACAGGACGGCCACGGCGACGCCGAAGGCGAGGACCCGGTGGGCCAGCTGCACGGCCTCCGTGTAGGACGCCACCGCCGGCCACAGGCTGCCGTCCATCAGGGGGAAGTCCGGGTAGGCCAGGCCGGCTCCGTGGCCGGTCACCCACGATCCGAGGACCATCTGGGCGAACGTGAGCCCGGCCGCCAGGCCGATGAGGCCCAGCGGCATGGCGCCGCGTCGCGCCGGCATCGGTCCGGAGGCGGCCCGGTCGGCGATGACGATGGTCATGGCCAGCACGGTGAGCGCCATGGCCAGGTGGGCGGAGACGAAGATCGGGCGCAGCTGCTGCAGCACCACGATCCCACCCAGCACGGCCTGCACGATGACCAGCACCCCGGCCACCACGGCGGCCACCAGGAGGGGACGATCCCGGCGACGGTCGGTGAGGACGGTGATGAGCGCCACCGCGCCCACCAGCGGTCCCACCGCGAAGGCCGCGATGAGGCGATGGGTGTGCTCGATCCAGGCGTGGAGCTCGGGGGGCGGGACCCAGGCCCCGAAGCAGAGCGGCCAGTCCGGGCAGCCCAGCCCGGAGTCCGTGGCGCGCACCAGGCCGCCCGCCACGATCAGCACGTAGGTGGCGATGGCTGCGGCGGCGGCCAGCTTGGCGAACCGGGTCAAGGATCCCTCCGGCGCGGGAGGCAGGCGCTCCCGGCGCGACCGACTCGAGATTGGGTGGGCACTCGCATGATACCGAGCGCAGGGAGCCCCGTCAGGTCAGCTCCCTTGTCCCGGCGGCCGCGCCGCACGCCGCTCCGCCCGGCGCGCGGCGGGCACGTGACGCAGGACGGGCGGCATCAACGGCAGCACCCGACGGGTGTAGGCCGCCACCCCGCGCATGACCGCCTCGTGCCATGCGCCCCAGGCGATGCCGTAGCCGGCGCGGATCGCCGGCGGCAGCACCGAGAAGGAGACCATGTGGGCCGCGGTCCACACCGGCCGCGGCGGGAAGCGGGCCGGCCACAGCACCGACGGCGCCAACGCCCGGGCGGTGGGCGTGACCCACACCCTCCCCTCGTCGAGCTGGGCGGCCATCCAGGTGCGCATCGCGTCCAGCGTGGCGGGCATGCGCTCCTCGGGCACGCCCAGGCGGATGGCCACCACCCTCAGCTCGGCGTGGTAGGCCTGCGCCTCCTCGCGGGTGAGCGGCGCGATGTACCGGTCATGGACCCGCAGCGCGGCGTCGACCAGGGTGGCGTGCACCCACAGCACCAGCTCCGGGTCACGGGCGGCGTAGGGCTCTCCCGACTCCGGCACCCGGCCGCGGACCGCGGCGTGGACGGCGTCGATCCGGCGCAGCGCCCGGTCGGCGCGCCGGCTGCTCCCGAAGCCCCAGGCGTAGGTCAGGTTCAGGGTGCGCTTCAGCCGCCCGAACGGATCGGTCCGGAAGGTGGAGTGCTGCTCGACGCCGGCGGCCACCGCCGGATGAGCCAGCTGCATGAGGAGGGCAGCCGTGCCACCGGCCAGTACCAACGCCTCGCGGTTGATGCGCCAGGCCGCGCTGCCCGGGCCGAAGAGGCCGGGATCGCCGCGGGTCACCAGGCTCGCACCGGCCGTCCCCTGCGCGGCGGGGTGGAGCGGAACAGGAGCCCGGCCACCACCCCGGCCGCGAAGCCGCCGATGTGCGCCCAGTAGGCCACGCCACCGACGGTCGGGTCGCTGAGGAAGGTGGCCAGCACCTGGAACGCGATCCACAGCCCGATGGCCACCACCGCCGGCACCTGGGTGATGAAACGGAAGATGATGGCCGTCACCCGGTTCCGCGGGAAGAGCACGAGGTAGGCGCCGAGCACGCCGGAGATGGCACCCGAGGCGCCGAGGGTGGGGATCGGTGAGTCCGGGGTGCTGAGGATCTGGGCCAGGCTGCCGACCAGACCCGCGGCCAGGTAGGCGACCAGGTACAGCACCCGCCCGGCGCGGTGCTCGATGTTGTCGCCGAAGATCCACAGGAACAGCATGTTGCCACCCAGGTGCAGCCAGTCGCCGTGCATGAACATGCTGGTCAGCAGGGTGAGGTGGATGGGATCCGGGCCGGGTGCCTGCGGGATCAGGAACTGCTGCCCGTTCATGGTGACCTGCTCGGGCCGCACCAGGTCCTGCCCGGTGACGATCTCCCTGGGGATGGCGCTGTAGCCGTAGGTGAAGGCGCCCTCGGCTCCGCCTCCCTGCAGGAACAGGAAGACACCGATGTTGACGGCGATCAGGGCCCAGGTGACCAGGGCCGGGCCGTGCCAGGGCTCGTTCTCGTCGCCCAGCGGCAGCATCGGTCCTCAGATCCGCCTAGGTCCAGGGGAGCTGGAGCGGGACGAAGACGTTCAGCAGCAGGCCCAGGATCAGCAGCGCCCCCGCCCGGCGGGTGTGCACGAAGGCGGCGCTCACGAACCACAGCGGCCAGACCTCGTAGCCGGGTGGCGGCGCCTCCGGGCGCGGCCGGTTGTAGGTGCCCAGCACCTCGAGCAGCCGCGGGATGCCCAGGATCACGAGCATGACCCATGGGCCGATGAAGCCCACCAGCGCGGCACCGATGACGATCGGGTAGAAGGCGATCATCAGCCCCTGCGCGATCCGCTTGGAGAGATGCTCGCCCAGGATGACGGGCAGGGTCCGCACGCCGCGGGCGCCGTCCGGGCCGATCTTGTCGATGTGCTTGCCGAACAGGACGGTGGTGACCAGGATCGCGTACGGCAGCGATGCGATCCACACCCAGCCGGGCAGCGTGCCGGTGGCCGCGTAGAAGGTGCCGCCGATCATGAGCGGGCCCCACACCAGGAAGACGCCCGGCTCGCCCAGGCCACGGTGCTTGAGGCGGATGGGCGGGGCCACGTAGAAGACGCTGATGAACAGCCCGGCCAGGGCGAAGGCCGCCACCAGCGGGCCACGGGCCGCGACCAGGACCAGCAGGATGGCCAGGTCGATGGCGTTGGCCACCAGGATGGCCGCGCCCAGCTGCCGCTTGGTCAGCAGGCCGGAGAGCACCGGGTGCGGCGCGTAGAGGGCGCGCACGTACTCGTCGGTGTCGACGCCGCCCTCCAGGTCGAAGTAGTCGTTGATCATGTTGTTGGCGGCGTGCGCCACCACCAGGCCGACGACCGCCAGCGCCAGGTAGCCGTAATGGACCGCCCCCGGGTCGGCGCCGATGGCCAGCAGGCCGCCGATCAGCCCCGAGGTGAAGGTCATGCTGAAGACCGCCGCCCGGGTGACGATCAGCCACTTGCTGACGGCGTCCATCTCGGCGCCGGCCGGCAAATTGGCGGTGTCGATGACGTATTTCCAGGTGGCCAGGCGACGGGCCAGGGTGGACATGCGCGGATGATAGCCGCGACGGCCATAATGGCCAGCCGATGACGCTGGACGTGCGCCCCTTCACCGGAGATCCGGCCGACTTCCGCCGGACCGTGGCCAGCGCCTTCGGCTGGCCGGCGCGCCACGAGGACCAGGAGCTCTGGGAGCGTACCTTCGAGGCGGATCGCGCCTTCGGCGCCTACGACGGCGACGCCCTGGTCGGCACCGCCGGGACCTTCAGCCTGTCGCTCACCGTCCCCGGCGGGGAGCTGTCGATGTGCGGGGTCACCATGGTCGGCGTGCTGCCCACCCACCGCCGCCGCGGCGCGCTGCGCCGGATGATGCGCCTCCAGCTGGACCAGGCCCACGAGCGCGGCGAGCCGCTGGCCGGGCTGTGGGCCTCGGAGGGCGGCATCTACGGGCGCTTCGGCTTCGGGGTGGCCACCTTCTCCGCCAGCTTCCAGATCGAGCGCCGCCGCGCCCTGTTCCACGAGCCGCCGCCGCGCGAGGGCAGGTTCCGCCTGCTGGACGAGGACGAGGCACGGCGGGCGCTGCCCCCGATCTTCGAGGCGGTGCGCCTCTCGCGGCCCGGGACCTTCAGCCGCTCCGAGGCGTGGTGGGCGGCCGAGTTCTTCCACGACCCGCCCGAGCACCGCGACGGCGGGTCGCCGGCCAGCTACGTCCTGCACGAGACCGACGGGCGGCCGACCGGCTACGCGCGCTACCGCCTCTACCCCGGCTTCGACGAGGGTGGGCCGCGGACCACGCTCGAGGTGCACGAGGTGATGGCCGTCACGCCGGCCGCCGAGCGCGAGCTGTGGGGCTACCTCCTGGACGTGGACCTGGTCTCCACCGTCCGCGGCCGCCGGCTGCCGCCCGACCACCCGCTGCTCCACGCGCTGGCCGATCCGCGGCGGCTCGGGTGGCGCCTCTCCGACGGGCTGTGGCTGCGGGTGCTGGACGTGCCCGCCGCGCTGGAGGGCCGCGGCTGGGCGGCCGACGGCCGGCTGGTGCTCGAGGTGCAAGACGAGTTCTGCGCGTGGAACGCGGGACGCTGGCAGCTGGAGGTGGATGGCGGCCGAGCACGGGTGCAGCGGACGCGGAGCGCCGCGGACCTCGAGCTGTCGGCCTCCGAGCTGGGGTCCATCTACCTGGGCGGCGTGACGGTGGCCGCCCTGCTGCGCGCCGGTCGCGTGGCCGAGGTCGGCCCGGGGAGCGCGTCGCGCGCGGATGCCATGCTGCGGGTCGACCCCGAGCCCTGGTGCCCGATGATCTTCTGAGGGTCAGCCCTCTCAGGCCATGGGCGGCTGCTCGCCGCGCGCCACGCGGTCACTGATGGCCAGGTTCACCGCCGCCCCTGCGAGGCACAGCAGGCCGCCGATCAGCATCGCCAGCCGGAAGGCCTCGGTCGACGCCTCGCGCGAGGCGGCCACCAGCTCCGGACCGCGCGCCTCGTCCGCCACGCTGAGCGGCGGCAGCTCGGCGCGGACCTCCGGACGGGAGACGTCGACCTCCGGAACGCGCTCGGCGATCCCGGCGTAGAAGGTGGCCGAGACGCCGATGAAGATCACCGCGGTGGCCAGCACCGGGCCGATGCGGCTGATGGCGTTGTTGATGGCCGAGGCGAGGCCCGAGTTGCCGACCGGCACCGAGGTCATCAGAGCGGTGGTCAGCGGCGCCACCATGATCGCCAGGCCCAGCCCGAAGACGGCGGCCATCGGGGCGATGTCCACCCAGTAGTCGACCGGTGGCAGCAGGCTGGCCGGGTCCGCCGGGGTGGCGCGCCAGGGGGCGCTGCCGGCCGGGAGGCGCAGGAACCAGAGCAGGCCGATGCCCATCAGCAGCGGGCCCACCGCCATGAAGCGCCGTGGCCCGTAGCGGCCGGCGAGATGCCCGAAGGTGGTCGACAGGGTGATGAGGAGCACGTCCATCGGCACCAGCGCCAGGCCGGCGCCCAGGGCGGTGTAGCCCAGGGTCTGCTGGAAGAAGACGACGGTCAGGAAGGCCATGACGTGGAGCGCGCCGTAGACCAGCAGGGTCGAGACGTTGGTGATCGTGAAGTTGCGCGAGCGGAACAGCGCGGGCGGCATCAGCGGGTCGCGGCGGAACCGCATCAGCGGCACCAACGCCACGGTCGCCGCCGCGCCCAGGCCCAGGGCGACCCAGGCGGAGGCATCGGTCCATGACCGCTCCTGGCCTCGGATGGCGCCGTACGCCAGCCCGCCGACCGCCACCGCCACCACGGCCGCGCCGAGCCAGTCGAAGGTCCGCGGCGCGTCGGGGTTCAGGCTCTCCGGGATCCGGGTCATGGCCACCGCCACGCCGACGGCCGACAGCGGGACGTTCATCAGGAAGGCGATCTGCCAGCCGAAGGTGTCCACCAGCAGCCCGCCGATGGGCGGTCCCAGCAGGGTCCAGGCGCCGGTTGACGCCGCCCAGAGGCCGAAGGCGCGGCCCCGGGCGGCACCCTCGAAGGTGGCGTTGATGAGGGCCAGCGACGTCGGGACCAGGAGCGCGCCGAACGCCCCCTGCGCCAGCCGGGCCAGGACCAGCACTTCCATGGTCGGCGCGAGGCCGCACAGCAGGCTGGTCGCCCCGAAGCCGGCCAGGCCGATGGCGAAGAGCCGCCGCCGCCCGTAGCGGTCCGCCAGGGCGCCGGCCAGGACGAGGAGCGCCGACAGGGTCAGCAGGTAACCGTTGACGACGTAGGACTGGCCCTCCAGCCGTCCAACCAGCTCCGCCGGCAGCTGGTCGCCGATGGCCCGCAGCGCGACGTTGACGACGGTCGAGTCGAGGAACACGATCCCCGACCCGAGCACCACGGTGACCAGGGTCCACGTGCCGCGCTGCATCGCGCGAGCCTACAGCGCCCGACGCCGTCCCGCGTCACGCGGCGTAGGATGGACCGATGAGCACCGCGGCCCTGGACCGCCTGCTCGCCGTGCTGGTGACCCTCCAGCTGGCCACCGGCCTCCTCAGCCTGCGGGCCGGGTCGCCGCCGACCGCAGCGCTGTTCGTCGTCCACGGCCTGCTGGGCGGCGCGCTGCTGGTGGCGGTGGCCATCAAGCTGTGGCGCTCGGTCCCCGACGCCGTCGCCAACCGCCGCTGGGGTCGCCTGGTCCTCGGCGTCCTGCTGGCCGGCGCCACGCTGGGCGCGCTGATCGGCGGTTTCGCCTGGATCGCATCCGGCCGGATCCTGACCCTCGGGCCGTGGACGGTGCTGACCCTGCACGTCATCGCCGCCCTGGTCCTGGTGCCGATCGGCGTCTTCCACCTCCTGCCGCACCGATGGCGCCTGGTCCGTCCGCCCGCCGCCCGGCCCGATCGGCCGCGTATCTCGCGGCGCACCGCGCTGGCCACGCTGGGGGTCGGTGCGCTGGGGGTCGTGGCCTGGGCGGCGTCCAACGTCTCCGACGCGCTGATGGGCGGGGTGCGCCGCTTCACCGGCTCGCGCTGGCTGCCGGATGGCGGCATTCCCCCGCCGACCACCTTCTTCGGCGAGGGCGCGGCCGAGATCGATCCCGCGACCTGGCGCCTGATGGTTGACGGCGCGGTGGAGCGGCCGCTGGCGCTGTCGCTGGACGACCTGGCGGCGCTGGGCCGCGTCGAGCGCTCGGCGGTGCTGGACTGCACCTCTGGCTGGGCGCTGCGCACCGACTGGAGCGGCACGCCGCTATCGGCCGTGCTGGACGCGGCCGGTCCGACGTCGCGGGCGCGCCTCGTCACCGTCCGCTCGGTGACCGGCTGGTACGCCCGCCTGCCGCTGCCCGAGGCGCGCGGCGCGGTGCTGGCCACGGCCGTGGCCGGGCAGCCGCTGCCGCACGGCAACGGCGCGCCCTGCCGCCTGGTGGCTCCCGACCGCCGCGGGCTGGAGTGGGTGAAGTGGGTCACCGAGATCCACGTCTCTTGACGCGCCGTGCGCCATGCGCACAAACCTGCTCCTCCCGAAGGATCTCGTGGAGGAGGTGGACCGATACGCCGGCCCCCGCGGCCGCAGCCACTACGTGGCGGAAGCGCTGAAGGCCAAGCTCAGCCGCGACCGCCTGCGTCAGGCCGTCCGCGCCACGGCCGGCTCGATCACCGCCGAGGAGTACCCGCATTGGGCGCCGCCCGACGAGGTCCGTACCGGGCTGCGGCCGGAGCCGGCCGTTGGCGCTGGGAGGCTGCCCGTCACGGCCGAACGCTGGGTCTCGGCGACTCGTTGATCGCGGCCGCCGCGCGCGCTCTGGGCGCCGCGGGTCCTCACCAGGAACGCGCGAGACTTCGCCCTCACGCGAGTCCGCGTCGAGCACGATTGAAGAGGTTCCGAACCTGCGAGCGCTCACGCTCGGCCGCCGCGGCCGACCACGTACTTCATGCCGGCCAGCTGATCCTCGCTCAGCGGCTGGCCCGCCTCGTCCCGGATGGGGGAGGCCTGACGGCAGTCCAGGCAGACGTAGGCCACGTCCGGGTCGGACTCGCCGATCAGCGTGACGCGTCGCGCGTAGAGCGGCGACCCCAGGGCCACGTCCCGGCCGCACTCGCGGCAGCGCTCGGGCTGGTCCATTCGGTCAGGCGGAGGCCACCGCGGCCAGTGGCTCGAAGCGGGCCGTGAAGTGGCGCAGCTGGGGCGGCTGCTGCACGATCCGGTAGCCGCGAAGCTCGGAGGCGCGCTGCGCCACCCAGGCGCAGACCTCGATCACGTAGTCGATGTGCGACTGGGTGTACACCCGCCGCGGGATGGCCAGGCGCACCAGCTCCATGGGTGCCGGGGACTCGGTCCCGTCCGGGTGCAGGCCGAACATCACCGTGCCGATCTCGCAGCCCCGGATGCCGCCCTCGCGGTACAGCGCCACCGCCAGCGACTGGCCGGGGTACTGCAGCGGCGGGATGTGGGGCAGCAGCGCCCCGGCGTCGATGTACACGGCGTGCCCGCCGATCGGCTGCACGCAGGGCATGCCGCCGGCGCTGAGGCCCTCCCCCAGGTACTCGGTGGAGCGGATCCGGTAGCGCAGGTAGTCCTCGTCCACCACCTCCCGCAGGCCCTGGGCGATGGCCTCCAGGTCGCGCCCGGCCAGGCCGCCGTAGGTCGGGAAGCCCTCGGTCAGGATCTCCAGGTTCCGGGCCTTCTCCGCCCATCCGTCGTCGTTCATGGCCAACCAGCCGCCGATGTTGGCGATGGCGTCCTTCTTGGCGCTCATCGTCATCCCGTCGGCCAGCGAGGCCATCTCGCGCACGATGTCCGGGATGGACCGGTCCGCCTGCCCCGGCTCGCGCTGCTTGATGAACCAGGCGTTTTCCGCGAAGCGGCACGCATCCAGGAAGAGCGGCAGGCCGTATCGGTCGCAGACGGCGCGCACCGCGCGCAGGTTCTCCAGGCTGACCGGCTGCCCGCCGCCGGAGTTGTTGGTGACGGTGACCATCACCAGCGGCACGTTCTGGCGGCCACGCTCCCGGATGAGGGCATCCAGCGCCTCGACGTCCATGTTGCCCTTGAAGGGATGGATGACCGATGGCTGCCGCCCCTCGGGGATCACCAGGTCCACGGCCTCGGCGCCGGTGAACTCGATGTTGGCGCGGGTGGTGTCGAAGTGGGTGTTGGAGGGGATGACCCTGCCCGGCCCGCCGACCACCGCGAACAGGATCCGCTCGGCGGCCCGTCCCTGGTGGGTGGGGATGACGTGCTTGAAGGGGAACAGCTCCTGGACCGCCGCCAGGAAGCGGTACCACGAGGGCGACCCCGCGTACGACTCGTCGCCGCGCTGGACGCCGGCCCACTGCTCGGCGGACATGGCCCCGGTGCCGGAGTCGGTGAGGAGGTCGATCAAGACGTCGTCGGCGTGCAGGTTGAACAGGTTGTAGCCCGCCTCGCGAAGGTAGCCGTCGCGCTCCTCGACGGTCGTCATCCGGATCGGCTCCACACTCTTGATGCGGTGGGGCTCGATGATCGTCTTCCAGCGCTCCATGCGACCCGGAGAGTACATCGGCCGATTCCTAGAATGGCGGGACGTGACGCGAGGAGGAGCTTGGATGGAAGCCTGGGAGTCGCTGGGCGGTCGCCTGGCGTCGGCACCGGCCGTGACGACCTGGGCCGAGAACGAGATGCAGGCCTTCGCCATCTGGGACGACGGCCAGCTGTGGGACATCTACTGGGACGGGATGGCGTGGCACGAGTGGCATCCGCACGGCGGCGACCTGGTCGGCGCTCCCGCCGCCTGCTCCTGGGGCCCGGACCGCATCGACGTCTTCGCCCGCGGCCGCGACGGCGGCCTCTGGCACCGCTGGTACCAGCCGGACGGCTGGCAGCCGTGGGAGCGGCTCCCGGTCGAGATCGCCTCGGACCCGGCGGCCTGCTCGTGGGGCCCGGGCCGCATCGACGTCTTCGCCCGCGGCGACGACGGGGGGCTGCTGCACGCGTCCTGGGACGGTTCTGCCTGGTCCTTCGCCCGCCCGTGACCGCAGCTGAGGCGGCGTGAGCGGCCTGCGGCTCGGCGTTCGGATCCTGCTGGGGTCGCTGCCGGTCGGCCTCGAGCGGCTGGTCGAGGCCGCGGTCGGTGGCTGGCCGGCATGGTCCTGGCTCCCGTCGGCGGTCCCCTACCTGTCGGCGCTGCTGGCCGGGCTGGCGGTCGGGGCGCTCAGCCTCGCCGCCTTCCAGACCGCCGCCGACTACCCGCCCATGAGCGCGGTGGCCGTCGCCGGCCTGGGCGCGGCAGTCGGCGCCTGGGGCCTGCCGCTGCTGGGCCGCTTCGGCGCGTCGCTGGCCGCTCGCCTGGGCGCCGCCCTGATGGGAGCGGTGCTGGGCGGGGCGCTCGCGACCCTGCTGCACGGACCGATCGTCCGCTTCCCGCTGCCGGCTGCCGCCCTGTCCGGCCTGGCGGCGGCGCTGCTGGTGCTCGGCTGGCGGCTGCACATCGCGCGGGGCGCGGCCGCGGCGTCGCGGGGGATCGGCCTGGTCCCGGCGGTGATCGCCGGGCTGGTGGTGCTGACCGTGCTTCCGCTGCTGCGGGCCGGTGCCGAGATCGTCATCGCGCGGGCCAGCGTCGCCCAGTTCGTGGAGCGGCAGGTGGGCTTCAGCTCGAGCCTGGTGGCGCTGGATGGCCTGGCCCTGCTGCGTGACTTCGCCGCGGAGCCGCCCCTGGACCCGGAGGCGGAGGCTGCCGCCACGGGCACCTACCGCTGGGTGCTCATGCGCCATGCCTTGGACGACGACCACATGGCCCTGGTCCGCATCGCCGGCGGCGTCGAACGGCTTCGGACCCGCGAGGTGATCGGCACCGCGACCGCCGACCCCGCCGCCATCGAGGACGCGGTGGCCGCCCTGCGTGCCCGCGGCGAGGAGGTCGGCGAGCCGGTCCCACGCCTGGTGGCCGTTCCACCGCCGCTGGTGGCCGTCAAGCCCGACGAGGCGCGGAAGCTCGAGGAGGCCGACGACCTGGCATCGGTCCAGGAGGGCCAGCTGGTGCGGCTGAACCTCACCTTCCCGGGAGAGGGCGTGGCGACCTGCGCCGCGAGCGGCGAGCCGTGCGACCCGCGGCGGCTGGCCACCGGCCGTGGCTTCTGGTACCAGCTGGCCGAGGACCGGGCCGGCCGCCCCGTGGTGGTCCGTACTCCCTACCCGCCGGACGTGGCCCCGGTCGAGCTCTACGGCCGGCAGACCGCCGATCCGGGCGCGGTCAGCCGCTTCGTCGAGCTGCCCTGGATCCGGCTCATGACCGGCTGGGCCCGCCTGCTGCGGGGCGCGGTCGTGAACCACGCCCCCGGCCTGCCCGTGGACCGGCTGTGGCTCGGCCCGATCCTGTTCGGGATCGCCGCGGTCCTGCTGTGGCTCGGCCGGCGCAGCGGCTACCCGGTCTTCGTGCCGGTGGCGTTGCGACCCGTGGCCGACCCGCCGGCGGGCGCCGCGCTGCGGGCGGAGGCAACCGGGCGGATCACGCCGCCCGGCCGCTCACCGGTGGAGCTGGACGGCACCCCGATCACCCTGCGCCCGGAGGCCGGCGAGGTGCGCATCACCGCCGACGACCCGGCGGTCTGGGACATCCATGTGCCACGCGGCCTCGGCGCGCTCTCGGGCGTCGAGCCCGGCGAGCTGCGCCACCTGTGCGGCAGCCGCCCGGTGCTGCTGGTGAGCTGGTACGGCAGCCAGGTCCGGCTGGCCTTCGCCAGCCGCGACGACCGCGACGCAACGGCCGCCCTGCTCCGTCGTGACTAGGGGGACCCGGCCTCCCGGCCTCCCTCGGTGGGCTGCAGGAGGAAGATCCACACGTCCCACAGGGCGTGGCTGACGATCAGCGCGCCGAGCGGCACGCCGGCCGCATACAGGGCCGCCCAGTGGGCGCCGGCCACGCCGGCCGCACCGAGCAGGGTGACGTTGCCGGTCACCGCGTGGACCCCGGCGTAGGCGGCGGCGCCGGCCGCCGCGCCGCTCCATCGGCCGAGCCGGCGCATCAGGCCAGCCTGCACCGCCCCGCGCCAGAAGAGCTCCTCGGCCGGCCCGATGACCGTCACCAGCCGCGCTGCGATCTCGCCCCGCGGCCGCAGGGTGCGGAGCGCGTAGATGTCCCGGATCTGCTCCTCGCCGCCCGGGACGAAGCGGCTCGCGAAGCGGTCCCCGACCTGGAAGGTGGCGTACATGACCGCCGCCGAGGCCACTCCCTGCGCCACCTCGCGTGGACCGATGCGCACCCGGCGCGCCGCGGGGCTGACGGCCAGGGCGTAGGCCCCCAGCGCCAGGCCGGCCCGCGTCATGCGCTGCCAGAAGCGCGGCCGCGGGCCGCGGAAGGTCAGGGCGAAGGCCCCCTGGGCGGCCGCCAGCCCCAGGGCCAGCGCCAGGCCGCCAGGGCCCGGCGTGACGTCGGGTCGCGCGCGGGCCACCTCAGGAGAGGCCGCTCAGCACGAGCCCGAGCACCAGCAGCGCCCCGAAGACGGCGTGCAGCAGCGCCGTCTGGAGGTCGATCATGGCGATCGCCCGGGTGTGGCCGGTGGCTCCCAGCTCGGCGGAGCGGACCACGACCACCAGGATCGGCAGCGACAGAAGCGCCAA
>DASRYM010000098.1:0-18463 GCA_035687145.1 Candidatus Zixiibacteriota bacterium | reverse complement strand
CGGCTTCCTCGCCGCGGGTCCGGGCGCGGCCGCGTGCGCGCCCATCGGTTCCCGCCGCCCGCCGCCTGCCGCGCGTGCTGCCGGCGGTGATGCTGGGCCTCCTGGTGCTCCTTGGGGCGGCCGCGGCCGCGGTGGCGCCGGCCGCCACCATCACCATCGTGCCCGTCTCGGCGACCGCCGGCCCAAAGACGTACAGCCTCGAGCTGGAGGATCCCGAGGTGACCAGCGGGAGGGTGGAGGCCACCCAGCCCGGGACGGCCGGCGGAACGTACCACGACCTGGCCGCCGCGGAGGGGGCCGTGGTGTTCCTCAACTGGAACATCGGCCGCGCGGTGCTGGTCCCGGCCGGGGCGCAGGTGGCGGCCGGTGACGTCGTGTTCGAGACCGTGGAGGCGGTGGCGGTGCCCCCGGCGCGGCTGATCCGGTTCAACCCGCTGACCGTGGAATCCGGCGAGGCGAGCGTGGGCGTGGTCGCCGTGGAGCCGGGACCGCAGGGAAACGTGGCGGCCGGCGCCATCAACACCGTGGTCGACGAGAGCCTGGCCAACCAGCTGCGTGGCCTGCCGGACAATCCCGAGCGGCTGGTCGTCAACCGCGAGGCCACGGCCGGCGGCGTGGACCGGTCCGGACCGCTCATCCGCGAGGAGGACGTGGCGGCGACCAGGTCGGCGCTGGTCGAGGCCCTCACTGCCCAGATCGAGGAGGCGCGCCGCGAGCTGGGCGATGCGGTGGTGGCCGAGACGGCGCCCTCCGACCCGTCGATCGCCGTGCCGGAGGGACTGGCCGGCACCCGCGACCAGGAGTCATTCGAGCTGAGCGGGTCGCAGGAGTACCGCTGGGTCCACGCCGACCGCGCGTCGGTGGTCGCCGCCGCCGAGGAGCGCGCCCTGGCGGACGCGTCGCTGGTGGCCGAAGGCTTCGGCCTGGATCCCGACTCTTTGCAGGTGGAGATCGTGCGCGCCGCGACCGACGGCGAGGCGCTGCTGGTCGAGGCGCGGGTCACCGGCCGCATGATCGCCGACGTCGACCCGGGCGCGGTGCGCTCGCAGGTGGCCGGCCTCAGCGAGCAGGAGGCCGTGGCGGCCCTCGCCCCCCTCGGCGCGGTGGACGTGGAGCTGTGGCCGGGCTGGGTGGATGCCGTGCCCAGGCTGGAGTGGCGCATCGACGTGCGGGTGGTGAGCGACGGATGAGCCGCCTCATCGGCCTGGACCATGGCAGCCGGCGCATCGGCCTGGCGGTCGGGGACACCGAGACGGGCCTTGCCTTTGCGCGCCCGGCGCTGCGCCGCGCCAACCTGGAGGCGGACGTGGCGGCGGTGATCGAAGTCGCCGCGCGGGAGGGCGCCGAGCGGGTGATCGTGGGTTTGCCGCTGAACATGGACGGCAGCGAGGGGCCGCAGGCGATCGCCGCGCGAACCTTCGGCACGAGGCTGGCGGCGGCCGGGCTGGCCGTGGAGTTCCAGGACGAGCGCCTCACCAGCTGGGAGGCGGGGGAGCGGCTGGCGGCCGAGGGCCGGCGGCCGCCGCGCCGCAGCGGTGAGCTGGACTCGGCAGCGGCGCGCCTGATCCTGCAAGAATACCTGGACGCCCTCGGTCGCCCCGGACCGGGGGTGGATCGAGGACCATCCCCCGCACAGGAACGTGAATGAGCCTGCCTGACGATCCACGCTGGGAGCTGGAGCAGCGGCGCACCGCGCGCATCCGCCAGCTCCGCGAGCAGCGCGAGGCGCCGCTGCGCCGGCGTCGTCGCGCGCAGCCCCTGGTGCTGCTGCTGTGGTTCGCGGGGGTCATCGCTCTGGTGGGCGTGCTGCTGTTCGTCGGCCTCCAGGCCTTCGCCCCGCGCCTGTACGCCTGGGTCGAGGAGAACCCGGGGGCCATCGAGCACGGGCTGGTGCGCGACTTCGTGGAGTGGTACCGGCCCCAGGCGCTGGCCGACGTGCCGGCCAGCGACGACCCGCAGCGCATCACCGTGACCGTGGAGCTGGGCAGCAGTGACCGCCAGATCGGTCACATGCTCTTCGAGCGCGGCCTGGTGCACTCCGAGCTGGCCTTCCACGCCGCCGTGCTCGCCGCGGGCCGGGAGGGGACGCTGGCCGCCGGCGTCTACGACCTGTCGCCGTCGATGCGGCCGTCGGAGATCGTGGCCGCGCTGCGCGGCCAGGCCGGCCGCGAGGTCACCATTACCCTCCGCGAGGGCTGGCGGCTTGAGGAGGTGGTCGGCTACCTGGCCACTACCGAGCTGACCATGAACCTGGACGAGTTCGTGTCGCTGGTCCAGGCGCCGCCGGCCGACCTGCTCAACCAGTACGACGTCTTCGCCGACCTCCCCGCGCAGCGCAGCCTGGAGGGGTACCTCTACCCCGACACCTACCGCATGGACGCCAACTGGTCGGCCCGCGAGGTGCTGGAACGCATCCTGGACAACTTCGCCGCCAGGTTCACCCAGGAGATCCGCGACGGGATCGCGGCCCAGGGCCTCTCGGTGGACGAGGCGATCACGGTGGCCAGCATCGTGGAGCGCGAGGCGGTGCTGGACGAGGAGCGGCCGCTGATCGCCGGCGTCTACCTCAACCGCATCAAGAACCCGGACGCCGAGACGGTGGGCCTGCTGAACGCCGATCCGACGCTGCAGTACGGCCTGGCCACCGCCGAGCACGCCGGTGCTCCGATCGAGGAGTGGGGCAGCATCGAGTGGTGGCCGCAGCTCCAGGTGAGCGGCGGCGAGGTGCAGCTCCCCGAGGAGCTGGCCGGCTACCAGACCTACCTGAACCCCGGCCTGCCGCCCTCGCCGATCGCCTCGCCGCGCATCGCGTCGATCGCCGCGGTGGCGGCTCCGCAGGGCGACTTCTTCTACTTCGTGGCGGGCTGCCCGAACGGCAACCGCGACGGCTCGCACTACTTCGCCCGGACCAATGCCGAGCACCAGGCCAACATCAACCGCGCCCGCGAGGAGTGCCCGGCCGGGTGACGGGCCCCGACCGCCTGGCGGCAGCGCGCCGCATCCTGGACGAGCTCGAGGTCGACGGCCTGCTGGTCAGCCGCTCGGCGGCGAAGCGCTGGCTCTCCGGCTTCGCGCTGCGCCCCGGCGAGGAGCCGACCGCCGGCTACGCGGGCACCCTGGTCGTCACGCGTGACCGGCAGCTGGTGCTGGCCGACGGCCGCTACCTGGAGCAGGCGCGGGCCCAGGCGCCGGGCTGGGAGGTGCGCCGCACCACGCGCCGCCTGGCCCCGGAGCTCGCCGACCTGGCGCCCGACCTGAAGGTGCGGAGGCTGGCGGCCGAGGCATCGGTCCTGAGCCACGCCGACTGGGCGGCCCTCGAGGAGGCCGGGCTGGACCTGGTGCCCGCCGATGCGGCGCTGGCCCGGCTGCGGCTGCGCAAGGGGCCCGACGAGGTGGCTGCCATCGCCCGAGCCTGCGCGCTGACCGACGCCTGTTTCGAGCACCTGCTGGGGTACGTGCACCCGGGCCTGACCGAGCGCCAGGTGGCACGCCAGATCGCCGCCTGGTTCGACGAGCACGGCGCCGAGGCGCTGGCCTTCGAACCGCTGGTCCTGGTCGGGCCGCGGGCGGCCATGCCGCACGGGCACGCCACCGAGGCGCCCGTGACCACGGGACAACCGCTGCTGCTCGACTTCGGCTGCCAGGTGGACGGCTACCGCAGCGACATGACCCGCACGGTCTGGATCGGTTCGGAGCCCGATGCAGAGGCGCGACGCCGGTACGAGGCGGTCCGGGAGGCCCAGCAGCGGGCCTTCGAGGCCGCCGCCCCCGGGGTCACCGGCGTCGATCTGGACGCGGTGGCGCGCGGCCACCTGGCCGATGCCGGGCTGGCGGAGACCTTCCTCCACGGGCTGGGCCACGGCATCGGCCTGGAGACCCACGAGGCGCCCATCCTCCGCGAGTATCGGGCCCCGCTGGAGGCCGGCATGGTGATCACCCTGGAGCCCGGCACCTACCACTCGGGGGAGCTGGGGATCCGCATCGAGGACACCGTGCACCTGACCGATGCCGGCGCGGTGCGCCTGACCGACGCCCCGCGAGAGCTGCTGGTGATCGGGTAGGGGGCCGGCGGCCACATGCGGCGCGCCGCTATCCTGTGTGACATGACGGAGATGAAGGCTTGATCAGCACCGGCGACGTCAGGAAGGGCGTCATCATCGAGCTCGACGGGCAGCTCATGAAGGTCCTGGACTGGACCCACATCAAGATGGCCCGTGGTTCCGCCCAGGTGCGCATGAAGCTGCAGAACGTGCGCAAGGGCGACATCGTGGAGCGCACCTTCCAGGCCGGCACGCGCTGGCCGCGCGCCCGGGTGGAGCAGCGCAAGGTCCTGTACCTGTACTCCGACGGCGACGCGTACCACTTCATGGACAGCGAGACCTACGACCAGTTCGCGGTCTCGGCCCAGATGCTCGGTGACGACGCGAAGTACCTGAAGGAGAACACCGAGGTCTTCGTCTCGATGCACGAGGGCGAGGTGCTCGGGGTGGACCTGCCGGTGACGGTGGACCTCACGGTGACCTCCACCGAGCCGGGCGTGGCCGGCGACACGGTCAGCGGCGCGCGCAAGCCGGCGACCCTGGAGACCGGCCTGGTGGTCCAGGTGCCGCTCTTCGTGAACGAGGGCGACACGCTGCGCATCGACACCCGCACCGGGGAGTACGTCACGCGGGTGCAGTAACGTACCCGCCATGGACGTCCAGCCCACACTCTGGGAGGCGGCCGAGGAGGGCGCGCCGGCGCCGCCGCGCATCCTGCGGGTCAGCGACCTGAACCGCCGCGTGCGCCAGCTGCTGGACGGCGACCCGCTGCTGGCCGACGTGTGGGTGGAGGGCGAGGTCAGCCAGCCGTCCTTCCCGCCCTCGGGGCACTGCTTCTTCACCCTGAAGGACGCCGCCTCGCAGATCCGCGCGGTGCTGTTCCGCGAGGAGCTTGCCCAGGCCAACGTCCGGCCCGAGCACGGGATGCAGGTCATCTGCCACGGGCGGCTGCGCGCCTACGAGCCGCAGGGCGTGTACCAGCTCTACTGCCAGACCATCACGCCGGCCGGCGCCGGTGACCTTCACCAGCGCTACGAGGCGCTGCGGGCGCGGCTGGCGGCCGCGGGCCTCTTCGACGCCTCCCGCAAGCGGTCACTGCCGCGCTGGCCGCGGCGCATCGGGGTGGTGACGTCGCCGGTCGGCGCGGTGTGGCGCGACATCAACAACGTCATGCGCCGCCGCTACCCGCTCGTCGAGCTGGTCCTGTCGCCGACCGTGGTGCAGGGAGCCGTGGCCGCCGGCAGCATCGTGCGCGCCCTGCAGCGGCTGTACGCCCGCGCCGACCAGCTGGACCTCATCATCCTGGCCCGTGGCGGCGGCTCGCTCGAGGACCTGTGGGGCTTCAACGAGGAGCGCGTGGTGCGCGCCGTGGCGGCTTCGCCGGTGCCCATCATCGTCGGCGTCGGGCACGAGAGCGACGTCACGCTGTGCGACTTCGCCGCCGACGTCCGCGCCCCCACGCCCAGCGCCGCCGCCGAGCAGGCGGTCCCGGACGCCACCCAGTTCCCGGCCATTTTGGCCCGGCTGCGGGAACGGGCCACGACGGCGCTGACCGCCCGGGCCGAGGAGCGGCGCCGGTTCCTGGACGTCGAGGCGCGGGCGCTGGCCCGCCTGCGCCCGGACATCGGTGCGGCGCGCCAGCAGGCGGCCGAGCTGGTGGACCGCGCCGGCCGCGCCGTGGCGGACCGCCTCGAGCGCCGCCGCATGCAGCTGGCCGCCACCGCCGATGCGCTGCGCACCCTGTCGCCGGCGGCCACCCTGGCCCGCGGCTACGCGGTGGCGCGCACCGCGGACGGCACCATCCTGCGCGACGCGTCCGCCGTGTTGGCCGGCGACGCGCTGCACGTCACGCTGGCCACCGGCACGGTCGACGCCCGGGTGGAGCGGACGCGCCCGGATGGCACGGAGGAGCTCCTGTCGTGACCGATCCGAGGCTGGCCGAGCTGAGCGACGAGGAGCTCGCGCGGCGCCCCTTCGACGAGCTGGTGGTGGCCCTGCAGCAGACCGTGCAGGCCCTGGAGGCCGGCAACGTGGGCCTGGAGGAGAGCATCGAGCTGTACCGCCACGGTTTGCGCCTGCACGCGGCCTGCGAGGAGCGGCTGCGCCGGGCCGAGCTGCAGATCACCGAGCTCGGACGTCGCGGGGTCGAGGGCGCGCCCGCGGCGGAGGCGCCGGCCACCGACGAGCACCGATGAGAACGGTGACCGCCGTCCGGGGCGCGCGCCCGGAGGACGCCGAGGTCCTGGCCGACCTGACCACCCAGCTCGGGTACCCCGGCACCGCGGAGGAGCTGCGCAACCGGCTCCAGGCGTTGATGGCCGTCGACGCCGGCGCGGTGTTCGTGGCCGTGGACGAGCGGGATCGGCCGGTCGGCTGGGTCCACGTCGAGGTGCAGCACCACCTGACCTCGGAGCGCACCGGCCTGGTCGCCGGCCTGGTGGTGGACGAGCGGGCGCGCGGGAGGGGCATCGGCCTGGACCTGCTGCGGAGAGCCGAGGAGTGGGCCCTGCAGCGCGGCTGCCGCACCATGCGGGTGGCCTCGCGGGTGACGCGAGAGCGGGCGCATCGGTTCTACCTGCGCGAGGGCTACACCCTGCTGAAGACGTCGCACGTCTTCGAGAAGCCGCTGGCCGGGTGACATCGGGCCCTTCGGGAGCGTCAGGGCTATACTCAGACGCCCGACCAGGCTCATCCAGAGGGATCTCGCCTTGTCAATCCTCGAGAACCTGACCGATCCTGCGCAGCTGCGCGGGCTGACTCCGTCGCAGCTCGAAACGCTGGCCTCCGAGCTCCGCGAGAAGATGATCCGCACCGTCCAGCGCACCGGCGGGCACCTGGCCAGCAGCCTGGGAACCGTGGAGCTGACCCTGGCGCTGCACCGGGTGATGGACTCGCCGCGTGACCGGCTGGTGTGGGACACCGGGCACCAGGCCTACGCTCACAAGCTGCTCACCGGGCGGCTGGAGCGCTTCCACACCCTGCGCCAGCTGGGCGGCGTCGGTGGCTTCCCGCGGCGCAGCGAGAGCGAGCACGACGTGTTCGACGGCGGCCACGCCGGCACCGGCGTGAGCATCGGCGTCGGCCTGGCGGCGGCCCGCGATCTGCGGCCCAAGGGCGACCCGGCACGCAACCAGCGGATCGCGGTGGTGGTCGGCGACGCCGCCATCCAGAGCGGCCTGACGCTGGAGGCCCTCAACCACCTGGGCCACGTGCGGCACCGGATGCTGATCGTGCTCAACGACAACGCGATGAGCATCAGCCCCTCCGTGGGCGGCCTCTCCACCCGGCTCAACAAGCTGCGCCTGACGCGCGCCTACCAGGAGACAAAGTCGGCCACCCAGCGCCTGCTGCCGCGCATCCCGGTGGTCGGCAGGCCGGCCTTCGAGGTCCTGGGCTGGGCCAAGGACAGCTTCAAGCACTCGTGGGCGAACGTGGCCTTCTTCGAGGACATGGGAATCACCTACATCGGGGTCCTGGACGGCCACGACATCGGCGAGATGGAGGAGGCCTTCGAGCGCGCCTTCGCGCTGGACGCCCCGGTGCTGGTCCACGTCAAGACGGTCAAGGGCCGCGGCTATGCCCCGGCCGAGCAGGACTCGGTGTCGTACCACGGCGCCAGCCTGCCGCCGATCGACCTGTGCCTGATCGACCCCACCGAGGAGCCGCTCCCCCCCGGGACCGAGCCGAAGCGCAAGCCGAAGACCTACACCCACACCATGGTCGAGGAGCTCATCCGCCTGGCGGAGGCCGATGCGCGGATCGTTGCCATCACCGCCGGCATGCCCACCGGCACCGGCCTGGCGCGCTTCTGCGAGCGCTTCCCGGACCGGTTCTTCGACGTCGGCATCGCCGAGCAGCACTCGGTGACCATGGCCACCGGCCTGGCGCTGGCCGGCCTGCGGCCGGTGGTGGCGCTGTACTCCACGTTCAGCCAGCGCGCCTACGACCAGCTGGTCCACGACGTCTGCCAGAACGACGCGGCCGTCTTCCTGGCACTGGACCGATCCGGCCTCGTTGGCGAGGACGGCACCAGCCACCAGGGCATGTTCATGCTCCCGGCCATGCGCTCCCTGCCGAACCTGGTGATCGGCTCGCCAAAGGACGAGCAGGAGCTGCGCGACATGGTCGTCACCGGCCTGGCCCACGACGGGCCGTTCGCGGTGCTCTACCCGCGCGACCCGGGCGAGGACCTGCCGGACCGGCAGGGGGAGCGGCTGGAGATCGGCCGCGCCGAGGTGCTGCGCCGGGGCGACGACCTGCTGCTGGTCGGCTTCGGGCCGATCGTGCAGCGCCTGCTGGCCGTGGCCTCCGCCCTGGAAGCCGATGGGCTGCGGGCCGCGGTGCTGAACGCGCGCTGGGCCAAGCCGCTGGACGAGGAGTGCCTGGCCTCGATGGCCGCCGGCAAGCGGCTGGTGGTGACCGCCGAGGAGTCGGCCGCCATGGGCGGCTTCGGCGACGGCGTGCTCGACGCCCTGAACCGGGCCGGCGTGCATGCCCCGGTCCTGAAGGTCGCGCTGGCCGAGGGCTTCGTGCACCACGGCGCGGTGGAGGACCTGCGCCGGCAGCAGCGGATCGACGCCGACGGCATTCTGGCCCAGGTCCGCGCCGCGCTGGCCCTCCCGGAGGGGGCCGCCGGAAACGGGGTGGCGGCCGGCGAGATCGAGACGCCGCAGCGCACCGTCTGACCTGGCCCACGCCGCCCAGCATGGCCGTGGAAGGCGCCAGGAAGCAGCGGCTGGACCAGCTCCTCGTCGAGCGCGGCCTGGCTCCGTCGCGCGCTGCGGCGCAGGCCCTGGTGCTGGCCGGCAGGGTCACGCTGGAGGGCGCGCCGGGGAGGCTGCTGAAGCCGGGCGATCAGGTCCCGGCGGACGCATCGGTCCGGGTGGACCAGGGTCCGCGCTGGGCGAGCCGCGCCGGCGCCAAGCTGGAGGCGGCGCTGGATGCCTTCGGGGTTGATCCGACCGGCCTCGCCTGCCTGGACGCCGGGGCCTCGACCGGTGGCTTCACCGATGTCCTGCTGTCGCGAGGCGCGCGGGTGGTGTACGCCATCGACGTCGGCCGCGGCCAGCTCATCGACCGCCTGCGGCGCGACCCGCGGGTGGTGAGCATGGAGCGCGTCAACCTCCGCGGCCTGGAGCGCCTGCCGGAGCCGGTGCAGCTGGCGACGCTGGACCTGTCGTTCATCTCGCTGGGCCTGGTGCTGCCCGCGGTGCGCCGCCTCGTCGCGCCCGAGGGCCGGGTGATCGCGCTCGTCAAGCCGCAGTTCGAGGCCGGGCGCGAGGCCGTGCCCCGCGGGGGAGTGGTGAGGGACCCGCAGGTACACGCGACCGTCCTGGAGCGCTTCGCCGCCGACGCTGAGGCCGCGGGGTTCGGCGTTCGGGCGGTCATGCGTTCGCCGCTGGAAGGATCCGACGGCAACGTTGAGTTCCTGGCCCTGCTGGCCGCCCCGCCGGGGATGGATGCCACGGCCCGGCGGCAGCGGATCGGCGAAATCACACGGGCCGCGACCGTATGACGCAACGTATTACGATGCGTCCCATATGAGGAAGCGCAGCCGCGGCCCGGTGGCCGAGCAGCTGAGCGTCGGGTTCGAGGGCCTGGAGGTCGTCGAGCCGGACGAGCGGGAGCCGGCGCCGGACACCATGCGCCAGATCGTGTCGCTGCGCATGCCGGACGCGCTCCTGGAGCGGGTGGAGCAGGCGGCCCGCGCCCGTGGCGTATCGCCCTCGAGCCTGATGCGGGCCCTGATCGCCGCCGGCCTGGACCGGTCCTACGCCGCGGTCCGCGACGAATCGGTCTCCGACCTGAGCGCGGAGGTGGCCGAGCTGCGGCGCCTGGTGGCCGCCATCGCCGCGCGACTGGGGGTCGAGGCCGCGGCGGATGAAGCCGTGGAGGCCGGCGTCGAGGGCGTGGGGGCCCGGGACGCGGGGCGCTGATGCGCATCGGCTTCACCTACTACCCCGCCAACCCGAAGGCCGTGGAGGCCCTGGAGCGGGCCCGGCGCTGGTGCGAGGCGCACGGGGTGGAGGCCTGGGACAGCCCGGCCGATGACCGGGAGCGGATCGGTGCGGCCACCGCCGGCAGCGACCTGGTGTGCGTGCTGGGCGGTGACGGGACCTTCCTGCGCAGCGCGCAGGCGGTTGGAGACTCCGGCGTGCCGACGCTGGGCGTGAACCTGGGCCGGGTTGGCTTCCTGGCCAAGGTCGAGCTGGACGGCATGGAGCGCGCGCTGGACCAGGTGCTGGCCGGCGACTACGGGATCGAGGAGCGGTTCCGGATCGAGGCCACCCTGGTGCGCACCGATGGCAGCCGCGGGCAGCACGCCTGCCTGAACGAGGTCGCGGTGGCGCGCGGGCACCGGGTGCGCATGATCCAGGTCGAGGTGGAGGTATCCGGCAGCCACCTGGCGACCTACGTGGCCGACGGCGTGGTGGTCGCCACGCCGACCGGCTCCACCGCGTACTCCTTCTCGGCCGGGGGCGCCATCCTGGACCCGCGCCTGCGCAACATGATCATCACCCCGGTGGCCGCCTACCTGACCGCCCTGCACAGCGTGGTGGCCGGCGAGGAGCACGTCGTCAAGCTCACCCTGCGGGCCGCGCCGTACGGGGCGGTGGTCAGCGTCGACGGCCAGTGGGACATGGCCATGACCGAAGGGGACCGCGTCGAGGTGCGCGCCCTGCCCGTGCCGTTACGGCTGCTGGAGCCCACGGGATCCACCCCCTTCTACGACCTGCTGCGGACCAAGGCGTCCCGGCTGCCCTACTGACCTGACTGGACCGATGGCGCTCTTGGAGCTCTCCGTCGAGAACCTGGCGGTGCTGGAGCGGGTGCGCCTGCCGCTCTCGCGTGGCTTCACCGTGCTCACCGGCGAGACCGGGGCGGGCAAGTCGCTGGTGGTCGACGCGCTGGCCCTGGCGCTCGGCGCCCGGGCGACGGCCGACCTGGTCAGGGCCGGGACCGATGCCGCCCGGGTGGAGGCCGTCTTCGACGGAGTGGCACCCGCCGAGGATGACCCGCTGGCCGATGTCCTGGCCGCCGGCGACGGGATGGCGATCGTGCGGCGCGAGGTGAGCGCCGACGGCCGCTCGCTGGTGCGCCTCAACGACCGCAGCGTGACGGTGGGGAGCCTGGCCGCGCTTGGGGAGCGGCTCGCCGAGATCCACGGCCAGCACGAGCAGCAGCGGCTGCTGGCCGCGGACCGCCAGCTCGCGCTGCTGGACCGCTTCGGAGAGCTGGACGCCCGGCGCGACGCGGTCGCCCAGGCGTACCGCGCCTGGCGGTCGGTGGTCGCCCGGTCGGCCGAGCTGATCACCGATGCCCACGAGCTGGCGCGCCGGGTGGAGCTCCTCCGCCACCAGGTCGACGAGATCAGCGCCGCCGCGCCGCGGCCCGGCGAGGACGCCGAGCTGGAGGCCCGCCTGCGGGCGGCGACGCACGCGGAGACGATCGCCAGGGCCGCGGCGGAGGCGGTGCGGCTGCTGCGCGAGGACGGTGGCGGGCTCGACGCCCTGCGGCTGGCGGCCACCGCGCTGGGCCAGGCGGCCGCGCACGACGAGCGCTTCGCCGAGCTGGCAGCCCGTGCCGAGGGCCTGGAGGCGGAGGCCACCGAGCTGGGGCGCGATGCTGCGGACCTGGGCGAGCGGGTCGAGCTGGACCCGGCGGCCCGCGCCGAGGCCGAGGAGCGCCTCTCCCTGCTCTACGACCTGAAGCGCAAGTACGGCGAGACGCTGGAGGGGGTGCTCGCCTTCGGGCAGGAGGCCGCGGCCGAGCTGGAGCGGCTGGAGGACCAGGAGGGCCTGCGGCAGCGGCTGCGCGGGGAGGAGGAGCGATGCCGCGCGGCGCTGGAGGAGGCGGCCGCCACGCTGAGCGTGGCGCGGGCCGAGGCGGCCGGGCGGCTCGCCGAGCGGGTGAACGCCGAGCTGCCGCCACTGGGGCTTCCGGCCGGTGCCTTCGGTGTCGACCTGGAGCCGGCCGAGCTGGGGCCCAGCGGCAGAGACCGGGCCGTCTTCACCTTCGCCCCCAACCCCGGGGAGCCGCCCCGTCCGCTGGCGCGCATCGCCTCGGGCGGCGAGGCGAGCCGGCTGTCGCTGGCCCTGAAGGTGGTGCTGGCCGAGGCCGACGAGACGCCGGTCCTCGTCTTCGACGAGGTGGATGCCGGCATCGGCGGCCGCCACGCCACCGCGCTGGGCGAGCGGCTGCGAGCGCTGGCCGCCTACCACCAGGTGCTGTGCGTGACGCACCTGGCGCAGGTGGCTGCCTTCGCCGACACCCACGTTCACATCGGCAAGCGGGTGGAGGGCCGGCGGACCGTCGCCGAGGTCACCGTCCTGGAGGGCGAGGCTCGGGCCGTCGAGCTGGCGGCCATGCTCGCCGGCGCCGGGGCCGGGGAGGAGGCACGGGCCGCCGCCGAGGCGCTGCTGCGCGCCGCCGCGGGGTGATCCATGCGCGGATGTTGCCTGCCGGCACCCCATGGGCAACTCAGCGCTCCTCGTGCCGCCCGTGGGCAGCACGGTGACCGGAAACAGGACCGAGATGTTGCGTAGCGGTGTCATCCGGCACCCGCGACTTCGATAGGGTGCTCGTGGGCAGCACGACCCGCGCGGGCAACGATGGCCGGGCGGATGCCGCCCTCATGTCGGCCATCGAGGCGTTCCTGCTCGAGCTGCGCGTCGAGCGCGGCCTCTCACCGCTGACCATCGCCGCCTACGGTCGGGACCTGGCCCAGTACGCGGCCCAGGCCGGCTCCCGCTGGCGCAGCGACCCGCAGGCGGTGCTCGACTTCGTCGCCAACCTGCGACGCCAAGGACGCCGCACGAGCACCCAGGCGCGCAAGGTGGCCGCCATCCGCAGCTTCTACGGCTTCGCCCAGCGCGAGGGGCTGACCGAGCGCGACGTCGCCGCCCTGCTGGACCTGCCGCGTCCGGGCAGCTACCTGCCCGACGTCCTCGAGCCGGACGACGTGGTCCGCGTCCTGGACGCCCCGCCAGCGGACGATGCGACCGGCATTCGGGACCGAGCCATCCTGGAGCTGCTCTACGCCTGCGGCCTGCGGGTCAGCGAGCTGACCGGGCTGGACACCGACCGCCTGGACCTGGATCACCTCCAGCTGCGGGTCATCGGCAAGGGGAACCGGGAGCGCCGGGTGCCGATGGGGGAGGAGGCCCGCGAGCGGCTGCATCGGTACCTGTCCGGCCCGCGCGCGGAGTGGACGGCAGGCAGATCGACCGAGGCCGTCTTCGTCAGCCAGCGGGGGAAGCGCCTGGCGCGCGAGTCGGTGTGGCGGCTGGTGCGCCGCTGGGCCACCGCGGCCGGCGTGCGAGCCCACGTCACGCCGCACACCTTCCGGCACAGCTTCGCCACGCACCTGCTGGCCGGGGGAGCGGACCTGCGCGTGGTCCAGGCCCTGCTCGGCCATGCTAGCATCAGCACCACCCAGCTCTACACGCACCTGACCGGGGAGCGACTGCGAGAGGTCTACGCCAGGGCGCACCCGAGAGCCTGAGCAGCGGAGCACGCCGATGAGCTACGCCAGGAACCTCCTGAGCCGGGGCGAGGAAGTCGTCTTCGAGAGCCGCCAGCACTGGTTCGCCGTGCTCGCGCTGACCTGGGTCTGGATCATCGTGGCGGTCCTGGCCTTCGCGATCCTGGTGTGGACCACCACCGGGACGGATGGCGCCGGCATCTTCGGCATCCTGCAGATCGCCTCGCTGCTGGCGCTGCTGGCGGCCGCGCTGTTCATCGGCCTCAAGATCTGGGCCTGGCGCAACCAGGAGTACCTGGTCACCAACCGCCGGGTCATCAAGGCGGAGGGCATCTTCAACAAGACGATGCGCGACTCCAGCCTGGAGAAGGTCAACGACGCGCACCTCAGCCAGAGCTGGCTGGGCCGCATCTTCGACTACGGCACGCTGGACATCCTGACCGCGGCCGACGAGGGCTCCAGCGCGATCGACGACTTCCCGATGCTGGCCGATCCGGTGAAGTTCAAGATCGCCATGCTCAACATGAAGGAGCAGCTGGAGAACCGCGACCTGGCGCCGCCGCCCGCCATGCGCCCGACCCCGCCACCCCCCATGCAGCGGGCCGAGCCGATGCCGCCGCGCGCCGGATCGGACCGGGTCGTGGAGGTCCGGCCGGAGGGCATGCCGGCAGCCGCGCCGGCCGCGTCCGCTCCGTCATCGGCTCCGTCCGGCGCTTCGGTCCACCCGGCCGACCAGCTGGCCGCCACCCTGGAGAGCCTCGCCGGCCTGCGTGACAAGGGCCTCATCACGCCCGAGGAGTACGAGGCCAAGAAGCGCGAGATCCTGGAGCGCATGTAGGTGGAGGTCCGCCGGGGCGGGCTGCCCGACGGCCTCTACGGCGCCGAGCTGGAGGCCCGCATCCTGGGTGCCGCCGATGCCATCCGGGAACGGCTGGCATCGGTGCCCGCCCTCGCCGAGCCGAGACTGGCCTTCGTGCTGGGCAGCGGCCTGGGCGGCGTGGTCGACCTGCTGGATCCTGAGCCGCGGGCGGTCATCCCGTACCGCGAGATCCCCGGCGTGCCGGGCTCCGAGGTGGAGGGTCACGCCGGCGAGCTGGTGGCCGGGACCGCCCACGGCCGGGCCATGGTCCTGCTCTCGGGGCGCGCCCACCCCTACGAGGGGTGGACCCACCGCGAGTCCACGCTCCTGCTCCGCGCGGTCCTCTCGCTGGGGGTGGGCACGGTGGTGCTGACCAACGCCGCCGGTGGCGTGAACCCCGAGTTCGACCCCGGCGACGTGATGCTCATCGAGGACGTCATCAACCTCTCGGGATCGAATCCGCTGACCGGCCCCAACCTGGACCGCTTCGGCCCCCGCTTCGTGCCCATGACCGATGCCATGGACGCCGGGCTGCGCGCCACGGCACGGGTGGCGGCCGAGCGCGCCGGCGTGCGGCTCCGGGAGGGCGTGTACGTCATGCTGGCCGGCCCCTCGTACGAGACCCGCGCCGAGCTGCGCATGCTGCGCACCCTGGGGGCCGATGCGGTGGGCATGTCAACCGTTCACGAGGTCATCGTGGCGCGCCACATGGGCGTGCGCGTCCTGGGTTTCAGCCTGGTGACCAACAAGGCCACCCCGGACATGGAGGGCGAGGTGACCCACGAGGAGGTGCTGGCCATGGGGCCCATCGGCGCCGCCCGGCTGGTGAGCATCCTGCGCGAGCTGTTGCCGGAGCTGGGCTGAATGCTCTTCCTCCGCGCGGAGCCGGCCCAGCTCATCGCGATCCTGCTGGCACTGGTGGTGGGCCTCACCTTCCACGAGTTCAGCCACGCCTGGGTGGCCGACCAGCTGGGTGACCGGCGCCCGCGGGCCCTGGGCCGGGTGAGCCTCAATCCGCTGCGCCACCTCGACCCGATGGGCTCGATCTTCATGCTGCTGGTGGGCTTCGGTTGGGCGAAGCCCGTCCCGGTCAACCCCTACGCCCTGCGACCCGGTCCGGTGGGGATGAGCTGGGTGGCGGCCAGCGGCCCGCTGGCCAACCTCGCAGTGGCCGCCGCCTTTGCCGTCGTCTTCCGCGCCCTGGACGTGGCCGGCATCTTCATCCCGTTCCTGGGCGTGATGCTGTTCACGGTGGTGGTGCTCAACGTGGCCCTGGCGCTCTTCAACCTGCTGCCGATCCCGCCGCTGGACGGCTACAACCTGGTGATGCCGCTCCTGCCGCCGCGCTGGCAGTACCAGGTGGCCCGCTACGCGCAGTACGGTGTGGTGGTTCTCCTGCTCCTGGTGGCCCTGTCCTGGAGCGGCGCGTTCAGCCCGCTGGGCTGGCTCTTCGGCCTGGCGCGCGGAATCGCCGGGCTGCTGGTGGGGGCATGAGCGCCGGGCCGATCCACCGCGTCGAGCAGTTCCTGACCCACGTCACCGCCCGCGTGGCGGCCGACGAGGAGGCACTGGCCCGTCAGGTGCTGCCCAGGCCCGCGTGGCGGCTGTTCGCGGCCATGCCGGTCGCCGACCGGCGGCACGCCCTGGACGTGGTCCGGCGCCTGATGGCGGCCGGCTGGGACGACCCTGAGCTGCTGGCCGCGGCCCTGCTGCACGACGCCGCCAAGGGCCGGCGCATGCGCCTCTGGCACCGCGTGGCCGGGGTGCTGCTGCAGGCGCTGGCCCCCGCCCTGCTGCGGCGCCTGGCCTCGCCCGATCCGCGCTCCTGGCGCCACCCGTTCCACCTCCACCTGCACCACGCCGAGCTGTCGGCCGAGGCCGCCCTGGCGGCGGGCTGCTCGCCACGCACGGCGGCCTTCATCCGCGGGACCTCCGGCGAGGCCGATGCGCAGCAGGCGGCCGCGCTGCAGGCCGCCGACGAGGCATCCTGAGCGAGTCATGCCGCTCGAGCCGATCGCCATCCAGCCCGATATCGCGGCCCCGCCGCCCGCCCGCACCCGCTTCGGTGTGGAGGTGCCCGACCTCGAGCTGGAGCTGGAGGTCTTCTCCGGGCCCCTGGACCTGCTGCTCCACCTGATCGAGTCTCGCCAGCTCGACGTGCTGACCGTGCCGCTGGCGGAGCTGGCCGACGCCTACGTGGAGCACCTGGCCACCCACCCGGTGCCGCCCCAGGAGCTCGCCGACTTCGTGGCCATCGCATCGCAGCTGATCCTCCTCAAGTCCCGCCGCCTGCTCCCCACCGAGCCGGAACCGACCGCCGCCCCGGCCGCCGACGAGCCGAACGAGGAGGAGCTGCGCCGGCGCCTGATCGAGTACCGCGCCATCCGCGACGCGGCCCGCGCCCTGGCGGAGCGGGACGGCACCATGACCGCCATGCGCCGCGAGCCCCGTGAGTCGGACCTGCCTGAGGCGCCCAGCGAGCCGCTGCCGGCCTCGCTGCTGGCCGAGGCGCTGCACCGCCTGGCGGCCATCCCCGAGCCGGAGCCGCCGCCGCCCGAGGTGGTGCCGCGCGAGGTGACCATCGGCATGCAGATCACCGCGCTGCGACGGGCGATGGGGCGCGCCGGACGTGTCATCCTGCAGTCCGTGCTGGCCCGTTGCGCCTCGCGCACCGAGGTCACCGTCACCGTGCTGGCCGTGCTCGAGCTGGTCCGGCGCCGCCAGGCGCGGGTGGAGCAGCACGAGCTCTTCGGACCGATCCTGGTGGAGGCCATCGATGGGTGAGCTGGCTGCGTTCTACGAGGCGCTGCTGTTCATCGCCGAGCGGCCGCTGACCACCGCCGAGCTGGCCGAGCTGGGCGGCGTGCCGCGCCTGCAGGCCGAGGCCGAGCTGAACGAGCTGGTTGCGCGCCTGGAGGAGGACGGGCGCGGGCTGCGCGTCCAGCGCAACGAGGACGCCTGGCAGCTGGTCACCGCCCCGGAGGTCGGGGCGCGCCTGGCGGCCTACGCGGCCCGCGAGGAGGCGCGCCTGTCGCCGGCGGCGCTGGAGGCGCTTGCGGTGGTGGCCTACCGCCAGCCCTGCACGCGCGCCGACGTGGAGCGGGTGCGCGGCGTGGACTCGGATTACGTGATTCGCTCCCTGCTTCACCGCCGGCTGATCGCCGAGGTGGGGCGGCGCGACTCACCGGGGCGCCCGGTGCTGTTCGGCACCACCTTCACCTTCCTGGAGCGGTTCGGCCTGACCTCGCTCGACGACCTGCCCCCGCTCTCCACGGAGGCTGCGGCGCTGGCGGCGGAGACGTCGGTGCCCGATGCCGGCTGAGCGCCTCCAGAAGCTGCTGGCCCAGGCCGGGGTGGCGTCGCGGCGCGGCGCCGAAGAGCTGATCGCCGCCGGGCGGGTGGCGGTCAACGGCGTCCCGGCCCGCATCGGGCAGTCGGCCGACCCGGAGGTGGACACCATCACCGTCGACGGCAAACCTCTCGGCTCGCCCGAGGCGCCGGTGCACTTCGCGGTCTACAAGCCGACCGGCTACGTCTCGTCGGCCCGCGACGAGCGCGGCCGCAGGTCGGTGGTGCGCCTGGTCGAGAAGGCGCCGGAGGCGGCCGGCCGCCGGCTGTGGCCGGCCGGCCGGCTGGACGTGGCCTCCGAGGGGTTGATGGTGGTGACCAACGACGGGGCGTGGGCCAATCGCCTGCTGCACCCGCGCTACGGGATCGACCGGGAGTACGCGGTGCTGGTCGACCGCGAGCCGCATCCCGACGAGCTGGTGGCGCTGCTGGACGGCGTGGAGCTGGAGGACGGCCCGGCCCGCCTGCTGGCGGCGCGCGTGGCGCCGCCGCCACCCGAGGTCCGCCGCGCGCCCGACGAGCGCGGCACCTGGCTTCGGGTGCGGGTGGCCGAGGGACGCAAGCGCGAGGTGCGCCGGCTGATGGCTGCCGTGGGCCTGCGGGTGCGGCGGCTGGTGCGGGTCCGCTTCGGGCCCCTGACGATCCGCGGCCTGTCGCCGGGCGCCTACCGGCCGCTGACCGAGGCCGAGGCGCGCTCGCTGGTGGGCAGGGTGCCGGTGCGGCCGCGGCGGG
>DASRYM010000097.1:0-21767 GCA_035687145.1 Candidatus Zixiibacteriota bacterium | reverse complement strand
CACCGGCCCCGCCGAGCCGAAGATGATGATCAACGCCCTGAACTCCGGGGCCAAGGTCTTCATGGCCGACTTCGAGGACGCCCTCTCCCCCACCTGGAGCAACGTCGTCACCGGCCAGTGGGCGGTGCGCGAGGCGGTGCGCCGCACCCTCACCTTCCAGACCGATGAGAAGGCCTACGCCCTCAACGACGCCGGGCTGGCCACGCTCGTCATCCGGCCGCGGGGCTGGCACCTGGACGAGGCTCATGTCGAGGTGGACGGGAAGCCGATCAGCGCCTCCCTCTTCGACTTCGGGATGGCGTTCTTCCACAACGCGCGCCAGCAGCTCCAGCGCGGCAGCGGCCCCTACTTCTACCTGCCGAAGCTCGAGTCCCACCTCGAGGCGGCACTGTGGAACGACGTCTTCATCGCCGCGCAGGCCGCCCTGGACATCCCGCGTGGCTCGATCCGGGCCACGGTCCTGGTGGAGACCATCCTGGCCGCCTTCGAGATGGAGGAGATCCTCTACGAGCTGCGGGAGCACGCCGCCGGGCTGAACGCCGGGCGCTGGGACTACATCTTCAGCATCATCAAGAAGCTGCGCTCGCGCCCGGAGTTCGTCCTTCCCGATCGCGCCCAGGTCACCATGGCCGTCCCCTTCATGCGCGCCTACCAGCAGCTGCTGGTGCGCACCTGCCACAGGCGGGGCGCGCACGCCATCGGCGGGATGAGCGCCTTCATCCCGAACAGGCGGGAGCCGGAGGTCACCCAGCGGGCGCTGGCGGCGGTGCGCGAGGACAAGCGCCGGGAGGCCGGCGACGGGTCGGACGGCACCTGGGTGGCGCACCCGGATCTCGTCCCGGTGGCCGCCGAGGTCTTCGGCGCGGTGCTCGGCGATCGGCCCAACCAGAAGGACCGCTGGCCGGACGTCTCGGTCGAGGCCCGGGACCTGCTCGACGTCCGCGTGGAGGGCGGTGCCATCACCGAGGCCGGCGTGCGCACCAACGTGTCGGTGGCGCTGCAGTACGTGGCGTCCTGGCTGGCCGGCAACGGCGCGGCCGCCATCAACAACCTCATGGAGGACGCCGCCACGGCCGAGATCAGCCGCTCGCAGCTGTGGCAGTGGCGGGTGCACGCCGCACAGCTGTCGGACGGCAGGCCGATGTCCGCGGAGCTCTACGCTGCCATCCGGGACGAGGAGCTCGCCCGGCTGCAGGCCGCGCACCCCGGCTTGCGCTGGCCCGATGCCGCCGCCCTGCTCGACGAGCTGGTCCTCTCCGACGAGTTCGTGGAGTTCCTGACGCTCCCTGCCTACCCGCTCCTTGGCTGATGGGTCCCGGGTCACGCCCGCCACGTCCCGCGGGCGGTCGTAATTCACACCAGGTGACCGATATTGGCTGGAAAGCCCGCGCGAGCGGTCGTAATTCACACCAGGTGACCGTTAGGTGCCTTCAGAGGCCGACATCGTTCGGTAACGCGCACCTCACGTGAATTACGACGTTTCGCCGCGCTGGAAGACCGATGCCCGGGGCCCCCGATCGTCACCTCAGTCCGTGGAGACTAGCCGGACCGATTCCCGGCCCAGCCCCTACTCGTCGTCGTCGGCGACCCTGGAGGCGCGGACCGGGATGGGCACGCTGCGCAGGACGGCATCGATCTGGTGGCGGTAGCGCGCGCCCGCCGAGTGACGGCGCAGCCACTCCAGGTACTCGCGGTCGATGCGGACCAGCCGTCCCAACGTGTATCCCGCGTAGCGTCCGAAGTCGATCACCACGTTGGCGGGGCTGGTGGCGTCCCCGTCGGCCGCCGCCTCGGCGCTGCGCAGCATCCGCCCCAGGAGCCCGGACGGGGCCGCGGTCTCTCCGACCGGGATCGGGATGCGGGTCCGGTCGTAGGCCGCCCGCTGCTCCGGGTCGCGTAGGATCGCGTAGGCCCAGTTGAGGTCGGCCATCGCATCGGCGTCACCGTTGCCGTTGCGGTCCGGGTGATGGACCAGGGCGAGGGCGCGATAGGCCGCCTCCACGACCTCGGGCCGCGCCGAGGGATGGAGCTGCAGGATCTCGTACGCGTCGCGTCTCACCGCCACGACCCATGACGGTAGCGGCAGTACCGGTCCCAGTCGCAAGCCCCCCAATCGGTCCATGCTGCACAATCGGCGCGTGGCGTGGTACGCTTGGTTCGTTCCGCCCGGCAATCGGGCACCAACCACGCGGCAACTGGCTCCTCTCTCTGGCTTTCGGCGAGATCGGGAAATCGCCACAGCCGCCAGAAGAGGAGTTCTTCTTTGTTCACCTACACCGACAAGACCCTGACCTGTGCCGATTGCGGCCAGGAGTTCGGCTTCTCGGCCTCGGACCAGCAGTTCTACGCCGATCGCGGCTTCTCCGAGCCGCGTCGCTGCCCGACCTGCCGTGCCGTCCGCAAGGCGCAGCGCGCCGATGCCGGCGGCTCGTACGCGGGTGTCGGCTATGGCGGCGGCAGCTACGGGGGCGGTGGCTACGGCCAGCGCGAGATGTTCACGGCCACCTGTGACGGCTGCGGTGGAGAGGCCCGCGTGCCCTTCCGTCCGACCGGCTCGAAGCCCGTGTACTGCAGCAACTGCTTCGCGACCCGCCGCTAGTCTGCGGCTGTTCAGCATCGAAGGCCGGCGGCTCGTCCGCCGGCCTTTTGCGTGCCCGCTTCAGTCGGTTGCCGCCGTGCCGGTCGCCGCGCCCAGGACGCGCAGCGCCTGGAGGGTGAGCGCCTCGCTCGGCCGGCCCCTGCCCCAGTCGACCACGTCGACCGGTGACGTCGGGTGCCTGCCCGCCTGCCACCAGCTGCGGTCGGTCTGGAAGCGACCGTCGGGCAGCGCGCGCGAGCGGAGCAGGTCCAGCGCATCGGACGTACGCGGATCGGTCAGCCGGTCGACCGCCAGCAGCACCCGCAGGCCGGCCAGCACGTCGTAGTGCCAGTAGGCCGGCCAGTGCAGCACGGTGAACGTGGCGTGCGCCGGCCTGCCGGTGCGCAGGCTGCGGAAGACCCGATGCTCCAGCAGCAATTCCGCGGTGCGCCGCGCGGCGGCCAGGGCCTGGCGGTCTCCGGTGGCGCTCGTGTAGGCGGCGAGCCCGATGGCCGTGGGCCAGCTCTCGTGGAACGAGGAGCGGTAGCCGGACGAGCGCCAGTCGCAGTTCCAGCCACCGTCCGGCCACTGCCACTCGAGCAACTTGTCGCGCAGCAGCCGCGCGCTCTCGTCGCCGGCGTGCCCGAAGTGGCTGGCCACGTAGAGCGCATTGCCCTCCATCGACGCATCCGAGCGCCACAGGCCGCGCACCTTCCTGATCGACGCCAGGCGCCGGGGTGCCGCGATCCACGCCAGCTCACGGTCGATGGCCTCGTCCAGCTGGCGTCGGAGATCGGCGCTGTCGACCGGCAGGCCGAAGTCGGTGAGCGCCACCAGCCGCCAGTGCAGCCCGAACCACTTGCGGTACGGGTTCAGCTTCGGCTCGGGGAAGTCGAGGAGGGTCCCTACCACGCTCCCCTCCGGGATGGCCGCGCGGTCGGCGGCCACGGCCGGATCGCTCTCCGGCTGGTCCAGCAACCAGGTGCGAGCCCGGTAGCGGAAGATGGGCTCGTTCGACGCCAGCAACCAGTCGATGGCCGGTTCAACGCCCGGCGGGAACGGCATGCCGCCCGATCCTAGCCCAGCGACCGCTGCAGGAAGCGGCCGCGACCCCGACGCCCAACGAACAGTCCATCACGCACCACCGGCTCCCCGCGGAGCAGGACGGTGCGCACCGCACCGCGCACCGGCATCCCCTCGTACGGTGTGAAGTCGGAGGTGTGGTGCAGGTCCGCCTGCCGCAGAGTGCGCGAGGCATCGGGGTCGAAGAGGACGAGGTCGGCGTCCTTCCCCACGTCCACCGCTCCCTTGTCCGGAAGGCCGAAGAGGCGCGCCGGGGTCGTCGACAGCACGTCGACCAGGCGCTCCACGCTCATGCGGCCGGCCGCCGGCCCGTGGGCATAGGTGACCGCCAGGAGCGTCTCGATCCCCGGCGCCCCGTTGCTGATCTGCGGAAAGGGCGGCGCCGGGACGGCCTTCTCGACCGCCAGCCGGTCGGGGACGTGGTCGGAGGCCACCACGTCCAGTCCGCCCCGCGCCAGGCCCAGCCACAGGGCCTGGCGGTCCGCCTCCGACCGCAGGGGCGGCGAGATGACGGAGCGGATGACCTCGGCCTCGTCGGCGGCGGCATAGGCCGCATCGGTCCGTGACAGGTAGTGCGGGCAGGTCTCGGCGTAGACCGGCCAGCCCCGCGCCCTGGCGGCCGCGACCTCCGCCAGGGCATCGGCGCACGACAGGTGCACGACGTAGACCGATGCCGCCGCCGCCCGCGCCAACGCGATGGCCCGGTGGGTGGCCTCCGCCTCGGCGTAGGTGGGCCGGCATGCGGCGTGGTGGTGGCAGCTGGTACGGCCCTCGTCCAGCGCGGCGCGGGTCAGGGCGTCGATGATCGTGGCGTTCTCGCAGTGCACCTGCAGCATCCCACCGTGGCGGCCCATGACCCGCATGGCCTCGAAGAGGCGCTCATCGGGCAGGCGGAAGTCGTAGACCATGAAGGCCTTGGCGGTCGGCACCCCGCGGCTGATCAGGGTGGGGAGCTCGGCGATCGGGTCCGGCTGCTGCCCGCTGATCACCGATGACAGCGCGTAGTCCACCGCGCTCTCGCCGCTCGTTCGGGCGACGAACTCGTCGAGGCCGGCCAGCAGCGACGCGGCGCCGGCGTCGCTGATCCCGGTTCCCGGGTTGTTGAAGGCCAGGAACGTGGTCGTGCCGCCGTGCGCCGCGGCCACCGAGTCGGCGAAGAAACGGTCGGGCTCTTCGTCGGTGGGCAGGCGCGTGTGGGTGTGGACGTCGATGACCCCCGGCAGCACCAGCAGGCCCGTGGCATCCAGCGTGGGGACATCGGGAGCTCGCCGCAGGCCCGGCTGCACCGCCTCGATCCGTCCGCCGGAGATCGCCACGTCCGCGGGGAAGCTGCGCTGGGCGGTGACCACCGTGCCACCGGTGATCAGGAGGTCCGTCATGCCGCGGAGCGTACCCGACGCCGCACCCTCCGGACCCTCGCCACGGTGTCCACGGCGACGCCGGCCACCCGTGCCACGTCCACCTGGCGCCATCCCTTTCGGAAGCGGACCGCCCGGAGGACCGCGGCCGGTCGGGGTGCGTCCATGCGACGCGTTGTGCCGACCAGCGCTCATCCCCTGGTTACCTCCGCCTTAAGCGCTGGCCGACTTGGCCAGAAGCCGACGTTCGCCCGGCTTACCGCCCACCTGTCGGCCGATTCCCTGTCATGGACCGCTGGTGATCGGCCTGTGGCAGATGCGCGCCGGCGCGCGAGCGTCGAGCCCGTGGGCGCGGCCGGGCCGGTCCTGCCTACGGCCGACAGCCGGCCGGCTTGGACCGGCTTCGTGTGATCAAGAAGCAGAAGGCCCGCGGATGCCCGGATCTGACCACATGGGCGGCCTCACCGGCCGACTTCGGCGATCTCGATGGGCTGAGCGCCCTCCCACAGCACGCGCCGCCCCACCTCACGCAGCCGGTCCTGCCAACCCGCATCGGGGACCAGGGTGGCGAAGTGGTTGCCGGCCAGCTGCCCCACCCGCGACGAGAAGGAGCACGCGCCGTACGGGAAGAGGATCTCGCACTCGGAGATGTCGCCCACGTAGATGAGGAGCTGCCCCGGGGCCGGGTGCGAGGTGTGGTTCTCGTACCCCACGTCCGGCCGCTGGTCGCCGAAGGGGATCCAGGTCGACTCCCCGCTCCACCGGCAGTGGATGAGCTGGGAGCGGATGGGCAGCCAGGCCCGCAGCGCCTCCCGGGTGCGCGGCGCATCCTTCTCCCAGACGGCGGTGAACTCGAGGTCGTCCCCCACCCGGATCGTCAGATCTGCCATGGGCCGGAAGGTTAGCGCGGCGTGGCGTCAGCCGGGGCGAAGGGTGGCCCGTGGCCCGGCACGATCATGTCGGCGAACCGCAGCACCCGCTCCCGAGAGGCCCGCAGCACCGACCGGTCCGGCGCGTAGGGATCGTCGGCCGGGCCGTCGGCCGTCCACCACAGGTGGGTGAAGACCACCACGCCGTGCGTCGTCCCGGCCACCAGCGCGATGTCCTCGGCCGAGTGGCCCGGCACGCGAATGAGCATCGTGGAGTCGCCCAGCAGGCGGCCCTCGGCGTCGACCGAGTCCCACGACGAGCCGTGGTACACCGCCCAGTGGTCGTGGACCCGCGCGGACCCGAACAGCCCGCAGTTGATGGTGTGGTCCGGGTGATGGTGCGAGAGGACGACATCGGTCACATCGGCAGCCGTCAGCCCCAAGGCCCCCAGCGGGGCGAGCAGGTCCGCCTGGCGCTCCACCATCCCCGGATCCACCACGACCACCCGCCTCCCGTCACGGACCAGCGAGCAGGTGCTGGTCACCCCGGGGCGCAGCGAGCCGACGTGCAGGATGTCGAAGCTGGCGGACCGGCCGGGGGGTGTATCGGGCATGATGCAAGCCTAGCGTGTGAGGACGACAAGCTTGCCAGGCAACCGACCGACCATCAGCACCCACGTCCTGGACCTGGAGTCCGGCGAGCCGGCGGCAGGCTTCCCGGTGGCGCTCTTCCGCCTGGCCGACGACGGCACCCCCCAGCTGCTGGCCGAGATGGAGACCGATGACGACGGCCGCATCCGCTCCCTGCTGAGCGGCGAGCTGACGCCGGGCAGCTACCAGCTGGTGCTGGACGTGGCCGCCTACTTCGGTGGCGAGCCGCCCTTCTTCGAGAACATGGCGGTTGGCTTCCGGGTGGACGACCCCGGCCGCTCGTACCACGTGCCGCTGCTGCTGTCGCCGTACGGCCTGTCCACCTATCGCGGTTCCTGACCGTAGCCATCCATGCACCCCACCCAGCCCATCGCCGCGACCGCCGACGACCTGGCCTGGCTGACGGGCCGCTGGCTGGGGGGCGATGGCGCGGACCGCCTGGAGGAGGTCTGGATCGCGCCGCACGCCGGCACGCTGCCGGGCATGTTCCGCTGGCACCGCAACGGGCAGCCGCGCTTCTACGAGCTGATGAGCGTGGAGCCGGAGGGATCCGGCCTGGTCTGTCGCATCAAGCATTTCGACCCGGGTTTGCGCGGCTGGCAGGAGAAGACGGCCGCTCAACCCCATCAACCCGGTGACGAGTTCCGCTACTCCCGTGCCTGACATCCACGTCCGCGACTTCACCCCCGGAGACCACGAATGGGCCCGAACGCTGCTGGCCGACCACGGCGGCGGCACCCACGTCATGGCCCGCCTCGGTGAGCTGATCGACCCACTGACCCTGGAGGGCCTGGTGGCCGAGGCGGACGGCAGGCCGGTGGGGCTGGCCACCGTGAAGGAGACGCCGGAGCGCGGGCTGGAGGTGCTGACCCTGCACGCCGACCCGCAGGGCATCGGCGCCGGGACCGCGCTGCTGGAGACCGCCTGGCACGTGGCCGCCGCCAGCGGGCACCATCGGCTGTGGCTGGTCACCACCAACGACAACCTGGATGCCATTCACTTCTACCTGCGGCGCGGGATGCGGGTCGCCGCGGTGCACGAGAACCAGGTCACGCGCGACCGCCAGGAGCTGAAGCCGCAGATCCCAGAGTTCAACCCGGACAACGGGCTGCCGATCCGGGACCTGATCGAGTTCGAGCTGCCGACCGCGGAGGGAACCGAGCTGGAGACCCAGCCCTTCCCGCGCATCGAGGACCTGGACCGGTTGCCGATGGAGGCCGTGGCGCACGAGCTGGAGCCGCTCTTCGAGGGCGCCCCGCGCTTCCTGCGCCGCCTGGCCGAGGCGCGGCCCTTCGAGACCGACGACGGGATGATCGCCAAGGCCTTCGAGATCGCCCGCGGCATGCCGGAGGAGGAGCAGGTGGAGCTGGTCGAGGCCCACCCGCGCATCGGGGCGCCGCCGGCATCGGTCTCCGAGATGAGCTACCGCGAGCAGGGGTACGAGTCGGAGGCCGAGGACGACCCCGACACCGCTCGCGCCTACCAGGAGCTGGCCATGCTCAACGAGCTGTACCAGCGCCGGTTCGGTTTCCGCTACGTGGTGTTCGTGGCCGGGCGGCCGAAGACGGAGATCGTCCCCCTCCTGGAGCACGCCCTGCGCAACGACCGGGCCGCCGAGCTGCGGCGAGCGGTCGACGACACGATCTACATCGCCGGGGATCGGCTGCGGACGCTGCGCGGCCTCGGCATGGAGGGATGACGCCCATGGACTACGAGATCCGCTACGGCAAGGCCGACGTCAAGGTCTACCGCACCCACGGGGCGCCGCTGCGCGGCATCACGCCCATCCCCGAGTCGCCCTTCACCGGGCGCGACAACACGCTGATGGCCGCCGAGATCGAGGTCGTGGTGCGCGGCAGCGCCTTCCTGGACGCCTACACCACCGGCGACAACCGCAGGGTGGTGGCCACCGACACGATGAAGAACTTCATCCACGCCGCCACCTTGGACTCCCCCGCGGCCACCCTGGAGGGCTGGCTGCACCACGTCGGCTCCCGATTCCTGGAGACCTACCCCCACATGGAGCGCCTGACCATGATCGGGCGCTCGCTCCCCTTTCCGGCCGCGTTGGTCGGGGCCGATGACGGCGGCTTCACGACATCCGACCGCCTCTTCGCCCGGGACCGCAACGACGCGTCGGTGGCGAGCCTGGACCTCGAGCGTGACGGGTCCGCTGGGGTGCGGGTCACCGGCCACGGCTGCGGGCGTCGCGAGATCCAGCTGATCAAGATCACCGGCTCGTCGTTCGCCGACTTCGCCCGCGACGCGCACACCACCCTCCCTGAGCGGCGCGACCGTCCGCTCTACATCTGGTGCGACATCGGCTGGCGCTACGCCGATGTCGCCGACGCACTGGGCGGCCACCCGGAACGCTACGTGGACGGGGACCAGGTGGCCGACCTGGCCGCGACCGTCTTCCATGACTTCGTCTCGCTCTCCATCCAGCACCTCGTGCACGAGATCGGTACGCGCATGCTGGACCGATGGCCCCAGCTCGCCGAGGTTTCGTTCGAGGCCCAGAACCGGCTGTGGGACACGGTCGCCGAGAGCGAGGCCGATGAGCGGGTGAAGTCCTACTGCGACCCGCGCCCGCCGTTCGGGCGCATCGGGCTGGTGATGCGGCGTTGAGCCTCAAGCTCGGCCGTGCGCTGAGCCACCCAACCGGGCGACTTCTCCTGTCGGAGCCCGGCGGGCATCGCTCTTGGGCAGATCGCGACCTGGCCGCTGGGCGTGGGCCGTGCTCGGACCGCGGGCGGGCCAAGTTCACGACCTTGCCAGCCATCGAACAGGTGTTCTATCCTCTCCCACCTCATGCGCGTCGAGTACCGTGAGGAGCCGTGCCGCACGGCGCTGAACAGGGTGAGCGGCATGCCGTTCCGCTGGTCGCTCAACCCGTACATGGGCTGCGTCCACCGGTGCACCTTCTGCTACGTGCGCGGATTCGAGCTGCGCGCCGGCCGGCCCCCTGACGCCCGTTACGGCACCTCGATCCGGGTCAAGACCAACGTGGTCGAGGTCCTGCGCGCCCAGCTCGCCAGGCGCAGCTGGCAGCGCGAGACGGTGGCCATCGGTTCGGCGACCGATCCCTACCAGCCCGCCGAGGGCCGCTACCGGCTGACGCGCGGCTGCGTGGTGGCGCTGGTGGAGGGCGATACGCCCTTCAACCTCATCACTCGCGGCCCGTTGATCGTGCGTGACGTCGACGTCCTGGCCGATGCTTCCCGTCGCGTGGACCTCTCCATCACCTTCTCCGTGCCCACCCTCGACGAGCGGATCTGGCGCACCACCGAGCCCGGCACGGCCCCGCCGCGCCAGCGGCTGCGCGCGCTGCGCACGCTGGCCGAGGCCGGGATCACGGTCGGCGTCGGGATGGCGCCCATCCTGCCGGGGCTGTCGGACGATCCCCGGCTGCTGCGCGAGGTGGTCGTCGCCGCCCGCGACGCCGGTGCCCACCACCTGTGGTGGAACGTGCTGAACCTGCGCCCGGGCACGCGAGAGCACTTCCTCGAGAACCTGGCGCGCGACTGGCCGGAACAGCTGGACCGGTACGAGCGCCTCTACGCCGACCGCGCCTACCTTGGCAAGGACGTGACGGGACGGATCGACGCGGCGCTCACCGCGCTCCGCTGGGCGTGGCCGACGCGTCCGATTCGCCGCTTGGGCCGTGCGCCCCAGCCGCAGCCGCCGCTGCCGCCGTTGCGACCACCGGGTTCGGAGCAGCTGGAGCTCCCGCTGGCCGGCTGGCCCTAGAGCTCCAGGCGCATGCGGGGGAGGGTGCGTCCCTCCTCCGCCGCGGACGGCGAGCGGCCGATCTCTTCGCCGCCCATGGCCCGGTAGAAGCCCTCGGCGTACGGCTCGGCGTCCCACTCCATGACCGTGGCGCCGGCGCGGCGCGCCACCCCGACCGCGTGCTCGAACAGGACGCGGCCCCGCCCGGTGCCGATCATCGGCGGCTCCAGCCACAGGTCCTCGAGCTCGGCGTGCGTACCCTCCAGGGTGACGCGGTGCCAGCCGGCGACCCGGCCATCGACCTCCAGGACCCAGACCTCGTGCTCGCGGACGTCGGCGGGAGTCAGCTGCAGCATCGGGCGCACCCGCTCCAGGAACTCCTCCGAGTACGGCCAATGGGCCTTGGACCGATGCGCCAGCGCGCGCAGGCCATCGGCCTCCTCGGGGCGGGCGCGGCGGATGCGGTCGGTCACCCGGCCGCGTGGAGCATGGGCAGGTCGATCGCCGGGCATCGGTCCATGACCACCAGCAGCCCTGCGGCCGCGGCTCGCTCGGCGGCCTCCTCGTCCCAGACGCCGAGCTGCAGCCAGACAGCCCTGGCGCCGATGGCGATCGCCTCGTCCACGTGCTGCCCGGCTCGGTGCGAGGCGCGGAAGATGTCGACCACCTCGATGGGGTGATCGGTTGAACGCTCCGCGGCCGCCGTGGCCAGGTCAGGTCGCGCGGGGATGCCGTGGATGGTGACCTCGCGCGGGTAGATGGGCATCACCTCGTACCCGCTCCGGAGCAGGGTGCGGGAGACGCCGTGCGAGGCCCGCATCGGGTCCGGTGAGCAGCCGACCACCGCCCACACGTGGAAGCGGCGCAGGATCTCGAACGCGACCTGCTGGTCGGACCAGTTGCGCGTGGTCATCGGTTCCGCGCCAGCTCCTGGAGGGCGGCCTTGATGCGGGCATCGAGCCCGCCCCCGGTCCCGGCCACGGCGCGGGCCGCCCGTCGCGCCTCGGAGGCGGTGTAGCCCAGGGATTCCAGCGCGGCGACCACGTCCGAGTCCGCCGGCCCGCCGGGACCCGCGGCCACGCCGGCGGCGTGGATCTTCTCCTTCAGCTCCAGGATGATGCGCTGCGCCGTCTTGCGCCCCACGCCGCTGACCGACGTCAGGACGTCCACGTCATCGGTCACGATGGCCATCTGCAGCCTGGTCACCGGGTGGGCGGCGATGATCGCCTGGGCCAGCCTGGGCCCTACCCCGGTCACCGTCATCAGCAGCTCGAAGAAGGCCAGCTCCTCGGCCGAGGGGAAGCCGAACAGCGCCTGCTGGTCCTCGCGGACGAGGTGGTGGATGAAGAAGTGCGCCTCGCGCTCCGGTCGCAGGCGCGCAAGCACCGCCGGGCTGACGAAGACGCGGTAGCCGACGCCGCCGATCTCCACCACGGCGTGGTCCAGGCCGATGTGGGTCACCGGCCCCCGCAGCGACCCGATCACGCCGCCGTCACCCGGTGGTCACCCGGCGACAGCTCGCGGCTCGGCGGCGGCGCGGAAGGCGCAGCCGATGGCCACGGCCAGCGCATCCGTCGCATCGTCCGGCACGCCGTCCAGGCTGACCTCCAGCAGGCGCGCCACCATGGCGGCCACCTGGGCCTTGTCGGCCGCCCCGTTACCGCACACCGCCTGCTTGACCTCGTTCGGCGTCGGCTCGTCGACCGGGAGCCCGGCCTCGGCCGCGGCCAGCAGCGCCACCGCCCGCGCCTGGCCCACGGCCATGGCGGTCTGCACGTTGCGCTGGAAGTAGAGGCGCTCCACCCCGATCCGCTGCGGCCGGTGCTCGCTGACCAGTGCGGCCAGCGCTCGGTGAAGCTGGTGCAGCCGCTGGGCATCGCTCTGGACCGATGCGGTCCTGACCACCCCGGCGTCCACCAGCCGCAGGCGCCCGTCCTCCAGGGCGACCACGCCGAAACCGCAGACGGCGGTGCCCGGATCGATGCCCAGCGCGATCACGCTCGTATCGTACCCGTCGATTCGCCACCTCCGGCCCTGCCCGGCGCGTCGGTCGGCGTCATGCCGTGGACCGACGCCAGACGACCGACGCTAGACGACCGACGCTAGACGACCGACGCCTCCAGCTGCTCCATGAGCGCGTCGGGGATGTCGAAGTTGGCGTAGACGTTCTGGACGTCGTCCAGGTCCTCGAGGCGCTCCACGAAGGTCAGAACGGCGCGTGCCGCCTTCTCATCGGTGATCTCGACCTTGGTGGTCGGCTCCATGGACAGCTGGGCGGAGTCGGCCTCGTAGCCGGCGGCAGCCAGGGCGGCCCGCACCTTCTCGAGGTCGGCCGGCTCGGTGTAGACCAGGATGGCGCCACCCTCCGGGGAGTCGACGTCCGAGGCGCCGGCGTCGATGGCTGCCAGCGTCACCTCGTCCGGGTCACGGCCCTTGAGCGGCACCGAGATGACGCCGCGCTGCTCGAACTGCCAGGAGACGGGCGTGAGCGTGCCGCCCGCCTTGTTGAAGATGGAGCGCACCTCAGACGCCGTGCGGTTGCGGTTGTCGGTCATGGCGGCCACGATCACCGCCACGTTCGACGGCCCGAGCCCCTCGTAGGTGATCTCCTCGTACTGCTCGGCGTCGCTGCCGCCGCCGGTGGCGCGCTCGATCGCGCGCTTGATGTTCTCCTGCGGCATCGAGTTGTCCCTGGCCTTCTCGATGGCCATCCGCAGGCGGTAGTTGGCATCCGGGTCTCCCCCACCCTGCCGGGCGGCGGTGATGATCTCGCGCGTCAGCTTGGTGAAGAGCGCGCCGCGCTTGGCGTCGTTCGCTCCCTTCTGTCGCTTGATCTGCGACCACTTGCTGTGGCCGGACATCGGCCCTCCTCCATGAACCACCCATGAACCGATGCGACCGATGGGCGCAGCCGGACCGGGTTCGGTGCTCTCGTGCTGGACGCCCGATTCTACCAAGGGTCACTCTCCGGCTCAGAGCCCTCAGAAGTCGTCGCCGGCTCCTGTGGCGAGCCCGAATCCCAGCTGGGGCGCCAGGAGTTGTCAGCGGCTCCTCAGAGGAGCCAGTGTTGCTGATTCACTTCCCTCCGGGAGTCTGCGGCTCGCCACCGGAGCCTCTGACGAACTCCGGGCGTCTCGCGGCGAGCGGCCGGTGAGCCGCGGATAAGCGGGCGATAAGGGGTCGTGCGGCAGCATCGGTCTATGACCAGGCGCATCGGTCGTGCCGTGCGACTCCTGCGAGGGAGGAAACGCTGGCGGCAGCGGGACCTCGCAGCGGTCGCTGGCGTCTCCCGCCACATCGCCTCGGCCGTCGAGCGTGACCGGCTCGACAAGGTCACGGTGGGCGGGTTGCGTCGCATGGTCGAGAGCCTCGGAGCCCGGCTGGTCGTGGAGGTCCAGTGGCAGGGCGCCGAGCTGGACCGCCTGCTGGACGGCGATCACGCAGCGCTGGTCGAGGGCATCGCCACGTACCTGGCGGCCCGTCGCTGGGACGTGCGGCCGGAGGTCAGCTTCAACGTGTTCGGCGAGCGCGGCCGGTTCGACCTGCTGGGGTGGGACGTTGGCACCGGCATCCTGCTGGTGGTGGAGGTCAAGACGCTGATCGGGGATCTCCAGGACGCCATCGGCCGCCTGGATGTGAAGGTCAGGCTAGCGCCGCGGTTGGCTCCTCAGGAGGGATGGAGGGTCCGCCGGGTGGTGCCGCTGCTCGTCCTCGCGGAGCACCCGACGAACCGACGCGTGGTGGCTGCCCACCCGGCCACGTTCCATCGGTTCACCTTGCGAGGAGGGCAGGCGCGCCGCTGGCTGCGATCCCCGGGCCTTGCCGCGGTGCCGAACGGCGTGCTGATCTTCCGCAATTTGTCAGTGGCTCCGGAGGGGAGCCGGAAACCGCGGCTGTGACTCCGGGAGTTGTCACCGGCTCCCGTCCTGAGCCAGCGATGGCCTTTGGGCCGCTTCGCTCATTCTCGGGCTCCTGACAGGAGCCGCTGAGAAGTTGCGGCCTACGCGGCCGTAGGATGGACCGATGGATGTCCTCGGCAACGCGGCCAATGCCGGTGTCCTGCGCTACCTGGGCAGCGGTGAGCCGCACACGGTGGCCGTGGAGCGCCCCACACCTGACACCGACACCTGGCACCTCGGTGCCCACCCGGACGTGGTCGAGCGGCTGTGGGTCCACCTCAACGGGGCGCTGCCGCAGGATTGCCGGATCCTGCTTGCCGGCGGTGCGGCGCTCGCGCATCCGGCGATGGGCCTGATCCTGGCCCTCGCCCTCGGCACCCAGTACGCCATCCGCCTCACCGGCACGGGCCTCGCAGAGGCGCGTCGGCACGGCTACGCAACCACGCACGCGTTCCGCACCGTGAACCGGACGCTGGACCTCCACCAGGCGTTCGGGCCGGGCTGGGTCTTCGGCCGCCACGAGCCGATCGAGGCGGACTGGCTGCGCGAGAGCTACGCCGACGCGAACCTATAATCGAGCCATCCTCGAGAGCACCCATTCCGCCGCCGGCGGAGGCACGGCGGCGACCGATGCACGACGCCCGCGTGGCGTCCACAAGGAGCACCGATGAAGCCCACCTCGCCTGATCGCATCCGGAACGTCGCCCTCATCTCCCACGGTGGCGCCGGCAAGACGAGCCTTGCCGAGGCGATGCTCTTCGACGCCGGCGCCATTCAGCGCATGGGCAGCGTGGACGCCGGCACGGCCACCCTGGACTGGGACCCGGACGAGCAGAAGCGGCAACAGACGATCAACCTGGCGATTGCCTCGCTCGAGCACCAGGGGACGCGGGTCACCATCGTCGACACGCCCGGCTACGCCGATTACCAGGCCGACGTGATCGAGGCCCTGGCCGCGGTGGACGCCGCCATCGTGGTGGTCGACGCCAGCGCGGGGGTGGAGGTCGGGACGCAGGAGGTCTGGCGCCTGGCCGAGGAGCGCAAGCTCCCGCGTTTCGTGTTCATCAACAAGATGGACCGCGAGAACGCCAACTACGACGCGGTCCTCGACCAGCTCAAGGCGGCCTTCGGGCCGAAGATCGCGCCCGTCTACCTGCCCATCGGCTCGGCGGATTCGTTCCGCGGCTACATCGACGTCATCGAGGAACACGCCAACGTCTACGAGGACGGCAGGCCCAGGGAGGTGCCGATCCCCGACGAGCTGCAGGGGGCCGAGCATTCGCGCCGCGATGCACTGGTGGAGGCCGCGGCCGAGGCCAGCGACGAGCTGATGATGAAGTACCTCGAGGGCGAGGAGATCAGCGACGACGAGATCGGCGCCGCCCTGCACAAGGGCACCCGGGAGGGCAGCGTGGTGCCGGTCTTCGTGGGCAGCGCGCTGAAGAACATCGGCGTGCGCGAGCTCATCGAGATGATCGTCAAGCACATCCCCTCCCCCGCCGAGGTCGGCAGCCGTACCACCAGTGACGGCCGGGAGCTGGCGCCCGACCCGAATGGCCCGTTCGTGGCCCACGTCTTCAAGACCATCGCCGACCCGTTCGTCGGGCGCCTCACCTACTTCCGCGTCATCTCCGGCACGCTGAGCTCGCAGGGGCACGTGTACAACGTCAACCGCCGCGAGGAGGAGCGCATCGGGAACCTGCTGGCCATCCAGGGCAAGGAGCAGTCGAACCTGCCGCAGGTCGGCCCGGGTGACATCGCGGCGGTGGCCAAGCTGACGTCAACCCAGATCGGCGACACCCTGGTCGCGGACCGGGGCAGCGCGGTCGAGCTGCCGCCGCTCTCCTTCCCGGAGCCGACCCTGCAGGTGGCCGTGGAACCGGAGAGCAAGGCGGATCTCGACAAGCTGGGCCAGGCGCTGAACCGGCTCCAGGAGGAGGAGCCGTGCGTCCGCGTCCACCGCGAGGAGGCGACCGGCGAGACGATCCTGACCGCCATGGGCGACGCGCACGTGGACGTCATCGTGGAGCGCCTGAAGCGCAAGTTCGGGGCATCGGTCAAGACCCGGACGCCCCAGGTGCCGTACCGCGAGTCGATCCGCAAGCCGGCCAAGGTGGACAACAAGTTCAAGCGCCAGACCGGCGGCCACGGCCAGTACGGGCACGTGGTGATCGAGTTCGAGCCGCTGGGCCCGGACAGGGACTTCGAGTTCGGCGACCGGATCGTGGGCGGCGTGGTGCCCAAGCAGTACATCCCGGCCGTGGAGAAGGGCCTGCGCGAGGCCATGGCCGAGGGGGTGCTGGCCGGCTTCCCCGTGGTCGGCCTGAAGGCCACCCTGGTGGACGGTAGCTACCACACGGTGGACAGCTCGGAGATGGCCTTCAAGATCGCCGCCTCCCAGGCGCTGAAGAAGGCCTTCCCGGAGGCCGATCCCACTTTGCTGGAGCCGATCCTGGAGGTGGAGGTGGTGGTCCCCGACGAGTACATGGGTGACGTCATGGGCCAGATCACCGCCAAGCGCGGGCACGTGCTCGGCATGGACTCCTCGAACGGCATGCAGCGGCTGCGGGCCCAGGTGCCGCAGGCCGAGATGTACCAGTACGCCACCGAGCTGCGGTCGATCACCCAGGGCCGCGGCCGCTTCAGCTGGCGGCTGGACCATTACGCCGAGGTCCCGCACAACCTGGCCGAGAAGGTGATCGCCGAGCGCGCCAGGGCGAACGCCGGCGATAGGCACTAGGCCGATGGCGCCGCTGCGGCGGATGCGCCGCGGCGCGGCGGCGACGTCGCGAATCCAGTCAGCGGCTCGCGTGCGGAGCCGGAGATCGCGGCGTCGGCCGCCGATCCCCTCACCGGCTCCCCGGCAGAGCCGCTGACAACCGCTGAGAGCCCAACGCCGGTCCCGGGCTCCGCTGGGGAGCCGATGAGGAATCCCTGCAGCCGCAGCCTGTCAGGTCCTCTCCACCACCGCCACGCGGCGCTTCCCGCGGCGCAGCAGCAGCCAACGCCCGTGCAGCAGGTCGTCCGTCGCCGGCACCAGCGCCGGGTCGGTCACCCGGCGGTTGTTCAGGTAGGCACCCCCCTCCGCGATCGTGCGCCGCGCGTCGGAGCGGCTGGACGCCAGACCGCTCTCGACCAGCAGGTCCAGCAGGCTGGGCATCTCCGCCCGCACCTCGAGGCGCGGCAGCTCGGCGGCGGCCGAGGCCAGCACACGCTCGTCGAGCTCGCGGAGCTCCCCGTCCGCGCCGCCGAACACGGCCCGGCTGGCGGCGGCCACGCGGCGCGCCTCGTCCTCGCCGTGCACCAGGGCGGTCAGCTCGGTGGCCAGCACCTGCTGCGCCTCGCGGGCCTCGGGTCGCTCCCCGATGGTGGCCTCCAGCGCCTGGATCTCCTCGGTCGAGCGGAACGAGAAGGTGCGCAGCAGCGGACCGACCTCGTCATCGGTCGCGTTGATGAAGTACTGGTAGAAGGCGTAGGGGCTCATCATCTCGGGATCGAGCCAGACCGAGCCCTCCGCGGTCTTGCCGTGCTTGGTGCCGTCCGCCCTGGTCAACAGCGGCGTGGCCAGCGCATGCACCGAGACCCCCTCCACGCGCCGGATGAGGTCCACGCCGGCGGTCAGGTTGCCCCACTGGTCGGAGCCCCCGGTTTGCAGCGTGCAGCCGTAGCGGCGGTACAGCTCCAGGTAGTCGTTGGCCTGCAGGATCTGGTAGCTGAACTCGGTGTAGCTGATGCCACCCGCCTGGAGCCGGGCGCTCACCGCCTCCTTGTCCAGCATGCGTGACACGCTGAAGTGCTTCCCGATGTCGCGCAGGAAGGCGATGGCGCTCATCGGCCCGGTCCAGTCCAGGTTGTTGACCACGCGCGCCGGGTGCTGGCCCTCGAAGTCGAGGAAGCGCTCCACCTGGGCGCGGATGCGGTCGACCCAGCCGGCCACCACGTCCTCCTCGTTGAGCACCCGCTCGGAGGACCTGCCGCTGGGGTCGCCGACCAGCCCGGTGGCGCCACCGACCACCGCGATCGGGCTGTGGCCGGCCTCCTGGATGCGGCGCATGGTCACCAGCTGGACGAGGTTGCCGAAGTGCAGCGAGGGTGCGGTCGGGTCGAAGCCGCAGTAGAAGGTGATCGGCCCGGTGTCCATGGCCGCCCGCAGGGCGCCCACGTCGGTGCAGATGGCGATCATGCCCCGCCACTCGAGCTCATCGATGATCCGGCCGCTCATGGGCCGATGAGTATAGGGGCCATCCGCCCCCCGGTCGGCTCGCGTGCTAGAGTCACGCACCGATGTCCCGACGACCGCCGCCCTATCGTGGCGCGGCACCCCGACCTTCCGGTCCACCCCATCCCCGACGTGGCCGCGCCGCGTCGCGGTCGGGGCCGGCTGCGCTGCCGCTGCTGATCCTGGGCGCCTTCGGGGTGCTGGGGGTGGCCCTCTTCATCGGCCTGCTGGGGCTGTACGCCTCCTACACGGTCGGCCTGGCCGATCCATCGGCCCTGGAGGACTTCGAGCTGGATCAGGCGTCGACCGTGCTCTCCGCCGACGGCGTGGAGCTGGCCACCTTCGCCACCGAGCAGCGTGAGCCGATCGCCTTCGAGGACATCCCGCAGCTGCTGGTCGACGCGCAGGTGGCCGCCGAGGACCGGACGTTCTGGACCAACCCCTGCATCGACTTCAGGGGGATCGTGCGCGCCGCGCTCCAGAACCTGAGCGCGGACCGCATCGTGTCCGGCGCGTCGACCATCTGCCAGCAGCTGGTCCGCATCCGGTTGCTGGACGCGGAGCTCATGGCCGACCCGGACCGCATCTTCGAGCGGAAGATCAAGGAGGCGCTGCTGGCCCTGCAGGTCGGTGAGCAGTACGCCGGCCGCGAGGGCAAGGAGCAGCTGCTCGAGATGTACATGAACCAGGTCTACTACGGGAACCTGGCGTATGGCATCCGGGCGGCGGCCGAGGCCTACTTCGGCAAGGACATCACCTCCGACGCGCCGGAGGACCAGCTCACCCTGGGCGAGGCCGCCATGCTGGTCAGCCTGGTCCGCTCACCGAGCCGGCTGGATCCCACCCAGGAGGCCATCGAGCAGACCGATGCCGAGGGCAACACCATCCTGGTCGTACCCGACACGGCCCAGGCTCAGGCCACCCAGGAGCTGGTGCTGCGCAACATGGTCCGCGACGGCTACATCACCCAGGAGGAGGCCGATGCTGCCGCGGCCGAGCAGATCGTGCTGGCGCCGCCGCGCGACACCGACTACCGCGCCCCGCACTTCGTGTACGCCGTGCGCCGCGAGGCGCAGGAGCTGCTCGGCAGCGAGGAGCGGCTGGACACCGCCGGGCTGCGCATCGAGACCACGCTCGACTACGAGGGCTACCAGGTCTTCGCCGAGAAGTGGGCCGGCGTCGCGTACGACCTCGACCGCCTGACCGATGAGGAGCTGGTGGCCAAGTACGGCGAGCAGGCCCTGACCTGGATCAAGCGCCTGCAGGGCCGCAACATCAACAACGACGCGCTGGTCACGCTCAACTACCGCACCGGCGCGGTGCTGGCCTACGTCGGCAGCGCCAACTACTACGGTGAGGCGACCGACGCCCACCAGCCGGCGTACGACGTGGTCGGACAGGCCTTCCGGCAGTCCGGCTCGGCCTTCAAGCCGATCACCTGGGCCACCGGCTTCGAGCGCGGGGTGGTTACCCCGGCCACCATGTTCATGGACGTCGAGGGCGAGATCGTGGACGGTTACTCGGTGCCCAACGCCGACGGCGGGCAGCGGGGCCCGGTCCGCGTCCGCGACGCGCTGAAGTACTCGTGGAACATCCCGGTCGCCAAGGCCCAGCAGCTGATCGGCACCGAGAACGTGGTGGCCATGGCCGAGCGGATGGGCCTGGAGTGGGACCCGTCGCACGACACCGTGGCGGTGCCGTCGCTCACGTTGGGCACCATCGGCGTCCACCAGCTTGACCTGGCCGCCGCCTACGGCGTGCTGGCCAACGGCGGGGTGCGGGCCGAGCCGTACCTGATCCAGCGCATCGTGGACCCCGAAGGCAACGTGATCTACGACCACGCCGAGGACGGCCCCGAGCCGGAGCGCGTGCTGTCCGCCGAGGCCGCCTACCTCACGACCGACATCCTGGCCGACAACACCGATCCGGCCGCAAACTCGGTGTGGGGCCAGCGCTTCCAGCTGCTGACCGAGGGCGGTCGCCGGCCGGCCACGCTGAAGACCGGCACCACCAACGACTTCCGCGACCTGCAGGCCTTCGGCTACCTGGCGCCGGACCCCGATCCCACCGTCAGCGACGGGGCTATCGTCACCGGGGTGTGGGTCGGCAACAGCGACTTCACACCCATCGCCGACGTGTTCGCCGCCGATGGACCGACCTTCATCTGGCACGACTACATGGTGGAGGTGGCCGAGCACAACCAGATCCCGGTGCGCGACTTCCCGCGGCCGGAGGGCATCGTGGAGCTGCAGGTGGACGCCATCAGCGGCCTGCTCCCCGGCGAGAACACCGCCCAGACGGTGACGGAGGTCTTCGCCGCCAGCAACGTGCCCACCCAGCGCGACACGGTTCACCGCCGGCTGCGGATCGAGGCCGAGACCGGTCGCATCTGGCAGGAGGGCTGCGGCGACTTCGAGACCGAGGCGCCCTCCGGCGAGCCCGATCCGTCGGCCGAGCCCGGCGAGCCGGTGCCCGCCGAGCGGGTCTACATCGACCTCTCCTCGTGGGAGGACCACCATCCCACCTGGGACGCGGCCAACGAGGCCTGGATCGAGCAGTGGCAGGGTCGCGAGAACCAGCTGCGCCGCGCACCGGCCCCGCCTCTCGGGGCGCCGCTGGCGCCCACCGAGACCTGCGTCCCCGGCGAGGTGCCGACCTCCACGCCGCGGCCGTCGGACACGCCCACGCCGTTACCGTCGCCGACCCCCGAGGAGACCGCGGAGCCGACCGCATCGGCGACGCCCGGTCCGCCGCCGCCTCCGACGCCGGCGCTCACGCCGTCGGCCACTCCCGCGCCGACCCCGGATGGCGAGGGCGGCTAGAGGAGCGCCACCGTCGCCTGGTCGCCGCCCTCCTCTCGGCGCCCGGGCCGGATCCCGCGCACCCGGGGGTGCTCGGCCAGCAGCTCGCGCACCGCGCGGCGCAGCGCCCCGGTCCCCGAGCCGTGGACGATGACCGCCTCGTCCAGGCCGGCCAGCAGCGCCTCGTCCAGGTAGGCCTCCAATCGCTCAAGGGCCGGTTCCACGCGCTCTCCCCGTAGGTCGAGACGCGGGCTGATGCGGCTGGCGGCGCGCCGCCGGAGCTCCTCCGCCTCCCGGTCGCGCGGCGTCGGGCCGCTGATCGGCTCCGGGATCACCTCCACGTCCTCCGCCGGGATCACGACCCGCGGCCCGTCCGTCTCGAGCGTCACCCGCCCGGTACGGCCGCTGACCTCCACGATCCGTCCAGCGCTGCCCAGCGTCCGGCTGCGGGCCCACAGCCCGACCCGCGGCTGTGGCCGCTCGGCCGAGACCTCCGGCTCCCCCTCCGGTTCCACGTCGGCCGGTGTGGCGGCCGTGGTTGCCCTCCGTGCCCGGGCGGCGCGCTCGCCCAGCTGGGCCA
>DASRYM010000096.1:0-3490 GCA_035687145.1 Candidatus Zixiibacteriota bacterium | reverse complement strand
GCCGCTGGCGCCGCGGCTGCGGACGCTGCACCGGCTGGTCCGCCGCGAGGACGGCTCGCCGCGCTGCGTGGCGTGCATGATGTGCGAGACGGTGTGTCCGGCCCGGTGCATCTACATCGTGGCCGGCGAGCACCCCAACCCCGACATCGAGAAGGTGCCGGTCCGGTTCGACATCGACCTGGGCAAGTGCGTCTTCTGCGGCTACTGCGTGGAGGCCTGCCCGGAAGACGCCATCCGCATGGACACCGGCATCCTGGAGTTCTCGGCCTACAACCGCCGCTCGATGATCTACTCGATGGAGACCCTGCTGGCCCTGGAGCCGGCGGGCCCCGACGGCCGGCCCACCTCGCCGGTGCCCATCCCGGCCGACCGGACGCCATGATGCCGCGGGTGGCCTTCGTCCTGATCGCCGGGCTGGCCGTCGCCTCGGCCCTGGGGCTGGTGCTGCGCCGCAACCCGATCCACGGCGCGCTGCTCCTGGTGGTCAACCTGGGCTGCATCGCCGCCCTGTACCTGATGCTGGGGGCCGAGTTCCTGGCCGCCGCCCAGGTGATCGTCTACGCCGGCGCCATCATGGTCCTGTTCGTCTTCGCGATCATGGTGCTGATCCCCGGCAAGGAGGAGACCGGACCCGACCCGCGGCGGGCCTGGCGGCTGCTGGCCGCGCCGCTGGGCGCGGCCCTGCTGCTGGAGCTGGGGGTGATCCTGCTGGCCGGCCGGGCCGCCGTGCCGGCGCCGGCCGCCCCGGCCCCGGCCGGCAACGTGGCCGCCCTGGGCCGGCTCCTGTTCACGGACTACCTGCTGCCCTTCGAGCTCACCTCGGTCCTGCTGCTGGCGGCGATGGTCGGGGTGCTGCTCCTGGCCCGGCGACGCGCGTGATGGTGCCCGACACCTGGTACGTGGCCCTGTCGGCGGTGCTCTTCACCATCGGGGTGTGCGGGGTGGTGCTGCGCCGCAACCCGCTCGTGATCTTCATGTCCCTCGAGCTGGCCCTCAACGCCGCCAACCTGGCCCTGGTCGCCTTCGGCCAGCGGGCCGGCAATGCCGAGGGCCAGGCGCTCGTGTTCTTCGTGATGGCGGTGGCCGCCGCCGAGGTGGCGGTCGGCCTGGCCATCATCGTGGCCATCTTCCGCGTCCGGCAGCGGCTCAGCGTGGACGACCTCAGCCTGATGCGCTGGTAGGAGACAGTCATGGCGCAACGGACCGAATCCCGGCGGGCGGCGGCCGACGGCGTGGACAGCGCGCTGGCCCGGCGGCTGCTCTACGACATGGTGCTCATCCGCCGCTTCGAGGAGAAGGCGGCCGAAGCGTACGCCCTGGGCAAGATCGGTGGCTTCCTCCACCTCTACATCGGCGAGGAGGCGGTGGCGGTCGGCGCCACCTCGGTGCTGCGGCCCGACGATTACGCCATCGCCGCCTACCGCGAGCACGGCCACTGCCTGGCCAAGGGCTCGGACCCCCGGCGGGTCATGGCCGAACTCTTCGGCCGCCGGGACGGGCTCTGCAAGGGCAAGGGCGGCTCCATGCACCTGTTCGACCGGAGCGTCAACTTCCTGGGCGGCCACGCCATCGTCGGCGCCCACTTGCCGCTGGCGGCCGGGGTGGGCTTCGCCATCAAGTACCGCGGCGGCGACCAGGTCTGCGTCTGCTACTTCGGCGACGGCGCGGTGCCCCAGGGCGAGTTCCACGAGGCGATGAACCTGTCGGCCCTGTGGAAGCTGCCCGTGGTGTGGATCTGCGAGAACAACCGCTACGCGATGGGGACCGCGGTGGAGCGGGCGCTGGCCCAGACCGAGATCTGGAAGTTCGGCCAGGCCTACCGCATGCCGTGCGAGCCGGTGGACGGCATGGACGTGCTGGCGGTGCGGGAGGTCGTGGGCCGGGCGGTGGCCCGGGCGCGGCAGGACGGCACGCCGACGCTGATCGAGGCCCGCACCTACCGCTTCCGCGGCCACTCCATGCGGGACCCGGCGGGGGCCATCTACCGGACCAAGGAGGAGGTCGAGCGGGAGCGGCAGCGGGACCCGATCCTGCTCTTCCGGGAGCGCGCGCTTCGGGCCGGCTGGCTCACCGACGACGAGGTGCGGGCGATCGAGAAGGACGTCAACGACGCCGTCGACGAGGCGGTGGCCTTCGCCGACGCCTCGCCGGAGCCGCCGGTGGAGTGGCTCATGACCGACGTGTACAAGGAGGACTGAGCCGATGGCGGTCATGACCTACCGGGAGGCCCTGAACCTGGCGCTGCGCGAGGAGATGCGCCGGGACCCGAGCGTGTTCATCATCGGCGAGGAGGTCGGGCTCTACGAGGGGGCCTACAAGGTCACCCAGGGGCTGCTGAAGGAGTTCGGTCCCCAGCGCGTCGTCGACACGCCGATCGCCGAGTCGGGCTTCACCGGGGTCGGCATCGGCGCCGCCATGGTGGGCCTGCGGCCGGTGGTCGAGATGATGACCTTCAACTTCGCCCTGCTGGCGCTCGACCAGATCGTCAACTCGGCGGCCAAGATCCACTACATGTCGGGCGGGCAGTACCACATCCCGATCGTGGTCCGCGGCCCCGGCGGCCCCGCCCATCAGCTCGCCGCCCAGCACTCGCAGTCGATGGAGGTGTACTTCTACCACGTGCCGGGCCTCAAGGTCGTGCGCCCCTCGACGCCGATGGACGCCAAGGGGCTGCTCAAGGCCGCCATCCGCGACGACAACCCGGTCATCTTCATCGAGTCGGAGACGCTCTACTCGGTCAAGGGCGAGGTGCCGGAGGACCCGGACTTCGTCATTCCGCTGGGCCAGGCGGTGGTGAGGCGGGAGGGCCGCGACGTCACCGTCGTCGCCTACATGGGCATGCTCTACCGGGCGCTGGAGGCGGCCGAGGCCCTGGACAAGGAGGGCATCTCGGTCGAGGTCGTGGATCCCCGGACGCTCCGGCCCATGGACATCGACACGATCATCCGCTCGGTCCGCAAGACCAACCGGGCGGTGGTGGTCGAGGCCGGCGCCGGCTTCGCCGGCATGGGCTCGGAGATCGCCGCCTTCATCCAGGAGCACGCCTTCGACGACCTGGACGCCCCCGTGGAGCGCGTCACGGGGGCCAACGCGCCGATGCCGTACGCGCGCAACCTGGAGCGGGCCAAGACGCCGTCCACCGAACGCATCGCCGACGCCATCCGGCGCGTCTGCTACGCCAAGGGAGCCTGAGCGATGGCCGTCACCCGGGTCGTGATGCCCAAGCTGAGCGAGGCCATGGAAACCGGCAAGGTCATCAAGTGGCTCAAGAAGGAGGGCGACCGCGTCCAGGGCGGCGACATCCTGGCCGAGATCGAGACCGACAAGGCCGACGTGGAGATGGAGGCGTTCGGCTCCGGGGTCCTGCGCAAGATCCTGGTCCCCGACGGCCAGCGGGCGCCGGTGGGCGCGCTCATCGCGGTCATCGCCGAGCCCGACGAGGACATCGCGGGCGTGCTGGCCGGGGCCGGCGCACCCGCGCCGGCGGAGG
>DASRYM010000095.1:0-24163 GCA_035687145.1 Candidatus Zixiibacteriota bacterium | reverse complement strand
TGCGGTCGAGCCGGCAGGCCATCTCGCAGCACCTCGACGTCCTGGAGGCCGCCGGACTCGTGACCGTGCGTCGCCAGGGCCGCTACAGGTTCCATCACCTGCGGACCCAGCCCCTGCGGGGCATCGTGAGCCGCTGGCTGGATGCATCGGAGTGATCGACATGCGAATTCACCTCACCAGCGTCCCGGTGGACGACCAGGAGAAGGCGCTCCGCTTCTACACCGAGGTCCTCGGCTTCCAGAAGAAGCAGGACCTTCCCACCGGCGACGCGCGCTGGCTGACCGTGGTGTCCCCGGAGGACCCCGATGGCGTGGAGCTCCTGCTGGAGCCCGACCAGCACCCCGCCGCGAAGACGTACAAGGCCGCGCTGGTGGAGGACGGCATCCCGATCGCGTCGTTCGCCGTGGACGACGTCCGGGCCGAGTACGAGCGCATGATCGGGCTCGGCGTGACGTTCACCCAGCCGCCCACCGACCTCGGCCCGGTGACGACCGCGGTGCTCGACGACACCTGCGGCAACCTCATCCAGATCGCGGCGCTGCGCTCATGAGCGATTCCCCCCGCCGGCCCGATGCCTACGCCGACCTGTGGTCGACCGATCGCGACCGCCAGAACGCGGCCTACGGCCAGGTCCTGGCCGCCGCTGAGGGTGAGGCGCCCTGGGCCTACGAGGTCTGGGACGACGTGGTGCAGCACCTGGCCGCCGCCGACAACCACGATCGGTCGATCGCCGCGCAGCTGCTGGCCCGCCTGGCGAGCAGCGACCCCGAGCGGCGGATCCTCCGCGACCTCCCGGCCCTGGTGGCGGTCACCCGCGACCAGCGCTTCGTGACCGCCCGCCACGCCCTGCAGTCGCTGTGGCGGGTGGGCCTGGCCGGTGATGCACAGCGGGCAGCGCTGCTGGATGCCCTGGCCGCGCGCTTCGGCGAGGCGGCGGACGAGAAGAACGGCACGCTGGTGCGCTACGACATCGCGGTCGGGCTCCGGCAGCTCCACGACGCCACCGGCGACCCGGCCGTGCGCGATCGGGCACTGGCGCTGATCGACACGGAGGCCGATGCGAAGTACCGCCGCAAGTACCTCACCGCCTGGCGCGGCGCGCGGTAGGGGCTGCATTTGGGCCGGACGGCCCTGGCCGGCGGGCCAGGTCGCCCTGTCGCCGGTGGTGGTCGACGGCGCCGAGGGCAACTCCGGGCCGCGTCCCGCCGAGCTGCTGGTGGCTGCCCTCGCCGGCTGCACCGCCATGGATGTCATCTCCATCCTGCGCAAGAAGCGCCAGGTGGTCGAGGACTACGCGGTCCGCGTCCAGGGCGTGCAGCGCACCGAGCATCCCGCCGCCTTCACCGACTTCGAGATCCTGCACCACATCCGTGGCCCGGTTGATCCCGAGGCGGTCCGGCGGGCCATCGAGCTGTCGGCGACGCGCTACTGCTCGGTGGGGGCGACGCTCAGCTCCGGCCTCCCGCAGCTGCGACACAGCTTCCAGGTGGAGCGCCCGGACGGTCTGGTCATGGCCGAGGTGTGCAAAGCGGGCCCCTATCGGTCGATGGGGTCGATCGGCGAGCCGGTCCCCGCCTGACCGACGCCGCGCCGAGCAGGGTTCGGAGGTGAGGGCCGGCGCGAGCCGGCCGTTCCGACCGTGACGTCCTGTCAGACTTGAGTCCAATGACCGATGCCGCCGTGGTCCGCACCGTCGGCCACGGGACGCGATCCACCGACGAGCTCGTCGAGCTCCTGAAGGCGGCCGGCGTGGAGACGCTGATCGACGTGCGCCGCTTCCCGGCCGGACGGCGTCAGCCGCACCTGTCGCGCGACCGGCTGGCCACGGACCTGCCGGCCCGCGGCCTGGCCTACGAGTGGTGGGGCGAGGCCCTGGGCGGCCGGCGGAGCGCCTCGCCCGGGTTCCTGGCCGCCACCCGATGGCGGAGCTCGGCCTTTGCCGGCTACGCCGAGCACATGACCACGCCGGCCTTCCGCCAGGCACTGGCCCGCCTCGAGGAGCGGGCGCGCTCGGGCGAGGCGCTTGCCGTCATGTGCGCCGAGACGCTGTGGTGGCGCTGCCATCGGCGGCTCATCGCCGACGCCCTTGTGGCGGACGGGCTCGCGGTCGAGCACCTGGTCCACGGGGTCCCCGGCGAGCCGCACCGGCCATCGGCCGGATGACGGGCCCGGCTCAGCCGAGCAGCTCGTGCATGCCCTCCAGCAGCGGGCCCAGCTCGACCTCCGGGTCGGCGACCAGCGCCGGGATCAGCAGCTCGTTCTCCTTGTGGAGGTGCGACTCGAAGAGCGCCAGGATGGCGGCGGAGAGGCCGATCACCTCGTCGGCCTCCGCGGCCCTGCGCAGTGCATCCACGTGGTTCACCAGGTTGACGTGCTCGTCGCGCATCGCCCGCACCAGCATCGCAAGGTTGCCCCGGTCGCCGGCCGGGTAGAGCGCCTTCTCCTCGGCGCCGGCGTGCGGCAGCAGCTCGGCATCCAGGTACGCGAGCACCGCCTGCCGGGCGTCATCAGCCAACCGTCCCTCGCGAACGGCCGTGCCCACCGCGGCGACGCGCCGCCGCAGCTCGGTGGCCATCTCCCGGTGGTGTGCGCGAATCGCGTCCGCGGCCTGGGCATCGGTCATGGTCATCATTGGTCCCCTCCTGTGCAGTCGGAACAGGTGACCCCATGGTCTGCCGGGGACCCGCGCCGGTCCAGTGCCGGTTGGACCATTCGGCACCGCGGATCGGGCCGTCCGGCCGTCGTCGGATGGCTGCTCATCGGCAATGCTGAGGTCGGCGCGTCAACGAGAGGAGCCCCGAGATGACGAACGACCTCCGTCCAGCCACCGTCAACCTGCGCGTCGCCGACCTCATGACCCCCGATCCGATTACGATCCCGGCCGATGCCACCGTGGAGGAGGCCGAGGAGCTGATGCGCCGGCGCCGCATCACCGGCCTGCCGGTGGTCGACCACGAGGGGCGGCTGGTGGGCGTCATCAGCCAGAGCGACCTGCTCTACCTCGCCACGCCGGCGATGCAGGTGTTCGTCCGGCGGCGCGAGAGCCCGATGCGCGTCGGCCAGCTGATGAGCAGCCCGCCGGTGACCATCGAGGCCGCCGCCACGCTCCTCTTCGCCGCGCGACGCATGCACGAGGAGCGTCTGCATCGGCTGGTGGCCGTGGACGAGGACGGGCGGCCGATCGGCGTGCTCTCGTCCATGGACTTCGTGGCGCTGGCGGCTCGCTGCTGAACGACGCCGTGTGACCACCGGACGCGGGACGTGGGTCAAACGGCCCTGTTCGGCCACGCGCTCGCATCGAGAGACTGAGGCCGCGGGAATACCTCCCGCCGTCGCCCACCGCCGCTCGCCGGCAACGGCGGCGGCAGGCGCGAAACGGCCGCCACGCCCTGGCGGCCGTACCTCTTTGCGCGCGAATCGCCGTCGCGCCGGAACCAGCCGGACGCGGAGCCGAACACGCACCCCAGGCCCGCTCCGTCGCCGAACCAGTCGCTGCGCCTCACGCGCCACGCGCCACGCGCCACGGTGGCCGTGGTTGCGGTCGGCGCGTCACGTACTGAACCGGGCGTCGTCCACGGTGGCCTCGAAGAAGGTGAAGGCCCGATCCGTCCCGGCCCACCAGGTGGCCGCCAGCCGCGACGGGATGGTGCACGCGCCGAACCTCCGCTCGGCGGCCACCCGGCTCTCGAACGGGACCATGGCCCACGACCCGTCGAACGTCAGGTCGCTCCAGCGCTCGACCCGCATTGCCCGCAGGCCGCCATCGGCACCGATGTCCATCGCGGCGGACACGTCCTCCCCGTGCACCGGGACCGAGACCCGGAGGCCCCCATCGGCCGCCTCCCACTTGGCTCCGTTGGCGGGCAGGAACGTCGACGGCAGCCACACGCTCTCCACGACCAGGCGCGCCCGCATCGCGCGGTCCTGGTCCGGCCCGCGCCGGGTCGCCACCGGAATGAGCCCGAAGAGCCGTACCTGGCTCTCGCCGCGCCCGTCGAGGTATCGGTCCTGCGTGGTCACCACCAGCGGCCCGCCACGGGCGCGGGCCACGAACTCGAAGGAGTCGCCCACCCTGATCGTCTCGCGCGCGGTGAACCGCATCCAGGACCGATCCGGGCCCAGCCGGAGCCGGCCGTGGAACTCGACCTCGACGCTGCGCGGGGGAGCTGCGCCGGGGCCGATGGCGTGGACCAGGTAGCGCTCGGCGCCGGGCGGCAGCCGGTTGGTCGGGTCAGGCATCGGCATCCTCGGTATCGGAGAGCTCGTCGGCCATGGTCAGGAGCACGCCGAACCACTCGAAGGAGGAGATGCCGTACTCCCGGCCGTTGCGGACCACGATGAGATCCTCGTCAGGCACCACGAACACCAGCTGGCCGTGGTTGCCCAGCGCCGTGAAGGCGTACCGCCCGTCGGGCCGGGCGATCCGCCACCAGTAGCGCTGGTGCGAGATGGTGCCGTACGGCTGGTGGAAGCTGTCGGGGTAGACGGGCGCCGCACCGTCGACCGACGGGTCGACCGAGGCCGCGACCCAGTCCTCCGGCACGATCCGCTCGCCGTCCCAGCTGCCGTCCTGCAGGTAGAGCGTCCCGAGCTTGGCGAAGTCGATGGGCCGCGCGTTGATGCCGCTCTCCATCTTCTCGAAGCCGCCCTCGTGATCGAGGCTCCACGACGCCGGGAACTCGGTGCCGATGCGGCTCCAGATCCGTGAGCCCAGGTAGTCGGAGACGCTCGTGTCGGTCGTGCGCTCCAGCACCAGCCCCAGCAGCAGCGGGTTGTAGTTGACGTAGTGCCACCGTTCCCCCGGCGGCTCCACGATCTCGGTCCGCTCGACGGCAAGCGCGCGCAGATCGTCGAAGTAGTAGGTCAACGCGTCATCGCCCCACGGCAGGCCGGTCTCCTCGTAGCGCAGGCCGGAGGTCATGTCCAGCAGGTTGCCGATGCGGATGTCGGCGAACCGCTCGTCGCGCTCCAGCAGCTCGGGCACGTAGTCGGTGATCGGGTCGTCGACGCTGCGGATCGCCCCCTCCTGGATGGCGATCCCGATGAGCGCCGAGACGTAGGACTTGGCCACCGAGAAGGAAGTGGCCGTCGAGTCGCGCTGGAAGCCGCCGAAGTAGCCCTCGTAGAGGACCGTGTCGTCACGGATGACGATGAAGGCCTGGGTGCCGGTCCGCTCCAGGAACGCCTCGGCATCGGTCCCCACCGGCGCTGAAGCCTCCAGCGCGGAACGCACCGATGCGGCCGCCGCCGCCGGGTCATTGGGCACCTCGAGGGTGAAGGGCTCATCCGCCTGCTCGACGGGCCGCGCCGGAAAGCGGGCGTAGTCGCCGACGTCGGCGTCCTGCCAGACCGCCCAGCGAAACAGGTAGCCCGGCGAGAACACGGCCGACAGCACGGCCAGCCCGACCAGGGGGATCAGCACGACGAACGCGAGGATCACCAGCCCCAGGCGGACCGGCCCTCGAACGGGATGTGCGAGGTGGATGGAGCGCGCCACGGGTCTGCCCCGAGCCTACACCCAGACGCCGATCACCGTCGCCGCAACCACGACACCGAGCGCCACGCGCAGCACCCGGGCGCTTCGGTCCCCGGTCAGCAGGCGGCCGACGACCCCTCCGGCCACCGCCCAGACCGCCGCCGTGGGTCCGGCCACCACGGCGACGACGAGCGCCACGAAGAGGCTCCCCGCCGCCACCGGCATGTCCGCCGGTCGAAACGCGGTGCCGACCGCCAGCGCGAAGACCCACACCTTGGGGTTGACCGCCTGGAAGGCCACCGCCGCCAGCACGCCCAGCGGCTTCGCGGCGGTTCCCTGCTCGATCGACGCCGAGCGGGCGATGGCGAACGCCAGGTAGAGCAGGTAGGCCGAGCCGATGACCTTCATGGCCAGGCCGATGACCGGCACGGCGGTCACCACCGCGCCCAGGCCGATGGCGACCGCGAACACGATGCCCCCCACCCCGATCGCCGTCCCCACCACGTGGCGCAGGGTGGCCCGCGCGCCGAAGGCCGCCCCGGACGCCCAGAGCAGCACGTTGTTCGGTCCGGGCGTGCCGGTCGTCACGACCGCGAACGCCAGCAGGGGGAGGAGCTCGTCCACGCCTGCGGAGGCTAGGAAGCGGCCGCTTCCGCGTCTTGTACGATCGTGCAATGGGCGTCGCCGCGGCGAGCGCGCCGCAGCTCCGGGCCTGGAAACCGCCGATCGCCGGCATCCGCGAGGTGTTCCACGCCCGGTTCGTCGACCACGTCTACCCGCCCCACACGCACGATACCTGGACGCTGTTCCTGGTCGACGAGGGCGCGGTCCGCTACGACCTCCACCGGCAGCCGCGCGCGGCGGTGCCGTCGCTGATCTCGATCCTGCCGCCGCACGTCGTGCACGACGGCCGCCCGGCCGTGGAGGGCGGCTATCGCAAGCGCGTCATCTACCTGGAGACGAGCCTGCTGGGCGAGGACCTCATCGGTCCGGCGGTCGATCATCCGATGGTGCCGGACCCCGCCCTGCGCCACCGCGTGGCGCGCCTGCACGACGCGCTCGCCTGCGCGGACGACCTCCTGGAGGCCGATACCCGGCTCCACTTCGTGGTGGAGCGCATCCGCGCCGCGCTCGGGGACCCGCCGCCCGCCTCCGAGACCGGCCGCTCGGACGGCGACATCGCGGAGGAGCTTCGGGCGCTCCTGGACGCGCACCTCTTCGAGCCGATGACCATGGCCGCGGCCGCCGCCCGCATCGGCGAGTCCCCCACTCGCCTGGCCCGGGCCTTCAGCCGGGCGTTCGGGATTGCCCCGCACGCCTACGTCGTCGCCCGTCGCCTGGATGCCGCCCGCGACCGGATCCTGGCCGGGCAGCCGCTGGCGGACGTGGCCGCGGAAGTCGGCTTCTGCGACCAGGCGCACCTGACCCGCCGGTTCCGCGCCTTCCTGGGCACCACGCCGGGCCGCTTCGCGCGGTCGAGCTCCGGTTCACTATCGCACTAACCGTCGACGCCGGGTGGCGGCCGTCGTCCACGCCGATCACGCGGCGAACCCGCGTAATGCACGTGGGGTGACCATTACGGGCGTGAACGCCGGCTTGAGCCGCCGTAATTCACACGTGGTGTGAGTTATGACGCTTCAACGAGGGTCGCAGCTCCTCAACGCGCACCTGGTGTGAATTACGCCGGTTCGCGCCGACCTGCGCCGACCTGCGCCGGCCTCCTCGGCTCCCCCGGCCCCCCGCCAACCCGCCGCGCCATCATTTGTGCTGCTTTCTCACAAACGTGTGGTAGGCTGCAGGCGACGATTCTCGGTGCTGGCGCAGGAGGCTGCAGTTGACCAGCGACTTCTTCACCGACGTGGCCGGACCGATCCCCTACGCCGGCCTGAGCTCCTCCGATCCGTTCACCTTCAAGGTGTATGACCGCGACCGCGTGGTCCTCGGCAAGCGCATGGAGGACCACCTGCGCATCGCGGTCTGTCTCTGGCACTCCTTCAACTGGCCCGGCTCGGACGTGTTCGGCGTCGGCACCTTCGACCGGCCCTGGCTGGCTGGCACGGGGCAGCCGATGGAGGCGGCGCGCGCGAAGGTCGCGGCGGCGTTCGAGTTCCTCGCCAAGCTCGGCGTCCCGTTCTTCTGCTTCCACGACCGCGACGTGGCCCCGGAGGGACGCACCTACGCCGAGACCCGGGCCAACCTGCAGGCCGTGGTCGACGAGATCGCTGCCCACATGGAGCGCACGGGCCTCCGCCTGCTGTGGGGCACGGCCAACCTGTTCAGCCACCCGCGGTACGCCGCCGGGGCGGCCACGAACCCCGATCCGGAGGTGTTCGCCTTCGCTGCGGCCCAGGTGCGGGACATGCTGGAGGCGACCCATCGGCTCGGTGGCGAGAACTACGTGCTCTGGGGCGGCCGCGAGGGGTACGACACGCTCCTGAACACGGACCTGGCGCGCGAGGAGCAGCAGCTGGCCCGCTTCCTGGCGCTGGTCGCCGAGCACAAGCACCGCATCGGCTTCAAGGGGACCCTGCTCATCGAGCCCAAGCCGCATGAGCCGACCAAGCACCAGTACGACCACGACGTGGCCACCGTCGCCGGCTTCCTGGGGCGCCACGGGCTGACGGACGAGTACCGCGTCAACATCGAGGTCAACCACGCCACCCTGGCGGGCCACAGCTTCCATCACGAGGTGGCCACCGCGGAGGCGCTGGGCGTCTTCGGGTCGATTGACATCAACCGGGGCGACTACCAGAACGGCTGGGACACCGACCAGTTCCCGAACTCGGTCGACGAGCTGGCGCTGGCCATGTACGAGATCCTGCGCGGCGGCGGCTTCACCACCGGCGGCTTCAACTTCGACGCCAAGCTGCGCCGCCAGAGCCTGGACCGATCGGACCTGTTCCATGCCCACATCGGTGGGATCGACACCCTGGCCCGAGCGCTCCTCGTCGCGGCGGCCATGATCGAGGCCGGAGAGCTGGAGCGGATGCGCACCGAGCGCTACGCGGGGTGGTCGCAGGAGCTGGGCGCGGCGATCATGGCCGGCGAGCGGAGCCTCGAGGACCTTGCCGCCGCCGTCCGCGACGGCCGGATCGACCCGCGGCCGGTCTCCGGCCGGCAGGAGCTGCTGGAGAACATCGTCAACCGGCACATCTGGGCGGTGCGGCAGGACGCCTGAGCCGATGGGCTTCGTCATCGGCATCGACGTCTCCACCACCGCCACCAAGGCGATCCTCGTCGACGAGGCCGGCCGGGTCGCCGGGATCGGGACCTCGGAGTACCCGGTCAGCGCCCCGCGGCCGGGGTGGAGCGAGCAGGACCCCGCGCTGTGGTGGGAGGCCGCCCAGCTGGCCATCCGGTCGGTCCTGGCGTCGTCGGGCGTCACCGGGGAGCGGGTCGCGGCCGTGGGCCTGGCGGGCCAGATGCACGGCGCCGTCCTCCTCGATGGCGACCGGCGCGTGCTGCGGCCGGCGATCCTGTGGAACGACCAGCGCACCGCCGCCGAGTGCGAGCGGATCCGTGAGCGGCTCGGGCTCGAGCGCCTGGTGGCGATCACCGGCAACGACGCGCTGACCGGCTTCACCTCGCCGAAGCTGCTCTGGGTCCAGCGCCACGAGCCCGAGGTCTGGTCCCGCCTGGCGCACGTCCTCCTGCCGAAGGACTACGTCCGCCTGCGGCTCACCGGGGAGCTCGCCCTCGACAAGGCCGATGGCGCCGGCACCGGCCTCTTCGACCTCGCCGCGCGCAACTGGTCGTCCGAGGTGCTGGCGGCGCTGGAGATCGCGCCGCAGTGGATGCCGCCGACGCACGAGGGACCGGAGGTCACCGGCCAGGTGACGCCCGAGGCGGCCGAGGCCACCGGCCTCGTCGAGGGGACGCCGGTGGTGGCCGGCGGCGGCGACCAGGCCGCGACCGCGGTGGGCCTGGGTGCCGTGGCCCCGGGCGTCGTCACCGTCTCGCTGGGGACCTCGGGCGTGGTGTTCGCCGCCACCGAGCGCGCCATCGTGGAGCCGCGCGGGCGCGTCCACGCCTTCTGCCACGCCGTGCCGGGGCGGTGGCACATGATGTCGGTCATGCTCTCCGCGGCGGGGAGCCTGCGCTGGTTCCGGGACGCGCTCGCCGCCGGCACCGAGTACGCCGCGCTGAGCGATGAGGCAGGCCGCGTCCCGGCGGGCAGCGACGGGCTCTTCTTCCTCCCCTACCTCACCGGGGAGCGCAGCCCGCACCCTGACCCCGACGCGCGGGGAGCGTTCATCGGCCTGGACGTGCGGCACCAGCGCGCCCACCTGACGCGGGCCGTCATGGAGGGCGTGGCCTACGGGCTGCGCGACGGTTTGGAGCTGATGGTCGCCTCCGGGATCGCGCGGCCCGAGCGGGTGCGCGCCTCGGGCGGTGGGACCGTGAGCCCGGTGTGGCGGCAGATCCTGGCCGATGTCCTGGGCGCCCGGATCGAGACGGTCGGCACGGCCGAGGGCGCCGCCTACGGCGCCGCGCTGCTGGCCGCGGTGGGAGCCGGATGGTTCAGCTCGGTGGACGAGGCGTGCGCCCGGGTGATCAGCACCCGCGTGGTCGCCGAGCCGGGGCCCGACGCCCCGCGCTACGAGGACGGCTACGCCCTCTACCGGGACCTCTACCCCGCCCTGCGGGACATCTTCCCGCGCCTGGCACGGGAGGCATCGGCCTAGCCGGCGAGCTGCTCGAGCTCCTCCCGGGTCGCCTCCTCGAGCCGCTTGCCGAGGATGATCATGGTCAGCAGCTGATCGGTGGTGCACTCCTCCTTCCGAACGGTGCCCACGATCCTGCCCTGGTACATGACGCTGATCCGGTCCGAGAGGTCGTACACGTCGTGGATGTCGTGGCTGATGAGGAAGATGCCGATGCCCTCCTCCTTCAGCTGCCGGATCAGGCTGCGCACCTGGGCGGTCTCGGCCGGGCCCAGCGCGGCGGTCGGCTCGTCCATGATCAGGATCCTGGCGTTGAACTGGACGGCGCGGGCGATGGCCACCGACTGGCGCTGACCGCCGGAGAGGGCCATCACCGGCTTCTTGAAGTCGCGGAAGTTGGGGTTCAGCCGGCCCATGACCTTGCGCGTCGCGTCCTCCATGGCGCCGTCGTCGAGCGACCCGATCGGATGCGTGAGCTCGCGACCCAGGAACACGTTGGCGGGCGCGTCCAGGTTGTCGGCCAGCGCCAGGGTCTGGTAGATGGTCTCGATCCCGTACGCCTTCGCGTCGCGCGGGTTCTGGATGTGGGCCGGCCGGCCGTTGATGAAGATCTCCCCTGCGTCGGCCGGATGCGCCCCGGAGAGCACCTTCATCAGGGTCGACTTGCCGGCCCCGTTGCCGCCGACCAGGCCCATCACCTCGCCCGCATGCAGGTCGATGCTGACGCCGTCCACGGCGTGCACGCCGCCGAAGGCCACCCGGATGTCGCGCATCTCCACCAGCCGGGGTTGGGCCGGCGCGGCTTCGCCCGTCACGGCCTGTGCCTCCCGTTCCGTCATCGTGCCGCCCTCCGCCGCGTCCACGAGTCGAACATGACGGCCGCGATCAGGACCAGGCCGGCCACCACGTTCTGCCCCGGCGAGTTCACGCCCATGAAGCTGAGCCCGTAGGTCAGCGTGGCCATCACCACCGCGCCCAGCACGGCGCCCGGAATGGTCCCGATGCCTCCCGCGAACGACGTGCCGCCCACGACCGCCGCCGCGATGACATAGAGCTCGTAGAGGTTCCCGATGTCCAGCGTGGCGCCGTTCAGCCGCGCCGAGGCGACCGCAGCCGAGAGGGCCGCCAGCACGCCCATCAGGGCGAAGGTCTTGACGATCGTCAGGCGGGTGTTGATGCCGGCCAGCTCGGCGGCCTCGGGGTTGCCGCCGTAGGCGTACACGAACCGGCCGAACCTGCGCCGCGTCGCGATCCAGGTCATGACCACCGTGACCCCGATCAACAGGACGATCGGCAGCGGGAAGCCGGCGGACACCTTCAGGCCCCCCGGCGGCTCGACGATGCCGCGCTCGCGCGCGTACTCACTGGCCAGGGCCGGAGGCAAATAGTTTCCGTTCGCGAACCAGCACAGGCCGAGGATCGCCCCACAGCCGAGGACGGCATACGTGACCTCCGCCCACATCGGCCGGAGCTGGAACCCGAAGCGCCGGCGCTGGCGCCTGCCGTTCCAGAGCAAGAACAGGACGGCGGCGCAGCCGATGGCGCCGAGGGCCCAGGTCAGCTCACCCCCGATGGAGCCGCGACCCCCGCCGCCCAGCAGGCGGAAGGTCGGGTCGAGGCCGGTGACGGCGGCACCCTTGGAGAAGTACCAGATCGCGCCCCGCAGCGAGAGCAGCCCGCCCAGCGTCACCACGAAGGAGGGCACGCCCATGTAGGCGATGATGAAGCCCTGCAGGGCGCCGACCAGGGCGCCCAGGCCGATGCCCATGGCCAGCGCGATGAGCCACCGGAAGGGGAAGTCCGGTCCCATGCCCAGGACGTTCGGCATCCAGTCGGTCATCAGCGTGGCGTAGGTCATGGCGATGAGCCCCACCAGCGACCCGACCGACAGGTCGATGTTGCGCGAGACGATGATCAGCACCATCCCGGTGGCCAGGATCGCCACGCTGGTCGCCTGCACCGCCAGGGTCACCATGTTGACCGGGCGGAAGAACGTTCCGTCGGTCAGGATGTTGAACGACAGGATGATCACGCCCAGCGCGATCAGCATGCCGAACAGGCGCAGGTTGACCTCGGCTGCCGCCAGGAACGCGCGCACGCGCGCCATCGGGCCGTCCAGCCACGCGAAGGCTCCCCGCAGCCTCGACGAGGCTGACGCGCTACCCCCGACCGGTGGTGTCCCGACCACGTCCGTCATCGCGGCTTCCTCTTCATGCCGATTGTGCCGAGGTTACACACCTGCGCCCCCGGGCGGACCGGGGGCGCAGGCACATCACTCAGGGTGGGTCAGACGGCGGGGCTACACGCCGCAGGCTTCCGCGCCCGGGTCGTCTGCCGTGACACCCTCGCAGATCTGCTCCTTGGTGACCCACCAGCCGGCGTCGATCACCACGCTGAGGTTCTCGGCGGTGATCGGCGTGGGCTTGAGGATGATCGACTTCACCGTGTTACCACCGGGCGTCTCGAAGTCGACCGGGCTGTTGCCCTCCTCCGGGGCCACCGAGTCCTCGACGTCGATGGTGATCTCCTCCACCGGCGTCCCCTCGCACAGGGCCAGCGCGGCCTGGCCGGCGGCCTTGCCGAGCTCGTTGGCGTTCTTCCAGACGTCGACGAACTGCTTGCCCAGCGCCACGTTGTTCAGGTTGCCGGGGTCGCCGTCCTGCCCGCTCAGCGGCGGGAAGCCGTAGCTCTTCGCCTCGAGCGCCGCGACCACACCCAGGGCCGTGCTGTCGTTCTCGGCCAGGATCGCGTCGATCGTGACGCCGTCGGCGTTGGCCGCGTCGATGATGGCCTCCATGTTGGCCTGGGCGGTGGCGGTGTCCCAGGCGTCGGTGTAGGTCCCGTAATCGGCCGGCCACTCGCCGCTGCCGCCCTCGGGGCCGTTGAGGATGGTGATCTCTCCGGCGTCGACCTTCTCCTTCAGGCCGGCGTTGTCCCAGCCCTGGGGCAGGAAGGTGGACGCGTTCGGATCACCGGGGTCGCCCTTGATGAGGACGTAGTTGCCCTCGGGCACTTCCTCCAGGATCGCGGCAGCCTGGGCCTCGCCGACACCGACGTTGTTGAAGGTGATGTAGAGGATGTCGGGATCCTCGATCAGCCGGTCATAGGCAATGACCGGGATGCCGCTGTCCTTGGCCTGCTGCACCGCGGGGAGCACCGCGTTCTGGTCCTGCGCCAGCAGGATCAGCACGTCCGCCCCCTGGCCGATGAGGTTGCTGACGTCGGTGAGCTGCTGCTCGCTGCTCAGGTTCGCGTCGGCCTCGATGTAGGTGGCCCCGGCCGCCTCCACCACCCCCTTGATGTTCGGCTGATCCGCGGCCGCCCAACGCGGCTGCTGGTAGTTGTTCCAGGACACCGCGACGGTGCAATCCGACGCGCCGTCACCGCCAGCGCTGGCCGGCGCGCTGCCGCCCGGGGTGCCGGTGCATGCCGCCAGCCCGATGGCCACCACGCCGAGTACGGCCCCTATCCTCTGAACCCTCATGGAACGTGCCCTCCGCCTACTGTGGTCGGGCGTCGACATGTGCCCGACGTAGCCTACTCCTCGTCAACGCCCGGTCTACCTTCTCCTGCACCTCCATCACGCTACTCGTGCTGCCCGCGGCCGGCGTCTTCACGCGCTCGCCAACCGGATCTCGCCGTCCCGCGGCGCCAGCCAGGCGGCGGGGTCGGACAGGAACGGCTCGAACGCGTGCTCGGCCGCGCCCAGCAGGACCGCTTCGGTCCCCAGGGCGGCCGGGACGATCCGAACCAGCTCGCGCGGCGCATCCAGCGCCCTCGCTGCAAGCCGGCTCTCGACCGTCTCGATGATGAACGGGTGGATCCGGTCGAAAAGCCCTCCCAGGACGATGACGCGAGGGTTGAACGCATTCACCACCGCCGCGAGGCCCACGCCGAGCCACTCGCCGACGCGACGCAGCGCGTCCAGCGCCCGCTGGTCGCCGGCCTCGGCATCCGCCAGCAGCCGTTCCAGCTCGTCCGGGCCCCCGTCCGGCGGCCGCCCGGCCGCGTCCAGCAGGGCCCGCTCGCCCACCTCGGTCTCCAGGCATCCGACCGACCCGCACCGGCAGTTTCGGCCCGTGGGGTTGACCGGCAGGTGGCCGATCTCGCCGGCGTAGCCGTCCGCCCCCCGGAGGGGCGTGCCGTCCACCAGGATCCCGCCACCCACGCCCACCTCGCCGGCGATGTAGACCGCGTCCCGGATGCCCCGCGCCGCGCCGCGGCGATGCTCGGCCAGCACGCCCAGGTCGGCCTCGTTGGCAACCAGGACGGGGACGTCGACGGCCAGGGCCGCGGACAGCATGCTCCCCAACGGAACGTCGCGCCAACCGAGGTTCGGCGCGAATCGGACCAGCCCATCCACCTGGCGCACGATGCCGACCATCGCCACCCCCACCCCGATCAGCCGCTGCCGGTCGCGCACGCGACGCAGCAGCGGCCGGGCCAGCTCCACCAGATCCGCCACGATCTGATCGGGCGCCAGGTGGGCGCGCGGCCGCTCCACGCGGACCGAGCGATGGACGGTGCCCCCGAAGCCGACCATCGCCGCCGCCAGGGAGTCGACGCTGACCTCGAGCGCCAGCACCACCGCGCCGAGGGTGTTGGGCCGCACCAGCGTGGATGGGCGTCCCGGAACGCCGAGCGACTCCGACCGCTCCTCCGACACCAGGCCGTTGGCCAGCAGCTCGCCGATGAGCCCCCGGATGGCGCTGCGGGTCAGGCCGGTCCGCGCGACGAGCTGCGACCGGGAGAGGGGAGCGTAGAGATGCAGCTGCCGGGCGATAACCGCCAGGTTCGATCGTCGGACCGTCTCGCTGCGCTGGCCGATCGCCTCGCTGCGGAAGCCGCCTGCCCTCAGATTTGTCATCCTCTTTGTCAAACGTTTGTCGTAGACTCGTACATCGCGCCATCGCGTGTCAAGACCGATGGAGGAGACCGACGCGTGGAGAGCCTGAACGGTCGAGTGGCCCTGGTGACCGGGGCAAGCCGCGGCATCGGCGCCGCCACCGCGCGCGCCCTGGCCGCTGCCGGAGCGAAGTTGGGACTGGCGTCGCGCACAGGGGACGATCTCGGCCTCCCGGACGTCGTGGCGCAGCCGGTCGACGTGCGCGACCTCGAGGCCCTGGAGTCCATCGCGGCCGCCACCGCCGACCGCTTCGGGGGCATTGACATCCTGGTCGTGAATGCCGGCGTGGGGGCCTACGGGCCCTTCCTGGAGCTCGAGCGCGACCACCTCGAGGAGATGATCGACGTCAACGTGAAGGGCGCCATCTACTCGGTGCGCGCCGCGCTTCCCTACCTCCTGCGCAGCCCGGCCGCCGACCTGGTGACGATCGCCAGCGAGGCGGGACGGCGCGGACTCCCGAACGAGGCGGTCTACTGCGCATCCAAGTTCGCGCAGGTGGGCCTCACCGCGGCGCTCGACCACGAGCTGCGCGAGCGGGGGGTGCGCTGCACGAGCATCTGCCCCGGCGGCGTGGCCACCGACTTTGCCATGGGGCGCGGCCGGACGCCGGACATGCCCCAGCTCGCCGGGATGATGAAGCCCGAGGACGTGGCCGAGGCCGTGGTCTTCGCCGTCACCCGGCCCCGGACCCATCGCATCCTGGAGCTCGCCTTCCGGCCGGTAACGGAAGCCTCGTGGGGGTGAGCCGGGAGTGAACGCGCTGCGCATCGGCGTCCTGTCGACGGCCGACATCGCGCGCCGGAAGGTGGTGGCGGGCATCCGCCGCGCGGCGCGCTGCGAGCTGGTGGCGATCGCGTCACGCGATGGCGACCGGGCACGACGGGTCGCCGCCGAGCTGGGGATCCCGCGCGCCCACGGCTCGTACGAGGAGCTGCTGGCCGATCCCGAGGTGGATGCGGTATACATCCCGCTCCCCAACCACCTCCATCTCCCGTGGACGCTGGCGGCCGTGCGGGCCGGCAAGCACGTGCTGTGCGAGAAGCCGCTGGCCCTGTCGAGCGCGGAGGCGAGGCGCATGGTGGAGGCCGCGGAGGAGGCCGGCGTCCGGCTGATGGAGGCCTTCATGTACCGCCTCCACCCGTCGTGGGTGGCGGTCCGGCAGCTGGTTGACGAGGGCCGGATCGGCCGGCTGGTGGCCGTCCAGAGCTGGTTCTCCTACTTCAACGACGACCCCACCAACATCCGCAACATCCGCGAGGTGGGCGGCGGGGCGCTGTACGACATCGGCTGCTACTGCGTCAACCTGTCGCGGATGCTGTTCAGGGCCGAGCCGACGCGCGTGCTGGGGTCGGTCCGCCGCGACCCGGTCGGCGGCACCGATGTCCTCACCAGCGGCATCCTGGAGTTCGCCGAGGGGGTCGCGACCTTCACGTGCTCGACCCGCGCCGAGGACGATCAGCGGGTCCACGTCTACGGCACCAGCGGACGCATCTCCATCGGCATCCCATTCAACATCCCGCCGGACCGACCCACGGAGGTCTTCCTCACCTCTGGCGGCGACCCACCGGTTGCGCCCAACACGGAGGTCCTGACCTTCCCCACCGCGGACCCCTACGCCGTGGAGTTCGAGCAGTTCGCGGCCGCCATCCTGGACGGCGGGCCGGTCCCCTACCCGCCCTTCGACGCCGTCGCCAACCTCGAGGTGATGGAGCGGCTGCTGGCCAGCGCCGAAGAAGTGAGCGGAGCGGCGGCGGCGGCCCCGGCCTAGGTGAGCTGCAGACGTGTCCGTGGGCGGCGTGCACAGGCAGACGCTCCCGCGTGGCCGGCTGTGGCTGGGGGTGCTGGGCCTCGCGGGCGTGCTCGCCGTGGGGGGCGCCGGGTTCTTCAAGGCGGGCGGCCTCCCCGCGCTGGCCGGCGACCCCGGAGTCCCGCACTTCGTGGACGAGGCCGAGGCCGCGGGCATCGAGCACGCGTACACCGGCGGCTTCACGCACGTCGTCGGGGGTGGCGTGGCCGCCTTCGACTGCGATGACGACGGCCTGCTCGACCTCTACCTGGCCGGCGGTGACGCGCCGGCGGCGCTGTATCGCAACATCAGCCCGATCGGTGGGTCGCTGCGCTTCACGCGAGTGCCGAGCGCCACCACCGATGTCGCGCACGTCACCGGCGCCTACCCGCTCGACTTCGATTCCGACGGTGTGCTCGACCTGGCGGTGCTCCGCCTTGGTGAGAACCTGCTGCTCCGCGGGCTGGGTGGATGTCGCTTCGAGCGCGCCAACGAAGCGCTGGGGTTCGACGGCGGCGACGACTGGTCCACCGCCTTCAGCGCCACGTGGGAGGCGGACAACGCCCTGCCGACGCTGGCCATCGGGAATTACCTGGACCTCGCGGCCTACCGGCGCAACGAGTACCGGTGCGTGGATGGCCAGCTCTTCCGGCCGGACGGCTCCGGCCGGTATCGGCCGCCGGCCTCGCTGTCCCCGTCGTACTGCTCGCTGTCCATGCTGTTCAGCGACTGGGATCGGTCCGGACGGCGCGACCTGCGCGTGTCGAATGACCGCCAGTACTACCGGGAGAACGGTTCCGAGCAGCTGTGGAGGATCGAGCCGGATCGGCGCCCCAGGCTCTACACCGAGGCCGACGGCTGGCGGCCGCTTCGCATCTGGGGCATGGGCATCGCCAGCCGGGACCTGACCGACGACGGCTATCCGGAGGTGTACCTGACCAGCCAGGGCGACAACAAGCTGCAGACGCTGGTCTCCCCGGGCGCCGGCCCGACCTACCGGGACATCGCCCTGGAGCGGGGCGTCACCGCGCACCGGCCGTACGCCGGCGATACGACCCTGCCCTCGACCGGATGGCACGCGGAGTTCGCCGACGTGAACAACGACGGCCTGGCCGACCTCTTCGTCTCGAAGGGCAACGTGGAGGCCCAGCTCGACTTCGCCGCGCGCGATCCGAGCAACCTGCTGCTGGGCAGGTCGGACGGGACGTTCGTGGAGGCCGCGCCGGACGCCGGGATCGTCAGCTTCGCGCGGGCCCGCGGCGCCGCCCTGGTGGACCTCAACCTGGACGGTCTGCTGGACCTCGTGGTCGTGAACCGGCAGGAGAACATCCTCCTCTGGCGGAACGTCGGGAGCGGGACGGCCGATGATCCGGAGCACATGGGCAGGTGGATCGCCCTCCGCCTCCGCCAGCCCGGCCCGAACCGCGACGCGATCGGCGCCTGGCTGGAGGTCCGCGCGGGCGACCGGACCCAGCGGCACGAGCTGACGGTGGGTGGCGGGCACATCAGCGGGTCGCTGGGCTGGATCCACATTGGGCTGGGCTCGGCCGACGAGGCCGAGGTGACGATCACCTGGCCGGACGGCAGCCGCGAGGGCCCGATCCGGGTGGCGGCCGCCACGCGCGGCGTGATCGAACGGGGCTCGGGCAGCGTCGAGCCGTGGGTCCCGTGACGACGCCGCGCCTGGCCGAGGTCGAGCTGCCGGACTTCGGCATGCCCGACGCGATGCCGGAGATCCCACCCGCCCGCTATGTCGAGCGCCTGTCGAGGCTCCGGGAGCGGGCGGAGGCGGCCGGGTTCGACGTCATCCTGGTCTGGGCCGACCGCGAGCACTCCGCAAACCTGGCGTACCTGACCGGGTTCGACCCGCGCTTCGAGGAGGCGATCCTGGTCGTGGGCATGGCCGGCGATCCGGCCCTGCTGGTGGGCAACGAGTGCTACGCCATGGCCGGGACGGCGCCGCTGCCGATGCGGCGCCACCTCCACCAGGAGCTGAGCCTGCCGAGCCAGCCTCGTGACCGGTCCCGCGCCCTGCACGAGGTGGTGGCTGACGAGGGCGTCCGGGTCGGGTCGCGCGTCGGGGTCATCGGCTGGAAGACCTATGGCGACCCGGAGCGGATGGACGCGCCGGCCTACGTGGTGGACACGCTGCGCTCCCTGGTTGGGCCGGGAGGACGGGTCCAGGACGCGACCGATCTCCTGATCCACCCTTCCGATGGGCTGCGGGTGGTCAACGAGGTGGAGGCGCTGGCCCAGATGGAGTGGGCGGCCTGCCAGACCTCCAGCGGCGTGCTGCGGCTGCTGCGCGGCCTGCAGCCGGGCATGACCGAGCGCGAGGCGGTGGCGCTGCTGGGCTGGAACGGGTGGCCGCTCTCCTGCCACCTCATGCTCAGCGCCGGACCGCGCGCCCGCTACGGTCTCCTCAGCCCCGGCGACCGGCGGATCGCCCGCGGCGATCCGTTCACCGTGGCGTTCGGGATCTGGGGCGCGCTCAACTGCCGAGCCGGATTCGTGGTCGCCGAGGCCGATGAGCTGCCGCCTGACGCCCGCGACTACGTGGAGCGCCTGGTGGCGCCCTACTTCGCCGCGGTGGCCGAGTGGTACGCCGCCCTCCGCGTAGGCCAGCGTGGTGGCGTGCTGCACGAGATCATCCAGCGCCGCCTCGGCGACCCGTTCTTCGGCATCTTCCTCAACCCGGGCCACCAGATCCACCTGGACGAGTGGGTCAACTCCCCGGTGTGGCCGGGCTCCAGCGTCGAGCTGCGCTCCGGCATGACGCTGCAGGTCGACATCATCCCGGCCACCGGGACCCCGTACTTCACCACCAACATCGAGGATGGCCTTGCCCTGGCCGATGCGTCCTTGCGCGCCGAGCTGGCGGCCCGCTTCCCCGACCCCTGGGCCCGCATCCAGGCTCGCCGCGCCTTCATGGAGGACGTGCTCGGCATCGAGCTTCACCCGGACGTCCTGCCGTTCTCCAACATCCCGGCATTCCTGCCGCCGTTCCTGCTCAGCCCGAACCGCGCCATGGTCATGCAGGGGTAGCAGCCGATGCGCCAGCTGCGCGTGGCGGACGGGCCGATCGAGGTCGTGCTGCTGCCCGATGCCGGCGCCCGCATCCATCGCCTGCGGGCCTTCGGCCACGACCTGCTGCGGACGCCATCCGACCCGGCGCAGCATCTGTGGGATCCCTTCTTCTGGGGCGCCTACGTGATGGCGCCCTGGTGCAACCGCCTCGCCACGACGCCCACGCGGGTCGGCGACCAGGTGGTTCGCCTCGACCCCAACTTCCCCGATGGGACGGCCATTCACGGGCAGGTCTCCTCCGCGTCGTGGATGGTGGAGGAGGAGGGAGCCACGTGCGGCATCCGGGCCGGCGGTGACGGGTGGCCGTGGCGGTACGCGTGCCGGCTCGCGCTCTCCGTGGAGGCGACCACCGTCCGGGTCAGCCTGTCGCTGACCAATCTGGCCGATGCGCCGATGCCCGGCGGCCTGGGCCTCCATCCCTGGTGGCGCCGGCCCCTGCGCGTGGCGCTGCCGGCCCGCGCAGTCTACCCGTCCAACCTCGACCCGTCGCCCGCGGCGGTGGCGGTGGAGGGGATCCACGACCTGCGAAGCCTGGCGGAGCCGGCCATCGGCCTGGATGCGACCTGGACCGCGCTGGACGGGCCGATCACCCTCGAGTGGCCGGAGCTGGACGTGACAGCGACTTTGAAGCTCGCGGGCACCGCGGACCACGTGGTGGTGGCGACCCCGGAGCAGCCGGATGCCACCGCCGTCGAGCCGCAGACCCACGCGCCGGACGGCCTGCGGCGCCTGCTCGCAGGCCTACCCGGCGGTATGCGCCTCATCGGCCCCGGCGAACGCCTGGAGATGGGCCTGGCCCTGACGCTGCGTACGAGCTGAAGGGGCTGCTGCCTCAGGACGGCTTGGCGGCCGGGGCCGGCGCCGGCGCAGGCGCGCTGTAGCCGAGCTCGGCGATCTGGGCCGCTCGCTCGACGTAGGCCTCCACCACGGGCGGGGTCTGGGCGCGGAAGCCATCGACCAGGCGGTTGTACATCGAGAACGCGGAAGCGATGAGCACCGCGAGCTGGACGTCCGCGTCCGAGGCACCGGCGGCCAGGGCGGCCTCCACATCGGCCCGGGTGAGCTCGAGCGGATCCCGCCGCACGGTGAGCGCGATGTCCATCAGCCGCCGGAGCTTGTCGCTCAGCCCCTCCCTGGAACCGGTCTTGACCACGTCGATCACCGGCGCCAGCTCGGTGGCCCCCTCGCGCTCCATGAGGGCCTGCGCGAAGGCCCCGTGAGAGTCCATGCAGAAGAAGCAGTCGTTGGCCGCGGACACGGCCGTGGCCAGCAGCTCTCGCTCGTGGCGCCGCAGCGTGGCGCCCGGGAAGGGCTTGACCAGCAGCTCGTCGGCCAGGCCGCGCAGGTGCAGGCCCAGGCCGGGGGTGAGCCGCATGGCGACCTGAATGCCCGGGGCATCGGGCAGGCCCCCCACGATCGGTTGCTCCCGTGCGCGGCGGGCGCGCTCCTCGTCTCGTGCCATGGCAGCTCGCATCCTATCTGGCGTGGCCTGCGTATGCTAGGTGCTCCGTGACCCGCCGAGCAGTCGCGCCGTCTCCGCGTGGGGCGCTCCCATGACCGCCCGCAGCGTGACCCTGCGCGGAGCGACCTACCCGCTCGTTTTGCCCAGCCTGCGGGACCCGCGGCTCCATGTCGCCGCGGTGATCATCACCGTCCACGTCCTGGGCCAGGTCGGCCTTGGGTTCCGGGTGAGCGTGCCGCAGATCCTGGCCGCCATCCTGGCCTGCGCCCTCCTCGAGGTGGCCATCACCTTCCGCCAGGCGCGCGCCCTCGTGTGGCCCGCCAGCGCCATGCTGACCGGCAGCGGCGTGGCGCTCATCCTCCGTGTCGCGGGCACGCCCCCGGACGAGCCGTGGAGCCTCCATGCCTGGTGGGTCTTCGCCCTGGTGGCCGGCCTCTCGCTGGCGTCGAAGTACGTCATCCGCTACCGCGGAACGCACGTCTTCAACCCGTCGAACATCGGCCTGGTGGCGGCCTTCGTGCTCGTCGGCCTGCCCTACCTGGAGCCGCTCGACTTCTGGTGGGCACCGCTCGAGCCGCCGATGGTGCTGGCCTACGGGGTCATCGTCGTCGGCGGCCTGCTGATCACGCGCCGGCTCCGGCTGCTGGGCCTGGCGGCCTCCTTCTGGATCGTGCTCGCGGCGGGTATCGGCCTCCTCGCCGCCAGCGGCCACTGCATGGTCGCCAACTGGTCATTCACACCGGTGTGCGACGCCGACTTCTGGCGGGTGATCGTCACCTCCCCGGAGGTCCTCGTCTTCCTCTTCTTCATGATCACCGACCCCAGGACCGTGCCCGCCGGACAGGTGGCGCGCGTTGCCTTCGGGGCGGCGGTTGCCGTGCTGAGCGTGCTGCTCATCGCGCCCCAGACCGACGAGTTCGGCGCGAAGGTCGGCCTGCTGGCGAGCCTGGTGATCGTCTGCGCCGCGCGACCGCTGTTCGAGCGCTTCCTGCCAGCCGCCAATTCGGAGGCCGATGACGTCCGCACCTGGCTGCGCGGTGCGGGCTCAGCACGCCTGATGGCCCTGCGCGCCGGAACTGCCGCCCTGGCGGTCGCCGTTCTGACCGGGGCGGTGCTGGCCGCCGGGTCGCCCGCGCGCGGCAGCCTGGGGTCGGTCAGCCTCGAGGCGCTCAACCGTCCGGCCCCGGCCGTCGACCCCACCACGTTGCCACCCATCACCATCGAGCCGGAGGTCATCGAGTTCGACCACGAGCTGGCGGGCGAGGGCATGCACGAGGTGCTCGTTGCGCTGGCCCAGAACCTGGCCCTGGAGACCACCGCCATCCTCGAGGACGACCCGCAGCTGCTGACGGCGGTGGACCACGGCGATCGGCTGAACGAGATGCGAGCGCGCCTGGAGGAGGCGCGGACCTCCGGCATCGCCACCGTCACCCACTACACCTTCGACGCGTTCCGCGTCACGCTCCTGGTGCCGTTCGGCGAGCAGACCGGGCTGAGCCTGGGCCTGACCGGGCGGGGCACGCTCCGTACCGAGCGCTACGACCGGGCCGGCACCCTGCTCGAGCGCGACGAGCAGCCGTTCGAGCTGACGTTCGCCATGCGACGCGCGACCGGCTCACGCTGGATGCTGGTGGGTGTCCTGCCGGCGCGCTGAGCGGGGGTTCACGATCTCCATATCCGGGGCGGCGGGGTCCGCGCCGCTCGCGTCCGCGCTCACTCCGCGCAGCACGACAGCCTGGAGACGTCGCGGCTGAAGGCCTGGGCGCCGATCCTGAGCGCCTCGCTCATGGTCGGGTAGACGTGGACGAGGTCGACGAAGTCGGCGATCGTGGCCCGGAACTTCAGGGCCATCGCCGCCTCGTGGATGATCTCGGCGGCCCCCTCGCCGATGACGTGGACGCCGAGGACCCGCTCGTCGATCGTGGACGCGATCATCTTCACGAACCCGGTCGTGCGATGGATGGCGCCCGCGCGGGGCACGTACTCCATCGGCGCGGTGGCGCTGGCCGCCGGCAGGCGGCGAGCCCGGACCTCGGCCTCGGTCAGGCCGACGGCGCCGATCGGGGGATCGGTGAAGATCGCCCGCGGGATGACCGTACCGTCGAACGCGCGCCGGGCGTCGGCGAGGGCGTTCTCGGCCGCGATCCGACCCTGCCGCGCGCCGACCGGCGTCGCCATCTGGGAGCCGTGCTGGTGGCCGATGACGTCGCCGGCGGCCCAGACATGCGCCTGGCTCGTGCGCAGCCGCGGGTCGACGGTGACGAAGCCCACGCCGTCGGTGGCCACGCCGGCACGGTCGAGCCCCAGGCCGTCCGTGTTCGGGATGCGTCCGGTCGCGACGAGCAGCCGCTGTCCACGGATGATGCGAGCGCTGCCTGCGGTCACGCCCTGAACGCGGACCTCGCGCTCATCGCCCTCGATGCGGTCGATCGTGGTCCCGGTCAGGACCTCGATGCCCTCCTGGGCGAATACCTTCGCGAGCGTTTCACCCAGCCCGGGCTCGTAACCACGCAGCAGCTCGGAGCGGGCCACGATCGTCACCCGGCTGCCGAGCCTGCTGAACATCTGGGCCAGCTCGACGGCCACGTACCCGCCGCCGAGCACCACCAGCGATTCGGGCAGCTCGGCCAGGCGCTGGGCCTCGTCCGCATCGAGCAGGTCGCTGGTGAGGTAGGGCACCTCGCGGAGGCCCGGGATGTTCGGGATCGCCGGCCGCGATCCACTCGCGACGAGGAAGCGGTCGGCCTCGATCCGCCGACCGTCGACGGTCACCGTGTGCGGG
>DASRYM010000094.1:0-15976 GCA_035687145.1 Candidatus Zixiibacteriota bacterium | reverse complement strand
CGCTGCACGAGGCGGCTGGGCACCTGGACGGCCTGGCCCTGGAGCCGCCGCCGGCCGGCGCGCTCGACTTCCTGGGGGTGAACTACTACACGCGGGAGACGGTGGCCGCCGATGGCTCCGCGCCGTTCGGGGTGCGCCACGTCCGGCGCGACGGCGTGGAGCGCACGACCATGGGCTGGGAGGTGCATCCCGAGGGCCTGTGCCGCGTCCTCCGCCGGCTGCAGCTCGAGTACGCCCCGCCGGAGATCATGGTGACCGAGAACGGCGCCGCGTTCCGCGACGAGCCGGACGCCGACGGCCGCGTCGACGACCCCGCGCGGCGTGCCTACCTGGCGCGCCACGTGGCGGCGGTGGCCGAGGCCCTCGAGGCGGGGGTGCCGGTGACCGGCTACCTGGTGTGGTCCCTGCTCGACAACTTCGAGTGGGACAAGGGGTACGAGCAGCGGTTCGGGATCGTTCGCGTCGACTTCGCCACCCAGCGCCGGACCATCAAGGCCAGCGGCGAGTGGTACCGGGACCTCCTCGCCGCCGCGCCGTGAGCGGCGTCCAAATCGAACAGGCGTTCACATCGGTCTGGTATCATCCGCCCGATGCCCTCCGACCGGATCGTCGTGCGCGGCGCGCGCGAGCACAACCTGAAGAACCTCGACGTCGAGATGCCGCGCGACCGGCTGATCGTGATCACCGGGCTGTCCGGCAGCGGCAAGTCGAGCCTGGCCTTCGACACCATCTACGCCGAGGGGCAGCGGCGCTACGTCGAATCGCTGTCGGCCTACGCGCGGCAGTTCCTGGGCCAGATGGAGAAGCCGGACGTCGACCAGATCGACGGACTGAGCCCGGCCATCTCCATCGACCAGAAGGGCGCCAGCCGCAACCCGCGCTCGACGGTCGGCACCGTTACCGAGATCTACGACTACCTGCGCCTGCTCTACGCGCGCATCGGTCGCATGCACTGCCCGATCTGCGGCCGCGAGATCACGCGCCAGACGGTGGAGCAGATCGTCGACCAGCTGTACGAGCTCCCGGAGGGCACGCGGCTGATGCTGATGGCGCCGCTCGTCCGCGATCGGAAGGGCGAGCACGAGAAGGTCCTGGCCGGCGTCAGGGCGGCGGGCTTCGTGCGCGTCCGGGTGGATGGTGAGCTGCGCGACCTGGACGAGGAGATCGAGCTCGACAAGAAGTACAAGCACTCCATCGAGGTGGTGGTCGACCGCCTGGTCGTGCGGCATGTTGATGAGGACGGCACCCCGCGGCCGGACGCGGCGCGCATGGCCGATTCGATCGAGACCGCCGTGCGCCTCTCCGACGGGCTGCTGCTGGTGCACCTGCCCGATGCCGCCAGGCGCGAGCAGGACCGTCTCTACTCGGAACGCTACGCCTGCCCGGAGCACGGCGGCTCGTTCGAGGAACCGGCGCCGCGCAACTTCAGCTTCAACTCGCCGCACGGGGCGTGCCCGGACTGCACCGGGCTGGGCTCGCGCCTGGAGATCGACCCGGAGCTGGTGATCCCCGACCAGGAGCGCTCGTTGGCCGATGGCGCCGTGCTGCCCTGGCGGCGGATGGTGATCACCGAGTCGTGGGGCGCCAAGATCCTGGAGGCGGTCGCCGAGCGCTACGGCTTCCGGATGGACGTGCCGTTCCGCGAGCTGTCGCCCGAGGCCAGGCAGATCGTGCTGTACGGCAACCGCGGGGAGCGGGTCGAGGTCCGCTATCGGGCCCGCAACGGGAACATCCACACCTTCCGCACCACCTTCGAGGGCGTGGTGCCGAACCTCCAGCGGCGATACCGCGAGACGGGCTCGGAGGCGATCAAGGCCGAGATCGAGCGCTACATGACGACCAGGCCGTGCCCCACCTGCAACGGCATGCGGCTGAAGCCCGAGTCGCTGTCGGTGACGGTGGGCGGGCGCAACATCATCGAGACCACTCAGATGTCGGTGACCGATGCGCTGGCCTGGCACCAGGCCCTGCCGGAGAAGCTCACCGAGCGTGAGAACCAGATCGCCCGCCAGGTGCTCAAGGAGATCCGGGCGCGGCTGGGCTTCCTGGTGGACGTGGGCCTGGAGTACCTGACCCTGGACCGCGCGTCCGGCACCCTGTCCGGCGGCGAGGCACAGCGCATCCGGCTGGCGACCCAGATCGGCTCCAGCCTGATGGGGGTGCTCTACATCCTGGACGAGCCGTCCATCGGCCTCCACCAGCGGGACAACGACCGGCTCATCGCCACGCTCCTGCGCCTGCGCGACCTGGGGAACACGCTGATCGTGGTCGAGCACGACGAGGAGACGATCCGCAGCGCCGACTGGATCATCGACATCGGCCCGGGTGCCGGCGAGCACGGGGGGCGGCTGATCCACTCCGGACCGCTGGAGGACCTGCTGCGGAACGCGCGCTCCATCACGGCCGACTACCTGCGGGGTGACCGGTACGTTCCCGTCCCGCGCCGTCGTCGCAAGGGGAGCGGCCAGTGGCTGACGGTCCGCGGCGCCCGGGAGAACAACCTGCGCGGCATCGACGTGTCGTTTCCGCTGGGCCGCTTCATCGCGGTCACCGGGGTGAGCGGCTCGGGCAAATCGAGCCTGGTGAGCCAGATCCTGTACCCGGCCCTGGCGGCGCGCATCTGGGGCGCGCGGGAGCGGCCCGGCAAGCACGATGCGATCGAGGGCATCGAGCACATCGACAAGGTGATCGAGATCGACCAGTCGCCCATCGGTCGCACGCCGCGCTCGAACCCGGCCACCTACACCGGGCTGTGGGCGCCGCTGCGCGAGCTGCTGGCCGCCGTCCCCGAGGCCCGGTTGCGGGGCTACAAGCCGGGGCGCTTCAGCTTCAACGTCAAGGGCGGACGCTGCGAGGCCTGCGAGGGGGCGGGCATCGTCCAGATCGAGATGCACTTCCTGCCCGACGTGTACGTCACCTGCGAGGTCTGCAAGGGGAAGCGCTACAACCGGGAGACGCTCGAGATCCACTACAAGGGCAGGAACGTGGCCGAGATCCTGGAGATGACCGTCGACGAGGCGCTCGACTTCTTCAGCGCGGTGCCGGCCATCAGGAACAAGCTGCAGACCCTGCATGACGTGGGGATGGGCTACATCCACCTCGGCCAGCCGGCGACCACCCTGTCCGGCGGCGAGGCGCAGCGCGTGAAGCTGGCCACCGAGCTCTCCAAGCGCGCCACCGGCCGGACGTTCTACATCCTTGATGAGCCGACCACCGGCCTCCACTTCGAGGACGTGGCCCGCCTGCTGAAGGTGCTCGGCCGCCTGGTGGACGCGGGAAACACCGTGGTCGTCATCGAGCACAACCTGGACGTCATCAAGAGCGCCGACTGGGTGATCGACCTGGGCCCGGAGGGCGGCGACGCCGGCGGCGACGTGGTGGCCACCGGCACGCCGGAGGAGGTGGCGCGCAAGGCGGCCTCGCACACCGGCCGATACCTCCGCTCGGCCCTTGAGGCGGCGCGGGCCACCGCCGAGCAGCGCCGCGAGCGAGCGGCCGCGGTCCCGGCCTGATGGGCGACCTCGGGCCGACCCGGGCGGACGCGCTGGCCCTCCTGGAGGAGTGGAACCAGAGCCCCTCGCTGCGCCGCCACGGGTTGCTGGTGGAGGCCGGCGTGCGCGGCTACGCGACCGATGATGGCCTGGACCCGGAGACCGTCGAACGCTGGGGGATGGCCGGCCTGCTCCACGACCTGGACTACGAGCGCCACCCGGACGCGGCCCAGCACGGCGCCATCGGGGCCGATGAGCTGGAGCGGCGCGGCTACGCGCCCGAGGTGGTGCAGGCGGTGCGCTCGCACAACGACGCGCTGGGCATCCCGCGCACCAGCCGCCTGGACCACCTGGTCTACGCCTGTGACGAGCTGTCGGGCTTCCTGGTGGCGGTGGCGCTCATGCGGCCGACGAAGCGCCTGGCGGACGTCGAGCCCCAGCACGTTCGGAAGCGGATGAGGGACAGGGCCTTCGCCCGCGCCGTGCCGCGCGAGATGCTGCTGGCCGGGGCCGAGGAGATCGGCCTGGACTTCGACGAGCACGTGGCCCGCATGGTCCGCTACCTCTCGGTGGTGGCGCCCGACCTGGGGCTCTGAGCCACCAGGCCGGCTTCCCCCAGGAAGCGTGACGGGCGCGCCGGGTCGAAGGCCAGGATCAGGCGCCGGGTGGCGCGGGTGAGGGCCACGTAGGCCAGGCGGCGTTCCTCCTCCAGGGCCCGACCGGGGTCGGCCGCGTCCACCAGCGAGCGCCGGTTCGGGAAGCGGTCCTCCTCCATGCCCAGGATGAGCACCGTCTCCCACTCGCGTCCCTTGGCGGCGTGCACCGTGACCAGCTCCACGAGAGCGTCCGGCCGGCGCAGCGACTCCAGCTTGGCGAGGGCCGTGTCGTGGGCCGCCAGGAAGGCGTCCAGCCGCCGGAAGCCGACGGTCCAGCCCATCAGCGCGTCCAGGGCGTCGTGCTCCTCGTCGCCAAGGGCGTCGGAGGCGTCCGCGCGGCGCCAGCCGTGGGCGGCGCGCAGGCGCGCGAGAGCGTCGAAGGGCAGCGTCTGCGGTGGCAGCCCGCGCGCCGCGCGCACCAGAGCCCGGACCGGTTCGACCTGCACGGGGGCCGCCACACTGGTGGTGTGGGGCACCCCGGCCCGCACGAGGGCCAGCAGCACGGGATCCAGCTCATGGCGGGTGCGCGCCAGGAAGCACAGCCTCCGGTTCGCCTCGGCCTCGCCGGCCGCCAGCCGCGCCAGGTGATCGGGCCAGTCGGGTGCGGTGGTCGGGAAGGCGGCGATGGCGGCGGGCGAGGGCGGGGCGCCGGGCGCGGGCCCGATGCGCTTCACGAAGCGCTCCCGGTTGACGGCGATCAGGCGCGCCGAGGCTGCGACCACCGGGCGGGGACATCGGTAGTTGGTGGCCAGCTGCACCCGCCGCGCTCCGGGATAGGCCGACTCGAAGGTCAGGATGCGGCGCACATCGGCCAGGCGCCAGGCATAGATCGTCTGGTCGTCATCGCCGACCACGAACAGGTTGCGCTGGGGCTCGGCCAGCAGACGGACCAGCCGCAGCTGCCCGGCGTCCACGTCCTGGAACTCGTCCACGCACAGGTGGCTGAAGCGCGCCTGCCAGCGCGCGCGCACGGCCGGGTTGGTCTCCAGCAGCGTCACCGCCTGCGCCACGAGGTCGTCGAAGTCCATGGCCCGCCGGGCCGCCAGCATGGCGCCGTACTCGTCCACCAACGCGCGATGCGCCGGCTCGCGGCCCTCCACCTTCCAGGCCGATACCTCCGTGTCCAGCTCAGCCAGCGGCGGCAGGCCCGAGGCGGGCTGGCCGCGCGTGGGCTGGCCCGGCGGCTCCCGGGCGGCCGCGCGACGCAGGACGGCGCGCAGCAGCGGCAGGCGGTCAACGATGAGCTCGTGCGGGCCTCGGCCATCCAGCATGACCTGGCGGGCCAGGGCGTGCAGGGTGCGCACCTCGATCCGGGACGCGGAGGGCACCGACGGCGCCAGGCGTGCGTTGATCCGCGCCGAGAGCTCCAGGGCCGCGTCGCGGTTGAAGGTGGCCACCGCGATCCGCTCGGCCGGCACCCCGCGCTCCAGCAGGACCCCGAGGCGGGCGATCAGGGTCGTGGTCTTGCCACTGCCCGCCGGCGCGATGATGAGCGAAGGCCCGTCCGGAAGGGTGGCCGCGGCCCGCTGTTCGGGATCCAGGCTTGCCAGCAGCGAGGATGCGAGGCTCGAAACGGAGGCCGCGGTCGTCATGGCGGGCAGCATGCCTTCCTACCCCTTACTGGCCGATGATCAACCGCTTATCAGTCGGCGGCCCGATCTGGCGGGGGGTTGGCCCTGGGGAGTAACCACCAGCTGGTGGTAAAGGCGACGTTCCCGGGGGCGGGGGCCGAAATGAGGCCCTTTCGTTGCCCGCAGTGATCACCGGCTGGTGAATTCGCGACGAACTGGTCGCTTCCTCGCCTTTACCACCAACAGGTGGTGATTCGGCGCCGGCCGCCGGCGCCAGCAACCCGAAGCGGCCGCAGCCGAGGACCAGCCGGCCGATCAGCCGGGGCCGGCCGCCGCTATCCTTGCCGGGCTGCATGTTCCGCCGAGATCGAGCCCGCTCCCACGCCACACCGACCGCCCGTGCCCGTCGCATCCGCGAGGCGGCACGCCGGGAGCAGGAGCTGCGAGCCCAGGGCATCGACCCGGTGGCCTACGAGCGCGATCGGGCGGCCATCAGGTCCGGCCGGGCCTCGGAGGCGCGCTCATTCGCCGCGGTCGGCGTGCGCCGGCGGCCACCGATCGGGCGCATCCTCCTGGTGGGCGTAGTGCTGCTCCTGACCGTGGCGGTGGTGGGCGGCGTGCTGGTCTGGCAGCGGGTCGCCGCCTTCAACGACACGGTGTCCACTGAGCCGGCGGCGTCTTCGCGCCTCTTCGGTCCCCTGAACGGCGATGAGCGGGTGAACGTCGTCCTGCTAGGGTACGGCGGCCCCACCCACCAGGGCGGCAGCTTCCTGGCGGACTCGATCCAGATCCTGTCCATCGATCCCCGGACGGACACCACCACCATCATCCCGGTGCCGCGCGACCTGTGGGTCGAGGGGCTCCCCCAGATGCCGAACAACGGGAAGATCAACGAGGCCTTCGCCATCGCCCACCGGGCGAGCGACGGCAGCATCGAGGAGGCGGCCGCCTTCACCACGGAGGTGCTGTCGGCGGTCACCGGCCTGCGCATCGACCACTGGATGGCGATGGACTTCGCCGGGTTCCGGGAGATGGTTGACGCCGTCGGCGGCGTGACCGTGCAGAACCCGGTGGCCTTCAGCTACACGTGGAACGAAACGAGCTTCCACAACGGCGTGTTCGACGCCGGGGCCTTCGAGGCCGGCACCCTGCACCTCAACGGGGAGGAGGCCCTCAGCTACGCCCGCTCGCGCTACACCAGCGTGCCGGCTGAGTCGAGCGACTTCGCCCGATCGGTGCGCCAGCAGCGCGTGCTGTCCGCGCTGCGCTCCAAGCTGGGCGACGGGGGACTGAGCTCCATCGGTCCGGGCCTGGCCATGATGGACGCCCTGGCGGGCCGGATGCGAACCAACCTGTCGGCCATCGACCTGTTCCTGCTGAGCGGCCACCTGAACCCCGACCGCCGCCTGGAGCTGAAGGAGGGGGTCATCCTGGAGGCGACCACCAACACCATCGGCCAGTACATCCTGGTCGTCATCGGCCGTGCCAGCTCGACCGACTACACCCCGCTCCAGGAGTTCATCCGCAGCGAGCTGGCCAAACCGATCCCGACGCCTACGCCATCGCCGTCGTCGCCGCCCCCGCCGGCCGGCTGACCCCCTGACGGCTCGACCCGCGACCATCAAGCCGAACGGGAATCCCGTGCAGCACGGTCGCACGGGTCCACCGATCGGCCTGACATGGGCGAACCCCCCCCGGCTTGATCGGCTCCCATGACGATGCGGCCTAGAATCGAAGCGTGGCTCCCACCGAGACGCGTGAGCAGCGGCTGCGCGCCATCCTGAGACAGCTTCCCACTTCGCCCGGCGTGTACCTGATGAAGGACGCCAACGGGCGGGTGCTCTACGTGGGCAAGGCCGATTCGCTGCGCCACCGGGTGCGCAGCTACTTCGGCTCCAAGGGCGCCCTGGACGCCCGCATCCTGCGCATGACGCAGTCGGTGGCCGATGTCGACTACATCGTGACCGACACCATCAGCGAGGCCTTCCTCCTGGAGGGCAACCTGATCAAGGAGCACCGGCCGCGCTTCAACATCAGGCTGCGCGACGACAAGAGCTACCCGTTCGTGAAGATCACCCTGGGCGAGGACTTCCCGCGCATCGTGCGCACCCGCAAGCTGGCGCGTGACGGGAGCCGCTACTTCGGGCCGTATGCCTCGGCGTCGAGCGTGGACGAGACGCTCCGCCTGCTGCGCAGGATCTTCCCGTTCCGCACCTGCAACCTGGACATCCCCGAGGGCAAGCGGGTGCTCGAGCGGCCGTGCCTGCTGTACTACATCAAGCGCTGCCAGGGACCGTGCATCCAGGCCGTGGAGAAGGGCGAGTACCGGGCCACCATCGGGCGCATCGTCGACTTCCTGGAGGGAAAGCAGGAGGGCATCCGCGACGAGCTGCGGGTCGAGATGCAGGCGCACTCCGACGCGCTGCGCTTCGAGCAGGCCGCCGTGGCCCGGGACAAGCTGCGGGCCGTGGAGCGCACCATCGAGCAGCAGAAGGTGGCGGCCTACAGCCGGGCGGAGCAGGACGTCATCGGCCTGGCCCGGGAGGAGGGGGAGGCCTGCCTGCAGCTGTTCACCATCCGCAACGGCAAGATGATCGGTCGCGAGCACTTCATGCTGGAGAACGCGAACGACCGGACCGATGGAGAGGTCCTGACCTCGTTCCTGCAGCAGTACTACGCGGCGACCGAACGGCCGCCGCGCGAGGTGCTGCTCCCGGTGGCGCCGTCGGAGCCCGATGCGGTGGCCGCCTTCCTGGCCGACCGCCGCGGGTCGCGGGTCCTGGTCCACGTCCCGGAGCGCGGCGAGAAGCGGCGGCTGGTGGCCCTGGCCAACCAGAACGCGGTCGAGGCGCTGGCCAAGGAGCGCGCCGAGTGGCTGGCCGACGCCGGCAAGCGCGACGAGGCGCTGGAGCAGCTGGCCTCGGCGCTGGGCCTGCCGCGCCCGCCGGAGCGGATCGAGTGCTACGACATGAGCAACATCCAGGGCACCAGCGCGGTCGGCTCGATGGTCGTCTTCGTGAACGGCCGGCCCGAGCCGCGCGAGTACCGGCGCTTCCGCATCCGCTCCGGCGACACGCCCGACGACTTTCGGATGATGGCCGAGGTGCTGCGGCGGCGCTTCTCGCGTGCCGCCCGGCTGCGCCAGGAGACCGGTGCCCTGTCGCTGGCGGCGGTCGGCGCCGACGAAGTGCCGGAGGAGGTGGGAGACGGCGCGGACGGTCGCGGCCCGCGCGGCGACGGCTGGGCCCTGCCCGACCTGGTGATCGTGGACGGCGGCAAGGGGCAGCTCTCGGCGGCCCTTGGCGCGCTGACCGAGCTGGGCATGACGGAGGTGCCGGTGGCCGCGCTGGCGAAGCGCTTCGAGGAGCTGTACGTGCCCGGTCGCTCGGAGCCGATCGTGCTGCCGCGGAACTCGCAGGGCCTCTACCTGGTGCAGCGCATCCGCGACGAGGCGCACCGCTTCGCGATCACCTACCACCGCAACCTCCGCGGCCGGCGGGCGCTGACCTCGGTCTTCGACGAGGTGCCGGGAATCGGGCCCGCGCGGCGGCGGGCGCTGCTCAAGAAGTTCGGCTCGGTGCGACGGATCCGGGAGGCATCGGTCGAGGAGGTGGCGGCCACCCCGGGGGTGGGGCGGGAAGTCGCGGAGCGGCTGAAGGCCCACCTGGCCCGCGAGGGCATGCTGGCCTAAGGTGGGGCGCCGGTGCCGGACGCGCGCTATAATCGCGCGGCCCGCCGCCCAGTGCGGCGAATTTCGTGTCTGCGCGAGTCGCGCGCACGCCCTTCGCCCGAGCGAGAGGACCAACCGGCCATAGCATGACCTGGCGCCGCATTGCCCCCTGGGTGATCCTCATCACCCTCGTCCTGGCGATCTTCATCTCCCTTCCCCGCCAGACGCTGGGGCTCACCGGGCTGCCCGACTTCCTGGGACCGAACCTGAAGACGGTGCTGGGCCTTGACCTGCAGGGCGGGATCCGGGTGACGCTGGCCGCCCAGCCGCTCCCCGGGCAGGAGGTCACCGACGAGCAGCTGAGCATCGCGCGCGACATCATCGAGCGCCGGGTGAGCGGCATCGGGGTCAGTGAGCCGCAGGTGCGCACCGAGGTGAGCGGCAACCAGCGGCGGGTGGTGGTCGAGGTGCCCGGCGTGGAGAACGAAGACCAGGTGCGCTCGCTGGTCGGGTCGACCGGCCAGCTGCAGTTCATCGATCCCCGCGGGCAGACCCTGAGCGAGGGCCAGAACATCACTGACCTGATCGCCAACGGGACGGTCGAGGTCCTGTTCGACGGTGGCAGCATCGACCCCGCCAGCGTGGCGCCGGACGCCAGCAGCGGCAGCCTGGGCGTGGTCTTCACCCTGCGCTCGCCGGCGTCGGACACCTGGTGCACGTTCACCAGCAACAACGTCGGACGCCCGGGGCCGATCGCGCTGGACGGCATGGTCATCACGGTGCCCGAGATCAACCAGCCGATCTGCGGCGGCTCGACCGTCATCACCGTCGGCGCCGGCGAGGGAGCCAGGGAGGAGCAGGAGAACCTCTACAACACGCTGCGCTTCGGCGCCCTGCCCGTCTCGCTGCAGGAGGTCGGCTCGGAGCGGGTGGAGCCGACCCTGGGCCGCGGCTTCCTGGAGCAGGCGCTGGTCGCGGGAGCCATCGGCCTCGGCCTGGTGATGGTCTTCATGATCGCCTTCTACCGGCTTCCCGGGGTGCTGGCTGCCGGCGCGCTGATCTACTACACCCTGGTGGTCTACGCCATCTTCCGCCTCATCGGGGTCACGCTGACCCTGGCCGGGGTGGCGGCCTTCATCCTGTCCATCGGCATGGCGGTGGACGCCAACATCCTGATCTTCGAGCGGATGAAGGAGGAGATCCGGGCCGGCAAGACGCTGGTGCCCGCCATCGAGGCCGGCTTCAACCGCGCCTGGTCGTCGATCCTGGACTCGAACGTCAGCTCCATCCTGGTGGCGGCCTGGCTCTACTGGCAGGGCACCACCGTGGTGCGCGGCTTCGCGCTGGTGCTGATCATCGGCGTGGCGGTCTCCATGTTCAGCGCAGTGACCGTGACGCGCACCGCGCTGCGCTACATCGTGCGGACCGACTGGGGCCGCCGCCTCGAGCTGTACCACGTGGAGCGCTGAGGCCATGTGGGACATCGTCGGCCACCGCCGCTGGTACTTCCTGTTCAGCGCGCTGATCACCATCCCGGGCCTGATCTTCATCGCCCTGGGCGGGCTGAAGCCGTCGGTCGACTTCACCGGTGGCACGGTCTGGCAGGTGCGCTACGCCGAGGACCCGTCGCCCGAGGAGGTGCGGGCGGCGCTGGTCGAGCTCGGGCACCCGGAGGCCGAGGTGCGCCGGCTGGGCGATGGGTACCTGGAGATCCGGACCGATCCGATCGGCCTCCTGCCGCCCCAGACCCCGATCCCCAGCGTGTCGCTGGCCCCCAGCGGCAGCCCGGCCGCCAGCCCCAGCCCGGCGCCGTCGGGGACCGATGCCGCCTCGCCCGGCGGCACGGCGTCACCCACGCCGTCGCCCAGCCCCACACCCTCGCCGAGCCCGTCGCCGTCGCCCACGGCGTCCCCGACGCCGTCGCCCTCGCCCAGCCCGGGGCCGGTGCCGATCTCACCGGGCACCGAGTTCGGCGACATCGAGCTGGCGCTGCAGGAGCGCTTCGGCGAGCCGGAGGGCGGCCGTCCGCGCAGCGTGACCACCATCGGGCCGCTGATCGGCGCTGACCTGATCCGCTCGTCGCTGATCCTGATCATCGTCGGCGAGATCGTGATCATGGCCTACCTGGCGATCCGCTTCGGGCTGCGGTTCGGCCTGGCGGCGATCGCCGCGCTGCTCCACGACGTGATCGTGGTGATCGGCATCTTCGCCATCCTGGGCTACTTCTTCGGCCTCGAGTTCGACGCCCTGTTCGTCACGGCGCTGCTGACGATCATCGGCTTCAGCGTGCACGACACGATCGTGGTCTTCGACCGCATCCGGGAGAACCGCGTCCGGCACGCGGGTGAGCCCTTCGGCGCCATCGTCAACCACTCGATCCTGCAGACGCTGGGTCGGTCGATCAACACGTCCCTCACCGTGGCGCTGACGCTGTCGGCCCTGCTGCTGCTCGGACCGCCGTCGATCCGCACGTTCACCCTGGCCCTGCTGATCGGCGTGGTGAGCGGGACCTACTCGTCGATCTTCAACGCCAGCCAGCTGCTGGTGGCCTGGTACGAGTGGGACGCCAGGCGAAGGGCCCGCGCCGGCGGGCAGGGCGCCCGCGCGGTCAAGCCCCTCAGCCGCTGACCGGACCGATAACGGAAACGTAAGCGGGCGGTAAGCGCCGCGGGCTAGGATGGCCGGCGTGATCCCGCCGCGCCTGGAGTGGCTCCTGCCACCGCCCGTGCTCGACCCGCCGGCGTTCACCGGCTTCGGCCGGCCCGTCGCCACCCTGCTGGCCCGGCGCGGCTTCTCGACCCAGGCCGACCTGGACGCCTTCCTGCTCGCCGGTCGGGCGTCCCTGCACCCCGTCTCCCTCATGGCGGATGCGGACACGGCCCTGGAGCGGCTGGGCCTGGCGCTGGATCGCGGGGAGCGGATCGCGATCTGGGGCGACTACGACGCCGACGGCATGTCGGCCGTGGCGGTGTGGACCATCGCGCTGCGCGCGCTGGGCGCGGAGGCCGTGCGCCACGTGCCATCCCGCCTGGCCGATGGGTACGGGCTGTCGCGCGCCGGGCTCGACCGGCTGGCGGGAATGGGCGTGAGCCTGGTCGTCACCTGCGATTGCGGGGTGGTCAACGTTACCGAGGTCGCGCACGCGCGGGCCATCGGCCTGGACCTGATCGTGACCGACCATCACCTGCCGGGCCCGGAGCTGCCGCCGGCGGTCGCGGTGGTGGACCCGCACCGCCCCGACTGCGCCTACCCTGACCCGGACCTGACCGGGGCGGGGATCGCCTTCAAGCTGGCCGCCGAGCTGGCGCGACGGCGGGGCGCGAGCGTCCCGGACCTGGCCGGCGTGGCGGCCATCGGCACCGTGGCCGACATGGCGCCCATGACCGGCGAGAGCCGGGCGATTGTGCGGCTCGGCCTCGAGGAGCTGGCGACGACGGGGCGCGCCGGACTGCGGGCGCTGCTGGCCCGCGCCTGCGAGCACCCGGAGCAGCCCACGGCCCGCGACCTGGCCTACGCCGTGGCGCCGCGGGTGAACGCCGCTGGGCGCATCGATGAAGCGGAGCTGGCCATCTCCCTCCTGCTGGAGGAAGAACCCGAGGCCGCGGCCCGCCTGGCCGACGCGCTCGAGGAGGTGCACCGTCGCCGGCGGGCGCTGACGCTGTCCGCGCTCTCGGCCGCGCGCGAGATGGCGGCGAGCGACGACGGCCGCGGGCCGCTCCTCCTGCGGCACGACGAGTGGGCGCCGGGGATCATCGGCCTGGTGGCCGGCCGGCTGGCCGACGACCTGGCCCGCCCGGTGGCGGTGGCCGTGCTGGTGGGGGAGGAAGTCCGCGGGTCGGTGCGCGCACCGGAGGACTTCCACGTCGCCAGCGCGCTGGAGGCGTGTGCCACGTTCCTCACCAAGCGGGGCGGGCACGCCGGGGCCGGCGGCTTCAGCCTGCTCCCCGCGGCCTGGGAGCGGTTCGCGGACGCGTTCCGGGCGCTGCCACGTCCCTACCCGGCGGGGGCGCCGGCCGCGCCGCGCGAGGCGAACCGGGTGATCGTCGACCTCGTGCTGCCGGCCTCGCACCTCGGCTGGTCGCTGGCCGCCGAGCTCGACCGGCTGGCGCCGTACGGGCCGGGGCACCTCGAGCCGATCGTGGCCGTCACCGGCCTGCGGGTCGGCGATGCCAGGCGGGTCGGACCCGACGCCAGGCACGTCGCCCTGCGCCTGCTGCGCGGCGCCGAGACCGTGGACGCCATCGCCTTCGCCACGCCGGCCGAACGACCGGTGCCGGAGGAGGGCGTGTCGCTGGACGTGGTCGGCACGCTGGAGCGCGACACGTTCCAGGGCCAGCCGCGCCTTCGCCTGCAGGTGCTCGACTACGCCACCGCCGATGCCAGCCCGCTCCTCGCCCGCCGTCGGGCCGCCCGGGCCGCGCCGACGTCCCAGGCCGTGCCGCTGAGGGTGGGGGAGGGGCTACCGGCCGCCTCGTGACATCGACACCACCGCTGGAGCGGCTCCGCGCCCGCGTGGCGCGGCTGGGACCGCTGTGCCTGGGGATCGACCCGCACCCTGACGCGCTCCCCGAGGGCATCGAGCGCGGGGTGCGCGGCGTGGAGGCCTTTGCCCGCGGCCTGCTCGAGGCGGCGGCGCCGCACGCCGCCGCGGTCAAGATCAACGTGGCGTTCTTCGAGGCCTTTGGCAGCGCTGGCTGGGCCGCCCTGGAGCGCGTCCGCGCCGACGTGCCACCGGAGCACGTCTTCATCGCCGACGCCAAGCGCGGCGACATCGGCTCGACCGCCGAGCGCTACGCGGAGGCGCTGCTCGGCCGCCTTACGGCCGACGCGGTCACCCTCTCGCCGTACCTTGGCGAAGACGCCATCGATCCGTTCCTGGCCGTACCTGGCCGCATGGCCTACGTCCTGGCCCGGACCTCGAACCCCAGTGCCGGCACCCTGCAGGACCTGCCGGTGGGCGCCGAGGGCCGTCCGCTGCACCACGCGGTCGCCGCCTGGGTGGCGGAGCGCTGGCCCGATGGCCGGGTCGGCCTGGTGGTGGGCGCCACCGCCCCGGACGAGCTGCGCGAGCTGCGACGCCTGGTGCCCGGGCCCGGGTTCCTGGTCCCCGGCATCGGCGCGCAGGGCGGCGACATGGCCGCCGCCGCGGAAGCCTGCCACGGGACGCGCGCGCCGGGCCTGGTCAACGTGTCGCGCGCGATCGCGAGCGCGGCCCAGGGCCCCCACTGGCGTGCCGCCGTGGCCGGGGAGGCCCGACGCTGGCAGGCGATGCTGTCGGCCCCCGGTGCTACACTCTCGACCTAGGTCCCGACCGCCAGGCGCCGAAGAGGCGCCCCGAACGAGGAAGTGCGCACGAGATGCCATCCATCGGCTGGCCAGAGCTGGTCATCCTGCTCGTGGTCGTCCTGATCATCTTCGGGCCCGGCAAGCTGCCCGACATCGGCAACGCCATCGGGCGGGGGGTCCGGGAGTTCCGCAAGGCCTCCAACGACCTCGAGGAGTCGATCCGGGGCGAGCCCGTCAAGCCCGCGGACCGTCCCGAGACGAAGACCGAGACGAAGTAGGTCGGCTCGCGCCGCCTCCGCCTCGCGGCGCGGTGAATTCCCGAGAACGCGGGCCCGCCACCTTCGGCCGCACGGTGCGACCGCACCTGCGGACCGCTGCGGTGCGCCTCGCGGCCCTGAACGAGTGAGACAGCCGTGACCGACGACGAGGCGACCATGACGCTGATGGAGCACCTGGAGGAGCTCCGTCGCCGCCTGATCATCATCGTCATCTCGATCCTGGGCGCCGCCGTCCTCGGCTTCGTCGTCTCGCGGCCGGTCCTCATCCTCCTCCGTTCCCAGCTCCCCGACGAGTACGAGCAGCTCCAGTTCCTGGGCCCGGCCGACGCGTTCGCCGCGCAGCTGAAGGTGGCCGGCTTCCTGGGGATCGCCCTGGCCATGCCGGTCATCCTCTACCAGGCCTGGCGCTTCATCGGGCCCGGGCTCACGCCGCGGGAGCGGCGCTTCGTGTGGCCGATCACGCTGGCGGCGCTGCTCCTTTTCGTGCTGGGCGTGGCCATCGGCTACGTGATCATCCCGTACGCGCTGTCCTTCCTCCTGAACTTCGGCGAGGACCTGGCGCAGCCGAACATGACGATCGACCGCTACGTCGGCTTCGTCACCACCATGCTGCTGGCCTTCGGGCTGGCGCTGGAATTCCCGGTGGTCCTCATCGGCCTGTCGAAGGTCCGGATCCTGAACTACCGGCGCCTGGCCTCCCAGCGCCGATGGGCGATCCTGGTCATCGTCCTGTTCGCCATCCTGCTCACTCCCGGCGGCGACCCGGTCTCGTCCCTCATCCTGTCGGGCGTGATGTTCCTGCTCTTCGAGGGCTCGCTGCAGGTCATCCGCCTCATGCACCGCTAGGCACCGATGGCGCCCGCATGCCCAGCCTCCTGCTGCTGACCGACCCGGCCATGGGCGCCCACGCGGCCCCCGGACATCCCGAACGGGCGGAGCGGCTGCCAGCCGTGGTGGCCGGCATCACCGAGGGCGCCGATGCCCTCGGCGTCCAGCTCGTCCGCGAGCAGGTCCGCCCCGCCGA
>DASRYM010000093.1:0-2174 GCA_035687145.1 Candidatus Zixiibacteriota bacterium | reverse complement strand
GCTCGACCCCGCCGGTCAGCACGTCCTCGCCCAGGATGGACCGATACCGCCGCGCGCCGGCACGCTCGGTCGCGGCCTGGAGCGGGCTGCCGACCACCGCGGCCGCGCCCAGGCGCCTGGCCAGCTCGCGTTGAGCCGGGTGGCGGGCCACGACCGTCACCTCGGCGCCGGGCGCCACCAGCCGAAGCGCCGCCAGCGTCAGCAGGCCGAGCGTGCCGCCGCCGATGACCAGGACCCGCTGCCCGTCAGCCGGCGGCTCGGCCAGCACGGCGTGGAGCGCGACGGAGAGGGGCTCGACCAGCACGGCGGCCTCGTCGCGCAGCGCGTCGGGGGCCCGATGCAGCTGGGAGGCGTGGGCCACCAGCTCCTCGGACCAGCCGCCCGGCAGGTCGGCGCAGAAGCCGACCATCGGTCCGGGGGCGAAGCGACCCTCCGCCAGGCGCAGGCAGTGGCCCGGCTGGCCTGCCGCGCACCATGTGCAGAGCGGCTCCAGGCCGCGCACCACGCATCCCAGCAGCGGGTCGAGCACCACGCGCTCGCCGCCGGCCATGCCGGAGGCGGGCCCCGGCTCGACGACCTCGGCCAGCACCTCGTGGCCGAGCACCGCCGGGAAGGAGGCGAACGGCGACAGCACGGCGCTCGTCTTGCCGGTGAGGAGGGCGACATCGGTCCCGCACACGCCGGACAGCGCTGGCCGCAGGCGGACCCAGTCCGGGCCGGGGAGCGGTGGTGAGGGGAATCGATCCAGGCCGACCCAGGGCATCCAGCCGCCGGTCAGGCGGGGCAGCCGCGAGCCGACCAGGCGCAGCGCCCGGTAGTTCAGGGCCGTCGCGGGGAAGCGCTGCCGGATGCCCCGCACCATGCGCTCGGGCATGGCGCGCAGCCTAGTCCATGGGGACGCGGCGGACGATGTGCGGGCCGACTCGCTCCAGGATGTCGTCCATGCTGTGCCCGGTGATGGTCAGCCCGTGGTTCTTGAGTCCGACCACGGCCTGCGCCGGATCCGGGGCGGCGCGCACCAGCTCGGCGACCTCCAGGGCCAGCTCCTCGGTGCCGCAGGGGTAGACCACCTCGGTGGAGGGCGCGCCGGGCAGCCAGCCGTGGACGTGCAGGATGGCGCCCACCTCGGGGTGCTCGCGGTAGATGGTCAGGTGCTCGATGGCGTCCACGCTCACCCGCCGCGGCGTGACGTTGGGCGGCACCGACAGGCGCACCACCCCGGTCGCCGGGTCGTAGCCGGTCACCAGCAGGATCTCGGTCCCCACCTGGCGCAGGTGGCTCTTGTCGACGCCGCTGGCGCTCATCCAGAACCGATCGCCGTCGTGCCGGACGCTGGCGTTGCCGTAGGACAGGCCGCCCAGCCCGAAGAGGCGCTTCACGTGGCGCAGGTCCTCGGGCGAGAGGAGCTCGTCGATCGGCCACGGTGCCGGAAGCAGGTCCAGCTCCTTCATCCGCAGGCCGGCGCGGTAGATGGCCTCGGTGTGCTCGTCGCCGTTCCACAGCTCCTCGGGCAAATCGGGGATGAACTCGTTGTCGATCACCAGCCGCGACTCGGCCAGCGGCACCAGGCGCTCGACGACCTCCGAGAAGAAGGCGTCGTCGTCACCGTCGTGGTGGAAGCCGTGGAAGCCCTGCTCCATGGTGATGAAGTGGGCCTCCGGCACGCCGCCGTTGCGGACCATGGGGATGAAGACGTTCGACAACGAGCGGACCAGGAGGGTGTACCCGGCCTGCAGCATGTCGTTGGGACGGTCGGGCAGCTCGGCCAACCCCACCACGAAGATGTCCTTGCTGCGCCGGCGGAAGCTCTGGGGGTTGGCCGCGTCGACGGCGTTGAGGATGACCCGCACGTCGTCGGCGATGGTCTGCGCGTCGCGTCCGTCGGGCCGGTAGACCGGGTGCCCGCGCCGTTCCAGGCGCTCCGTGACGCCCTCCACGAACCAGCGCACCATGCCGTCGTGCACATCGCCCACCACGGCGACGCCGCTGGGCGCCGTGCGCGCGGTGCGGTGCACGATCACCGGCTCGCCGGCGGCCTGTCGCTCGGGGACTGGCAGGTCCGGCGCGGGGCGGCTCACCACGTCACCTCGTTCATGGGCGAGCTGCCCTTGCCCTGCTCGATGAGCTCCAAACCATCAACCTCCACATGTGTCGCGTCGCGGCGGTCGCCGTTG
>DASRYM010000092.1:0-6202 GCA_035687145.1 Candidatus Zixiibacteriota bacterium | reverse complement strand
CGGGGCGGGCAACCTGCTGGGCACCGGCCAGTCCGGCCTGCCGCCGCTGAAGGTGGCCAGCCTCTTCGAGCCGCGGCACGTGGCGCTGGCCGAGCGGGCGCGGGCGCTGGCCGACCGGCTGGTGGCGAGCGACCCGAAGCTCTCCCGCCGCCCCGCGCTGGCCCGGCTGCGCGCCGAGTTCGTGGCCGGGGCCGCCGGCGACGGCGAGGGGGTGGCGTGAGCCTGCGGTGCGCGTGATCGCCGGCAGCGCCCGGGGCGTCCAGCTCACCGCTCCACGCGGCGCAGGCATTCGACCGGTCACCGACCGCGTCAAGGAGACGCTCTTCGGGATCCTGGGCGAGCGGGCGGCCGAGGCACGGGTCCTGGACCTCTACGCGGGCAGCGGGGCGCTGGGCATCGAGGCCCTCTCGCGCGGGGCCGCGCACGCCGACTTCGTGGAGCGCGACCGGCGGGCACTGGTTGCCATCCGCGCCAACCTGCAGCGGACGCGGCTGGCGGCCCGGGCATCGGTCCACGGCGTGGACGTGGCGCGCTTCCTGGCGGGCGCACCGGCATCGGCCTATGACCTGGTGTTCGTCGACCCGCCGTACGAGCTGCGGGACCCACCGCTGAACCGGCTCCCGCCGCTGCTGGCGTCGGGCGGGATGGTGGTGGTCAAGCACTTCTGGCGGACCGATCTCCCCGCCGTGCCCGGCCTGGCTCCGGTTCGAACGCGTCGCTTCGGCGAGACGGCGCTAACCTTCCTGGCGCAGACCGATGCACAGGAGGTGCCCCCGGCGTGACCCGCGTGGCCGTCTTCCCCGGCTCCTTCGACCCGATGACCATGGCTCACCTGGACGTCGCGCGCCGCGCGGCGAGCCTCTTCGACCGGCTGGTGATCGGCGTGCTGACCAATCCCAAGAAGTCGCCGCTCTTCACCGCGGAGGAGCGGGTGGCCATGATTCGAGCCGCGGTGGCCGAGTTCGGCGCCAACGTCCAGGTGGAGGCCTTCGACGGGCTGACCGTGGAGTTCGCCGGGCGCCACGGCGCGGGGTTCATCGTGCGTGGCCTGCGGGCGGTCAGCGACTTCGAGGCCGAGCTGCAGATGGCGCACACCAACCGCAAGCTGGCGAGGCAGGTCGACACCGTCTTCCTGATGACCTCGCTGGACCACGGCTACCTGTCCTCGACGCTGACCAAGGAGGTGGCCCAGTTCGGCGGCGATGTGTCCGGGATGGTGCCGCCGCCGGTCGCCGAGGCCCTGCGCGCCCGGTTCGCCGGCTAGGCGCGGCGCGGCCGTGCCCTGGTGCTGCACGGGATTCCCGGTAGCCAGGGCGGGCGTCCCTCCGTGATCACGCCCGATGGTGGCGCCGTGCCCCTGTGCTGCACGGGTGCACCAACGACGCTGATGCGCGCGACGGCGGTGGGCTCACCGCGGCGCACCCGTGCCCCTGTGCTGCACGGGTGCACAACGAGCCGGGACGGGGCGCGAATCAAGCATGGATATAATCGCTATCACCGGACGGAGGGCCCTACGCCACGGACATCATCTTCCTCGTCGAGCGGCTGGAGAGCCTCGTGGCCGCCGGCAAGAAAGTCCCCCTGACGAACAACGTCGTGCTGGATCAGGCTGCCGTGCTGGAGCTGATCGACCAGTTGCGGGTCGCCGTGCCCGACGAGGTGCGCCAGGCGAAGCGGATCACCGAGGAGGCGGGACGCATCACCGAGCGCGCGCGTGAGGAGGCTGACGCCATCATCGCCCGCGCCCAGGAGCAGGCGGCGCAGATGCTCGAGGAGCGCGAGCTGGTGCGCATGGCCCAGCAGCGAGCCGGCGAGATCCTGGACGCCGCCAACCGCGAGGCCGCCGAGGTGCGGCGCGGCGCCGACGAGTACGCAGCCGGGGTGCTCATCCGGCTGGAGGGGGAGTGCATCAAGGCCCTGACCAGCATCAAGCGCGGAATCGACATGCTCGACGAGCGGCACCGGGTGCGCCCCGCCGCGTCCGGCTCGAACGACGTCCCCCACGAGGTCGGCGGCGGGACCGGGGCGGCCGAGGCCACGGAGGCGACGCACAGCCCCAGGCCATGACCGTCTTCAACGTTGCGGGCCTGCTCCGGGAGTCGCCGGGAGCCAGCCGGGCGCACCGCCTTCGCGATCGGTACGTGGCGCTCGGCCCGGACATCGAGCTGGCCGGCCCGCTCAACGGCACCATCCGCATGCAGCGCACCAACCGCGGCATCCTGGTCCGCGGCGAGGTGGAGGCCCCGGTGCGGCGCACCTGCGCGCGCTGCCTGGAGCCGTACGTGGAGGCGGCGCAGATCGCCGTGTCGGAGGAGTACCTGCCGTCCCTGGACCCGGAGAGCGGCGCGGTTCTGCCCGAGCCTGCCATGGACGAGGAGGTACGGGCCATCGACGAGCACAACGAGATCGATTTGGGGCCGGTGCTGCGCGAGGAGTTTGCCCTGGCGGAGCCGATGCTGCCGCTCCACGACCCGAACTGCGCCGGGCTGTGCCCGGACTGCGGGGAGCCGCTCGGCCCGGGGCACCCGCCGCACGAGGAGGCGGACATCGACCCGCGGCTGGCCGGCCTCTGGCAGCTCCTGGAGCGGAACGACCACTAGCTCCTCCATCGGTCAGTGTCGCGTTCGAGCCGCAGCGTGGCTATACTGCGGCGTTCCCTCCGAATGAGCCAGTAACCCCAGGAGTCACGCGTGGGCGTTCCCAAGCGAAAGGTTTCCAAGGCACGCCAGGGCCGACGTCGGTCGCACCTGGCCATCAGCGCACCGCCGCTCGTGGAGTGTCCGCACTGCCACGAGCTGATGCGCGCCCACCACGTCTGCCCGACCTGCGGCTGGTACAACGGCCGCGAGGTCACGCCGGTGGAGGCGAGCACCCCGGCGGAGGGCGGCCCCCGGTGAGGTAGAGCGCCGCGGCCATGCGCATCGCGCTTGACGCGATGGGCGGCGACTTCGCTCCACGCGAGGTCGTGCGCGGCGCCATCAACTACGCAGCTTCCCATGCCGACGAGGTGATCCTCGTCGGCGATGTGCCGCGCCTGGAAGCGGAGATTGCCGCCTACGGCCGCGGCCGTCCGGCCAGCGTGAGATTCGTCGACGCGCCGGAGGTGATCGCCATGGGCGAGAGCCCGGCCACCGCGCTGCGCACCAAGCGGCGTGCCTCGGTACGGGTCGCCACCGACCTGGTGCGCGACGGTGAGGCCGATGCGGTCGTCTCCGCCGGATCGACCGGGGCCACCATGGCCGCCGCCGTCTTCCGGCTGGGCCGGGTGGCCGGCATCGAGCGGCCGGCGCTGGGCGCGCACCTGGTGACCGCCACCGGGCCGATCATGGTGCTCGACGTGGGGGCCAACGTCGACTCGGACGCCACCAACCTCGTGCACTTCGCGGTGATGGGCTCCATCTACGCCGAGCGGGTGCTGCACGTGCCCCGGCCGCGGGTGGCGCTGCTGAACATCGGCGAGGAGCCGGAGAAGGGCAACGCGCTGATGCGCGAGGCCCACGAGCGCCTGCGCGAGGCCGAGCTGAACTTCGTGGGCAACGTGGAGGGCAACGACCTCATCTACCACGCCGCCGACGTGGTGGTCACCGACGGTTTCACCGGCAACGTGGTGGTCAAGCTGTTCGAGGGCCTGACCTCGTACATCTTCCGTTCGCTGCGCACCGACCTGCAGCAGGGGCCGGTCGCGCCGCTGGCGCTGCTGGCCCTCAAGCCCGGCTTCGACCGCCTCCGCCACCGATTCGACTACGAGCGCTACGGCGGGGTGCCGCTCCTCGGCGTGCGCGGTGTGAGCATCGTCACCCACGGTCGCGCGCGGGCCCGGATGATCGAGCACGCCCTGCGCGTGGCGTCGGAGGCGGCCGCGGCCCGCATCCCGGAACTGATCGCGGAGTGGACCCGACGCCACCCGGCACTGGCACGCAGCGACGCGGCCGAGGCGCTGGTGGGCGGGGCCCGTCCGATGGCCGCTCCCGACGCGCCCGATGGCGGCGGCTGAGCGGGGCAGCATGCCGGCCCGCCGTCGGGCAGCTGCCCGCCACCGGCTGCCGTCCGGGCCGGGCTTCCAGGCCCGGCGGCTGGCGATGCTGGCCCTCTTCGAGGAGGAGTTCCGCCCGGACCGCGCCGCCGAGGCGCTGGAGCGGCTGGCGGCCGAGAAGCGGGCCTCAACCGAGGTGCAGGCGCATGCCGCCCGCATCGTGGAGGGAGTGCTCACCCGGCGACCCGAGCTGGACGCCGAGATCGCTCGTCACGCCCCCGCCATCCCGGTCAGCGAGCTGGGTCGGGTGGAACGCACGATCCTGCGGAGCGCGCTCTGGGAGGTGCTATACTCCGCCGCGACCCCGAGCGGGGAGACGATCCACGATGCGGTCGCACTCGCCCGGACCTACGCTGGAGACGCAGCCCGCCGACTCGTGAATGGCGTTCTGGGGAGCGTCGTGCGTTCATCGGGGAGTGGAGCATCGGGTAGAGGAGCCTAAGACGGGTGACCGACGGAACGACCTTCGAGCGACTCAAGAAGATCATCGTCGAACAGCTCGGTGTTGACGAGGAAGAGGTCACGCCGCAGGCCTCCTTCGTCGAGGATCTGAATGCCGACTCGCTTGACCTCGTCGAGCTCATCATGAGCCTCGAGGAGGAGTTCGGGATGGAGATCTCGGACGAGGACGCGGAGAAGATCCAGAAGGTCCAGGACGCCGTCGACTACATCGAGGAGCACCAGCAGTAGTCGTCGCGCGCTGATGGCCACGCCGAGCCTCCAGGGCCTGGGGCAACGGCTCGGCATCGAGCTCCGCGACCCCGAGGCGATCCGCCGGGCCTTCGTCCACAGCTCCTACTACAACGAGAACCCCCACCTCATCGGCGGTCACAATGAGCGCCTGGAGTTCCTGGGCGACGCCGTGCTGGGGCTCGTGGTCAGCCGCCTCCTGTACGAGCGCTTTCCCGACGACGACGAGGGCTCACTGACCGCCAGGCGGGCGGCCATCGTGAACCGTGACGCGCTGGCCGCGCTGGCGCTGCGCCTGGGGTTGGACCGATACCTCCTCCTCGGCCGCGGCGAGGCCGAGGCCGGCGGCGCCCGCCGCCCGTCGCTGTTGGCTGCCGCCATGGAGGCGGTGGTCGGCGCCGTGTACCTGGCCGAGGGCCTGGACGCCACCCGCGAGTGGCTGACCCGCCTGCTCGCCGATCAGCTCACCCCCGACGGCGGCGAGGGCCCGCTGAAGTCGGCCAAGAGCCGGCTGCAGGAGTGGACCCAGCGCCGCCACCACACCAAGCCCAGCTACGAGGTGCTGGAGACCGTCGGCCCCGCCCACGACCAGACCTTCACCGTGGCCGCCGTGGTCGATGGCCGGCGGCTGGGGGTCGGGGTCGGGTCGTCGCGGCAGCGGGCGGAGGAGCGAGCGGCCGCCGAGGCGCTGGCCAGCCTGGAGGACGCCGAGCGGTGAGTCGCCTGAAGGAGCTGCGCCTCCACGGCTTCAAGACCTTCGCCGACCCGACCCGCTTCGTCTTCGAGCCGGGCGTGAACGCGGTGATCGGCCCCAATGGCTCGGGCAAGTCGAACATGGCCGATGCGGTGCGCTGGGTGCTCGGTGAGCAGTCCAACCGCTCGCTGCGCACGCGCCGGGCCGATGACGTCATCTTCGCGGGCTCCCAGCAGCGACGGCCGCAGGGCATGGCCGAGGCCGTCCTGGTGCTGGACAACACCGATGGCTGGCTGCCGATCGAGTTCGCCGAGGTGTCGATCGGGCGGCGGGCGTATCGGTCCGGCGAGAGCGAGTACCTGATCAACGGCGCGCGCGCCCGCCTGCGGGACGTGGTCGAGCTGCTGGCCGCCGGGCAGCTGGGCGCCAACGAGCTGGTGGTGGTCGGGCAGGGGACGGTCGACGCCGCCCTCTCGCTGCGCCCGGAGGAACGCCGCCAGCTGTTCGAGGAAGCGGCCGGCGTCAAGAGCCTGCAGGTGCGCAAGAACGAAGCCCTCTCCCGGCTGGGGCGCGCCCGCGACAACCTGACCCGCGTCACCGACCTCATCGCCGAGCTCAAGCCGCAGGTGCGGCGCCTGGCCCTCCAGGCCCAGCACCAGCAGGAGCACGACGCATTGCTGGCCCGCGCCCGGGCCCTGGTCGTCGAGTCGCACCGCCGCCGTGAGTCCGCGGCCCGCGCCGCGCTGGGGGAGGCCCGCCGCCGGGCGGCCGCCGCCGAGGCCGCG
>DASRYM010000091.1:0-79656 GCA_035687145.1 Candidatus Zixiibacteriota bacterium | reverse complement strand
AGCCGCGACCAGGTCCAGCGCGCGGAGCACGGCGACCTCGATCGGCCCGGCGGACAGCAGCAGGATGGCGAGGACGGGCAGGGCCAGGCGCGTGATGCAGGAGCCGAAGACCGAGATGCTGGCCGCAATCCACACCCGGACGAAGGCCGGGTTGCGCCAGATGGGCGAGGCGAGCGGGCGCGGCACCCGGGCGCGCGGTCAGCGCTGGATGCCGACGGTCCGCGGCCGGAGGCCCTGGTCCTGCTCTTCCTCCTCCGCGCCCCAGAAGGTCATCTCCTCCACCAGCTGCACCTCGGACGAGAAGAGGGCGCCCACGCTCTCGCCACGATGGATGCGCTTGATCGCCTCACCGAACAGTGGCGCCACCGACAGGACGGTGATGCGGTCAGTCGGCGCGCTGTCGGGGAGCGGGATGGTGTCGGTAACGATGATCTCCTTGACGGCACTGGCCGCGATCCGCTCGCAGGCGTGCCCGGAGAACACGCCGTGGGTAGCGCAGGCGTAGATCTCGCGCGCGCCCTCCCCCTCCAGGGCATGGACCGCCTCCATCAGCGAGCCGGCGGTGTCGATCTCGTCGTCGATGACGACCGCCGTCTTGCCGCGTACCTCGCCGATGACGTTCATCAGCTCGGTGCGGTCCTGGTTGCCCAGCCGCCGCTTCTCGACGATGGCCAGGGGCGCGCCCAGCTTCTCGGCGAAGTTGCGCGCCTTCTTCGCAAAGCCCAGCTCGCTGACCACCACCAGGTCGGGGAGCTGCTTGCGCTTGATGTAGCGGGCCAGGATGTCGACCGCCGTCAGCTCGTCCACCGGGATGCTGAAGAAGCCCTGGATCTGGCCCTGGTGCAGGTCCATGGTCAGCACGCGGTCGGCGCCGGCCACGGTCAGCATGTCGGCGATCAGGCGCGCGGTGATCGGCACCCGCGGCTGGTCCTTCTTGTCCGAGCGGCCGTAGCTGTAGTACGGGATCACGGCCGTGATGCGCCCGGCCGAGGCCCGCTTGAAGGCGTCGATCATGATCAGCAGCTCCATGATCGACTGGTTCACCGGGCGGCAGGTGGGCTGCACCAGGAAGACGTCCTGCTCGCGAACGTTCTCCATGACGCGGACGAAGATGTTCTCGTTCGAGAACTGGAAGACCTCGACCTGCCCCATCTGGGTCCGCAGGTAGCGGCAGATCTTCTCGGCCAGGGGCTTGTTGGCGTTGCCGGCGTAGATGCTGAACTCGTCGGCGTACACGGTCGCTCCGATGCGTGCGGAAGATCTCGCGCCTTCGATTCTACCTTCCCGGGCCCATGCACTGACCAGGAACGTCGGCGCAGGCGACCCGCGACGGCTTGTGGCGACGGTTGGGGCGCCGCGCCGCTACTCGACCTCGGGGACCGGCGGCGGGAGGCGGTTGTCGATGAAGACGGCGATGCTCACAATCCGGTCGCCCTGGGCCGGCCGCATGACCGTCACGCCGCGCGAGGCGCGGCGGTATCGGTTCACGCTGGAGACCTCGGTGCGCAGGATGGTGCCCTCCTCGGTGATGAGCATCATCTCCTCGTCCTCGCGGCCCACCACCCTGACGGCCGCCACGTCGCCGGTCTCCCTGTTCAGCGAATTGGCGATGACGCCGCCGGTGGCCCGATGCTTGACCGGGAACTCGGAGAGCGGCGTGCGCTTGCCGAAGCCCTGCTCGGTGACGACCAGCAGCTCGGCCTCGGGCACCACGATCTCCATGCCGATGACCTCGTCGCCGGGCCGCAGCCGGATGCCGGTCACGCCGCGCGTGTCGCGGCCCATGGGCCGCACCTCGTTCTCGTGGAAGCGGGCCGCCTGCCCCTTGCGAGTGGCCAGCAGGATGTCGTCCGACCCGTCGGAGATGCCGACCCAGCGCAGCTCGTCGCCCTCCACCAGGCTGATGGCGATCAGCCCGTTCGACCGGATCTTGGCGTACTCGGCCAGGCTGGTCTTCTTGATCATGCCGCGCTTGGTGGCCATCACCATGTAGTGATCGGGCTCGAAGCGCGGGAAGGCGATGATGGCGCTGACGTACTCGCCGGAGTCCACCTGTACGCCGGGGAGGTTGACGATCGGCAGGCCCTTCGCCTGGCGGCTGGCCTCCGGGAGCGTGTAGACGCGGGTGATGAAGACCCGCCCGCGATTGGTGAAGAACAGGATGTGGTCGTGGGTGTTGGCCACCAGGAGGTGGCGCACCGCATCTTCCTCCCGGGTGATCATGGCCAGCTTGCCCTTCCCGCCGCGGCGCTGGGAGCGGAAGGTGTTGATCGCCTGGCGCTTGATGTAGCCGCGCTGGCTCAGGGTGACCACCACGTCCTCGGAGGCCACCAGGTCCTCGGCGGTCAGCTCGCGGTTGGCATCGGCCTGGATGCGCGTCTTGCGGTCGTCGCCGTACTTCTTCTTGAGGTCGGCCAGCTCGTCCTTGATGACCTGCAGGATCTTGCGCGGGTTGGCCAGCAGGTCCTCCAGCTCGGCGATGAGCCGGATGGTCTGCTCGTACTCGTCCTCGATCTTCTTGCGCTCCAGGGCGGCCAGGCGCCGGAGCTGCATCTCGAGGATGGCGTTGGCCTGCACCTCGGTCAGCGAGAAGCGGCTCATCAGGGCGGTGCGCGCCGCGTCCTGGTCGGCGGCGGCCCGGATGGTGGCGATCACCTCGTCCAGGTTGTCCAGCGCGACCTTCAGCCCCTCCAGGACGTGGGCGCGCTCCTGGGCGCGGGCCAGGTCGAACTCGGTGCGGCGCCTGACCACCTCGCGCCGATAGCCGATGTAGTGCTCGAGCAGCTTCTTGAGGCCGAGCGTCTGCGGCTGGCCGTCGACCAGGCCCAGCATGTTGGCGCTGAAGCTGGTCTGCAGCTGGGTGTGCTTGAACAGCTGCTGCATGACGGTGTGCGGCGAGCCGTCGCGCTTCACCTCGACGACGATCCGCATGCCGCTTCTGTCGCTTTCGTCGCGAATGTCGCTGACATCGGTGATGCGCTTGGCGGTGACGAGCTCCGCCATCTTCTCGATCAAACTGGTCTTGTTGACCTGGTAGGGGAGCTCGGTGATGACCACCGCCATGCGGCCCGGGCGCGTCTCCTCGAAGGCCACCTGACCGCGGATGACGACTCGGCCGCGGCCGGTGGCGTACATGTGGCGGATCACGTCGACCCGCTCCTTCTCGCCGGTGACCGGGTTGCGCTGGTCCTCGTAGCGGAAGATGGTGCCGCCGGTTGGGAAGTCCGGCCCGGTGACGATCTCGCACAGCTCGTCGACACTGGTCTCCGGGTTGTCGATGAGGCGGATCACCGCGTCGCAGATCTCGTTGAGGTTGTGCGGCGGGATGTTGGTGGCCATCCCCACCGCGATCCCCGACGAGCCGTTGACCAGCAGGTTCGGCAGCCTGGCCGGCAGGACCGACGGCTCGCGCAGGCGACCGTCGTAGTTGTCATTGAAGTCGACGGTCTCCTTCTCGATATCGGCCAGCATCTCGTCGGCGATGGCCGCCATGCGTGCCTCGGTGTACCGATAGGCCGCCGGCGGGTCGCCGTCGATCGAGCCGAAGTTGCCCTGCCCGTCGATGAGCGGGTAGCGCAGGCTGAAGTCCTGGGCCAGGCGCACCAGGGCGTCGTACAGCGCGATGTCACCGTGGGGGTGGTACTTGGCCAGCGCATCGCCCACCACGCCGGCGCACTTGCGGTAGGCCGAGGTGGAGCGCAGCCCCATCTCGTGCATGGTGTAGAGGATCCGGCGGTGGACCGGCTTGAGGCCGTCGCGCACGTCCGGCAGCGCCCGCGCGACGATCACGCTCATGGCGTAGTCGATGTACGCCGAGCGCATCTCGTCCTCGATCGCCACCGGCCTGATGTTGCCGGTCGTCTCCATCTCCATCGGTCGTGTCGCCTACCTCGGTGTGGATGTCGTTTCTGTCGCGTTTGGCTGCCGCTCCCCGGGTGGCAGCTGGTAGCGGCGCTTCAGCTCCTCCCGAGTGGAGGGGCTGGCGCCGAGGTAGCGCCCGTCCGCCTCGGCCACGATGCGCCCGTCGGCGCCGCGCACCTCACCTCGCACGTGGAAGATCCGCCGTCGGCGCTCCGTGACCCAGCCGCGTGCGGTGAGCTCCTCGCCGGGGGCGGCCGGCGAGCGGAAGCGGACGTTCAGCTCAGCGGTCACCGCCCACGCGTCGTCGCTGGACGGCGCCCAGGCCATCACCTCGTCGAGCAGCGTGGCCAGCATGCCGCCGTGGACGCGGTCCTCCCAGCCGACGTAGTCGCGCGCCGGGACCCAGGTCGCGGTGGCGGTGCCCACGCCCAGCTCGATATGGAGGTGCATGCCGATCGGGTTGTCCGCGCCACAGGCAAAGCAGTTATGGTCAGCGAACGCGTAGCGCCGGCCATCCCGCCCCAGGATGAAGCGGCTGCTGCCGATGGAGCGGGGCGCACCGGACGTCACCAGCGGCCGTCCTCCTCCTCGTCGACGTCTGCCCAGGCGTCCTCGAAGTCGTCCTCGCGGCTGCGTCGCAGGCACTCGTCGGCGATGGCCAGCGCGAAGGCGTGGCTCACCGCGTACCCGTCGCGAAGGAAGTTGACGGCCTCGCGGCGATCTCCGATCCCGTTCGCTTCGAGCAGCTCGCACCACTCGTCGACGGTGCGGCCCGTCTTGGAGGGGACCTGGCGGATGTCGGCTACGTGTCGACTTGGCATCGCTCTCTCTCTCGTGCCCCGGCTCTCGTCAGAAGTCCAGGTTGCGGACCTTGCGGGCCTCGCCGCGGATGAAGTCCCGGCGCGGCTCGACCCGCTCGCCCATCAGCGTGCTGAAGATTTCGTCCGCCTCGGCGGCGTCCCCCACCGAGATGCGCAGCAGCGTTCGCGTCTCGGGATTCATGGTCGTCTCCCAGAGCTGCTCGGGGTTCATCTCACCGAGCCCCTTGAAGCGCTGGACGGTGATGTTCTTCGTGCGTCCCTCCCGTGACAGCTCCTTGATGGCCTGGTCACGCTCCTTCTCGTCCTTCGCGTAGCGGGTCACCTTGCCGGTGCTGACCCGGTACAGGGGCGGTTGGCAGAGGTAGAGGAAGCCGTTCTCCACCACTTCCGGCATGTGCCGGTAGAAGAAGGTGAGCAGCAGCGTGCTGATGTGGGCCCCGTCGACATCGGCGTCCGAGAGCAGGCAGATCTTGTGGTAGCGCAGCTTGTTGATGTCGAACTGGTCGCCGATGCCGGCCCCCAGGGCGATGATCAGCGGCCGCACCTTCTCGCTGGAGAGCACCTTGTCCAGACGCGCCTTCTCGACGTTCAGCATCTTGCCGAACATCGGCAGCACGGCCTGGAAGCGCCGGTCGCGGGCCTGCTTGGCCGATCCGCCTGCCGAGTCGCCCTCCACGATGTACAGCTCGCTCTTGGCCGGGTCGCGCTCCTGGCAGTCGGCCAGCTTGCCGGGCAGGGCCATGCCGTCCAGCGCGCCCTTGCGGATGACGAGGTCACGGGCCTTGCGTGCCGCCTCGCGGGCGCGGGCCGCGATCAGGCTCTTCTCGATGATGCGCCGCCCGTCGGCCGGGTTCTCCTCGAGGTGTTGGATGATGCCGTCGGCCAGCACCGTCTGTACGATGCCCTTCACGTCGGCGTTGCCCAGCTTGGCCTTGGTCTGGCCCTCGAACTGCGGGTCGGTGAGCTTGACGCTGATGACCGCCGTCAGGCCCTCGCGGACGTCGTCGCCGCTCAGGTTGGGGTCCTTGTCGCTGAGCAGGCCGTTTCGGCGCGCCCAGTCGTTCAGGGAGCTGGTCAGCGCGGCGCGGAATCCGGTGACGTGGGTCCCGCCGTCCACGGTGTGGATGTTGTTGGCAAAGGCCAGCACCGTCTCGGCGAAGCCGTCGTTGTACTGCAGCGCCACCTCCACGCTGGTGGTGTCCACCATGCGCTCGACGTGGATCGGCCGCGGGTTCAGCACCTCGCGCCGGCGGTTGAGATGGCGCACGAAGCTGACCACGCCGCCCTCGAAGTAGAAGTTCTTCTCGCGATCGGTCCGCTCGTCGCTGAGCCGGATCCAGAGCCCCTTGTTCAGGTAGGCCGATTCGCGCAGGCGAGTGACGATCGTCTCCCAGCTGTAGTCGACCGTCTCGAAGATGGACGGATCGGCGGTGAACCAGGTGCGCGTGCCGTGCTCGCGCTTCCAGTCCGGATCGAGCCCGCGGTTGGCCTCCGCCCGGCCGCCCTTCTGGCGCACCGGGCCGGTCGGCTTGCCGCCATCGGCGTACTCCTGGAAGTAGAGCTTCCCGTCGCGCAGCACCTCCACCCGCATGTGGGTGGAGAGCGCGTTGACCACGCTGACGCCCACGCCGTGCAGGCCGCCGGACACCTTGTAGCCGCCTCCCCCGAACTTGCCGCCGGCGTGCAGCACGGTGTGCACGACCTCCAGCGCGTCCTTGCCGCTGGCGTGGCGGCCGACCGGGATGCCGCGCCCGTCGTCGACCACCTCCACGCTGTGGTCGGCGTGGATCGTGACGTCGATACGGGTGGCGACGTTGGCCATCGCCTCGTCGATGCTGTTGTCGACGACCTCCCAGACCAGCTGGTGCAGGCCACGCGCATCGGTCGAGCCGATGTACATGCCCGGGCGCTTGCGGACGGCCTGCAGGCCCTCCAGGACCTGGATGTTGGCGGCGGTGTATTCGTCCGTCGCCCTGCGACGCGTGCGGCGCGCCGGTTGAACTGTCATTTACCGGTCCTCCCGTCGCGGCTCATGGGCGGCGGATGGGGATCCGGCCCCGCGGGTGATGATGGCGTAGATGCGATCCAATTCCTCGTCCGAGTAGAAGTCGATGACCAGCCGGCCGCCGCGGCGGGTGCGCACGATGCCGACCTTGGTGGCCAGGATGCCGCGCAGCTGGGCCTCGAGGTCGGCCAGGTCCTCGCTCAGCGGCGCGCGCCGGGTCTCGCGAACCGTCTCCCGCTTGCGGCGCACCAGCTCCTCGGTCTGGCGCACCGAGAGGCCGCGCTCGAGGACGACCTGCAGCACCGCGCGCTGCAGCTCGGGGACGGTGAGCGCCGCCAGTGCCCGGCCATGGCCCTCGGTGATGCGGCCGTCCACGATCGCCTGCCGGGTCTCGGGCGCCAGGTCCAGTAGGCGCAGCGCGTTGGAGACCGCCACCCGGCTCTTGCCGACCTGCCGGGCGACCTCCTCGTGCGACAGCCCGAAGCGGTGGATCAGCTCGCGGTAGGCGGTGGCCTGCTCGATCGGGTTCAGGTCCTCGCGCTGGACGTTCTCGACCAGGGCCAGCGCCAGCAGCTGGTCAGTGCTCGAGTCGCGCACGACGGCCGGGATCTCGGCCAAACCGGCCATCCGCGCGGCCCGCAGCCGGCGCTCGCCGGCGATCAGCTCGTAGCCGCCGTCCAGTGCGGCGCGGACCACGATCGGCTGCAGCACCCCGTGGGCGGCGATGGATGCTGCCAGCTCATTGAGCGCCTCGTCCGAGAAGTCGCTGCGCGGCTGGTGCGGGTTGCGGTGGATGCGGTCGATGGGGACGCGGAGGGTGCCGCCCGCCTCCTCGGCGCGGGGAATCAGGGCGTCCAGGCCGCGGCCCAGGCCGAAGGACTTAGCCACGCGCCATGACCTCGACGGCGAGGTCGCCGTAGGCGCGTGCGCCGCGCGAGGAGGGGTCGTAGAGGGCGATCGGCAGGCCGTGGCTCGGCGCCTCGGACAGGCGCACGCTGCGCGGCACCACCGTCTCGAACACCGTTCCGTTCATGTGGCGGCGGACCTCGGCGGCGACCTGCGCCGAGAGATTGGTCCGCGCGTCGTACATGGTCAGCAGCACTCCCTCGATCTCGAGCCGCGGGTTCAGGCTCTCCCGCACCCGACGGATCGTGTTCACCAGCTGGCTCAGCCCCTCCAGCGCGTAGTACTCGGTCTGGATGGGGATGAGCACCCCATCCGCTGCCGTCAGCGCGTTGACCGTCAGCAGGCCGAGCGAGGGCGGACAGTCGATCAGCACCCGGTCGTAGCGACCGTCCAGCCCTGCCAGGCTGGCCGCGAGCCTCCGCTCGCGCGCCGGCACCTCCACCAGCTCCACCTCGGCTCCCGACAGCGACGGTGCCGACGGCAGCACATCCAGCCCATCGAGCGCAGTTCCCACGATCAGGTCGGTGATCGGCACGCGGTCGACGATCGCGTCATAGACCGATCGATCGAGCGCCCGACGGTCGATCCCGAGGCCGCTGGTGGCGTTTCCCTGCGGGTCGAGATCGATGACGAGAGTCGAGGTCCCAGAAAGCGCCAGGAAGGCCGCCAGGTTCACAACGGTCGTCGTCTTGCCGACACCGCCCTTCTGGTTTGTGCAGGTCGTGACCCTGACCACGAACCCTCCAGAGCGAGTTCAGATGGGCACCCACATTCTACCGGTTTTGGGCTTATCGCGGGCTTATCGGCGCCGTATCGGGGCCCTGCCACGGCATCGGTCCAGGCGGCATGTTTCACGTGATACCTTACGGTGAAACAACCCGATCGGACCGATAGGGAGGCGGTGGCGTGGGCGCTGCGCACCGGAGCGACTTCGAGCTGGGCCTGCTGGTCGGCCTGCTCATCGGGGAGGGCCATTTCGGCGGAGACGGGCGGGTGCCGCAGGTCACCCTGCGGATGCACGTGCGCCACGAGGCCGTCTTTCGCTGGTTGCTGGACCGCTGGGGCGGCCGCCTCTACGGCCCCTACTCGCACGACGGGCGCAAGTACTACCAGTGGATGGCGCGCGGGGCGTACCTGCGCGAGACGCTGATCCCCGCCCTGGACCGCGCCATGTCGCCGGAGCTGGACGGCCACGCCTGGGAGCGGTACCGGGCCATGAAGGACCGATACGGACTATAGGGAAGGGCCCAGCAGCGCCCCTATACTGACCTCGCAATCAGGCACCAGAGCAGTCCCTCGAGGGGATCCCGAGATCAGCTACACCAGCGTCCTTCTCGCAGTCGTGGTCGGAATCGTCCACGCCGGGCTGGCTCCCGTCATCGAGGTCGCCGGCGTGCGTCCGAACCTGGTCCTGGTGGCCGTGGTGCTGGTCACCTGCCTGCTCGGGTTCGGGCCGGGCATCGTGTGGGCCTTCGTCGGCGGGCTGACGGCGAACCTGCTGGTGCCCGACCCGCTGGGGACCATCCCGCTGGCCATGCTCCTGGTGGCCGCCCTGGTCGCCGGCGGTGCCCGGCTCATGGGGGGGCTGGTGTGGGTCTACCCGGTGCTCGCCGCCTTTGCCGGCAGCATCCTGGCCGATGGCGTGACCCTGGGCCTGGTCGGCCTGGTGGACGAGCCGCTGCGGGTGCCGTCACCGCTGTCGCTGATCCTGCCGGCGGCCACCCTGAACGCGGCCATCGCCGGGCTGCTGCTCTACCCGGCGCGGGCGGCGGCCGAGCGCGTGATGCCGGAGGAGCCGGCCTGGTGAGGCGCGCGGAGGCCGACCGATGGCGGACCTGAACGAGGGCCGGATCGACCTGCCGCGCTCGCGCGCGCGGTTCATCGCCTTCGGCGTGACCGCGACGCTGCTGTTCACCGTCCTCGGCGGCCGCCTCTTTCAGCTGCAGGTCGTCAACGGCGAGCAGTACGCCGCGCAGGCCCGTGCCACGCGCACCGTGGAGGTCCCGCTGCGCTCGGTCCGCGGCCTGGTCTTCGACCGCGAGGGCCGCCCGGTGGCCGTCAACGTGCCGTCCTGGACGGTCAAGGCCCGACCGGCCGACCTGCCCGAGCGCCACACGGCCAGCATCCTGCAGCGGGTGGCCTTGATCACCGGCAGCGACCCGCGCGACCTCCGACGCCGCCTGGACGCCTACTCCGGCTCGCCCTTCGACCTCGTCCCGCTGGAGCGTGGCATCAGCCGCCAGGCGGCCCTGGTCCTCGGCGAGAGGGCCGAGGAGCTGCCCGGAATCGTGGTCGAGGTGGACCCCATCCGCCAGTACCTCAACGAGAAGGGCGAGGTCGACGGCACGCTGCTCTCCCACGTCCTGGGCTACGTGGGGCCGGTGGACCAGCAGGAGTTCCGCGAGCTGGCCGACGACGGCTACCTGCGCGACGACGTCATCGGCCGGGCGGGCATCGAGGCCACCTTCGAGGAGCAGCTGCGCGGCACCTACGGCGCCGAGCTGGTCGAGCGCGACGCCGCCGGGCGACTGGGCAAGACGGTCGAGACCGTGCGGGAGCCGGAGGCGGGCATGAACCTGCAGCTGACGATCGACGCCCGCATGCAGCGGATCGCCACCGAGGCCCTGCGCTGGGGGATGGAGGCGGTCGGCGTGGAGCAGGGCGTGACCGTGGTCATGAACCCGCAGAACGGCGAGGTCCTGGCCATGGTCTCGCTGCCGGCCTACGACAACAACGCGTTCGCCCGCGGCATCACCGTCGAGGAGTACACGGCCTACCTGGAGAACCCGGCCAAGCCGCTGCGCAACCACGCCATCAGCGACATCTTCCCGCCGGGATCGACCTTCAAGCTGGTGACCGGCCTGGCCGCGCTGGAGGAGGGCGTCACCAGCGCCGCGCGCCGTTGGCCGACCTACGCCTGCTACCAGATCCCGGGCGCGCCGCCCGGGCAGTGCCTGTTCGACTGGAACCGGCGCGGCTTCGGGCCGCTGGACATGATCGACGCCTTCGCGGTCAGCTCCGACACCTACTTCTACCAGATGGCCATCCAGCTGGGCGTGGACGCGCTGGGCGCCTGGGCGGAGGAGCTGGGCTTCGGGGCCAGGACCGGGATCGCGCTCCCCGGGGAGGCGGAGGGCATCATCGCCAGCCGCGCCTGGGCCCGTGCCCAGGGCCGCGAAAACCTGTTCACCGGTGAGCTGGCCCAGGCCGGCATCGGCCAGAACGTGGTGGCCGTCACGCCCATCCAGCTCCTGAACGCCTACGCCGCGCTGGCCAACGGCGGCACGCTGTGGGAGCCGCAGATCGTGCGGGGCGAGGCGGACGCCGAGGGCAACCTGATCAAGGCCTACGAGCCGAGGGCGATCCGGCAGCTGGCCGCCGACCCGGCCAACCTGCACACCATGCGCATCGGCGCCCGCGAGGTGATCACCTCCGGCCACGCCTATAACATCCGCGACCTGCGGCTGCCGGGCGCGCTGTCGGGCAAGACGGGTACCGCCGAGTTCGGCACGCGCGCCGAGGACGGCTCCCTGCCCTTCCACTCCTGGTTCGTGGCCTACCTGCCGTCCGAGCCCGGGGCCACCGACGCTGAACTGGCCATCGTCACCTTCAGCTACTCGGCGGTGGTCCCCGGCAACGTGAGCCTGGAGGTGGTCAAGTACTTCCTCCAGGAGTGGTACGACCTCGACCAGGACCTGCGCCTCGATCCGCGCGACTTCAGCCTGGTCGCGGCGAACTAGCGGACGGACCGATGGGAGCCACCAGCCTCACCACCACCCTCGTCGACGGATCGCGGATCCGGCGCTGGCAGGCGTTCGACTGGCAGTTGTTCCTCTACATCCTGCTGCTCATCGCGCTGGGCGTGGTGATGGGCTACTCGGCCAGCTACAGCGACCCGACCACCGCCACCGGCCTGTCGCAGACGGTGAAGACGCTGATCTGGGCCGCCATCGGCCTGACCATCTTCTTCGCCGTCTCCAGCGTCGACTACCACTGGCTGCAGACCCTCAGCGTGCCGATCTACCTGGCCGTGCTCGGGCTGCTGACACTCACCCTGTTCATCGGCACCAACCTGTACGGCGCCCAGATGTCGATCACGGTGGCAGGCCTGGACTTCCAGTTCAGCGAGATCAGCAAGGTCCTGATGATCGTGGTGCTGGCCTCGTTCCTGTCGTCGCGGCGGGAGAAGGTCGGGCGCCTGTCGACCATCGTGGGGGCAGGCATCCTGATGGCCATCCCCACCCTCCTGGTCTTCCGGCAGCCGGACCTGGGGACCGCGCTGGTCTTCGTGGCGATCCTGATCGGCATGCTCTTCATGAGCGGCGCCAGCATCGGCTGGATGGGGATCTTCGCCGGCCTGACCATCGCCGTGGCGCCGCTGGTGGTCCAGTCGCTGCACGAGTACCAGCGCCAGCGCCTGTTCTGCTTCCTGGACCCCTCGGCCGATCCGCAGGGGGCCTGCTACCAGCTCATCCAGTCACTGAACGCCGTCGGCTCCGGTGGGCTGTTCGGCCAGGGCCTCACCGCCGGCCGCCACAACCAGCTGGGCTTCCTGCCGGTGCAGTCCACCGACTTCATCTTCACCGTCGTCGCCGAAGAGCTGGGCTTCGTGGGCTCGGTCCTGGTGCTGTTCATCTTCGCGCTGCTGATCTGGCGGATCCTGCTCATCGGCTGGCGGGCCCGCGACGCGCTGGGGATGATGGTGGCGGTGGGGCTGGCCAGCATGCTGCTCTTCCAGATCATGGTGAACGTGGGGATGGTGATCGGGATCATGCCGGTCACCGGCATCCCGCTTCCCTTCGTCACCTACGGCGGCTCGTCGATGATCTCGCTGCTGTTCGGGATGGGGATCCTGCAGTCGGTCCGGATGCACTCCCAGAAGCCGACGTTCTAGGCTCGGCGGCCGGCCGATAGGTCGCACACATCGCTCGGGCACGGCTGTCCTCGCCGCGCATGACCGATCCATCGGTACACCCGACGCGAGGCATGCCCGGGTCCGCGTCCTTCTCGCGTGCAGTGCGCCGATAGACCGGACGTTTGCCGCGCGAACCCGGCTTTCAGCGGCACATTGGGCGATCTATCGGTCAGCCGAGCCGTCGGCCTCCGTGTCGGCATCGGCTGCAGCCTCAGCCGGCGGCTCCTCGGCGTCCGTGCTGCTCTCCGCTTCGGCCGAAGCCGCTCGCTCCCGCTGGCCGCGCTCCACGATCGCCGCGAACGCCGCCTCCGGCGGTCGATCGTGCATGCGCTCGAAGGTGTAGCGGTACAGGTCCCGCCCGATGGCCACGGTGGGAGCCGCCAGGATCGCGCCCGGCAGCCCGAACAGGGCGCCGCCCACCAGCAGGGCGAAGATCATCACCGCCGGGTGCAGCTCAACCGCATCGCCCAGCACCTTGGGAACGAGCAGGTTGTTCTCCAGCTGCTGGATGACGGTGTACAGCACCGCGGCCGCCACCGCCGCGGCCGGCGAGATCGACAGGCCGATCAGGATCGCCGGGATGGCGGCGATCACCGGACCGACGTTCGGCAGCCACTCGAGCACGCCGGCCATCAGCGCCAGCACCAGGGTGAACCGCCCGAACTCGCTGAAGCCGACGAAGGACAGGATGGTCAGCCCGATGACGGTGGCCACGAAGACCGCGGCGCCGAGGAGCAGCTGGCCGCGCACCCAGCGTCCGCCGACGCGGGCCAGGATGGCCATCACGTTGTGCGCGTCCGGCCGCCACGTCTCGGGCAGCGCGCCGGCCACCGCGCCCGGCAGCTGCTCCCGGTCCTTCAGCACGAAGAAGAGCCAGATGGGCACGATCACCAGGCCCACGATGAAGGCCGCCGTCCGGAGCAGCGTGCTGATGGCCGGGCCCAGGATCCCGCGCAGCGCGTCGACGAAGGCCTGGTTGGCGTTGGCGATCGACTCGTCGAGCATCGCCCGCAGGTCGGGCGGCAGCGGAAGGGATCGGTACCAGTCCAGGATGGCCTGCTGGAAGGAGCTCAGCTGGGCACCCAGCTCGGGGAGGTGCGAGATGAACTCGCGCGTCTGCTCGGCGATGGGCGGCACCGCGTACGCCACCAGCGCCCACACCAGGCCGATGACCACCAGATAGGAGACCAGCACGCCCGCCCAGCGCGGCACGCGGCGGCGCTGGAGGAAGGTGACCACCGGGTCCAGCACGAAGGCCAGCGCCGCACCGATGAAGAAGGCCGGCAAAGCGCCGCGCGCGGTCCACACGATGGAGGCCAGCAGCAGGCCGACCAGGACCACGAAGATGGCAAGCCGATGGCGGGAAAGGGCTCCCAGGAGAGAGTCCATCGCGCGCACGGTACCATCTGGTCAGGCATGAATCGCACAGCGACCACCACAACCACGACAACCACGGAGCGCTCGGGCGCGACCGTTCCGCGCCAACGCTGGCAGATCCTCTTCGCCCGTACCGAGCCGGCCCTTCGCGTCCGGCAGGCCGACCTGCTCCGGGAGTTCGAGCGCGCGTTCCGCGAGGCGGGGCTGCCCCTCTCCTACACCAACGCCGCCAAGCCGAAGGCACGGCTGAAGTTCGCGGCCAACCTGCCGGTGAACATCGAGCTGCGTGGCGACGTCCTCGAGGCGTACTTCGACGAGCTGGTCCCGCTGGAGCGGGTGATGGCCGCCGGCGAGCTGCTGCCGGAGGGCGTGACCATCGTCGACGCGCGCGAGGTCTGGCACGGCTTCCCGTCCGCCGCCTCGCAGGTCCGCGGCGGCGAGTACGAGGTGGAGGTGCGCCGGACCGACGGCCACCGCCTCACCGGCGACGACCTGCGCGGGTCGGTGGTGCGCCTGCTCGCCGCGCCACGCCTGATCGGCATGCGCCGCCGCGGGGAGAGCGAGCGGCGCGCGGACACCGGGCTTCGCGACCTGCGTCCGTTCATCGAGGACGTGGAGGTCACGGACGTCGACGAGGAGGCCGGCACCGCCCGGCTGCGCATGGCCCTGCGCCTGGATCCCTCGGGAGCGGGCCGGCCGGAGGACGTGGTGAACGCGCTGGACGTGCCGCTGGAAGTCGTCCGCGCGGCGCGCAACCGCCTCCTCTTCGTTGACACTCCCCCGATCGCCCGGTAGACTCGACTGTCCCGCGGGCTGTTGACGGCCCGCGTCGTCGTGCGCGGCGCAGCGCACAGCGACCCAATCCCCAGACCGTTTCGGAGATCGTGATGTACGCCGTCGTCAGCAGCGGCGGGAAGCAGTACCGCGTCGAGCCCGGCACCACGCTCACCATGGAGCGCAACGGTGCGGAGCCCGGGGCGTCACTCACCTTCGACCGCGTCCTGCTCATCGGCGACGGTGACCAGGTCACGGTCGGCACACCGGTGGTGCCCGGCGCCTCGGTCAGCGCCACCGTGCTCGGCGAGGAGCTGGGCCCCAAGCTGGTCATCTTCAAGTTCAAGCAGAAGGTCAAGTACCGCCGGCGCACCGGCCATCGGCAGAAGCTGATGCGCGTCCGCATCGACGAGATCAGCGCCGGGGGTGCGAAGGCCGGCCGGGCGGAGGCCACGGCCGAGAAGGCCAGGCCGGAACCGAAGGCAGAGACCGAGACGGCCAAGCCGCAGGCCGAGGCATCGGCCCAGGCGGAACCGGTGAAGCCCAGGTCGCGGCGGACGGCGAAGCTTAGGGCCGAGGCGGAGCCGAAGGCATCGGTCCGGGGCGAGACGGCGGAGGAGACGCCCAGGCCCAGGGCGCGACGGGCGGCGAAGCCCAAGGCCGAGAAGGCCAAGGAGTAACGACATGGCACACAAGAAGGCGGGCAGCAGCAGCAAGAACGGCCGCGACTCGGCCGGCAAGCGGCTGGGCGTCAAGCGCGGCGACGGGCAGCAGGTGCTGGCCGGCACCATCATCGTGCGCCAGCGCGGCAGCACGTTCGCACCCGGCCCCAACGTGGGCATGGGGCGCGACTACACCCTGTTCGCGACGGCGAACGGGATCGTGAAGTTCAGCCACCTGTCGCGCGACAAGAAGCAGGTCAGCGTGATCGCCAATGGCAACGGCACCGCCGTTGCCGCGGAGCAGCCGGCGTGAAGCAGGGCATCCACCCGCCGTACCATCAGGCCGAGGTGCACTGCATCGGTTGCGGCACCACCTTCACGGTCGGCTCCACGGCCGAGTCGATCCGCGTCGAGGTGTGCTCGAATTGCCACCCGTTCTACACCGGCACGCAGAACATCGTGGACACCGCCGGCCAGGTCGAGCGGTTCCAGCGCCGCATGGAGCGGGCGGCGGCCCCCAGGCGCTGAGCACCGCAGCCAGGTCCCACCGCACGCCTGAAGCAGGACCGCTGCGCCCGCGCCCCCGCAAGGGCTGGCGGGCGCTGCTGGCTCCGCATCTGGTCTTCCTCATCCCCGAGCTGATCATGGCCGCCGGGCCGTTCGTGATCACCGCGGTGGCGCGCGCCGGCGAGAGGCCGCGCTTCCGGATGCCCGACTTCTTCTACGGCGGCCAGGCTCTGATCGAGGGGGTCATGATGCGCGGCCGCACCACGGTGGCCATGAGCGTGCGCCCGCCGTCGGGGGAGATCCGCACCATGTCCGAGCCACTCCCCGCTGCCCTGCGCGAGGGCCGGTGGCTGAAGGTTCCCTTCGTGCGCGGCGTGTTCGTCCTGTACGAGACGCTGGTGCTCGGGACGCGGATGCTGATGCGCTCCGCGGCCATCGCCGCCGAGGGCGAGGACATCGAGATCAGCCGCGGGATGATGGTGGGGACCATGGTCTTCTCCATCGGCTTCGCGGTGGCGTTGTTCTTCGTCCTGCCGCTCTTCCTCTCGACCTTCGCGGAGGACGCCACCCGCAACGACTTCCTGGCCAACCTGGCGGAGGGCGGCATCCGGCTGGCGGTGTTCGTGGCCTACATCGGGCTCATCGGGCTGATGCACGACATCAAGCGCGTCTTCGCCTACCACGGCGCCGAGCACAAGGCCATCTCCGCCCACGAAGCGCGCCGCCCGCTGACGCCCGAGGAGGTGGACCGATTCTCCACGGCCCACACCCGATGCGGCACCACCTTCCTGCTGATCGTGGTGGTGATCAGCATCTTCTTCTTCGGCCTCATCCCGCGCGAGGGCGTCCCGCTGCCGCTCCTCTTCCTGTCGCGGATCGCCCTGGTGCCGGCCATCGCGGCGGTGGCCTATGAGCTGGTCCGCTTCGGGGCGCGCTACTACGGCAACCCGATCGTCCGGGCCATCTACGCGCCGGGCCTGTGGCTGCAGTCGCTCACCACGCGGCCGCCGGACCACTCGATGCTGGAGGTGAGCATCGCCTCGCTGGAGTCGTGCCTGGAGTCGGATCGCCAGGCGGGGCAGCAGCCGGGCGTCCAGCCCACCGCCGAGGTCGTGGACCCGCCCACCGGGGTCGTTCCGTAGAGCGCACGTCGGCCGGGGCGGCCCTGACGGCGGGGGCGGCCCTCACGCCGGATGGCCCCAGAGCAACCTGGTTGGCGTTCCGCCGGCGTACGGCGCCTGGTGGCTTCAGATTGCATCCTGGTTGGCGTCAGCCAGGTCACGGCACCTCGATCCGCCCGAAGGCCGCAGCATCCACGCTCAGAGGGTGCCCGTCAGCGCCCGGAAACGGCCCGACGCCCCGCCCGGAAGCGGCTGGTCATCTCGCCCAAGGCCAACCAGGCTGCAATCTGGCAACAAGCCTCGCTCCCGGGCGACATCGGCGCGCCAACCGGCACCGCCGCCACCCACCACCGATAATTGAGACGACATGATTGACCGTTTGCGCGAGATCGAGGCCCGCTTCGACGAGCTCACCACCCTGATGGCCTCGCCGGACGTGGTCGCCGATCCGCGTCACCTCTCCGAGCTCGGCCGCGAGCTGGCCCGCCTGGAGCCGGTGGTGAACGCCATCCGCTCCTGGACCAGCGTGCGCAGCCAGCTGGAGGAGGCCCGCGAGATGGCGCGCGACCCGGATGACGAGGTGCGGGCCCTCGCGCGCGAGGAGGTCGCCACCCTGGAGGAGCGGGAGCGCACCCTGGAGCAGGAGCTGCGCACCCACCTCATCCCGCGGGACCCGAACGACGAACGCGACGTGATCCTGGAGGTCCGTGCCGGCACCGGCGGCAACGAGGCCGCCCTCTTCGCCGCCGACCTGTTCCGGATGTACGCCCGCTATGCCGAGCGTCACGGCTGGAAGATGGAGCTCCTCTCGTCGTCGGAGGGCGCCAGCGGCGGCTTCAAGGAGGCCATCGCCGAGGTTCGCGGGGAGGGCGCCTACTCCCGCCTGAAGTTCGAGTCGGGCGTGCACCGCGTGCAGCGCGTGCCGGTCACCGAGGCCCAGGGCCGCATCCACACCTCCACGGCCACGGTCAGCGTGCTGCCCGAGGCCGAGGAGGTGGAGGTCGACATCCCGGAGAGCGACATTCGGGTCGACGTGTATCGGTCCAGCGGTCCCGGCGGGCAGAGCGTGAACACCACCGACTCCGCGGTGCGCATCACCCACAAGCCGACCGGGCTGGTGGTCGCCATCCAGGACGAGAAGAGCCAGCACAAGAACAAGGCCAAGGCCATGGCCGTGCTGCGCGCCCGGCTGCTGGAGATGGAGCAGCAGCGCCAGGCCGAGGAGCGCGGCGAGCAGCGCCGCTCCCAGGTGGGCACCGGCGAGCGCGCCGAGAAGATCCGCACCTACAACTTCCCCGATGACCGGGTCACCGACCACCGCATCGGCCTGACCGTCCACAACCTGCCCGGGCTGCTGGAGGGGGACCTGGACCGCATCATCGAGCCGTTGATGCAGGCCGACCAGTCGGCCCGACTGGCCCAGGCCGGGCTGGACGGTGATGGTCGGGCCTGACCACCACGGACCGATGGAGACGCAGACGCTCCGCCCCGACGCCCGGTCACTGGTTGCCGCGGCGACCGAGCGGCTGCGCGAGAGCGGCTCGCCCACCGCCCGGCTGGACGCCGAGCTGCTGGTGGCCCATGCGTTCGGCCGCGACCGGACCTGGCTGGCGGCCCACCCCGAGGCGGAGCTCGCGGCGGAAGAGCGCGGTCAGCTGGAGGCCTGGATCGAGCGGCGCGCCGCCGGAGAGCCGGTGGCCTACATCCGTGGCTTCAAGGAATGGTTCTCGCTCCGCATCCGGGCCGATCCGCGGGCCCTCATCCCGCGCCCCGAGACGGAGCTGCTGGCCGAGGCGGCCATCGCCGAGATCGCCGCCCGGCTGGCCCGCGACGGTGAGCCGATCGCCGCCTGGGAAGTGGCCACCGGGAGCGGGGCCGTGGCCGTGGCGCTGGCCGTCCGATTCCGCACGGCGGTGCAGCTGGGCCGCGTGCGGCTGGCGGCGTCCGACGCATCGGCCGAGGCACTGGAGCTGGCGGCCGAGAACCTGGCCGCCCACGGCGTCGACGGGATCGTCACCCTGGGCCTCGGCGACCTCCTTGAGCCGGCGGTGCTGCCGGCCCCGCAGCGGCCCGACGTGCTGGTCGCCAACCTGCCCTACCTCACCTCCGAGGAGGCCGCAGCCGGCCACGGTTCGCTGGCCTGGGAGCCGCGCGCCGCGCTGGACGGCGGCCGGGACGGATTGGACCTGATCCGCCGGCTGCTGAGCCGGCTGCCGGAGCGCCTGGCGACGGGCGGGGTGGCGCTGCTGGAGATCGGGGCCGGGCAGGCGGACGCCGTGCGCGAGCTCGCCGGCGCGCTGCCGATGTCCGCCGTGATCGAAACCGTTCCGGACCTGTCCGGGATCGAGCGCGTCGTCCGGATTGCGCGGACATGACCGAGCGGCTGCCTCCCGACGCCACGGGGATCGCGCAGGCGGCCGCGATCCTGCGCGACGGCGGCCTGGTCGCCTTCCCGACGGATACCGTCTACGGGGTCGCCGTGGCCGCCTCGCGCCGCGACCGGATGGATGCGTTGTTCGCCCTGAAGCGCCGTCCGGTGGACCGCCGCATCCCGATGCTGGTCTCCGGGCTGGACGAGATCCCGACCGGCTGGGTGGTGGACGAGCGGGCGCGGGCGCTGGCCTCCCGCTTCTGGCCGGGCGCCTTGACGCTGGTGCTGGCGCCGTCCGAGTCCGGCGGCGAGTCGCAGGCCTTCCGCGCCCCCGACCACCCGGTGGCCCTGGCCCTCATCCGCGAGGCCGGCCCGCTGCTGACCACCAGCGCCAACATCTCGGACGAGCCGGAGACACTGGACGCCGACGAGGTGCTGGTCGCCTTCGCCACCCAGAACGTGGAGCTGGACGCGGTGGTGGACGGCGGCCCGGTGCCGGGTGGTGTTGCCTCCACCGTGGTGGACCTCACGCAGCCCGAGGCCCGCATCCTTCGCGAAGGCCCGGTAACGGCGGACATGCTGGCCGATGTCGTCAGCCTCTCGCCTTGACCCGGGGGCGCAGGCTGGAGGCAGCGGCGCCCACCCGCACCCAACCCCGATTCGGGGTTTGCCCCTTCCGGCGGCGCACACGGCACGTACACTCGCGCCATGCGCGTCGCCATCGGTTCGGACCACGCCGGATTCGCGCTCAAGGGCGAGCTCTGCACGCTGCTGGATGAGCTGCGCATCGAGTACCGCGATTTCGGCACCTTCTCGGACGAGGCGGTCGACTACCCCGACTTCATCGCCCCGGTGGCCCGTGCGGTGGCACGGGGCGAGTACCGGTTCGGGATCGTGCTGGGCGGCAGCGGCACCGGCGAGGCGATCGTGGCCAACAAGGTCCGGGGCATCCGCTGCGTGCAGGCCAGCGACCCGGTGGTGGCGCGCCTGGCCCGCGAGCACAACGACGCCAACTGCATCTCGTTCGGCGCGCGCGTCATCGGCACCGAGGTGGCCAAGGCCAGCCTGCGGGCCTTCCTGGAGGCCGAGTTCAGCGGCGGGCGGCACATCCCGCGCATCGAGAAGATCGCCCGGCTGGAGGCCGAAGAGGCCGGAGGCGGCCGATAGCCCTGCTCAACCTGACGCCTGACGAGCGGGCGCTGCTGGCCGGCGAGGCCGGCGTGGGAGCGGCGCTGGCCATGCGCCTGGTGGTCCGCGTGGCGCAGGCGCTCGATGCCGAGCGTCTCATCCCGATCACCCGCGCCCACGTCGACTCCTGCCTGTACCACGGCCAGGCCAGCCTGGACTTCGCCCAGCGCCTGCTGGACGGCGGCGCCCGGGTCAGCGTGCCGACCACCCTGAACGTGGGAAGCCTCGACCTCCTGCACCCGGAGCTGTGGCGCGGCGACCCTGAGCACGCGGAGCGCGGCCGGCGCCTGATGGAGGCCTATCGCGCGCTCGGCTGCCACGCGACCTACACCTGCGCCCCGTACCAGCTCAGCGACGCGCGGCCGGGCCTGGGTGAGCAGGTGGCCTGGGCCGAGTCGAACGCCATCGTCTTCGCCAACAGCGTGCTCGGCGCCCGCACCGAGCGCTACGGCGACTTCACGGACATCGCCTGCGCCATCACCGGTCGCGCGCCGAACGCGGGACTCCACCGGACCGATGCCCGTCGCGCCGTCCTGGTCCTGCGCCTCGCCGCCGACGTCCCCGAGGCGCTGCGCGATGCCGACGCCCTCTACCCGGTCCTGGGCATCGTGGTGGGACGACGCGCCGGGAGCCGGGTGGCCGCCCTGGACGGCCTGCCGCCGGGGTTGTCCGAGGACCGGCTGAAGGCGATCGGCGCCGCCGCCGCCTCGTCCGGGGCGGTCGCCATGTTCCACGCCGTGGGCTCCACGCCCGAGGCGCCCACCCTGGAGGCCGCGCTGCACGGCGGCCAGCCCGAGGCGGTCGTCGAGATCACCATCGATGAGCTGCGCGCGGCGCGCGACGCCCTCTCCACGGCGGACGCGGTGCCGGGCGCACCGATCGGGGCCGTCTCGCTCGGCACGCCGCACGCTTCGGTGGCGGAGCTGCACCACATCGTCGCGGAGCTGGCCGGTCGGCGGGTCCACCCGGACGTGGAGCTCCTCGTCGCCACCTCGCGGGGCGTGCTGGCGGCCGCCGAGGAGGCCGCCCGACGGCTGCAGGACGCCGGGGCGGAGCTGCTCGTCGACACCTGCAGCTACCTGGGGCCCATCCTGCGGCCCACGCCGCTCCCGGTGATGACCGACTCGGCCAAGTGGGCCTACTACGCGCCGGGGAACATCGGAGCCCGGGTGGTTTTCGCGTCACGACGGGAATGCGTGGAGTCCGCGGTGCGGGGCCGGGTCTGGCGCGACCCTGCGCTGTGGGGCGACGCATGAACGGGCACGTCCTGGCCCCGGGCACGGCCGCCGGCGAGGCGCTGGTGCTGGACGAGCCGCTGTCGCTGTGGGGCGGACTGGACCCAAACAGCGGCGAGATCATCGATGCCCACCACCCGCAGCACGGCGCGGTCGTGACCGGCCGGGTGCTGGTCATGCCGGCCGCGCGGGGCTCCTCCTCCTCGTCGTCCGTCCTGGCCGAGGCCGCGCGGGTCGGCACCGCCCCGTCCGCGATCCTGCTGGGGGAGCCGGACCACATCCTGGCCGTCGGCGCGGCCGTGGCCGAGGATCTGTATGGCGCGCGGATCCCGATCGTGGTGGTGGATCCGCGACAGCTGGCCTCTATCCGGGCCGGGCAGCGGCTGCGGATCGAGGGCGACGGGCGCATCGGCCCCGGCTGACCGCTATCCTTCGGCGGCCATGCCGCGCCCGCCGTCGGTCACGGTCCGGGTCATGACGCCGGACGATGCGCCCGTCGCCGCCGACCTGTTGGCCCGGCGTCAGCGACGGCTGCGCCGGGTGCGGACCGAGCTGTCAGGCGACCACGAGTCGGCATCGGCCTGGACCGATGCGGTGGCGGCGCTCCTCGAGCGTCCCGGCGCGCACGGGGTCATCGGCCTGGTGGACGATGCGTCGATCGGCTTCCTGGCCGGCTTCGAGCGCCACGAGGCGATCTGGGGGCGCGCCTGCTGGAGCCCCATCGAGGGCAGCGCCCTGGCCGACGGCGCCGATCCCGAGCTGATCCGCGACCTGTACGCCGCCTGGTCGGAGCACTTCGTGCGGCGCGGTTTCTTCCGCCACTACGTCCACGTGGCGGCCGACGACCCGGACCTCCTGGCCGCCTGGGTGCGTACCGGCTTCGGCGTGATGCAGGCGCACGCCCTGCGTGGCCTGGACCTGTCGGCTGCCGATCCGCCGCCGGGGATGACCATCCGGCGCGCCACGCTTGACGACCTGGGCCTGCTGGAGCCGCTGCTGCCTCTCATCGGGGAGGCGCTGCAGCAGGCGCCGGCCTATGCCATCACCCTGCCGGAGGGCTTCGCGGCGTACCGCCCCGGCTGGGAGGAGGCGCTGGTCGACGCCGAGGCTCACCACTGGGTTGCGCTGGAGGACGGCCGGGCGGTTGCCTGTGCCTCCCTCTACGAGGGTGCGCATGGACCGATGGCGCCCGCCGGCGCCTGGCAGCTCGCCACCGCCATGACCCTGCCCGAGGAGCGCGGCCGCGGCCTGATGCGCGCCCTGCTGTCGGCCGCCTTCGCCGAGGCGCGCCAGGCCGGCGCCACGGCCTGCGTGACCGACTGGCGGACCGCCTGGCTGCCGGCCCATCGGTCCTGGACGGCGCTGGGCTTCGTGCCGACCCACTACCGGCTGCATCGCCACGTCGACGAGCGCATCGCCTGGACCGCTCGCACCCCGGGCCGGTAAGCCCGGCCGGTCAGCCCGGCTCGCGGCCACCCCGGACGCCACAGAGTCACCACGGAATGGTGGTAACGGCGACGATTCCGGGCACGGGGGCCGAATCTGGCCCTTTGTTGGTTGGAAGTGGTGACCGGCTGGTGAATTCGCGACGAACCGGCAGGTTCCTCGCCTTTACCACCAACTGTTGGTGATTCGGCACCGTTCGGCAGTCGGCGCCGTTCGACACCCAATCCGGCGACCTTCGGACCTTGGCGGCATGCCGGACGCGGCGCACCGTGAGGGCATGCACGGGATCGCCGTTCCGGAAACCGCCGCCCCTCCCTCGCCGGCTCCTGTTCTACGAGGCGCACCGCCTCAGGCTGCGCCACCCGGCTGCCTGGGAGCGTGGCAGGCGGCTCCTCGAGCGCCTGCAGCTCGCGGCCTGACGCCGCCCACGGGCCCGGCGAGCCGTGGCTTCCTGCATCGGTCTACACTCGTACCCGCCGTGAGCGCGCACCGCGAGGACGACTGAGAGCCATGGATTTCTGGGCGCCGCTGGAGACCGAGGACCCCGAGATCTTCCGCATCATCAAGGCGGAGGAGGAGCGGACCCGCTCGCACCTCGAGTTGATCGCCTCGGAGAGCTACCCGTCGCTGGCCGTGCTGCAGGCCACCGGCTCGATCCTCACCGGCAAGTACGCCGAGGGCTACCCGGGGCGCCGCTACTACGGCGGCTGCGAGTGGGTGGACGAAGCCGAGGAGCTCGCCCGCCAGCGCGCGAAGGAGCTGTTCGGCGCGGAGCACGTCAACGTCCAGCCCCATGCCGGGGCGCAGGCCAACATGGCCGTCTACCACGCCCTGCTGGAGCGCGGCGACAAGGTCATGGGGCTGGCGCTGGACCAGGGCGGGCACCTGACCCACGGCTCGCCGGTGAACTTCAGCGGCCAGTACTACGAGTTCATCCCCTACCACGTCGACCGCGAGACGCACCTGATCGACATGGACGAGGTGCGCGCCCTGGCCCGCGAGCACCGGCCCAAGATGATCGTGACCGGGGCCACGGCCTACCCGCGCTACTGGGACTTCACCGCCTTCCGCGAGATCGCCGACGAGGTTGGCGCCATCCTGATGACCGATATGGCCCACTTCGCCGGCCTGGTGGCGGCCGGCGTTCACCCCTCGCCGGTGCCGTACGCGCAGGTCGTGACCACCACCACGCACAAGACGCTGCGCGGCCCGCGGGGTGGGATGATCCTGTGCACCGCCGAGCACGCCAAGGCAATCGACAAGGCCGTCTTCCCGGCCATGCAGGGTGGGCCGCTGGAGCACGTCATCGCTGCCAAGGCGGTGGCCTTCAAGCAGGCCATGTCGCCCGAGTTCAAGCGCGACATGGAGCAGACCGTGGCCAACGCGCGGGAGCTGGCGGCTGCGCTGGCCTCGCAGGGGGCTTCCATCGTCTCCGGCGGGACCGATAACCACCTCATGCTGGTCGACGTCCGTCCGCTGGGCGTGACCGGCAAGGAGGCCGATATCGCCCTGGGCGAGGTGCGGATCACCGTCAACCGCAACACGATCCCCTACGACCCGAACCCGCCGCTGGTGGCCTCCGGGATCCGGGTCGGGACGCCGGCGGTCACCGGCCGCGGCATGCGCGAGCCGGAGATGCGGGCGATCGCCCAGCTGATCGTGGACGGCATCGCGGCGCGGGGCGACCCCGGGGCCCAGGAGCGGGTGCGCGCCGGCGTGGCCGGGATCGTGGACCGCTTCCCGGTGCCGGGGCTGCCGCACACCGTGGCGGAGGCCGCCGCCACCCGCTGAGGGCCCGTTGCGCCGCTGCGCTCCCGCGGCGAATGTCCGGCCCCTTTGGCCGGGCGGCGTCGGGCCGCGGGCAGCCCGCCTCAGGCGTTCAGGGGTGACGCCTCGTTGGCCGCGGGTGCTGCTGCGCGTGCGTCCTGGCTGCGGGCATAGAGCTCCAGCAGCTCCAGCTCCTCGGCGTACACGCGGCGCAGCATGGCCGGCGCGACCAGGCGCTCCATGATGCCGGGCAGGCCACGGGCGCTGGCCCAGCTCGTCTCGATCTGGACGCGAGCTCCGGTGCCCTCGGGCGTGACGGTGAACTTGGTGCGGCTGGACCCGTCGGCGGCGATCTCCACCAGCACCTGCCCGGGCTCCGGCTCGGTGACGATGGTGCGCAGGCGGCGCGGCTGCCCGCCCAGGGTCATGGTGAAGCGGTTGACGGTGCCCGTCCCGTAGCCGCCCTCCAGGACCCGGAAGTCGCTGAAGGCCTCGGGCAGGAATCGATGGTGGTGGTTGCGGAAGTCGGCGAGGTAGCGGTACAGGCGATCGGGCGGCGCGTCGATCCAGCGGGTGGCCGCGGCGGTGAGTTCCATGCCCTGCAGCATGCCGGGCGCGGACGGCGGGCGACATCGGTGCAGTGGCGCGAGCCGGGCTACGTCAAACGCCCGGTGGCCGGTGAGCGTTCTTGCGGAGCCTCGGCTATACTCGCGCCGTCCGACCGCTGTGAGTCGAACTCCCGCATGACACAACTGACGCCTGCGGACCTCGTCAGGATCCTGGGCCATGTGACGCTGATCCTGGTGGTCCCCATGGTGGGAGGCACGGTGCTCGGCCTCGCGCTCGATGCGATGCTGGAGACCTCGCCTCTTTTGGTGTTGAGCGGGCTGGTGGTCGGAAGCCTGGCTGCAGCTACGGGGATCTGGCTCTACATCCGCTCCCGCGCGGGGCGGTACCGAGGGCCGGGCGGACGAGCGGATGGGCGATGAGCAACCGAAGCCCAACGCTCCGTGGGGCATCGCGTTCGACCTGGGGCTGCGGCTGGGGATCTCGGTGATCCTGGGACTGGGCGGCGGCCTGGTCGTGGACAACTGGCTCGATACCATCCCGCTCTTCACCCTGCTGGGGACGGCGCTGGGCATCGGGGCGGCCATGTACACGATCTGGGACGTGGCCCGGGACGCAATGAGGAGATAGCGCAGCGTGCCTGAAGAAGAGGGCGGCGGCAGCCTGATCCACGTCAGCATCAAGGCTGAGCCGCTCTTCAGCATCGGTCCCTTCGAGTTCACCAACAGCATGGTCGGCGCGCTGCTCGCCTCGATCGTGCTGCTGGTGGCGGCCTGGTACTTCACGCGCCGCGGCTCGCTGGTGCCGAGCCGCGTGCAGAGCCTGATCGAGATGCCCATCGAGTGGATGGCGGGCATCCTGGCCGGCTCCACCTCGCGCTGGCGCGGCTACGCGGCACTCATCATGAGCTTCTTCCTCATGATCCTGGTCGCCAACTGGATCGGGCTGCTGCCGGGCGTGGGGACCATCGGCCTCCTCCACGAGGAGCACGGCGAGACGGTGCTGGTGCCGCTCATCCGGCCGGCATCGGCCGACCTGAACTACACCCTGGGCCTGGCCATGGTGGCCTTCGTGGTCTTCGTGTGGTGGGGCGTGCGCATCAACGGCGTGGGCGGCTACCTCAAGGAGCTGGTCGGCGAGCCGCGCTACATGGCCCCCCTCATGTTCCCCATCCACCTCATCAGCGAGCTCTCGCGCCTCATCAGCCTGTCGATGCGACTCTTCGGCAACGTCTTCGCGGGCGAGGTGCTGCTGGCCACCATGCTGGCCCTCACCTTCGTGGTGGTGCCGGCCGTCTTCCTGGGCCTTGAGCTCGTGTTCGGCTTCGTGCAGGCGCTCGTCTTCAGCCTGCTGGCCATGACCTACATCACCCTCGCCATCGCGGAGCACCATGGCGGCGGCCATGGCCACGAGGGCGAGGAGAAGGAGAGCCCAAAGGTCCAGCAGCATCAGACCGATGCTGCCCCGACCAACGCTTAGGCATGCATTGACGCCTGCGAGGGCAGGCGCAACGTAGGAGGAACAGCTTCAGTGGAAGGTAACGTCGCAGCGGGTCTCGCCATCGGCCTGGGCGCCATCGGCCCGGGGATCGGCCTGGGCATCGCGGTGAGCAAGGCCATGGAGGCGCTGGGCCGCAACCCGGATGCATCGGGCCAGATTTTCGTCCCGTACATCCTGGGCATCGCGCTGACCGAGGCCATCGGCATCTACGCGCTGGTCATCGGTCTGCTCCTCATCTTCATCGGCTGAGGAGGCCCGAGCGTTGCTCGAGTTCTTCAACGCCTTCGGCGTCGACGTCTGGAAGCTCGCCTTCCAGATCGTCAACTTCCTGCTGCTGCTCTGGCTGCTGAACCGCTTCCTGTTCCGCCGCGTGCTGCAGCAGCTGGATGAGCGCAACGCCAGGATCCAGAAGGGCCTGGAGGACGCCGAGGCGGCGGCCCGCGACCGTGAGCTGGCCCGCGCCGAGCGCGAGGCGGCGCTCGCGGATGCGCGCCGCGAGGCCCAGGAGATGATCGCCCGCGCCGCGAAGATGGCCGAGGACACCCGCAACGAGATCCTGGCCGAGGCGCGCGCCGAGGCGGAGAAGGTCACGGCCCGTGCCCGCGAGGAGATCAACGCCGAGAAGGAGAAGGCGCTGGCCGAGCTGCGGACCCACGTGGCCGACCTGGCGCTGGAGGCGGCCGGCAAGCTGGTGCGCTCCGAGATGACGGCCGCCACCCACCGACGCCTGGTCGAGGAGTTCCTGGCCGAGGCGCAGCCGGCAAACGGGCCGACCGGGGCGACGAACGCGGGCGCGGGAAGGAGCTCGTAGCCGCATGCCGCGCCGTGAGACCGCCGCACGCCGCTACGCGGAGGCCGCCTTCGAGATCGGCCGGGAGGACGGCACCCTGGACCGCTGGGAGCGCGACCTGGCGACCCTGGCCGTGGCAATGGACAACGCCGAGCTGCGGCGCGCGGTCGAGCACCCAGCTCTCCCCTACGCCGCCAAGGAGCGGCTGCTGCGCCGGGTGGTGGGCGACGCGGTGGGCGCCGAGACGCTCAACCTGCTGCTGCTCATGATCCGCCGTGGCCGGCCGGGGGCCTTCGATCGCATGGTCGAGCACTTCGGCGAGCTGCTGCGCCGGCACCGCGGCGTCCGCCGGGCCGAGGTGCGCACCGCCCTGCCACTGGACGAGCAGCAGCGCGGCGCGCTGGCGGAGCGGCTCACCCGGCTGGCCGAGGCGCGAGTCGAGATGAACGAGGTCGTCGACGGGTCCCTGATCGGCGGGATCGCCGTGCGGATCGGCGACGTGCTGTACGACGCCAGCGTGCGCAACCGCCTGGAGCGGATGCGGGCGCGGCTCACCGCGGGCTGACCGCCGGCGGACCGGAGGACCAGAGAGGAACACATGGCGATTCGATCCGACGAGATCACGTCGATCATCAGGAACGAGATCAAGGGCTTCGACGAGGGCGCCGAGGTCGCGGGCGTCGGCACCATCGTGGAGGTGGGCGACGGGATCGCCCAGATCTACGGCCTGTCCGGCGCGCTCGCCTCGGAGCTGCTGGAGTTCCCCAACGGGGTCATGGGCATGGCCTTCAACCTCGAGGAGGAGACGGTGGGCGCCCTGATCCTGGGAGACTACACCGACCTGAAGGAGGGCGACCAGGTCAAGACCACCGGCCGCGTGGTGGAGGTGCCGGTCGGCGACGCGCTGATCGGCCGGGTGGTCAACCCGCTGGGCGAGCCGCTGGACGGCAAGGGGCCCATCGAGACCACCAGGACCCGCCCGGTGGAGCGCATCGCGCCGGGCGTCATCGTGCGCAAGCCGGTGGACACCCCGGTGCAGACCGGGATCAAGGCCATCGACGCGATGATCCCCATCGGTCGCGGTCAGCGCGAGCTGATCATCGGCGACCGGCAGACCGGCAAGACGGCCATCGCGGTCGACACGATCATCAACCAGAAGGGCCAGGACCTGATCTGCATCTACGTCGCCATCGGCCAGAAGCAGTCGACGGTGGCCCAGGTGGTCGCCCAGCTGGAGGAGCACGGCGCCATGGAGCACACCATCGTGGTGTCGGCGTCGGCCTCCGATCCGGCCCCGCTGCAGTTCCTGGCGCCGTACGCCGGCGTCGCCATGGGCGAGGAGTTCATGGAGTCCGGCCGCGACGCGCTGTGCGTCTACGACGACCTGTCGAAGCACGCCTGGGCCTACCGCCAGGTGTCGCTGCTCATGCGCCGCCCCCCGGGCCGCGAGGCGTACCCGGGCGACATCTTCTACGCCCACTCGCGCCTCCTGGAGCGCGCCGCGCGCCTGAACGACGAGAACGGCGGCGGCTCGCTGACCGCGCTGCCGATCATCGAGACCCAGGCCGGTGACGTGTCGGCCTACATCCCGACCAACGTCATCTCCATCACCGACGGGCAGATCTTCCTGCAGACCGACCTGTTCAACCAGGGCCAGCGGCCCGCGGTGAACGCCGGCATCAGCGTCTCCCGGGTGGGCGGCAACGCCCAGATCAAGGCCATGCGCCAGGTGGCCGGCAAGCTGCGCCTCGACCTGGCCCAGTACCGCGAGCTGGCGGCCTTCGCGCAGTTCGCCTCCGACCTGGACAAGGCCACCCGCGACCAGCTGACCCGCGGCGAGAAGCTGACCTACATCCTGCGCCAGCCGCAGTTCCAGCCGGTCCCGGTCGAGAAGCAGGTGGCCATCATCTGGGCGGGCAACAACGGCTACCTGGACGACGTCGAGTCGAGCCGCATCGCCGAGTTCGAGGCGGGCTTCTTCCGCTTCCTGGAGTCCAACTACGAGGACGTCCTGCCCACCATCGCCAGGGAGAAGGCGCTCTCCGATGAGCTGACCGCCAGGCTCACCGAGGCGGTCAAGGCCTTCCGCGACCAGGCCGGCTTCGGCTCCTCCGAGCGCAGGGCCGATCAGAAGGCCGGGACCGGTGAGGAGGCTGCCGCCTAGGTCATGCCCAGCCTGAGGGACATTCGCGCGCGCATCGGTGCGGTCCGCAACATCAGCCAGATCACGCGGGCCATGGAGCTGGTGGCCGCCTCGCGCATGAAGCGCGCGCAGGACGCGATTTTGGCCGCGCGACCGTACGCGGAGGAGCTGCACGCGGTCCTCTCACGGATCAGCGCGGCCATGGACGAGCAGGCGCATCCGCTGCTGGCGAAGCGGCCGGTGCGGAGGATCGGGCTGATCGTGATGACCACCGACCGCGGCCTGGCCGGCGCGCTGGACTCCAACACGGTGCGCGCCGCGCTGCGGTTCGTGGAGGAGCGCATGTCGCAGCTGGAGGGCGGGCAGCAGATCGAGGTGTCGGCCATCACCATCGGGCGCAAGGGCCGCGACCAGCTGCGGCGGGCGGGGATCCCGATCGCCGCCCACTTCCAGCGGCTGGGCGACCGTCCGGCGTTCTCGGACGTCACGCCCATCGCGCGGCTGGCGGCCGAGGACTACCTGGCGGGTACCTACGACGAGATCGACATCGTCTATCCCGGCTTCGTGACCACCCTCACGCAGCGACCGTCGGTCTTGACCCTGCTCCCCGTTGGGCGGCCGGCGGATCTGCCGCCGGAGGAGGCGGAGCGCACCGACGAGTACCTCATCGAACCATCGCCGGAGGCCGTCCTCGGCCGGCTGCTGCCGCACTACGTGGCGGTGGACCTGTACCGGGCCGTGCTGGAGGCCAACGCCTCCGAGCAATCCGCGCGCATGGTCGCCATGCGCAACGCGACGGAGAACGCCAACGAGCTCATCGGCGACCTGACGCTGGTCTACAACAAGACCCGGCAGGCCACCATCACCCGCGAGATGATCGAGATCGCCTCCGGGGCGGAAGCCCTCGGCGGCTGAGCGAAGGAGAGACAGACAGACCCATGGCCACCGGAAAGGTGATCCAGATCACGGGCCCCGTGATCGATGTCGAGTTCCCGCCCGGGGAGCTGCCGGCGATCTACAACGCGCTGGAGATCAAGCGCCCGCCGCAGTCGCGCCGCGCCGCGGGTGACGGCGACGGCACCGGCGAGGACGACACGCTGGTGGTCGAGGTGCAGCAGCACCTTGGCAACAACTGGGTGCGCTGCGTGGCCATGTCCACGACCGACGGCCTGTCCCGCGGCCTGGAGGCGGTGGACACCGGCGCCCCGATCAGCGTGCCGGTGGGCCAGGCCACGCTGGGTCGAGTGTTCGACGTCCTTGGCCGGCCGATCGACGGCAAGGGCCCGGTCCAGGCCACCGAGAAGCTGCCGATCCACCGCGAGCCGCCCTCGTTCGAGGAGATGGAGACCGAGGCGCAGGTCTTCGAGACCGGCATCAAGGTCATCGACCTCATCGCCCCGTTCAAGCGCGGCGGCAAGGTGGGCGTCTTCGGCGGCGCCGGCGTGGGCAAGACGGTCATCATCCAGGAGCTGATCCGCAACATCGCGGCCGAGCACGGCGGCTACTCGGTGTTCGCCGGCGTGGGCGAGCGCTCGCGTGAGGGCAACGACCTCATCGTCGACATGAGCGAGTCAGGGGTCATCGACAAGACCGTGATGGTCTTCGGCCAGATGAACGAGCCGCCGGGGGCCCGCCAGCGGGTCGGCCTCACCGCGCTGGCCATGGCCGAGTACTTCCGCGACGAGGAGGGGCGCGACATCCTCCTATTCATCGACAACATCTTCCGCTTCACCCAGGCGGGCTCGGAGGTATCGGCCCTGCTGGGTCGCATGCCCTCGGCGGTCGGCTACCAGCCGACGCTGGCCACCGAGATGGGCGCCCTGCAGGAGCGCATCACCTCGACCAAGAAGGGGTCGATCACCTCGCTGCAGGCCATCTTCGTGCCGGCCGATGACTACACCGACCCCGCGCCGGCGACCACCTTCGGCCACCTGGACTCGACGATCCGCCTGGAGCGCTCGATCGTGGAGATCGGCATCTACCCGGCGGTGGACCCGCTGACCTCGACCTCCACGGTGCTCGACCCGCGGGTGGTGGGCGAGGAGCACTTCCAGGTGGCGCGCGAGGTGCAGCGCACCCTGCAGCGCTACAAGGACCTGCAGGACATCATCGCCATCCTGGGCATGGACGAGCTCTCGGAGGAGGACAAGCTCACCGTGGCCCGCGCACGGCGCCTGCAGCGCTTCATGTCCCAGCCGATGTTCGTGGCCGAGCAGTTCACCGGCCGCCCCGGCAAGTACGTGCAGCGCATGGAGACGGTGCGCGGCGCGAAGGAGATCCTTGAGGGCAAGCACGACCAACTGCCCGAGCAGGCGTTCATGATGGCCGGACCGATCGAGGACGTGGTCGCGCAGGCGGAGGCGATGAAGTGATGGCCCGTCGCCACCGCCCTCTGCCTAGGTTCGCAGCAGCCTGCGGCGCGGCGGCGCCGGTCCATCCCCGACCTCACGCTCCGGAGGTGGTGTAGGTGCCGCTTCAGCTGGAGATCGTGTCGCCGGAGCGGAAGGCGTACGGCGACGAGGTGGACATGGTGGTGGTGCCCGGCATCGACGGGCAGCTGGGCATCCTGCCCGGCCACACCCGCCTGCTCACCGCGCTGGGCACCGGCGAGCTGAAGATCCGCAAGGCGGGCACCGAGACCCTGATGCTCATCTCGGGCGGGTTCGTCGAGGTGCGGCCCGACAAGGTGGTGATCATGGCCGACCTGGCGGAGCACTCCGAGGAGATCGACGAGGCCAGGGCCATCGAGGCGCGCAAGCGCGCCGAGGCCGAGCTGGAGCAGGTCAAGGACCCGGTCGACATCGCCCGCGTCCGCGCCGCGCTGCAGACCGCCCTTATGCGGGAGCGCATCGCGACCCGTCGGCGCTCACGCGGGTAGTTCCGGCCGCCCAGCCGGCCGCGACCGCGATCGTTCACGCGCGACGCAACCCTGCGATCTCTTCGCAAGCTGCTTCGCGCATCTCGACGAACCAGTCGACGCGCAGCAGCGCCAGTGCGACCCGCACGATCCACGGCACTGCCCGCCGCGATGGATCGCGGAACCGGCGCGGCTCGACCATGGTCATCCAGCGCCCCTGCACCAGCACCCGGCACCAGCCGGTTGCCTCGATGTTCCGCAGCCACTGGACGCCGGGCCCATAGGTCAGCGCCACCACCCATACGCCACCATCGCGCGGGAAGATGTTCAGCGGCGTGCGCCGCACCGCGCCGGTCCGCCGACCGACGTGCTCCAGCACCCCGAACCATGGCAGCTGCCCCGCAACGGGCATCGTCAGCCGGTTGGTGACGGCCATGTTCACCGGCGTCAGCCACTGCGGCAGGGGCATGGGGGAGATGCTAGGTGACGACGACGTGCGCGCGCCGGACCGCCGACCGGCGTCGAAGCGGGTAGCATCCGTCCATGCGCGGAGACGACGGCGGACCCATGAGCGCGCGCGAGGCGGAGCGCGCGCACCTGCGGGGTCCCGAGGGAAAGCCGGACCGCGGGCCGCGGCGCATGCAGGAGCTGCGCAAGATCAGCCGCGACTACCCGTTCATCTGCCCGGTGGACTTCAAGCCGCACAGGGGCTCGCCGCCCGGCAGCGACCCGCGCGACGACCCGGACTTCATCCCCACCCACCGCGAGGACGACGGGGCGCACTACCTCGGGTAGCATCGGCCTGACCGATGCAGACCTGTGACCAGTGCGGCACCCGCGCGCCGCAGCTTCCCGTACGGATCGAGATCGTCCGCGAGTCCGGACCGATCGGCCTGGCCGGCGACCCGCGGCCGGGCGAGACGATCAACTTCACCAAGGGCTACGCCTTCTGCAGCGTCGACCACGCCTACCTGTGGGCGCGCGAGCGCCGCTACATGCTCTGCAACCGCCAGCCGACACCCTTCGAGGCGGGGATGCAGCCGTACCTTCCCAGCCGTCACATGGGTGGCCGGGTGGGCCTGTGCGACGGGCACCACACCGGGCCGCACGAGTGGAAGGAAGCGTGGCCGGGTTGACCGGTCGCTAGACTGCGCAGCAGTCCATGCAGAAGTTCGTCGTCACCGGCGGCGTGCCGCTCCACGGCGAGGTGCGGATCGCCGGCGCCAAGAACGCCGTCCTCAAGCTGATGGCCGCCGCCGCGCTGAGCGACGAGCCGAGCGTGCTGCGCAATGTCCCCAAGATCAGCGACGTGATGATCATGCGCGAGACGATGGGAGACATCGGCTTCGACGTCCGTCGCGTCGAGGGCGACGCGCTGCGGATCACCGCCCGCGAGGCCGACTGGCTGTTCGTCCCGCTGGAGGCCGCCATGAAGATGCGCGCCTCGTTCATCCTCCTCGGCCCGCTGCTGGCCCGCTTCGGGCGGGTGATCATCTCCAACCCCGGCGGGGACCGCATCGGGCGGCGCCCGGTCAACCTCCACGTCCACGCCATGGAGCGCCTGGGCGCCGAGATCGAGTACAAGAACGGCTACTACTTCGCCAAGGCACCGTCGAGCGGGCTGCGCGGCGCGCGGATCGAGTTCCCGTACGTGACGGTGATGGGCACCGAGAACGCCCTGCTGGCCGCCGTCCTGGCCCGCGGCACGACCGTGATCGAGAACGCGGCGCGGGAGCCGGAGACCGATGACCTGGTCGGCATGCTGCGGGCCATGGGCGCCCAGATCGAGCGCACCGCCCCGCACCGCCTGGAGGTGCAGGGGGTGGACGCCCTGCACGGCACCGAGCACCGGGTGATCGGGGACCGGCTGGAGGCGGGCACCTTCGCCATCGCCGCGGCGGTGACCGGCGGGTCGGTGAGCATGCACGGGGTGGACCCGCAGCACCTGGGCGCCTTCCTGGACGTGCTCGGGCGCATGGGCGTCCCCTACGAGAAGACCGATGACGGCCTGCGCGTCTCGTCCGCCCCCTCGTACGCGCCGGTGGATGTCGAGACCGCGCCCTACCCGGGCTTCGCGACCGACCTGCAGGCGCCGCTGGCCGTCCTCATGACCCAGGCCGATGGGGACTCCCGCATCCACGAGACGATCTACGAGGACCGGCTCGACTACGTCATCGAGCTGGTCAAGATGGGCGCGGTGATCGAGGTGATCGACGAGCGGCACGCCTGCATCGCCGGGCCGACGCCGCTCCACGGCCGGGAGGTGAGCATCGCCGACCTGCGGGCCGGTGCCACGCTGGTGCTGGCCGCGCTGGCCGCGTCCGAGACGTCGGTGATCTCCGGCGTGGAGCACGTGGACCGCGGCTACGAGCAGATCGAGGCCAAGCTCGTGCAGCTGGGCGCCCAGATCCACCGCATCGACGCGTGAGGGGACCGGGGCGCCACCCCCGCTTTCCACTCACGTGCCGCTTACCAGTCGGCTATTTGGAAAGGCGGATGCGACAGATGTCGGTTGCGACGGGGGAGTGCCGGGTCTAGCGTGGCGGCATGCATCAGTGGATCGTCTTCGCGCACGTGCTCGGTGCATTCATCTTCGTCGGCGCGCACGGCGTGTCGATGTTCGCCTCGTTCCGCCTCCGGGCCACCCGCGATCCGGCTCGCATCGCCGAGCTGCTCGAGCTCTCGGGGCGCAGCATCGCCGGCCTCTACATCGGGCTCCTGATCCTGCTGGCGGCCGGCATCGCAGCCGGCTTCACCGGCGGCTTCTGGGGTCGTGGCTGGATCTGGACGGCCCTCGGCCTGCTGGTCGTGATCCTGGCCGTCATGTACTCGGTCGCCACGCCGTTCTATGGGCGGATGCGGGCCGCCGCGGGCATGGCTCCCTACGCCGCGAAGGCGGCCGAGCTCGAGCCGCCCGCCACCCCGGCAGACCTGGACCAGCTGGCGACCTCCAACCGGCCGGTGTGGCTGGCGGTGGTGGGAGGTATCGGTCTGGTTGTCATCGTGTACCTGATGATCGCCAAGCCCTTCTGATGGAACCGAAGCCCTTCCGGACCGTCATCGAGGCGGCACGCGGCGGTGGTGCGGTGGCGGAAATCCCGCCGGACGTCACCGCCGAGCTGGGCGGCCTCAAGCAGGTGCGGGTGACCGGTCGACGCGCTCTCCTTCACGCGGCGCCGGGAGCTGGCCGACCCGGTACGGGAGGCGAAGAAGCCGGAGACACGCGCCGTCCGGGTGGAGAGGGCCCTCGCCCGACTGCGGGGGCTCGGCTAGCCGGCCGCGGCGCCGGGTCCGGCAGACCCCTGGCAGCGCGGACACCAGTAGGTGAGCCGCGCCTCCTCGCCCTGGCGCCGCGACAGGATGCGGGTGCCGCACCGCCGGCATGGCCGTCCGGGACGCCCGTAGACCCACAGGGACGCACCCGGTCGGCGCGACCCGGTGGTGACGCGCGCCCCGCCGCCGGTGTTGGCGGCCAGCAGCCGGCGCGCGGTGCCCAGCGCGGTGCGCAGCCGTGGTCCGGCCATGGAGCCCACCGGCGCCCACGGATCCAAGCGCTCTATGAAGCACACCTCCGACTTGTAGACGTTCCCCATCCCCGCCACCACACGCTGGTCGAGCAGCGCCTCGCCGAGCGGTCGCCGGGGGTCGGCCAGCAGGCGGCGCACGGCCTCATCGGCGTCGAAGGAGGCAGCCAGCAGGTCGGGACCCAGCGCCAGCAGCCGCGGGTGGCGCGCCAGGGCGGCATCGGTCAACAGCTCCAGCTCGGGCGCGTCGAAGCAGACGGCCACGGCCGCATCGGTCTCCAGCCAGCAGGTGGCCCGCCTGGCGGGCAGGCGCCAGGCCTCGCCCGGGCGGTATCGGTGCCAGGAGCCGTTCATCCGCATGTGCGAGCGCAGCCAGCACCGGTTCGAGAAGCCGATGAGCAGGTGCTTGCCGAGGGCCTCCACGCGCTCGACCCGCGTGCCCTCCAGCACCGACAGGTCGGGCACCCGCGACAGGCCCGGCCGCGGCTGGGCACGGGCGCGCAGCACCCGGGAGCCGGCCAGCGCGCGCCGCAGCACGTCGGCGGTGCGGAAGATCGTGTCGCCCTCAGGCATGCGACCCCGCGGCGATCTGGTTCAGCACCTCGAGGTGGCGTGCGAACGCGGCCCGTCCTCTGGAGGTGAGGCTGAGCCACGTCCGCGTTCGGCGGCCGTCCTGCCGCTTCCTGACGCGGACGTAGCCTGCCTCCTCCAGGGTGGTGATGTGCTGCGACAGCACTGAGTCGCTGATCTCGACCGTGTCACGCACGAAGCGAAACTCGGCGCGCTCTGCCGCGTTGAGGGTGGCCATGATCGCGAATCGGACCGGCGAGTGGATCACCGGGTCGAGTTGGTGCCGCAGGTGCTTCATCGCCGCCACAGGTAGCGCGCCGCCGCCACGAAGAACGGCAGCGACATGAGCAGCGAGCCGATGACCCAAGGCAGGACCTGTTGACCGTACGTGCCGCGCAGGAACGGCCCCACCGCGAACAGGTAGGCGGCAAACCAGATGGCGGTGGCCACCGCCAGGGCCCGGGTGGCGCCACGGGGGTGGACGGCCTGGCGCTCGGCGACGTGGCTGACGACGACCACGAAGATGGGCCAGGCGCTCACCGCCAGCCAGCGCGCGATGCCTTCGGCGAAGGTGGTCTCGATGACCGTGAGCCAAGCGGCCGAGACCAGGCCGATGAGGGCCAGATAGCCGGCGAACCACCGGCCGGCACGGGTAACGCCGCGCTCCAGGCGCTCAACGTCATCCGGCGTCAGCGGGCGCTCGGACCGGACCGGCTGCGGGTTGCGATGTCGATCAGTGGAAGAAAATTGGTTTAGCATGCCGCAAGCATATGTGATGGTCAGGGACACTGCAACCCCGCCCATCCGGTGCCGGTGAGCAAGGCGTTCGTACCAGGGGATGGGGCGCGGCGGCTCGGTATACTGCGGCCACGCCCACAGTCCCAGGTTCCTGCAGCACGGACCGACAGCGCGCGCATGAAGATCGGCATCGACCTCGGTACCGCCAACATCCTCGTCTACGTCAAGGGCAAGGGCGTCGTCCTGAACGAGCCCTCGGTGGTGGCCATCAGCGACGACGACAACCGCCTGGTGGCCGTCGGCGAGGAGGCCCGCGAGATGATCGGCCGCACCCCCGGCAACGTCCGCGCCATCAGGCCCATGCGCGACGGCGTGATCGCCGACTACCTCATCACCGAGGCCATGCTGCGCTACGTGATCAACAAGGTGGCACGCGTCCGGCTGTTCAAGCCGGACGTCATGATCAGCGTGCCGTCGGGCGTGACCAGCGTGGAGAAGCGGGCCGTGCGCGACGCGGCGCTCAAGGCGGGGGCGCGGGAGGCATTCCTCATCGAGGAGCCGCTGGCGGCGGCCATCGGCGCCAACGTGCCCATCTCCGGCCCGAGCGGGAACCTGATCATCGACATCGGCGGTGGGACGTCGGAGATCGCGGTCATCGCCCTTGGCGGGATCGTGGTCAGCCAGAGCGTGCGGGTGGGCGGCAACCGCTTCGACGAGGCGATCACCAACTACATCCGGCGCAAGTACAACTTGATGATCGGTGACCGGACGGCGGAGGAGGTCAAGATCGCCATCGGCTCGGCGCTGCCCCTGGATGAGCCGATGACCATGGAGGTCAAGGGCCGCGACATGATCGCCGGCCTGCCACGCACCATCCCGATCACCTCCACCGAGGTCACCGAGGCCATCGAGCAGCCGCTGCAGGCCATCATCACCGCCGTGCGCAACGTGCTGGAGGAGACGCCGCCCGAGCTGTCCAGCGACATCATCGACAAGGGCATGGTCATGTCCGGCGGCGGGTCGCTGCTGCGCAACCTGGACACCCTGCTCACCCAGGTGACCGGCATCCCCTGCCACGTGGCCGAGAACGCGCTGAACTCCGTGGCGGTGGGCACCGGCCTGGCGCTGGAGCACTTCAACACCTTCCGCAAGAGCCTGGTGAGCGCCTCGTGACGGCCGGGGCGCTCACCGCTGCGGCCACCGCGGCCGCCCGGGCCGGTGTCGCTCGCGCCACGGAACGCACCGGCGCCCCGCGCGAACGCGCGCTGACCTTCGCCGACTTTCACATCCACACCCGCTTCAGCCGCGACTCGATCCTGTCCGAGGACAAGTTCATTCGGATCGCCATTGAGCGCGGGTTGACGCACGTGGCGATCACGAACCACAACAACGTGGAGGGGGCGATCGCGGTGCGCGACCGGGTGCGTGAGCTGGGCCTGGAGGATCGGCTCACCGTGATCCTGGGCGAGGAGGTCTCCACGGCCGACGGCGAGGTGGTCGGCATCTTCCTGACCCGCACCATCCCGCGCGGCCTCTCGGCGGACGAGACGGCGGATGCCATCCACGAGCAGGGCGGCCTGGTCTCGATCCCGCACCCCTTCGACCCGTTCCGCCCCTCGCACATTCGCCGCGAGCCGCTGGAGCGCCTGGCGGAGGCCGGCAAGATCGACATGGTCGAGGTCTTCAACTCGCGGGTCACCTTCCAGCGCCACAACCAGGAGGCGGCCGAGTTCGCCGCGCGCCACGGCATCCCCGGGATCGCGGCCTCCGACTCGCACTCGAGCCTGGAGATCGCCATGAGCTTCAACGCGCTGCCGGCCTTCACCACGGCCGATGACCTGCGCGAGGCCCTGCCGGAGAACGAGTGGCACGGCTCGCGCTCCACGGTCTTCATCCACCTCACCACGCGCTGGGCAGTGCTGTCGAACATCGTGCGCCGATGGATGGGGAAGGAGACCGCCGCGGCGCCCGTCCTCGGTCCGCAGCCACCCGCGAAGGTCGAGGAGGAGCCGGTCACGCGTCCGGCGCCGTCCGAGCTGCCCAACCCCGACGACCCGGAGGCAGCCGATGACCGAGGGTAGGCCGGAGGCGGGCGAGCTCCTGGACGCGCCGGCCGAGGAGCCGATCCCGGAACGCGAGGTCAGCCTCTCCCGGCGGCTCCTGAACTGGAAGACCATCGCCTCCATCGTCTTCGCGGTGGCCCTGCTGGCGCTCGCCTTCCGGACCCTGGGAGCGAACCTGGCCGACACCTGGTCGCTGATCACCCAGGCCGATCCCGCGCTGCTGCTGGTCGCCTTCCTGGCCTACTACGCCACCTTCCCGGTGCGGAGCTACCGCTGGCGCTACGTGCTCTCCAAAGTGGGCACCAAGGTCGGCTTTCGCGACGCGACCGAGATCCTGTTCCTGTCCTGGTTCGTCAACTGCGTGGTGCCCGCCAAGCTCGGCGACCTGTACCGGGCCTACCTGCTGAAGGGAACGCAGGGCGCCTCGGCGTCGCGCACGGTGGGGACCATCTTCGTCGAGCGCATCGCCGACATCATCGTCATGTTCGCGCTGGCCCTGGCGGCCGGCTACTGGTCCTTTCGCGGGCGGTTGCGGCCCGAGGTCGAGCTGGTATTCCTCATCGGCCTCGGCATCGCCGTGCTGCTGGTCGTCATGCTGGTCGTGCTCCGGTTCTGGGGCGGCGGGCTGACGCGGCGGCTGCCGCACCGGGTGGCGGACCTCTACGAGCGCTTCCATGAGGGCAGCACCGGGGCTCTCACCTTCCGCACCATGCCGGTGTTGCTGGTCACCACCGGCGTCATCTGGCTGCTGGAGGGCATGCGCCTGTACTTCGTGATCCGCGCCCTGGGCCTGCCCGAGGTGGGGCTGGGGATCAGCTCCTCGGTGTTCGTGGCCCTGGCCGCCGCCCTGCTGACCGCCATCCCGTTGACGCCGGCCGGCGCCGGCTTCGTGGAGGCCGGCATCGCCGGCGCGCTGTTCTTCTACGGCGTCTCCGGCGACCCGGCGCTGGCCGTGGCGCTCACCGACCGCGGCATCAGCATCCTGACCGTGATCGTGCTGGGCGGGGCGTTCTACCTGGTCAGCGGCAAGGTCCGCAAGGCCCACGGCGCCAGCCTGGCCACCAGCTGAGCGCCTGCGTCCCGCCATGCCGGCGTGGCGGCCGCATCGGCCCCCCTGCAAATCGGGGGTACCTTTGGGTCATTGAGGGGAGGAGGGGCCGCTGCGATCCTGCGGTTGCTCGTACGCACCACCCCGGCACAAGCCGGAGTGGCCGGACACCGCACGGACCGAGGCGCATGACCTTCTCGACGCCGCGATCGTTCAACAGCTGGCTGCGAAGCCAGCTTAAGGAGAAGAAGATGAGCCAGCGCCAGTTGGCGCTGCAGTCCGGGGTGGATCACTCGACCATCTCGCGGCTCATCAAGGGCGACCGCATGCCGTCGCTGGGCACGGCAACGAAGCTGGCCCGCGGCCTTCGCGAGATCCGGGATGAGTCCGAGGGACCGGCCTACTTCGCATCGCTGTCGACGCGGCAGCTGCTGCCGACGGCACGCGTGGAGTACGCCCTCCGCGGCGACGACGTCCTCACCGAGAGCGACGTGCGCGAGCTGATGCACGCCTACATCACCGTCCGCAGCCGCCGGCTGCGCGAGAACGGCGCGGGCCCAGCCGCCGAGGGTTCCGACGACCGCGGTGCGACCGGCAGCGGTGGAGCGGCCACCGCGTCGGGCGCCAGCGTGGTGGGCGTCAGCCGCCGCTGACCGTACGCCGCCCGAGGCCGGGGCCGACCCGCGTCGAGCGGCGGTGCAGCGTGAACGCCCTGGCGGGCAGCGCCGGCAGGGGCTGGCCGTGGTACAGGAGCCAGGTCCGGCGCATGTTGATCGCGTCGTAGCCCTCGTCCACCCCCGGCGTCTCCAGCATGAACGCGGTCCCCGCGCAGAGCCGCGGATCGGTCAGCAGCGCCCGCATTCCCTCCGGACCGATGCGTCCGCCGGCCACGTGCTCGTGCCGGTCCGTCCGCGAGCCCAGCTCGGAGCGCGAGTCGTTCAGGTGCACCAGCCGCAGCCGGTCCAGACCGATCAGTTCCGCGAAGCGGTCGATCACCCCGGTGGCGCCCTCGGCCGTCGAGATGTCATGGCCGGCTCCCCATAAATGGGCGGTGTCCAGGCAGAACGCCAGCCGCTGGGCCGAGGCCGTCGAGGTGGCGGCCACCCCCTCCAGGATCTCGGCCAGTTCCTCGATGGTCGAGCCGATGTTGTCGCCGCCGCCGGCCGAGTTCTCCAGCACCAGGGTGGTCTCCCGCGGGGTCTCGGCCAGGATGGCGTGCACGCCTTCCACGATGCGCCGCAGGCCCGCCTGGTGGCCTGTGCCGCGGTGCGAACCGATATGGGTGTTGACCAGGTAGGCCCCGAAGGCGGGCGCGGTGCGGAGCTCGTGGATCAGCAGCTGGCGCGATTGGCTGGCGAAGGGCTCCACCCTGCCGGCCAGGTTGACCAGGTAGCTGGCGTGGATGGAGATCGGCGCGATGCCGTGTGCACGGCAGTAGGCCACGAACTGCGGCGCGTCGCGCGGAGGCTCGGGGCGGCGGCGCCAGGCGGTCGGGTTGTCGCTGAAGATCTGGAGCGCGGTGGCGCCGATCTCCCGCGCGCGGCGCGCCGCTTTCAACAGCCCCTGCCCGACCCCCAGGTGGATGCCGACCCGCGGGGCGTCGGCGGGCCACCTCAGCCGCCGGCGCGACTCGCGCCGTGCTACGGTGCGGGCCATGACGGAGCGTGACGACGGGGGTGGGACGCAGCCGGGTCAGACCGCGGACCTGCTGACCATCGCCCTGCTGGTGTTCTTCGTGGCGCTGCTGGTGATCGTGGCCGCCCTGCTGGCGCTGCCCGTGATCCTCTGAGGTCAGCCCCAGAACGACACCCGGCGCTGCTCAGCGCGCGCCTCCGACGACGGGCTCGATCAGGCCGTAGGTGCCGTCGCGCCGCCGGTACACGACGCAGATCCGGTCCATCTCGGCGTTGAGGAAGACGAAGAACGCGTGCCCCAGCTCCTCCATGCGGGCAATGGCGTCCTCCTCGAACATCGGCAGCATGTCGAAGCGCTTGATGCGGACCACCGCTGGCGTGGTCCGCGGGCTCACCTCCTCGTCGCCGGCCACGCTCCCCTCGGCCTCGCGGGCCAGCACCGCCTGGGTCTCGTCCGTCGCCCGCAGGTGCACGGCGCGGGGCTTCTTCCGCGCGCGCACCACCTGGCGCTCGAGCTTGTCGAGCAGGGTGTCGAGCGCGGCGATGGCCGTGGCCCCCGAGGACACCGAGCGCACGACGCTGCCGTTGGTGACCATCGTGACCTCGGCCACGTGCGAGGCGTCGGTGGCGTGCGAGGCGTTGGCGATGAGCTCCACCGTGGCCTCGGCATCGGGGTGGGCGATCCGGTCCAGGCGACGCAGCTTGCGGTCGATCTGGCTCCGCAGCCGCTCGCTCAGCTCGAAGTTCCGGGCCTTGACGGTCGTCTTCACCGGACGTGTCCCTCACTGCTGCGGTGGTCCCTACGGTACCACCGCGCGGCAGAGGTATCGGTCCGGTCAGTTGACGAGCTGGACGCCCAGCATCTGGATCTCGACCGGGCCGGCCGGCCTGGACCCCACCGGTCCCGTCATGAACGGCTTGCGCCACACGCCCTCGAGGTTCTTGCCGCCCTCGCACTGGGTGATCTGGAAACCGGCGAAGCCCACGATGTGGTACCAGGCGTTCTGCCCCGTGCCGCCGGCGACGTCCCAGATGGGCACCATGACGGTGACCTCGTTGTCGATGTAGTAGTCACAATCGGCGCTGGCCTTGTTGCCGGGCAGGCTGCCGATGCGGTCCAAGCTGCCTGCGAGGCCGACCTGGGTGCAGCAGCCGAACGAGTTGCCGGGCGGGCCGATCTGCTCGTTCAGAAACGGGATGTCGTTCCTGCAGCCGCCCTCGTTGGCCGGTGGCTCCTGGCCCAGCCCGTAGCCGTCGCAGCCGAACTTCAGCCAGCCGAAGCCGCCGGGCACGTTTAGGTTGCCGGGGGTGAGCTTCTTCGGGTAGCAGGGATCGGTCGGGTCGTCGCTGATGGGCCCCGAGCAGAACGGGTAGGTCTGGAAGAAGGAGAGGGCGATGCCGGCCGGGAAGAGCGACCCCGGTGGCGGCCCATCCTGGTAGAAGCCGCCCCGCGCGGTGGCCGTGGCCTTCGTCTCCCAGCGGTTCACGCCGAAGACCTGGGCGAAGAACGGCTGCCACGTCCGCCACGAGCTGACGGTAACCCCCACGGCGTCGGCCGGCAGGCCCTCGCCCACGTAGTTGAGCAGGGTCCCGTCGTCGGCCACGTAGCGCGGCCCATTGGGCGGCCCGAAGGTGGGGGGTGCGCTGCCGTTGGCGATCATGGCGTTGGTGATGGCGGCCTGGACGTTCGCGTCGGTGCCGTTGACCGTGTCGCCGCCCAAGCGCTGGGCGATGATCCGCGCGCCCGCTAGCGCGGCGAAGTCGGCGGCGTTCTGCGCCCCCCGGCGCTGGGCCAGGCCCATGCCGCCGTCGACCACCAGCCCCACGGCGAAAACGATGAGCGTGAGCGTGACGGCGAACAGGACGATGACCTGACCCCTGGGTGCGTCACGGCGAGAGGAGCGTGCGGACATGCTCGGGCCCCTTAGTTGATTTCCATGGTAGCGGCGCCAGACAGCTCCAATGAGCCGATGATCTGGCCGAGCATGGGCGTGATGGGCTCGATCTCGATGGCGATGCGCACGGAGACCAGCCCCTGCGGCTGGCGATCGGTGGGCGTGTCACAGTTGTGGGTGGGACTGCTCCAGGCCCCGGTCGGCGGGGTGGTGGCGTCGCAACTGAGGTGTAGGTCCTCATCGGCGATGGCGGCGAAGGGCGTCATCATCCGGTTGGCGGCCTGCAGGACATCGGCGCGCAGCTCGGTGACATCGGCCCGGCAGACCGGCCCGCCGTCGGTGTTGCAGTACGCCTCGGTGCGACCGACCCAGTAGGCCTCCACGGCCGCCAGCCGCGCCCCCTCGCGCGCCGCCTGGGACAGGGTGCTGTTGAAGTAGACGATGCGCGCCATGTCGATCAGCCCGAAGAGCAGCAGCAGGAAGATGGGGATGACCAGGGCGAACTCGACCAGGGCCTGCCCCCGTCCTCGGCGCTCGCGGCGGTGGCTGAGGAGGCGGCGCATCAGTGGTTCCAGCTGAACGTGTCCGACCCGCTGGAGTTGGTCACGGTCAGGGTCGTGGTGTGCTTGCTGGCGCTCCGGTAGGTCACCGCCGTCGGCGCCGGCGCGTTCGACTGCGTCCCGTCGCCGAAGGTCCACAGCCAGGCGGTGATCGGGCAGTTCACCGGGTCGTCCACCGTCGAGGTGTCGACGTAGGTGTGCGTCTTGCTGCCGGGACCACTGGTCGTGAAGGTGAAGCTGGCGTTCGGCGGTTCGCAGGACGGGGGCGCGCCCTCTGGGACGGTCACGGTCCGGGTCGTGGACGCCAGGCCGGCTTGGTTCGTGACCTCCAGGGTGATGGTGTAGGTGCCGGGGCTTGGGTAGGTGTAGGTGGTGGCGGTGGCCGTGCCCGGCTGGTCCTCGCCGTTGCCCCAGTACCAGAAGTAGCCCGAGATGTTGCACGGGTCGCCGGCGGTCTGCGGCGTGGAGTCCGCCGGATCCACCTCGACGGTGGTCCCGGAGACGACGATGACGGTGAAGCTGGCCGTCGGCAGGCTGCAGGTCCCGGTGGGTCCGCCGGAGCCGGACCCGTTCGCGGCGAACCCCAGGACGGTCGCGGTCGCCGACGTGCGCATGGTGAAGCCGGCGCCGAGCACCTGGTCGACCAGCGGCGTCAGGAAGCTGAACGGCTGGCTGACCGTGACCGTGAGCAGGTTGCCGGCGCCCGCCCCACCGGTCGCGCTGGAGCAGGGGATGACGGTGCCGCCCGGGTCGCGGCACTCGACCTCGATGTCGATCCCGCCCTCGCCCCCCTGCCCCTGGGCGTTGGTCTCGGCCTGTGCCTTGGCCAGCATGCCGGCCTCATCGGCCGGGCGGTCGGGAGCAGATGTGCCCCAGTAGGCCGCCTCCCGCGCCGCGTTCGTCATCTGGATGTAGGTGAAGAAGACGCGGCCGAAGTCGACGGCGATCACCAGGAACAGGACGAAGAGCGGGAGCAGGAGGGCGAACTCGACCAGGCTCTGACCGCGCAGGGAACGCCGATGACGGCCCAGGCCGCGAAGGGCGGCGCTGGGTCCGGGGCGCGCGGCTCGGACGCTTCGTGGACGCATGTAGGACCTCGGGCAGCGAGAGTTCCTGTGGTATGCGGCAAGGGCTGCCGATTCTTCGCCGGGAACCCCAAACGAAATCGACGTTCCTGCGTTGTGCGGCGGACATTACCGCATCCCGGGCTAGGATGTAAGCCTTCCAAGCAGGCAATCCCCCGCTGCGTGGTGCGGCCGATCACCGCCGCATCCCGTCCCGACCGCGCGGGACCCCACCGCACCGCCTCACATCTCCCTGGCGATCGTGAAGCCGATGACCCGTTCGCTGCCCGCCTCGACCAGGACCGATGCGCACGCCTCCAGCGTGGCGCTGGTGGTCAGGATGTCGTCCACCAGGATCGCCCGCGAAGGAGCGCGGACGCCCGGCGCGAGGGCGAAGGCGTCCTGCAGGTTGCGCAGCCGCCCGGCGCGGTCCAGCCGGTGCTGCTGTGTGGTCGGTCGCCTCCGGATCAGCACGTGGCCGATGGGCAGACCCAGCCCACCGCCGAGCGCACGGGCCAGGAGCTCCGCCTGGTTGTAGCCGCGGATGCGAAGCCTGTCCGCGTGCACCGGGACGGGGACCAGGACGCCGCCGCCGAGGATGCTCACCACCTGGGCGAGGGCGGGGGCCGCGGCCGCGGCCAGAATCGCCGCCACGCGGGCCGCTCCGCCGTACTTCAGGCGGGCCAGCGAACGCCGCAGCGAGCCCTCGTAGACGAAGGCGGCCACGGCCAGATCGAGCGCGTCGCCGGCCACCACCCCGGGGTCGGCGGCAACGAAGCGGTCGGCCGGCGCGCCGGCGGGCCGGAAGGTCCGGCGGCACGCCTCGCAGAGCGTGCTGCCGTAGCGGTTGCAGGCCGCGCAGGCCGGCGGCGCCAGGACGTCCAGGAGCGACACGCGGCGAGGGTGCCGCACCGGGCCTTATCGGCCACTTATCAACGGCTTATCGATCCTCGATGACGAGCTGGTCGCCCGGCTGGGTACCGCTGGCCTGCGCGGTCCCCGCCGGAAGCTCCAGGCAGTCGCGGCCGCCCGCGGTGCGCAGCACCATGCGCCAGGGGGGGAGCGCCGGAACGACCCGGGTGACCCGGCCGGATCGGTCCAGGAAGACCAGGTCGATCGGGTAGCGCATGAAGGTGGTGTCAATGGTGGTCGCCCCGGTCAGGAGCAGGCCCTGCCCTGGCTCCAGCCGCGGCAGGAGGTGGAGGCCCAGGATGCGACGCACCAAGGACTGCGCCACCAACCCGCGGTCGGCCACCAGGGTGCCCTTGGTGGCGTTGCGGATGATGACCTCGCGGTAGGCGCTCACCAGCGGCCGATGCTAGCAGCGCTGGCCCGGCGGGCCGATGACAAGCAGTTCGCCCCAGTCCCGGAAATGGACCGAAGCGTACGCGCCGCCGGGCCGCGTGCAGTCAGCGGATGAGCTGGATGCCGATTTGGCCGGGATCCAGCGGGCCTGTGGCCCCGGGCCCCACGGGTCCGGTCTCCACGTAGTTCAGGAACCATCCCTTGAAGCAGCCGGTACCACCATTGCCCTGCACTAGGGGCTTGCCGGGTGGCGAATTGCAGTCGCCGGAGTTCCCGCCCTGGATGTAGGCCTGGTCGATCATGAACCGGGTGAACTTCGGGATGTGATAGTAGAGGTTCGAGCCGTTGCCCGAGCCGTTGCCACCCGGGCAGTTGAACTGGCTGTCCGGTGGCTTCGTGCTGCAAGTATTGTCGTTGATGGGAATCAAGACGACGCTATCGTCGGCCACGCCGATCTGCGGTCCCGTCAGTGCGTTGATCTTCTCCTCGAGGTTGTTGGGGTTTCCGGTGCTTGTCTGGATCCAGGTCGGGATCGGGATCGAGACGTTGCACGGGTTGGTGATGACATCTGCAAGGTTGTTGGGGCATGGTGGTCCGAAGTCGAGCCAGCCCACGGATCCCGGGCCGATTGAGCAGAGCGGAACGATGGACATGGTATCCGTGTCCGCATAGTCGTCGGCCATCGGATCCACGAGCTGCGTGAGCGGCCAGTCGGTGCCCGGAATCTGCAGCTGGCGGTTCGTCCCGTCGCAGGTGACTGCCGTCAGGGGGAACGTGACGGGAAGGACGGGACAGCCGGCATTGGCCGGGCAGATCTCGGTGATGAGACCCGCGACAGCCGTGGCGCTGGCGGAGGTCGTGAACTGCTGGAAGCCGATGGCTCGGGCCAGGAAGGTGTCGAAGTCTCGATTCCCGCTTGCCTTGACCCCCTGGGCACCGGGCGGGATTGGAGCACCTCCACCGGGATTGCACGCGCCGACCTCGACCGTTGGTGTGAGGAAGTCGCCGGCAACGTCGGTGTACACCGCCGACGGATCCGCCAAGCCATTGGCATCCGCGGCGGCCTCGACGGCGCAGCCGACGTCGCCATCGGTCATCGGAGCCCCCTTGAGCCAGTGGGCGAGGACGGTGGCGCCGGCTTCCGCCATCGCATCCGCACCGTTCTGCGTCTGGCGCTGCTGACCCCAAGCATTACCACCGTCGATGACGAGGCCGACGAGGCCGATGATGACGAACATGCCAACGGCGACGATGACGAGGACCTGGCCGCGCTGGCTGGGTCGGGAAGGATGAATGGGCATGATCATTAGTCCTAGTAGTGCGTTCGATCAGGAGCCTGGTGGGCACACCGTCCCAGCCGGCGTGTCCTGGATACACGTCGCCTCGACCGGGAAGGCGGACTCACCCTGCAGATGGATGGTGCCCACGAGATTGCCGATGATCGGCGTGGCGGCGTTGAAGTCGTACTCCACCGTGACGTGCGTGATGTCGCCGATGCTGGCCGCTCCAGACTCGGGCGAGCAGCTGCGGGTGGTGGCCCCCGTTGGGGACGTCCACCACACGGTGGTCGTGACGTTCTGCATGCCGACAGCCCGCTGCACTGCGAAGTCGGACACGTGCGAACACGTCTGGTCGACGATGGCGCGCCGCGCAGCTTCGCGCGCCGCGTTGCTCAGCGTGGACGAGTAGTACACGGCCCGACCCAGATCCAGGATGCCCATCAACAGCAGCACGAAGATCGGCAGGATGAGCGCGAACTCGACCAGCGTCTGCCCACGGCGGCCGCCGCGGCGCCGGTTCATCAGCCCTAGCATCGGTTGCAGGTCTCGATGTACCCGGGCTGGAAGACGGAGGTTGTCCCGCCGGGACTGGTAACGGTCAGAGTCACCGAGTACAGCCTGTTGTTGCCGGTGTACCGGTGCGTCGGGTGCTGCAACGTCGAGGTGCTGCCGTCACCGAAGTCCCACAACCACCCGGAGACGGAGCAGCCGAAGGTCTGCGACGTGTCCGTGAACTGCACGGTCAGGGGGCTCTTGCCCTTCGTGGGCGTGGCGTGGAAGTTGGCGATGGGCAGTGGGCACGGAGACGGCGCAGCCGAGGCCGATGCGCTCCCACTTGCCGACGCGGAGGCGGTTGCCGACGGGGTGGCAGTGGCCGTCGCGGAGGCGCTCGGAAGGATTGCGCCCACGGTGGCTCCGGCGATCGTGCCACCGCGCACGGCAAAGACGGCGTTGGCGGTCACATCGACCGGTCCACCGAGCACCCCTTCGGCCAGTGGAGTGAGCAGATCGAAGGAGCACCAAAGCTGCACGCTCACGTGCTCGTTGAGGTCATAGCGTCCATTGCCGTTGGCGTCATCGAATGATGGCTGTGGGATGTAGGTCGCCGTTGGTGATGCCTGCGGCAGGGGCGAGCAGTTGAGCCCGGCGGCCTCGCGCGCCAGGGCCTCGTAGTACTGGTCCAGGTACAACTGCTTCTGAGAGCCACTTGGATAATTCGGGTCGAAGGCCTCAGGGCGCATCGCGGCGAAGTTCGCCCCCACGCGAGCCACGTTCTGCAGCCCGACCCAGCCGAAGAAAACGCGCCCGAAGTCGAGCGACATCACCATCAGCAGAGCCAAGACCGGCAGGATGATCGCGAACTCGACCATGGCCTGGCCACGCGTCCTGTGTCGTCCGCGGCGGATCAGGGGCAGCTTCATCACGATGGCTCGGGACTCCTGCGTTCGGCGGTTATTGGCTCGGATGCTAGGTGTGCGACCTTACGAGCCACCTTACAGAGTGGGGCCGCTCGGGTGGTACCGCAACGGTACCTTCGTCATGCCCTCTCATGTTCGGCGGCTGCGCCAGCCGTCTCGATGGCATCTGTGGCGCCGTCGATACCCTCGGCGGCGCTCTCGGCCGGCATCGTGATCCGCACCGTGGTGCCGACGCCGAGGCGCGAGGATACGCGGATGTCGCCTCCCATGGCGCGCAGGAGCCCGCGCGCGGCGTAGAGGCCGACGCCGCTGCCGTCGGGCGCCAGGCGCCTGGCATCGGCCGACCGGTAGAACTGCTCGAAGGCCCGCTCCTGCGTGGCCGGGTCCATCCCCGCCCCGTTGTCGGTCACCTCAAGGATGGACTGCAGGGCGCCGTCGCCGTCTCGCCGCGCGGCTGCCAGCCGCAGCTCGATCGGCGAGCCGTCGGGACTGTACTTCACCGCGTTGTCCAGCACCGCCCACAGCACCTGCTCCAGGCGGTCGGGGTCACCGACCACCAGGTGCTCCTCGCCCTCGGTGGTCAAGGTGAACGGGCGGTCGGCGCGGAGCGCGTCCCAGGTACGGCGCACCAGTGGCTCGGCGCGGAAAACGTCGGTGCTGGGAGTCAGCGCACCCGCCTCGAGGCGCGAGACCGCCAGCAGCTGGCCGACCATGCGACGCAGGCGGTCGGCCTGGTGGGCGATGGTATCCAGGTCCGCCGCGGCGGCCGCATCGGTCCCGACCGTCGAGCGCAACTCGGAGGCGAGCGCGCGGATGCTGGTCAGCGGCGTCTGGAGGTCGTGGGTCACGCCGCGCAGGAAGTCGGTCTGCACGGCGGCCATGCGGTTGAGCTCATCCGCCTGCGCGCGGAGGCGCGCGTACAGCAGGGCGTGCTCCACGGCGGTGGCGGCGTGCTGGCCCAGCAGGCTCAGCAGGGCGAGCTCGGCCGGAGCGGGTGGTGGGCGTCCCTCCCGCGGTGCCATCAGGATCGCCCGCAGCTCGTCGCCGGCGGCGACGTCGATGATCACGAAGGCCCCCCATGGACCGATGGCCTGGCGGGCGCCGTGCGCGCCGTCCTCATCGGCCTCCACGGTGGAGGCCCAGCGATGGACCTCGTCCACCGGCGCCACATCGGCATCGCCGGGCGCGTACACGCCGGGTGGCAGCAGCCGGTCGTCGGGCGCGCGCAGCACCACCAGCACCCAGGTGGGATCGCCGGTGAGCTCCCGCGCCGCGGCGGCCATGGATCGCGCCACGCTGGCCGCGTCCTCCACGATCGGCACCCGGCGGACGGTGTCGGCCAGGCTGGCGATCTGCCGGTTCCGCTCCTCGAGCGTGGCGGCCAGGCGCCGCTGCGCCTCGCTGAGGGCGTCGGCCGCCCGGCCCCCGGTGGAGGTGCCGCGCTCGGCCAGCTCGAGCATCGTGCGGGCCTCGCCGGCCATCACCCGGGCGCCGGCCACCGCCACCAGGGCCGCCCAGCCCAAAGTGAGCGCCGTGGCGATCAGCAGCTGGGTGCCGGCGCCGAAGCCTCGCTGCAGCAGCCAGTCACCGGCGAAGACGTTGATCGCGGCGTAAGCGACCAGCGGCGGCAGCGCCACCACCAGCAGCGCCACGAAGAGCCGGAGCGATGGTCGGCCCACGCCACGCCCTCTAGCCGGTGGTCAGCAGTGAGGCGTCGGCCGTTGCCGCGCCGGAGCTCAGCCGGTAGCCGATCCCGCGCTCCGTGAGCAGGAAGCGCGGGTGGTCCGGATCGACCTCCAGCTTGCGGCGGAGGCGGCGGACGGTGACCCATACGTAGGATGGATCGGCGCCATCGGCCTCCGACCAGACGCGGTCCAGCAGGGTCTCGGTGGCCACCGTGCGGTCGAGCGAGGCGATCAGCACCTGCAGCAGGCGCACCTCAATGGGCGTCAGGGCGTGGGTGCCGGCCCGCGTCACCACCCGCCGCCCGGTGAGATCGATCTCCAGCTCGCCGCCGGCCAGGGTGACCTGCGACACCCCCGCCGTGGTCCGACGAAGGACGCGGTTGACGCGCGCCACCAGCTCGTCGGGGTTGAAGGGCTTGGTGACGTAGTCCTCGGCGTACTCCTCCAGGGCCCGCACCTTCGACTCGGAGACGTCCACCGCGGACAGGACGATGATCGGCAGGTCGGCGATGCGCTTCACGCGCCGGCACAGCTCGAAGCCGTCCATGCCGGGCATCATGAGGTCCACCACCAGCAGCGCCGGCCAGGCGCGCTCCAGCTCGGCCAGCGCCGCGGAGCCAGAGGACGCGGTTCGGACGTCCAGCCCCTCGCGGCTCAGGCGCCGAGAGAGGACGGAGAGGAGCGTCAGGTCGTCGTCGACCAGCAGGACCGCCGGCCGCAGCGCCGGCTGCATCTGGCTGCCCGGCGCCTCAGATCCCGATGCCGCCCATGACGGTGACGACCGCCGGCCCCAGGATCACGATGAAGATCGTGGGGAAGATGCAGCCCACCATGGGGAACAGCATCTTGACCGGGGCCTTGGCCGCGGCCTCCTCCGCCCGCTGCCGGCGCTCGATGCGCAGCTGCTGGGACTGGATCTGCAGCACCTTGGCGATCGGCACGCCGAGCTGCTCGGCCTGGACGATGGCGCCGATGAAGTTGGCCACCGGCTGCGCGTCAGCCCGGGCGACCACGTCGCGAAGGGCGTCACGGCGGGATCGGCCCATCCGGATCTCGGCCAGCGCCTGGCGGAACTCCTGGATCAGCGGGCCCTCCATCTTCTCGACGACCTTGGCCAGCGCCGCGTCGAAGCCCAGACCGGCTTCCACGGAGATCGTCAGCAGGTCGAGCGCGTCAGGCAGCTGCAGCACCATGGCCATCGACCGCGCCCGGATCCTGCGGCCCAGCCAGAACTCCGGACCGATGTAGCCGAACATGGCGCCGACCAGCGCGAACACCAGGCCCAGCGGCACGCCGCCCAGCAACAGGCCCAGGAGGAAGCCGGCAATGGCCAGCGCGATCAGGCCGAGAACCTTGACACCCATCCAGTCGGCGCCGCGCAGGCCGCCCGGGTAGCCGGCCTTCTCCAGCTTGGCGTCCGTCCGGGCGATGAGTCCGCCCTGATCACCGCGACGCGCAACCTTCGACAGGCGCTTGATGATCGGTCGGATGACGCGGTCGAAGAACGGCTGCTGGAGCTCGAACTCCTCGAGCGACTTGGGTTGGACGACCAGCTGCTCCAGGCGCGCCTGGACGGCGTCCTTGGGCGGTGCCGCTGCCAGGCCGTAGGTGATCAGCAGGACGGCGAGCGCCGCCAGGCCGGCGACCAGGAGCTCGGTGGGGATCTGTGGCATGGCGCTACACCTTGATGTCGACGATGCGGCGGATCAGCACGTAGCCGATGCCCATGCTGATGGCACCGATGATGAAGAACACGATGCCGGCCGGCAGCCCGAAGAGCGAGGGCTCCGGTTCCAGCATGCGCCCGATGTACGACGGGCTGATCAGGAACAGGATCAGGCCCAGGCCCACAGGCAGCAGGGTGATGACGTACCCGCTGTAGCGCTGCATGGCGGTCAGGGTTCGAATCTCGCCCTGGATGCGGATCCGCTCGCGGATCGTGAAGGCGATGGAATCCAGCACCGTGGCGAGGTTGCCACCCACCTGGCTCTGGATGTTGATGGCAGTGACCATCAGCTCCAGGTCCTCGGAGGCCACGCGGCGCACCAGGTTGTTGAGGGCCGGCTGCAGCGCCACGCCCAGGTTCATCTCGCGCACCACGCGCTCGAACTCCTCGGAGATCGGCGGGCGCGCCTCGCGTGTCACCAGCTCCACGCCCTGCAGGAAGGAGGAGCCGGCCCGCAGCGAGTTGGCCAGCAGGGTGATGGTGTCCGGCAGCTGCTCGCCGAAGGCCTTCAGCCGCTTGCCCTGGCGATACTTGAGGTAGAACCGCGGCGCGAAGGCGCCGAGCAGGAACATGCCGAACAGGGCGATCGGGTTGCGGAAGCCCTCGAACACGAAGCCGAGGAGCAGACCGATCCCCACGAAGACGAACGGCGAGGCGATCCAGGCGGCGACCAGCTCGGCCGGTCGCAGCTTCAGGTCCGCCCGTGCGATCTCGGTCGAGAGGCGGGCCGCCAGACCCTGCCGCTCGATCATGCGGTTCAGGCCGGCGGTGACCGCCGACTCCCGCTCGGCATCGGATTCGGTGGGCCCCGACGCGCCGCCGACGCGCGTGTACTTCTCGAGGCGTGCCGCCACGCCGCCGGACCCGCCGCTCATGGCCACGCCCACGGCGATCAGGAAGATCGCGCCGGCGGCGAGCCCGGCGATCACGAACGGCAGCATGCCAGCCATCCCTCTCCTCCCCTCCTCTAGAACGGCGAGCCGAAGACGTTCGGCGGCAGGTGGATGCCGGCGGCCTCGAACTTCTCCACGAACTTCGGGCGGATCCCGGTCGGCCGCAGCCGCCCCTGGATCTTGCCGTCAACGACGCCCGTCTGCTCGAACACGAAGATGTCCTGCATGACGATGACGTCACCCTCCATGCCCTGCACCTCGGTGATGTTCACGATCTTGCGCGAGCCATCCTTGAGGCGGTTCTGGTGGACGATGAGGTCCACGGCCGATGCGATCTGCTCGCGGATGGCGCGAAGCGGCAGGTCCATGCCGGCCATCAGCACCATCGTCTCCAGGCGGGCGAGCATGTCGCGCGGCGAGTTGGCGTGGCCGGTGGACATCGAGCCGTCGTGGCCGGTGTTCATGGCCTGCAGCATGTCCAGCGCCTCGGCCGAACGGCACTCGCCGACCACGATGCGGTCGGGACGCATGCGCAGGGCGTTGCGCACCAGCTCGCGGATCGGGATGGCGCCCTTGCCCTCGATGTTCGGCGGACGCGCCTCCAAAGTCACCACGTGCTCCTGGCGCAGCTGCAGCTCGGCGGCGTCCTCGATGGTCACGATCCGCTCATCGTCCGGGATGAACGACGAGAGGATGTTCAGCATGGTGGTCTTGCCCGAGCCGGTACCGCCGGACACGAAGATGTTCAGGCGGGCCTTCACGCAGGCCTCCAGGAACTCGAACATCTCCGGGGTGGCGGTGCCGAAGCGGACCAGGTCCTCCACCGTGAACGGCGTGGCCGAGAACTTCCGGATGGTGATCACCGGGCCCACCAGCGACAGCGGCGGGATGATGGCGTTCACGCGGGAGCCATCGGCCAGGCGGGCATCCACCATCGGGCTCGACTCGTCGATGCGACGTCCGATGGGCGCGATGATGCGCTGGATGATCTTCATCACGTGCTCGTCGTTCTGGAACGTCACGTTGGTGAGCTCCAGGCGACCGTCACGCTCGATGTAGACCTGCTGCGGCCCGTTGACCATGACCTCGGTGATCGTCTCGTCACGCAGCAGCGGCTCCAGCGGGCCAAGGCCCAGGATCTCGTCGGTGATCTGCTCGAGCATCCGGACCCGCTCGGCGCGGGTCAGGGCCAGGCCCTCCTCGTCGGCGATCTTGCCGAAGAGCTCCTCGATCTGTCGCCGGACCTCGACCTGGTTGGTCAGGTCGAGCTTCGGGTCCAGCTCGTTGATCAGCCGGTTCTGAACGCGGAACTTCGCCTCGCGGAACGACTCGCGCGCGGGGAGCGCGCCCAGGAACGGACGGCCTGCCCCGGGAGCACCGGGCGGGGGCGGCGCAGCTGGCCCTCCGGGACGTGGGGCCGGCGTCGGGCCCTGGGTCGCAGGGACCGGGACGTTGGGCTGCTCTCCCTCCGCGGCGGGCCGTGCCCGCTCGATTCTCTTCAACAGTGACATGGCGACTCAGATCCTTTTCAGCGACGTGCGAAGAGACCTCGCCTGTTGGGCTTGCCATTGGCAGCGACGGCGTCGCCCGCAAGCGTCCGAGCGAGCTTGACGATGTCCCGGGAGATCGTTCCATCGGGGTGAGAGACCACGAACGGGACCCCCCGGTTGACGGCCAGGACGGCCAGGCGACCGTCGGAAACGACCGTGCCGTCGATCGGCCGACGGATCGATGCCTCCAGGTCGTTGATGCGGATGCCCTGGGCCGCATCCGATCGGTTGATGACCAGCCGGATCTTCGACCGATCGTACTCGAGCTGGTCCGCCACCTCCAGGAAGAGGCGGACGTTCTTGATGGTGGTGATCTCCAGGGCGGTGAGCACCACGATCTGGTCCGCTGCGTCCATCACGGCCAGGGTGTGGTCGTTCAGGACGGACGGCAGGTCCACGACGATGTAGTTGTGACCTTCCCTCAGGACATCGAGCATCTTCCGCAGGTACTGCGGCGTCACCAGGTCCGCCCCCTCCGGGGACGGCGGAGCCAGCAGGACCCGGATCCCGGTGGAGTGGTCGATGACCACCGAGTGGATGATATCGGCGTCCGGCTCGCCACCTTCCACCGCGTCCAGCATGGACCGGTTCTTCGGGTTCAGGTTGAGGAGGACGCCGACGTCACCGAACTGCAGGTTGGCGTCCACCAGGCAGACCCGGCTCCCGGTCTCGCGCTGGATGGCGATGGCCAGGTTGGTGGCGATGGTCGTCCGGCCGGCGCCTCCCTTCGGCGAGAAGACGGCGATGACCTCGTGCTGCCCGGTGTCGTCGCTGTCGGGAACCACCTGGCGGGTGCCGGCGACCACGGCGGTCAGCTGCTCGCGCCGCACCAGCTCACGCTCGTAGACGCGCCGGATGATGGTCGACAGCTCGTCGGCCGAGAACGGCTTCACCAGGAACTCCCGGGCGCCGGCCGTCAGCGACCGCTTCAGCTGCTCGGCCTCGCCATGGACGCTCATCATCACGATGGGCGAGGTGGGCAGCCGCTGGGAGATGATCTCCGCGGCAGCCACGCCGTCCATGCCCGGCATGTTGATGTCCATGACGATCACGTCCGGCCGCAGGTCCATCGCCTTCTGGATGGCCTCCTCGCCGGAGCCGGCGGTCCCGGCCACGTCGATCTCCTGCTCATCGGCCAGCAGCCGGACCAGGTGGTCGCGGGTCTCCGGGATGTCGTCGACGATGAGGACCTTGATCACGATGGCTCCTTCAGGGTCTCGCGGGCGGCCTACTGCTGCGGAGCGGCTTCCTCGCCCAGGTTGGCGATGATGTCCGGGATCGGCAGGCCATAGGTCTCGACCAGCAGGTCGATGGTGATACCGGTCGTGACCTCGACGTCGGTGTCATCGGTCGAGCGCAGGACGGCGGTCAGCGGCCCGGTGGTGCTGACGTCGTTCTGGGCGAACTTGATCACCTCGGCGTCCTGGTCGGTGCCGGCGAAGACGATGATCACGTTCTCGATCTGCTGAGCCTGCTGCGGCTGCTGGCCCTGCTGACCCGGCGACGGGGTCTGCTGAACGGCGGTCTGCCGGATGCGGGTGGCGCTCACGTACAGGACCCGCTTGTCCTGCAGGATGGTCTTGACCGTCCGGGCGTTCTCCAGGCCGGGGATCGTCTCGAACCGCTGCGGACCGGTCGGATCCTCCAGGGACTCCTGGGTGGGCTGCACGACCTGCAGCTGCTGGGAAACGACGATGTCGATGTGGTCCCCGGGCTGGATCAGGAAGTCCAGGCCCGTGACGCGGTCGACCTGGAAGGCGATCGCCTTCTCGCCGGGATTCAGCTGGCACTCGATGCACACCGTGCCGGTCTGGCCCAGGCCAATGGCCTCGGCCGGAATCTGCGAGCCGGCGGGGATGTCGTAGAGCGCGCGCTGCCCAGACACCTGCGTGGTGCTGCCGATGCGGGTGCCGACCACTTCGTCCGGGTCGACCTCCTGCTCCTCGACGACCTCCGGCGTCACCGGGTCGCCGATGGCGATGTCTTCGGTGGCCACCAGCACGGTGACGGTTGTCGGCTCCTCTTCCTGCGAGGGGCCGCCGGTCTGGTTCAGCAGGACCACGATTCCAACGAAGGCCAGGACGGCGAGCAGCACCCCGACCAGGATGACCAGGCGATTGGATCGCTTCACGAAACGTTCCCCTTAAGCTCGGAGGGATGAAACCGACGGGTACGCGAAACTACAGACATTGTGACTGCGCGCAACAGTCTACGGAAGAGTCTGGTGTGCGGGCGACGGGACTTGTGAACTAGGGAGAACTGGTACTCGCACGCGGGTGGCACACCGCCAGCAAGGCGGGTAGGAATGAGGGAGCCCCCGCCACATGGCGGGGGCTCGAGTGCGCAGTTGACCTGCAGCCTAGGTGGTCTGCAGGTTCTCACCGACGTTCTGGAAGATCTGGCTCACGATCGGGCCCAGGAAGATGAGGGCGACGATCACGATGATCGCGATGAGGGCCAGCAGCAGACCGTACTCGACGAGCGTCTGGCCTTCCTCATCCTCGCGGCGGAAGCGAGCAAGAAGAGTGCTGATGAACTGGAGCATCCTCGCGGTTACCTCCTTTCCTCAAGGATTTGCGCCGGCAGCGTAGGCGCCTCGGAAGTCTTGCGAAATGACCCGATGGTCCCAACCGCTGCCTTCGGGCTCCGTACCTTCTACGGGGTCCAATCCTTCTTGTCAATAGCCCTGTGAACAAGCGCTCGGCCGCGGAGCACACCACAGGGGACACGATCGCTCAGCGTGATGGCCCGGAACACCGGCGCGCAAAAAATGAGGGAGCCGTGCCTGCTGCGACACGGCTCCCGCACCGGAGGAGGAGACCCGAGGCAGTTCCCCGCTCGCGAAACCGGGGAACGCCTCGTTCAGATGAAGGTCGTCGCGGATACCCGCTCCGACGTGCCTGGCAGCCTAGGTGCCTTCCCGGCACCCGGCCATGGCACGACCGTACCGGGCCGTGCCATGACCTCCGGTTCCCCTGCTCAGTCCTCGGGGATCTTGATCCAGCCCTGGCGCATGGCATAGACCACCGCCTGGGTGCGGTCGTTGACCGACAGCTTGCGCAGGATGGACGACATGTGGTTCTTGACGGTCTGCTCGCTGATCGACAGCGCGTAGGCCACCTGCTTGTTGGTCATGCCCTGCGCGATGTTGTCCAGGATCTCCACCTCGCGCGGTGAGAGCGGGGCGAAGATCGGCTGGGCCTCGGCGCCGTAGACCGCCAGCTCGCGGAACTCCTTGAGCACGCGTGAGGCGACGGCCGGCTTCGAGAAGACCTTGTCGTTGATCAGGTACTCGCCGGACCGCACGCGCCGGATGATGGCGATCAGGTCGGTCGGATCGATGTCCTTCAGCACGTAGGCGGCGGCGCCGGCTTTGATGGCGTCGAACAGCTGGTCCTCGTCGTCGTTGGGAGCCAGCACGATCACGCCGGTGTGCGGCAGCTCGCGCTTGATGCGCTGCGTGGTCTCGATCCCGTTCGGAGCGGGCAGCGACAGGTCCATGAGGACCACGTCCGGGGTGAGCTCCTCCACGACGGCCAGGGCCTCGCGACCGCTGCCGGCCTCGCCGACCACCTCCATGTCGTTCTCGAGCTCGAGGATGTTCCGCACGCCGCGCCGGAACAGGGTGTGCCCGTCCACGATCACGATGCGTGTCTTCTGCCCGGCGTTGCGCCGGTCACCGCCTCGGCGGCGCTCCTGGAACTCCTGCCCCTCCTGCACTTTCTCCTCCTGTTCCTTGGCCTGATCCACGGTCTGGGTTGCCACGGTCCTCACTCTCCTCGCTCGGTTGCGGTCAGCGCCGCGGGAGACGCAGCAGCACTCGCGTCCCTTCTCCCTGGCGCGACTCGATCTGGAGCGTGGAGCCCATGAGCTCCGCCCGCTCCCGCATGAATTGCAGCCCGAAGTTCCGGCTGGCCCCGCTGGCCAGCCGCATCACGTCGAAGCCGCGTCCGTTGTCGCCGATGACCAAACACCCATCCTCGAAGGTGATGCGAACCTGGCTGGCAGCTGCGTGCTTGCGCACGTTCTGAAGCGCCTCCTGCACGATCCGAAGGACCGATGCCTTCTCGTCCGGCGTCAGGCGCTCGTCGATCCCGTTCACGGCCACCTCGACCGCGATCCCGTGCCGGCTGGCGAACGACGCCCCGGCATCCCGAATGGCCTGGGCCAGGCCCACGTCCACCACCGGAGGGCGCAGCTCGGCGATGAAGCTCCGCACCTCCTCGAGCCCGTCGCGCAGCATGGTCCGCAGGAACTGCAGCTCGGCGTGCGCGGTGCGCGGCGAATCGTCGATGACGCGGTCCAGGTACTCGACCTGGAAGATGGCGTTGGTCAGGACCTGGGCCGGCCCGTCGTGGACCCCCTCGGCCAGGCGCTGTCGCTCGCCCTCCTGGGCCTGGATGATTCGCAGCGGGAGGGCGGCGTGCGACTGGTCGGTGTCCAGGGTCGGCTCGTCCACGGCCGGGTCCGGGCTGGCCAGGTAGCTGGCCACCAGCTCGAGCTGGCGGGCAGCCACGTCCAACCGCTTGAGGCGTCCCTGCAGGCTGGCCAGCTCGCGACCCTCCTGCTCGTGGCGCGCCCGCAGCCGCTCGGCAGCAGCCGCCGCGGTGCGGGAGGTGGGCTTGTGGCCGTTCAGGCCGGCCCGCATCCGCACCCACTCCTCGAGCCGCTCCCGGTACGCGCTGCGGAACCGTTCCGCGAGCTCGCGCACGCGGCGCGCGTCGCGCTGGACGGTGTCGGTTGCCTGCGCCTGGATGCGATCAAACGTGATGGCCGGGTTGCCGGCCGCGGTCTTGCCCAAGGTCTCTCTCTTCCGCTGGAGTCGCTGCGACTGCTGCGAGTACCAGCCCGGGGGTAGTACCGGACTCGTTGCCCATCCTCTGCGGGTGAGTTGCACGTGGTCAACAGTACTAACCGCGCCAGAAGTACTAGTCGCGAGTTCAGCACGCTTGGGCGAACCGGCGAAAGAACCGCCTAGCATCATCCGCGCATGACGGGCACCCGAGCGCAGCGCACCCTCGTCGCCACCGCCACGGCCTGGGCGGCCGGCGCCATGGGGCTGGCCGTCGCCGCCTTCTCGCTGCCCATCGACGATTTCTGGCTTTCGCTCGCCTCCGCCCGCGCCATCCAAGAAGGCGCGCGCCCCGACCGAGCCATTGACCTGACCTGGACGCCGATGCTTCCCGACGCCCTCAATCCCCAGTGGGGGGCGCAGCTCATCCTCGGTGCCCCCGGCTCGACCTGGGGAGCACTGGCCATCAACGGACTGCTCATCGGTGCGGGCCTGCTGCTGACGGCGGTCCGCACGCGGCTCACCGCCTCCGCTGCGGCGACCGGCGCCGCCATGTTCCTGGCCGTCGCGGTCGTGGCCCCGCACCTCCTGGCCCGGGCCCAGTCGTTCTCGATCGCGCTCCTGCCGCTGGCGCTGCTGCTCCTGGAGCGGGCCGGCCGCGCCCCGTGGCTGCCCCTCGCCTATGGCGCCTTGGTGGCCGTCTGGGCGAACCTCCACGGCGCGTTCGTCATCGGTCAGGCGGCGGCCGTCGCCTGGCTGGCCGGCTCCATCTGGGAGGCCCTCCGCCATGGCGGCTGGCGAGCCACGGCCGTGCCCGCAGCCACCGCCCTCGCAGCCGCGGTCGCCCCCATCCTCAACCCGGTCGGCCTGGACCTGCTGGCCTACGCCTACGCCCAACCCGGCCTGGAGGTGGTGCGCGCCATCTCGGTCGAGTGGCAGCCGTCGTGGCCGTGGATCCCGGTCGCCACGCTCTTCTGGGCCTACCTGGGCCTCGTCGTCGCCGGTCGCATCCTGCGCCGCGGCGGGGCCGAGCCGTGGCAGCTGCTGCTGGCGGCGTTCCTGGCGGTGCTGGCCATCGGGAGCATCCGGCACATTCCCTGGTTCGTCCTGGCCGCCGGACCGATGCTGGCGCGGGACGTCGACGCCCTCCTCCAGGCCCGCCCCAGGCTGGCCGCCAGCGTGGGGTCCGTCCGGCCCACACGCGCCGCCGTCCAACTGGCGCTGGCCGCGCTGCTGATGGTGGCCGTCCAGCCGGTGCGGACCGCACTGCCACAGAACGTTGGACGCGTCACGCCCGATGCCCCCGTCGCGCTCGCCGAGCGGTTGGCGCACGAGCTCGCGGGCGACTCGCTGCAACCGGCCCGCGTCCTGAACGAGCAGGTGTGGGGCGGGTACCTCGACTACCGGCTCGGCGATCAGATCGAGACCGCCATGGATGGCCGCCTCGAGATCCGCAGCGCCGAAACATGGAGCCGCTACTTCTCACTGCTCCAGGGGCAGGACCACCCCGCCGAGCGGCTCGCCGCCGAGGGGGTGGAGTGGGTGGCCGTCCGGCCGGAACGTTCGGCTTTGATCGGGGAGCTGCGGCGGTCGGGCTGGTCAGTGGTCTTCGAGGACGAGGGGTCGATGCTGCTCCGTGCCCAATAGCGCGCGGCTCGGCCGCCGACCGGTCGGGTTGCGCAGCAGCGCCGGGCGGACGTCCTCCGCGCTGTCAGCGGTTATATCGTTTGTGATATATCGTCTGCTAGTGCGCGGCCCGGACGCCGGCGGCTCCGGCCGGGACGGGCTCGGCCGCCGACGGGTCCGGCACGGCCGAGCTACTCCCCCACCTCGTACACGCGCACGCCGGGCGCCTCGAAGGTCGGCAACGAGGGCAGAAACGAAGGAGCCTCCCCGCGGATGTCCCGGCCCGCAGCCCCGTCCCAGAGACCCAGTGGGTCGCGCTCGTCATCGGCGGCCAGGGTCACCACCACCCAGCGCACGTCGTAGGCGTCGACGACCCGGTCCACCACCGCGAAGGGGTCGAACGGGGGCGGCACGCCCTCCAGCGGGACCAGCTCGTACAGCCGTGCCGGGTCGTAGGCCATGACCCGGTCGCCCGGCTCGGCCGCGGAGGCCAGAAAGCCGGCCGCCGACTCCAGCCGCGCCTGCGAGACGGCCCATCCCCGGTACACCACGGCCGAGCCGGCCAGTGACAGCACCGCCGCTCCCACCACTCCGGCCACCAGCAGGAACCGATGTGTCGCGGGCCGCCGCAGGAACCGCCACCAGCGCCCGGCCGCATCGGCCAGGCCGGGGACGGAGGCCACCGCCAGCGGCAGCGCGAACGGCAGCCACGCGCCGGCGGAGTGGTAGAAGGCGCCGTGCGGGGCGTGGAAGGTGAAGACCAGCCCCATCACCACGAAGACGGTGGCGAAGTAGGCGACGAACGGCGCCAGCTCACTGCGCCGGCGCTCGACCCACAGCCCGTAGACGAACGGCAGCACGAAGATGCCGCCCAGCAGCACGGTGACGCGGCCGGCCAGCTCCACCCAGGTGGCCAGGCGGGCGCCGACCACGGTCCCCAGGCCGGCAGCCAGGTGGGAGGCCACCGACGGATCAGCAAGGATCGAGAACTGCTGGTTGTAGGTGGTGATCCACAGGGTGTGGCCGCCCGCCGAGGGGAAGGGCGACCCGAAAACCGCCAGGTTGCGCACCAGCCACGGCGCCATGACCACCACGAAGGCGAGTGCGGCGAGGAGCAACGGAACCGCGGACCGCCGCCCGAGCCACCAGGCCACCAGGATCGGCACCGCCAGCAGCAACCCGTCCACGCGGGTCAGCGTCGCCAGCCCGGCCAGCACGCCGGCGCCCGGCAGCCACCCCGGCGAGGTGGACGAGACCGAGCGGATGCAGCACCACACCGCGCCGGCACCGAACGCACCGAAGGCCGCGATGTTGTTGACCTGCGGGTAGTAGATGAGGAACGGGCCGGCCAGCACCGCCAGGATCCCGGCCATCCGCGCCACCAACCGCGAGCGCCACAGTTCCCAGCCCACCCAGTAGGTGAAGGGCACCAGCGCCGTCGACAGGATCACGAACGGGACCTGCGCGGCCCTCCACGCTCCGATCACCGGCTCCAGCGCCCAGATGAAGGGCACCGACAGCAGCGAGGTCATCGGCATCCAGTGGCCGTTGGACGCCACCGGCAGGGCCGGCGACGAAGGCAACGACCCACCCACCTCCAGGAAGGACCACAGCACCGGGACCGTGAAGCCGAAGCCATCGGCCAGGCGGTCGGCCACCAGGACGTAGTAGGCGGGATCGGTGTAGGGCGGGTGCGGCACCAGCAGAGCCGCCACCGACCTGGCGACCAGGGCCAGCGCGGTCAGCCACAGCAGGTCGCGCTTCACGAGGCGCGCACCCAGATGACCGCCACCTCATCGGCGTAGACGCGCTCCCAGGCGGACGAGGCGTCCAGCCAGCCGGCCAGGTCCCAGTCGGGCGGGATCAGCACGTGGTCGATCTCGTAGCGATCGAAGATCTCCTGCGGGTCGCCCTGCACCCCGATCACGGACACGTACATCTGGAGCAGCTCGTCGCCGTAGACATCGGCCCGGCCGTCCATGAAGATCGGTTCATCCGGCCGGTGCTGGCCGATGTAGCCGCCCCACTCGTACCTGTTGAAGATGCGGTCGCCCGGGTCGTGCTCGTCCATCCAGCGCACGGCAGCCACCGGCAGCCCGCGCGCGATCTCCTGCGCCTGGGCGGCGGGGTTGACGCGCAGCAGGGCCACCCCCAGGCCGATGACCACCAGCAGCCCGGTCAGCACGCGGTTGAAGCTCGCCAGCGACCCCTGCCGCGGGCGGGCGAGGCGGGCCAGGATCGGCGACACCCGCCGCCCCGGGCGCGTCGCGGAGATCACCGGCGAGAGCACCACCGCCGCCACCGCCGCACCGATCGGCCCGGCGATCAGCAGGAAGCGGATGGCCTGCCACGCCATGATCGTGACCCCCACGATGATGAAGGCGTCGCTGGTCCGCAGCCGCGCCCGGCCGAAGACCAGGGTGGGCAGCACGCCCACCACCACGAACCCGAGCAGCAGCCAGCCGAACAGGGTGTCCAGGCTGGCCGGGAACCACTCCAGGACGTATCGGTTCAACGCGGTGATGCCGACCGTCATGAACGGGTAGCCGTACAGGTCGATCCCGTTCGGGTTGACCACGAGGGCCGCCGCCGACACCACCAGCGCCGCGGCCAGGTCACGCAGCTGCGTCCAGGTCAGCGGTGGCGGCCCGACCAGGCGCCGGCGCAGGAGGCGGTCGATCGCCTCTCCCACCAGGACCGCGCCGCCCAGCAGGAAGAGCAGGACCCAGCCGGCGTGGAGGTTGGCCCAGATGGCGGCGGTCAGCGGCAGCAGCACCAGCCAGCGGCGTCGCGGGTCGACCAGGTAGCGCCAGCAGGTCCAGATGACGACCGTGGCCAGCAGGAGGTCCAGCACCTGGACCCGCACGCCCATGACCGGTCCGGCCAGGGTCAGGCCGATGGCCAGCCAGACCACCCGGCTCGCCCAGCCGGCCTGCGGGTAGCGCAGCGCGACGGCCCGCCACAGGATCCAGAAGGCGAGGACCGTCAGCGCGCCGAAGAGCACCGACAGCGCGGTGTACCCCCACGGGCCGGCGTTCTCGCCCAGGGCCAGGATGACGTTCGCCAGCCAGTCCTGGCTGGTCCATTCGCGCCCCGCCCCGGCGATGCTCCAGGTGTCCATTCGTGGCACGGCGCCGGTCCGCAGAACCTCCTCGCCGGCACGGATGTGCCACCACACGTCGCCGTCGATCAGCGGCCAGGTGGCGCGCGGGAAGACGGCGGCCACGAAGAAGCCGATGACGGCGGCCGTTGCGGCGGCCACGCCGCCGGGGGGCTGCGTGCGCTCGGTCACGGTGCCGAAGTCTACGGGGGCGGTTGTGCGTCGCGTCACCACCCCGAAGTACCGCCGGTCGCCCCGCCCACCTCTGCTAGCCTCGCCGCCGTGGCCGGATCCCGAGTCGCCGTCACCGCGGTCCTGGTGCTCTACGGGCTGCTGGGTCTGGCGCTGATCGCCTTCCTGGCGCCGAGCACCTTCATCGGTGCCGACCTGGCCGTCTACCAGCGTGCCGGCCGTGACCTGCTGGAGCAGGGCAACCCCTACGCCTCCGCAGCCGAGCTGCCCTACGTCTTCCAGTACCGATACCCTCCACTGCTGGCCATGCTCATCCCGGTCCTCGGCTGGCCACCGCTGTGGTACGCGCTGCTGGCGCTCGCCACGCTGGCGACCTTCCTGATCGGCGTGCGCGCCGGCGGGCCGGCCTACCTGCTGCCGGTGATCGTCCTGGGTGGGGCCTGGGGACAGCCGCTGCTGAACGGCAACGTTCAGCCGGTGCTCATGCTGCTCCTGGCCCTGGTGCCCCTCTACCGGCGGGCCGGCGCCGTGGCCCTGGCGGTGGCCACCATGCTCAAGCTGCACCCGGTGCTGGGCGTGGCCTGGTACATCGGGCGGCGGGACTGGGCGGCGCTCGGCTGGTACGCGGCCGCCCTGGTGGGGCTGGCGTTGATCCAGGCGCCCTGGCTGCCACAGTTCGTGGACTTCTACCTGAACCAGGAGCTGGCCTCGCCCTTCGGGCAACAGGGCTTCGGACTGCGCGCCATCCATCCGGTGCTGTGGTTGGGCGGCGCGCTCCTGGTGGGGGTGGCCGCCTACCGCTGGGCCGATTCCCGCTACGGCTGGCTCCTGGCGGTCTGCCTGCAGCTGGCCGCCCTTCCCCGCGTCCTGCTCGTCAACCTGGCCCTGGTGCTCTCGGCGCCCATCCCGCTGCGCACGCGCCCACAGGACCGATGACGCCCACAGGACCGATGACGCCCACCGGGCCGATGACGCCCACCCGCCTGCTCGGCGCCTACGCCCTGGTGGCGGGCCTGGTGGCGGCGGTGTTCGTCGGCGGCATCCTGCTCGGCAATTTCCGCGCGGTCGAGCGGTCCGACTACATGACCTACCACGTGGCGGCGCGCCTGGTCCTCGAGGGCCGGGGCGACTGCCTCTACGACGTCGACTGCCAGGCCTCCGAGCAGCGCGAGCTGATCGGCGAGGAGCCGTCCTTCGAGCGCGGGGCGCTGCCCTACAACTCGCCGCCCTGGTTCGCCGCCTTGGTGGCACCCCTGGGCGCGCTGCCGCTGGGCGTTGGGTTCGCGGTCTTCACCCTCCTGGGGGTGGTTGTGCTGGCCGCGGGCACGTCCCGGCTGGCGGCGGCGTGGAATCCCCTGCTCGCTCCGCTCCTGGTCCTCACCGCATGGCCCACCGCCATGGCCGTCATCCGCGGCCAGCTGACGCTGCTGGTCGCCGGGCTGCTGGCGCTGTCGGTGGCCGCCGCCACCTATCGGTCCGGCGTCTGGCTGGGCCTGTCCGCGCTGAAGCCGACCCTTGGACCGATGTGGGCCGCCTGGCAGCTCCTCCGCTGGCACCCGCGCGCGGTCGGCACCGCGGTGGTCGTGCTTCTGGCGCTGGTCGCGCTGAGCGCGGTCGTGGTCTCTCCGCAGGCGCTGCTGGACTACCCGGCCCACCTGCTCGGCGTGGCCGGGACCGATGCGGTGGGCGTGCACGTCGACGAGATGGTCAACTGGCGCGGCGCGGCCGAGCGCCTGGGCGTGGGCGGCTGGCTGGTGGCCGCCGGCACGCTGCTGTCCCTGGCGCTGGTGGCGTGGGTCTGGCTGCGCACCGACGCGCGGTGCCTCGGCGCGGCGGCCGCCTTCCTGGCCACGCCGCTGGTCATCCCGCACGCCAACCAGCACGAGGCGGTGCTGGCGGCGATCGGCGTGCTGCTGCTGGTGACCTCTTCCGGCGTCCCGCGGGCGCTGGCGATCGCCGCGGTGGCCTCGCACGCCGCCACCTGGGTGGGGGTGGTGCTGGATGCCCCGACGGCGGCATGGCTCCTCTTCGCGCTCCAGGCGTTGTGGTTGGTGGTTGCCGCTTGGTGGCTTATCTCTCGTCAGGAGAGGTTTAACCGCTGACCGGGCCGCGAATCGACCGATACCTCTCGCGGGGAGAGAGATACCAGCCGAAACGCCCGCTTCCGGGGCGCCGACCGCCGCTACGCCTCTCGACGGGAGAGGTATCGGCCCAACCGGAGCGGACGCCGCGTCTGGTATAGTAGACCATCCGCGAATGGTATAGTTATAGGGCGTCAAATGGTATAGTTCTCGGCGGCATGGCTGACCTTCCGTACCAGCGCCGCGTCGTCGACATCGAGCTCGACGAGCTGCTGTCCGGTGTTGCAGCAGTCTCGCTGGAGGGCCCGCGGGCGGTTGGAAAGACGAGAACCGGAATGGAGCGTGCAGCCACCGCCTACCGCCTGGACCTGCCGGAAACCCGCGCGGTCCTGACGGCGGACCCGCGCCGGGTCGCGGTCGGGGATCGTCCGGTCCTCGTTGACGAGTGGCAGGTGCTCCCCGAGACGTGGGATGCGGTCCGACATGCGGTCGACGCCGATCGCACGCCCGGTCAGTTCATCCTGACCGGATCGGCCGCGCCCAGGGAGGCACCGGTTCACCCCGGAGCAGGGCGCATCGTGTCGCTGCGCATGCGCCCGATGTCCCTGGCGGAACGTGGCGTTGGACCGCCCACGGTCAGCCTCCGGACCCTGCTGTCCGGACGCCGGCCCGCGGTCGAGGGCCAGACCGGCGTGAGCCTCGACGACTATGCCCGCGAGATCGTTCAGTCGGGGTTGCCCGGGCTGCGTGGTCTGCCATCACGAGCGATCCGGGCGCAGCTGGACGGCTACATCGACCAGGTCATCGACCGGGACTTTAAGGAGCTCGGCGGCCGTTCGGTACGGAATCCAGCCGCCCTGCGTCGATGGCTGCGGGCCTACGCCGCCGCCGTCTCAACCACGGTCTCGTACGAGAAGATCCGGGACGCCGCGACCGCCGGCCACGATGAGAAGCCGACGAAGGTGACGGTCCTCAACTACCTGGACACCCTCGAGCGGCTGTGGCTGATCGAACCGGTCCCGGCCTGGGCGCCGAGCGGAACCTCCCTTCGACGTCTCGCCGGGGGCCCGAAGCACCAGCTGGCCGATCCGGCGCTCGCGGCCCGCCTCCTCGGCGTGCATGAAGACGCGCTGCTGGCCGGCGAATCCGGCATGCGGCTGTTCCCCGGTCAGGAGTCGCTGCTGGGTGCGCTGTTCGAGTCTTTGGTGGGGCTCAACCTGCGGGTGTACGCACAGGTGGCTGAAGCCAGGGTCAGCCACTTCCGCACCCGCGGTGGGGATCACGAGATCGACTTCATCATCGAGCGGCCCGACCAGGGGGTGGTCGCGGTGGAGGTCAAGCTCGCGCGCACGATTCGCGATGTCGACGTGAGACACGTGCAGTGGCTTCGCGAGCGGATCGGTGATCGCCTGCTCGACGCGGTGGTGATCTCCACGGGCCCCGAGGCGTACCGTCGCACCGATGGCGTGGCGGTCGTTCCGGCGGTGCTGCTTGGACCGTAGGCGGAGCTCCGCCGCATTGCCCGCTTGTGGCGTCTCCCTCGTCACGCGAGGCCTAGCCGCTGAGTGGACGGCGGATTGACCGATTCCTCTCACCCGGAGCGCAATAGCCACGGAATTCCTGGCCCCCGCGGCCCGAGCGCCGCTGAGCCTCATCCCGGGAGAGATTCCCCAACGCGGTCGACCGCCGCAATGCGGCGGTCGCAAGCTGGTGGTGTCGCCATCATCGGTAGCATTGCGCGGTGATGCGCGCGGCGCTCCCGAGCGTTTCCCCAGTGCGGGGCGGTACCTGCCGGCCATGATCGATCCCGATCGCGACCTGGCACGACGCATTCGCGCCGGAGATCGCTCAGCGGTCGGCGAGCTGTATGACCGCCACGCGGATCTCGCGATGGCGGTCGCCTTCAGGGTGGTGCAGGATCGCGCAATTGCGGAGGACGTGGTGCATGACGCATTCGTGGCGGCATGGCAGAAGATCGACCGCTTCGACGGAGAGCGCGGCAGCCTGCGCGCCTGGCTGCTGACGATCGTGCGCAACCGCGCCATCGACCGGATCCGCCGCGGTCGGTCGACGGAGGACGTGTTCGAGATCGAGTCGCGCGGCGAGCTGCGGACCTCCGCGAACCCGACCTGGGAGGCCGCCGTGCGGCGGCTTGATGGCGACGCGCTGCGCGCGGCCATTGCCTCGCTGTCCGAAGAGCAGCGGCGCGCCGTCGAGCTCGCCTACTTCGGGGGCCACACCTACCGCCAGGTGGCGGAGCTGACCGGGGTTTCGCCGGGGACGGCGGCCAGCCGCCTGCGCCTTGCCCTGGCCCGGCTGCGTGCCAATCTGGAGGGTGGACCATGACCGAGCGCGGGCGCCCCCTCACCTGCGACGAGGCCGATGCGCTGGCCGGCGCCTGGGGCCTCGGCGCCCTCGAGCGCGATGAGGCCGCTGCCGTGAGCGCACACCTGGCGACCTGTGACCGGCCGCACGAGGAGCTGCGCGCCGCCATCGGCGCCGGATCCGTCCTGGAGGCCGCCCTGGAGCCGATGCCGCCGAGCGCCGGCCTGCGGGCGCGGATCATGAGCTCCATCGGTGAGGAGCAGACCCCGCGCCCGGCAGCCGGCCTGCCCTGGTACCGGCGCGCGTGGGTCCCGCGCCTGGCCGCGGGTGTCGCCGCCGCGGCCATCGTGGGGCTGGTGGCCTGGAACGTTCAGCTCCGTGGGCAGCTGGAGGACCGCGACGCGGAGCTGCGGCAGGTGGCCGCGGCACTGTCCTCGGGCGGTGCCGCGCGGAGCGTGACCGGGTCGGCCGGGGGTGGCGTGCTGGTCATCGGTGAAGAGGGCCCGCTGCTGGTGGCCGACGTCGAGCCGGTGGACGCCGGCAGGCTCTACGAGATGTGGCTGATCGATGCCACCGGCACTCCCGTCTCGGTGGGGACCTTCCAGCCGGCGGAGGGCGATGCACTGGTCATCGCCCAGCTCGAGCAACCGCTCGAGGGCTTCGCCACCTTCGCCGTCACCGTGGAGGACGCCCGGGTGGATGCCCCCACCAGCGACCCGGTGCTGGTGGCGCCGTTGACGGAGACCTGACCGCCTAGAGGTTGGTCGCCAGCGCCTGGCCGGTCAGGAGCATCCCACCGGCCAGGACCGCGACGGCCACGACCCACGGCGCGACCGGCGCGAGGCGCCCGTGGAGCACCCTCCCGCCGGCCGCTGCCAGGCGCGCTCCGAGCCGCTCGCGACCGTGCACCACGGCCAGCCCCAGCCCGGACAGCACCGCGGCCATCCCCGTGCCGAAGGCCAGCGCCAGCGCCAGCCCGTATGCCGGCTGCCCGGCCGATACTGCCGCCAGCAGCAGCACCAGGGCCGTGGTGGACGGCACCAGGCCGCCGGCGATGCCGATGGCCAGCAGGCCGCGAACGCCAGGCACCTGGCCGACCGAGCCGTGATCGTGATCGTGATCGTGGTGGTGCGCGTGGCCGTGGGCGTGCGCGCGCTCGTGACGGCGACGCCGCCGCCAGCCACCCACGCAGGCGAGCAGGAGCCAGGCGCCGATGACGGTCACCGCCACCCCGGATGCGGCGGTCAGCACGGGATACAGCCGCTGCGGTGGCAGGAGGTCGGAGGCGAGCAGGACGACGGCGGCCAGGAGCAGCACGCCGAGGGTGTGCGAGACGGTCACGGCGGCCCCCAGCAGCAGCGCGTGCCGCGCTCGTCCTCGGGAGCCCACCAGGTAGGCGGCCATCACCGTCTTGCCGTGACCCGGGCTGACGGCATGACCGGCACCGGCGAGCACGGCGGCCAGCAGTCCGGCCAGCGCCGCGCCCGGGCCCAGGTCGCCCAGGTCCGGCAGGCCGGGGATCTCGTCCGCCACGCCGCCCGGAATCGCCGCCGAGCCGCCGCCGGCCGGAACCTCCAGTCGCGGGCCGCCGGCGGTGATGCGCACCTCCGCCGACCGCTCGTCGAGCGGTCGATCCAGCAGGCCTTCCGGGTAGACGGTGAGCCTGCGCGAGACGTCCTGGTCCGCGGGCGCGACCGTCATCCCGTCCCCGCGGATCACGATCTCGCGCCAGCCCAGCCGGCCGGGATCCGCGCCGTCGACCACGGACAGCGAGGCGCCCTGCGGCGTCTCGACCGATGCCCGCAGCGCGCAGGACAGGCGGAGGGTCGGCAGGCCCCCGACCCCGGCCAGCTGCTCCACCTCGGCTGCCCGATGCTCCAGCCCCAGGAGCGCGCCGTCGACGCGCACCGTCACCTGCGGGGCGCGCTCGGCGCACAGCATGCGACCCGCGGCGTCGCGCTCCGACCGGTCCAGGCTCCCGCTGCGGTCACCATCGATGCGGGCCATCAGCTCGATGGTCGGGATCTCGGCCACGTCCATCACGATGTCCACGTCCACCCGCTCGGCCGCCACGGTGACGCCCACCCAGTGGTTGACCGTGAAGTTGCCCAGCGGATGGGCCGACACCGGCGAGGGGCTGATCGCCAGCAGGATCAGCAGCAGCGCGCCGGCCGCCAGGGCGCGGATCACTGCCCCGCCTCCAGCTGCGCCAACGTCTCCCGTGCCCGGGCCGCCTGCAGGATGTCGAAGCCCGGGTTGCGATCCAGCGCCGCGCGCAGCTGCCGCGTGGCGTCCTCGGTCCGGCCGAGCGCGGCGGCGATCATCCCCGCGTGGAAGTCCAGCTGCGCGTCCTGGGTGCCGTGGACTCGCGCCATGGTCATGGCCGCGTCGGCATCGTCGAAGCGACCGGCGGCGTACAGGGCCCAGGCGTAGGCGTCCCAGCCGTAGACGTCGGTGCGTCCTGCGAGCTCGGCGGCCGCCATCTCCACCGCCCGCGCCGGCGCCTCGCCATGGTTGGCCAGGAAGAGGACCAGCGAGCGGTTGTGCAGGCCCGCCTCGGCCTCGATGGCGCCGATGGCCCGGACCTGTGCGTACCGGGTCTCCGCCTCTGCATGGCGCCCGGAGGCGGCCAGCAGGTCGCCCAGCGCGGCCAGGCTGTCCGGCTGCGGAACGATCGCCACCGCGCGCTCGTAGGCGGCGATCGCCTCATCGACACTGCCGCCGCCGGCGAGCACCCGCCCCAGACCGGCCCACGCCGGCGCGGAGCCCGACCAGGCGTCGAGCGCCTGGCGGTACGCCCGCTCGGCGGCCACCAGATCGCCGGCCTGGAAGGCCAACGCCCCCTCCAGGACGTGGTACCAGGCACGGTCCGCGGCCGGGAGCGCGCCGTCCGCAACCGCCGCCGCCGTGGCCGCGGCAGCCAGGCGTCGAGCGTCGTCCAGTGAGCCGGTCACCGATGCCAGGCGCGCCTGGCGCGCCGTGATCGCGGGCGATTCGAACGCGTCCGCCAGCTCCCCGTAGGCGGCCGCGGCGCCGTCGTAGTCACCCCGCTCGAGGCGCGCATCGCCCAGCGTCGCGAGGGCCTGGGGCAGCCCGGGGTGGTCGACCAGCAGGGCCGATGCCGCCGCCTCGGCGCCCTCGAAGTCGTGCGAGGCGAAGAGGATCTGCGCGTTGAGCGCGCGGGCGGCCACCAGCGACGGGTCGGTGTCCAGCGCCTGCTCGACGGCACTCAGCGACCGTCCGTAGTCGGTAGAAAGGCCGGTGATGCGCGCCCGCGCCAGGTACAGCTCGGCCAGGTTGGTGGCGGCGATGAAGTCCGCCGCGTCGCGCTCCAGGTTGCCCGTCCAGGTGGCGATGGCGCGGTCGATCCGCTCCAGGGGCTGCGCTTCACCCACCGCCCCGGGCAACGGCACCTCGGCCGGGACGGGTGCGGCGGCGCCAGGTCCGCCAACCGCGACGCCGCCCACCAGCGCGACCGCATGGCTGCCCGCCGCGATCAGCAGCGCGACGGCCAGGACCGCGACCGGTCGCGGCGAAAAGCGGGGAGACGTCCGAGTGGCTGGGTGAACCGACATGTCGTGGATGCCTCCGAGGCAGGGTGGGGGGTGTGCCCGGGTGGCGCTGCGCCGCCCGGGCACCATCGGTCCCGCAGGTCAGTGCGGGGCGCCCAGGTACGGGAAGGTGGCGAGGTAGTCCGTGTGCGGGCCGACCCCGTCCGTCGGGATGGCGCCCATCCCGTCGCGTCCGGCGAAGGCGAAGCCGCCGGTCACGATGTTCAGCTCGGCGTCGATCACGTCGTCAGCCAGGCCACGCCCGTTGAGCGGCCCGGCCGCCACGCTGCCCACCGTGTAGGTGATCACGTCCGGCAGGAGCACGTCGGCCAGCGCGCCGGCCTCGGCGGCCGTGTAGGCACCCTCTGCGTCGAGGGCCGAGAACGCCTGCAGGACACCGATCACGTTGCTCCGGAACTTGCCGCCCATGGCGCTGGGCTGCGCCGCCGGCGAGGTGGTGTTGAACGCCTCCTTGTCGGCACTGGTGCCGTTGAACACGGTGTTGATCGCCGGGCGTCCCATCTGGTCCGAGATCGCCCCACCCGAGCGGGTGGTCGCCCACACCCCGATGTCGCTGCCGTTGCCGCCCAGCGCGGCGTTGGGCACCTCGACCACGATGGCCAGGGTGTTCAGGCCGGCGAAGAAGTCGCTCTGGTCGCCGTCGTTCAGCTGCCGTGTGCCCTGGCCCTTCACGGACCCCAGGAAGCCCAGCAGGTCGAAGAAGAACGGGTCGGAGCGCACCCCGGCGAAGGCCATCACGCCCTGGCGGGAGTGGTTCCTTCCCTTGGCGTCATTGGTGAAGCCGGAGGCAAGCGCCCGGCCGTCACGCTTGACGGTGTAGTGCTGGATGTCGGCGGCATCCGGGTCGCCGAAGGTCACGACGTAGGCCGTATCGGCCACGGCATCGCCGGTCCAGTCCACGTTCAGCGCGTACTCGGCGCCGGCCTCGAAGGTGGTGGGACCCAGGACGTTCACCGCCGGGTTGACGGTCATGACCAGGACGGTGCGCGAGGCGTCGGCGCCGCGGAAGACGTACACGTCGTTGATGTCCAGCGGGCCGCGCACCTTGCTCACGTTGAGGGTGTCGTCCGGGTTGACCGAGATGCTGCCCAGGCTGGGCGCATCCAGGTGGTCGGCGCCGCTGGCCATTAGGGGCGCGACGCCCAGGGTCAAAATGAGGGCCGTCGCGGCCAGGGCGGTGAGCGCCCCGACACCGCGTCGAACCCGGGACGCAGCAGGCATGGGATGTCTCCTCCGGTGCGATACATGACGGCCGGGTGGCCTGGTCGTCGGGAATACGCAGGCATGGCTGTACTGCATCACGAGGGGGCGCGGTTGCCGCTGAATCGTGTCACTCCAAAGCGGTTGCCGCTCAGTGGCCTACCTCTCGCCACGTGAGGCTTGACCGCTGACCGAACGGCGCATTGACCGACCGCGGGAACCCCGGCCTCTGAGGCGCCGACCGCCGCCAAGCCTCTCCACCGGAGAGATATCGGCCCACCCGGGCAAGGCTTCATCCGGCGCCCGCGGTACTTCCGTCCGGTGTCGGTGCGCGCAGGCACCGGGGTAGACTCGGCGCCGATGCCGCCCGACCCGCCCGAGACCCAGAACGACCGCGCCGAGCGCTGGCTGGCGCGCCTGCCCTCTCCGCTGGCCATCTTCGCGCTGGCGCTGGGCGGCGTGCTCATCGGCATCACGGTGACCAAGGGCGTCCAGGATCCCGACTACTTCTGGCACGTCACGGCGGGGCGGTGGATGGTCGAGAACGGCCGCGTGCCGAATACCGACCCCTTCAGCTTCACCTGGCAGGGCCAGCCGTGGACGCCGCACGAGTGGCTCTCCGAGCTGCTGATGTTCGGCCTGGTCGACACGTTCGGCCGCACCGCCGCCACCGTGATGTGGGGCGTCTTCCCGGCCGCCATCGTGGCCGTGCAGGCCGCCATGCTCGCCCGCCAGGGCGTATCGGTCCGTGCCTTTGCCGGGCCGGCCGTCCTCATCGGCCTGGTGATCACGCCGTACGTGACCCTGCGCCCGCAGGCCATCAGCTGGCTGCTGCTGAGCGTGCTCATCTGGTTCCTGTGGGAGCTCCGCCCCGAGCGGGCGCGCCGCGCCCTCCTGCTCATCCCGCTCTTCGTGCTGTGGGCCAACCTGCACGGGGTGTACGTCATCGGCCTGGGGGTGGTGCTCACCTACTGCCTGTTCACCATCGCCGGGCGCACGCCCATGAGCAACGCCAGGGGCTGGATGGCCGCCGGCGGGCTGGGGGCGCTGGCCGCGTCGGCGGTGACGCCCGCGGGCCCCATCGGCATCCTGTACCCGCTGCGCTACGTCGAGCTCTCCGACTGGGGGCTGGCCAACATCCAGGAGTGGCAGTCACCCTCCTTCCACGAGCCGGCGCACTGGGCCTTCCTGGCCCTCATCGTGGCGGTGGGCCTCAACGGTGGGCGCCGCACCCCCGGCTGGCTGGTGATGCTGTCCTGGGTGGGGATCGCCCTGGGCCTGGCGGCGCTGCGCAACGTCCCCATCGCCGCGGTCTTCTGCCTCCCCACCCTGGCGCTCGGGTTGGAGGACCGGCTGCGCGAGCGGGCCTCCCGCAGGCCACAGCCAGGACCGATGGCGCCCTCCCGGGCGCTGGGCCGCCGGCTGATGGAGCTGGGAACGGCGGTCATCGTGGTCGCCGGCGCCCTGGCGGTGCTGGTGCCGCCCGGGGTGGGCGACGGGCCGCAGGCGAACATCGCCGAGCGCTTCCCGGCGGAGGGGGTGGAGGCGCTGCGCCGGGTCATGCCCGATGCCCGGGTGCTGGCCGAGTACGGCTGGGGCGGGTACCTCATCCACGAGCTGTACGACTCCGGCGGGCGGGTGTTCGTGGACGGGCGCAACGACATGTACGACCAGCAGATCCTGGAGGACTACGACGCCATCAAGGCGGCCGATCCCGGCTGGGAGCAGCTGGCGGACGACTATGGCGTGGAGGCGCTCCTCCTGGAGCCGGACGCGACCGTCACGCGGGGTCCGGCCGAGGCCTCGGGCTGGTGCGAGCAGTACCGGGACGAGCAGCAGGTGCTCCTCCTGCGGACGTGCCTGTAGGGCCAACCGCCGTCGCGGTGTAGGCCGCGTCGGGTAGCCAGATCCGGGGCACGGCAAGGGGGATGGCAGCACCGGCGGCCAGCCAGGTCCAGCGCGATCGGCGGTGGGCCAACCCCCCGATGACGACCACGGCCGCCACCGCCACCACGGGCCACAGCCAGGCAGCCAGCCGGTAAAGACCCACGCCGCCGAACTCGGTCGGGTAGTTCTCCAATCGGAAGGCGAGCAGGTGCGCCCACAGGATCGCCGCGACGCCGACCGCTACCACGGCGTCGCGCCACCTCCGCTCCGCCACGTACCCGAACACCAGGAGCAGCGGGAAGATCTTCAGCGACCCCGCCAGGCCCAGCACCACCGGCCCGGCCCGGGTGCGGAGCGAGACGGCCAGCGCGCCCACCAGCAGCGCGGTGACGTTCGCCGCGGGCAGGTTGCTCACCAGCAGGCTGAAGATCAGCAGGGTCAGCACCAGCCCGGCCGGGGTGAGCCGCCGCAGGATGGGGAGCACGGCCGCAACCGCGCCGGCCGCCAGCAGCGCCCGCCAGACGAGGTAGGCGCTCTCCTGCGGCAGGTAGGTCAGCGGCACCCAGGCATAGGCGAACCACGGCGCGTAGCGGTAGATGTCGATCTCGTCCGCATAGGCGGCGGCCGGCAGGTAGAGCGGCTCGCCCTCCCGCAGGCGCAGGGCGGCCAGCCAGTAGGCGTCTGCATCCGGCTTGACGCCCGGAATCCATCCGGCACCGATGAGGATCACCGCCCCGAACCCGGCGATGGTGACCGCCGCCAGGCGGGCGATCGCTTCAACCCGCACGGATGCGGTCCCGCGCGCCGTTGAGCAGGCCCACCGCCAGGAATGTGGTGTAGGTGATGTGCGAGCGCGGCGCGATGAGCATGGCGGCCACCGCCAGCGCCGGCCACAGCCACTCGGACCGGCGCCAGGCCAGGTACAGCGCCGCGGTGCCGGACAGGGCGATGCCCGCCAGCCAGACAGCCGGCCCGAAGTTGTAGTAGAGGCTCATCCCCGAGCGGCCCGGATCGGTCACGTAACCGGTGCGGTCGTGGAGCAGGAAGGTGGCGGACAGGAGCGCGGCCACCGCGAGCGCGGCGGCCAGGCGCGGCCACTCGCGGCGCGCGAGGTAGACCAGCGCCCAGACCACGGGGACCGCCTTCAGCGAGGCGCTGATCCCCACCCACAGCGGGCCGCTGCGCCGCGAGACGCCGAAGCCCAGCATGGCCACCACCAGCGGCTGGATGTTCCCGACCTGCACCAGCGACAGCATCCACGGCGTCAGCACGAAGGCCAGCGCCAGGCCGGCCCCGCGACCCGCCTGCACCAGGGCCACCAGCACGGCCAGCGCCGCCACGCCGACGACCACGCCCCACCCGATCTCGACGAGGCCCTGCGGCAGGTAGGTCAGCGGCACCCACAGCCAGGCGAACCACGGCGCGTAGCGGTAGACGCGGTAGTTGTCCGGGTCCTGGCCGACCGGGTACAGCGGCTCGCCCTCCCGCAGGCGCATGGCGGCATCCCAGTAGGCGTCCACGTCCTCGAACCCCCAGCTGCCGAGGATCAGGTACACGCCGACCAGGGCGTACGCGAACGCCAGACCGATGACCGCGCGTTGGGCAAGGCGCTGCACGGGCCCAAAGTACCAGCGCCATTTCGCCCTCAGCGGCGACAATCGGCGCCGTGCTGCCTGCCGTGCTGCTCGGCGTCCTGGCCGCGCTGCTGCTGTCACCCGGGCTCCTGGTGGGTCCCTCCCTGGACCCGTCGGTCTTCGTGCAGGTCGCCTCGGAGCTGAAGCACGGCGCGACGCTGTACGCCGATGCCTGGGACCACAAGCCGCCGGGCATCTACCTGCTGTATGCGGCCGGGCAGCTCCTGCTCCCCTTCCTGGACGAATGGCTCGTCGCCTGGCTGCTGTCCATGGCGGCCACCACGGGCACCGCCCTGCTGGTGGCTCGCATCCTGCGCCGGACCGATGTCGCCCCGGCCGTCACCTGGGTTGCCGCCGCCGGCGCCGTGGTGGCCATGGCCCAGTACCTCACCGCGCTGGGCGGGGGCCTGACCGAGCCGATCGCGCTGCTCCCCCTGACGGCCGCGCTGGCGTTGGCGGTGGGCACCGCGAGCATCGGTCGGCTGCTGCTGATCGGCGCACTGCTGTCGGTCACCCTGCTGATCGCCATCCCCCTGCTGCCGGGTGCGGTCGCCGTGCTGGCCTACGTCGCCTGGCGCCCGGGCCTGCGCGCCGTCCCCCTGGTCGTGGCCGGCGGCGCCCTCCCGGCCCTGGCCACCGCCGGATGGCTGGCGTGGACCGGGGCGCTGGAGGCCGCCGTGGACGCGGTGGTCGGGTACTCCGCCGCCTACCGGCTCACGAACGACGCCGCCGGCTGGATGCTGTCCGCGCCGGTCGTCACCTGGACGGTGCTGGCCCTGCTGTTCCTGATCGGGCCGGCGCTGCTGGGCATCACGGCCGGCTGGCGGGTGGGCGGCCAGCGCCGGGCGCTGGCGCTGGCGGCCGTGGGCTGGATCGGTCTTTCGCTGGTCCTGTTCGCCTACCAGGGTCGCTTCTTTGCGCATTACGCCATCCCGCTGGCCGTCCCGCTCGCCATCCTGGCCGGCTTCGGCATGGAGCGGCTGACGGTCGTCCTGGGCAGCGTCCGCGCCGGCGCGCCCCGGCTGGCCGCCGCCCTGCCCGTGCTGCTGGTCGTCCTGATCTCGGTCGCCGCCGCGGTGGCGGGCGGGCGCTTCGAATGGCTGCCGGTGGCCCGCGATCACGAGCGGTCCCTGCGGGTCGCCGAGGCCATTCGCGCCCAGACCGATGAAGGCGACACCATCTGGGTCTGGGGCAACGAGCCGCAGCTCTACCTGGCGGCCGAACGGCGCTCCGCGACGCACTACGACTACCTGTACCCGCTGGTGACGCCGGGCTACACCACCGCCGAGATGGTCGCCGATACCGCGGCCGATCTGGCGGCCGAGCCGCCGCCGGTCATCGTCGACGCGGGCTCGCGCGAGCCGGGCGTGGTGGGCTTCCAGCAGCTGCTCATCCCGCGTCCGCTGACCAGCGATGGCCGCGACCTCGATATCCTCGATCCCCTGCGCGACTTTGTGCGCGGCCACTACACCGAGGGTCAG
>DASRYM010000090.1:0-49279 GCA_035687145.1 Candidatus Zixiibacteriota bacterium | reverse complement strand
CGCCGCCTGCCGATCCGCCCGCTGGCGCCGGCGGTGGCGCTGGTCGGCGCGGGGCTGGTGTGGCTGGCGCTCTCTCAGCCGGACGAGGTGCGCCCGCTGGTCCCCGCCCTGCAGCACGACCTGCTCCTGACCGTGCACGTCGGCAGCGCCCTGCTGGCCTACGCCATCGCGGCCGTGTCCGGCGCCGCGGCGGTGGTGGAGCTCGTCCAGCGCCGCGCCGCGGACCGCCTCACCGTGCTGCCGGAGGCGGCCGTGGCGCGCGCCGCCGCCCACCAGGCCGTTCTGCTCGGCTTCCCGGTGCTCACCGCCGCCATCGTGCTCGGGGCGGTATGGGCCAACCTGGCCTGGCGCTCGTACTGGAGCAACGACCCCAAGGAGCTGGCGGCGGCGGCCACCTGGCTGGTGTACGCCGGCTACCTGCACGCCGCGGGTCGCAACGACCGATGGGGCCGTGCGGCTCCCTGGCTCCTGCTGCTGGGCTTCGCGGCGGTGCTCTTCACCTACCTGGGTGCCGGCCTCGTCTTCGTGGGCGAGCACTCGTACGCCGGCGCCTGAGCGGCGCCGGCGCATCGGTCCAGGTCTCGTGAGTCAGTCGCCCATCAGCGCCTGCGCGTAGGCGCGGATCTCGGGCAGGTTGGGGATCATCACCCAGCCGCGCCCCGAGCCCGGCTCGATGCCCTCGAAGAGCGCGAAGCGCGGCGGGCCCAGGGTCGTCTTGCTCAGCTCGGCGTCCTGGGCGCGGCGGGCCACCAACAGGAAGGTCGGCAGCTTGGACAGGTCGAGGTTCGTCTCCAGCGAGTCCATCATGGCCAGGATCGCCTCCGGCCGGGTGCCCGGCGGAGGGTCGGCGTAACGCCGCAGCAGCGCCCACAGCACGTCCTGCTGCCGCCCGTTGCGCGCGTAGTCACCATCCCGCCGGCTGCGGACGTAGGAGAGCGCCGTCCTGCCGCTCATCACGTAGCTGCCCGGGTCGATGGCGATCGGCCCCTTCGGGTCGTACACGCCGACCGGCACGTCGATGGGGATGCCGCCCACCGCGTCCACCAGCTGGACGAAGTTGTCCATGTCAATCTTGACGTACCCGTCGATCTCCACGCCCAGCAGGGTGCTGATCGCGCCCTGCAGGGCCGGCAGCCCCAGCCGGAAGGCGAGCGAGTTGATCTTGCCGCGGAAGACGCGCCCGTCGGCCAGCGGGACGTCCACCGTGTCGCGTGGCAGGCCGATCATGGTCACCTGCGACTGGGTGGCGTCGATGCTGACGACCACGATGGCGTCCGTGTTCCGCGGCGGGAACGGCAGCCGATCCCGCAGCGAGTTGGAGTCCTGGCCCAGGACCAGCACCGTGAAGCGGCTGTGCAGCAGCGCCTCGTCGATGCTCGGCCGGGTGGGCGTGGGTTCCGGCGTCGGTTCGGGCGTGGCCGTCGGCTCCGGGCTGGGGGTTGCCGTCCGGACCGGCGTCGGCTCGGGGGTGGGTGAGGCGGTCGATGCCGGGGTCCGGGTCGGCGTGGTGCCGCAGGCGACCAGCGCCAGGGCCAGGACCAGGCAGGAGAGCGCGGCGCGCACGGCGAGGCTCGGGGGGCGCGGGTGGGACATGCTGCGTCCGATCATACGCTCGACCGATGCCAGCGCGCAGGCTACCCTCCGCGCCATGGACACCCGCGAGATCCCGATCGAGACTGGGTCACGGCGTGGCGTCTTCGACCTGACCGATGCCTGCCGCCGCTTCCTCGCCGAGGTCGCCGGCGGGCGCGACGGCCTGCTCCACGTCTTCGTTCCCCACGCCACGGCCGGCGTGGCGCTCATGGAGCTCGGCAGCGGCTCGGAGGGCGACCTGATGGACGCGCTCGACGCGGTGCTGCCCCGGGACGACCGATGGCGCCACGCCCACGGCTCGCGCGGGCACGGCGCCGATCACCTCCTGCCGGCGCTGGTCTCGCCGACGGTGACGATCCCGGTGATCGGCGGCGCCATGCAGCTCGGCACCTGGCAGTCCGTGGCGCTGGTCGACCCCAACGGCGACAACCCGCGGCGCCGGGTGCGGCTCAGCTTCCTTCCCGGCTGATCCCGGCAGAGCCGCCCCGGCCCATGCCGGCCAGGACGGCCACCTGCTCGCGCACCCGCCCCGGGTCGCCGGTCGGCTCCTCGCAGGCGTAGCCGCGGCAGACGTAGGCCGTCGGTCGGCCATCGCGGGCGTCCTTGCCGGCGAAGAGCGGCAGCTCGCTGATCGGGGTTCCGGGGGCCAGCGGGGCGATGACCAGGTCCGGGGCGTAGGGAGCGGCGGCGGCGCGCCGCAGCGCGCGGGCGAGCTCGTCGTCCGGGTCGCCGGCGATGACCGCGTCCACCGGCGCACCCAGCGCACGGTCGGCGGCGCACAGCATGCGACCGAAGGCCGACGGCTGCCGGTCGAGGGCTGGGGCCACCGCCCGCAGGATGCTGCGCGCACGGCGATCGTGGTCCTCCTCACCGACCAGCAGCGCCAGCCTGAGGAGCACGTCGGCCGCCACCGAGTTGGCGGCGGGGGTTGCGGAGTCCAGCAGCCCTCGCGGGCGAAGCACCGTCCGCTCGTGCTCCGGTCCGGTGTCGTAGAGCGTGCCGGAGGCCTCGTCCCAGAAATCGCTGATCAGGCGATCCACCAGCGCCGCGGCCAGCAGCAGGTCGTCCGCCCTGCCGAGCGCGGCGTAGGCGGCCAGCAGGCCGTCGACGACGCAGGCGTAGTCCTCGGCGAAGGCCGGGGTGTGGGCCCGGCCGTCGCGCGACGTTCGCCACAGCCGGTCGCCGTCGTGCAGCAGGCCCCGGCGCACGAAGGCCACCAGGTCGGCGGCGGCGGCGGCGTAACCGTCGTCACCCAGCACCAGCGCGGCCGTGGCCAGCGCCCGCAGGGCCAGGCCGTTCCAGGCGGCCACCTGCTTGTCGTCGCGCCCTGGGCGGACTCGGCGCTCACGCGCGGCCAGCAGCGCGCCGCGCGCGCGGGCCACCAGCTCCGGCGAGGCCGCGGCCGGGTTCGCGACATGGAGGATGTTGGTGCCCTCCCAGTTGCCCGCCTCGGTAAGCCCCCAATACGCGGCCAGTGCGCGGACCTCGTCATCACCCAGGCCAGCCTGGCGGAGGGCCGACATGAACCGGCCGTGATCCCAGACGTAGAACCGCCCCTCCTCGCCCTCGCTGTCGGCGTCCAGGGCGGAGGCCAGGCCGCCCTCATCGGTCCTCAGCTCGCGCAGCATGAACTCCAGCGTGTCGCGCGCCACCTCCGCGTAGCGCGGCTCGCCGGTGGCCCGGAAGGCCTCGAGGTAGGCGTGGGCCAGCAGCGCGTTGTCGTAGAGCATCTTCTCGAAGTGCGGGACCAGCCAGCGCGCATCGGTGCTGTAGCGGGCGAAGCCGCCGCCCAGCTGGTCGTGGATGCCGCCGGCCGCCATGCGGTCCAGCGTGACGGTGACCATGCGCAGCGTGTTCGCGTCGCCCGTGCGCCGCCAGCTGCGCAGCAGGAACTCGAGCGTCATCGGCGCCGGGAACTTCGGCGCGCCGCCGAAGCCGCCGTGGGTCGCGTCGAAGGTGGAGGCCAGGCGCGCCACCGCCACCGCCAGCTGCCGCTCCTCGGGATCGGCCGACCCGGGCCGCACGCTCAGCTGCTCGCGCAGGTGCGCCGCCAGCTGGCGGGCCTGGGCGGTGACGTCGGCCCGCCGGTTGCGGTAGGCATCGGCCACCGCGGCCAGCACGCGCGGGAAGCCCGGCAGGCCGTGGCGGTCCTCCGGCGGGAAGTAGGTGCCGCCGAAGAACGGCTCCAGGTCCGGCGTCAGGAAGACGCTCATCGGCCACCCGCCGCTGCCGGTCATGGCCTGCACGGCGGCCATGTAGACGTCGTCCAGGTCCGGGCGCTCCTCGCGATCGACCTTGATGCTCACGAAGTCACGGTTGAGCTGGGCGGCGATCTCCTCGTTCTCGAACGACTCGCGCTCCATCACATGGCACCAGTGGCAGGCCGCGTAGCCGATGGACAGGAAGATCGGCCGGTCCAGCAGCTTGGCGCGGGCCAGCGCCTCGGGGCCCCAGGGGTACCAGTCCACCGGGTTGTGGGCGTGCTGCAGCAGGTAGGGGCTGGTCTCGTTGATCAGCCGGTTGGTGTGGCGCGGGGCCGGTGCGTCGGTCATGCAGCGTTCAGTCTGGCACGGCACGCACCGAGAAGCCTGGATGGGCCCCGCCGAGCCGGCCGGGGCTTCGTCGCGGGTCAGCCGGCGGCGGGCTGCTCGGCGGCGAACTGCTCGGCGTAGAGGCGGGCGTAGAGGCCCTCGTGGCGCAGCAGCTCGCCGTGCGTGCCGCGCTCCACGATCCGGCCTCGGTCGAAGACCAGGATCAGGTCGGCGCGCAGGATGGTCGACAGCCGATGGGCGATGGCGATCGTCGTCCGCCCCTCCATCAGCCGGTTCAGGGCGGTCTGGATGAGCCGCTCGCTGACGGTGTCCAGGGCCGAGGTGGCCTCGTCCAGGATCAGGATGCGCGGGTCCTTGAGCAGCACCCGGGCGATGGCCACCCGCTGCTTCTCGCCGCCCGACAGCTTGTAGCCGCGCTCCCCCACCACCGTGTCGTAGCCCTCCGGCAGCTCCAGGATGCGGTCGTGGATGGCGGCCGCCCGGGCGGCCACTTCGACCTCCTCCATGGTCGCGTCCGGCTTCGCATAGCGCAGGTTGTCCAGGACCGATGCGTGGAACAGGTAGGTCTCCTGGGTGACCACCCCGATGACCCGCCCCAGCGACTCCAGCTTGATCCGGCGCACGTCGACCCCGTCGATCTCCACCGACCCGGAGTCCACGTCGTACAGGCGGGGGATCAGGTAGGTGGTCGTCGTCTTCCCCGATCCCGAGGGACCGACCAGCGCCACCAGCTGGCCGGGCTGCGCGGTGAAGTCGATGTCGGTCAGGGCGAAGGGCTGGATCGGCAGGTGCACGGCGCGGCCGCTGGCCTCGGCCCGCTCCGCCTCCTCCTGGGCCTCCACCTGGCCGCGTGCCACCGGGTAGCGGAACGACACGTGCCGGAAGCGCACCTCGCCACGGGTGTGCTCCGTGGTCAGCCGGATGGCATCCGGCGCGTCGGTGATCTCGTGCGGCATCTCCAGGTACTCGAAGATGCGGTCGAAGAGGGCCAGCGCGCCCTGGATCTCGACCTGCACGTTGAGCAGCTGCCCCAGCGGGAAGAAGAGGCGCGACTGGAGGGTGGTGAAGGCCACGATGGTGCCCACGCTGACGCTGGTGTCGCCGCCGATGATCAGCTGCCCCGCCAGCAGGTAGACGAAGGCGGGCGCGATGCTGAAGAAGGTGCCGATCATGGCGAAGAACCAGCGCCCGATCATCTGCTGGCGGATCTGCAGGTCGCCCAGGCGCCGCGACTCCCTGCGGAAGCGCTCGATCGACGCCCGCTGCTGCCCGAAGGTCTTGGACAGCAGGATCCCCGACACGCTGAGCGACTCCTCGGTGATGGCGCTCACCTCGGCCAGCGAGCGCTGGGTCATGCCGCTCACCTCGCGGCGCACCTTGCCCACCCGGTAGGTGATGTAGGCGAAGACGGGGAGCATGCCCAGCGACAGGATGGTCAGCCGCCAGTCGAGGATGACCATGGCGATCACCGTGGTGGCCACCGTGGCGAAGTTGGAGAGGAGCGAGGCGGCGGTATCGGTCACCACCGACTGCACCCCGTTGACGTCGTTGCCGATGCGGCTCTGGATCTCGCCGGTGCGCGTCTCGGTGAAGAAGCGCAGCGGCATCCACTGCAGGTGGGTGTAGAGCGCCAGCCGCAGGTCGTCCATGACCCGCTGCCCGACCACGTTCGACAGGTACGCCTGCCACACGCCGATGCCCGACGAGACGATGGGCAGCACCACCATCAGCGCCACCTGCAGGTACAGCAGCCCCAGGTCCTGCGGCCCGAGCAGGTTGTCGATGATCAGCTTGAGCAGGATGGGATTGACGACGCCGATGCTGACGGTGGCCAGGATCAGCAGGCTGATCAGCGCCAGCCGGAAGCGGTACGGCCGGAAGAACCCAACGATCAGCCGCAGGGTGCGCGGCCCGCTGCCGGGGCGGGCGGTCAGGTCGGGACCGGGGCCGCCGCCCCAGTGGCCGCGCCCCCCGCCGCCGCGCATCATGTCGGAATCACGATCGAGAGGAAGGCCTGCGCCCGTTCCACGCCGATCTGGGCGCCCGCCTCCGCGGTCCGCTCCAGGAGGCGCTCCTCGACCGCGGCCCAGTCGTCCACCTGGGAGGCGTGGCAACGCAGCGCGCGCAGGCCGATCTCCATCGTCTCGGTCACGTCGATCCAGAAGTTCGGGCGCTCCACGCCGCTGACCAGCACCTGGCGCACCTTCCACGGCTCCAGCCCCTCACCGAGCAGCTCGGGGAAGTTCAGCCGGTCACGGGCCGAGGGATAGACCGCGGCCAGGGTCGCCTCCCCGGTGGCCAGGTGATCGGGATGGGCGATGTACGGGTTGCCGTCGGAGCGGCGCTGCCAGTTCTGGGCGATCACCAGGTCCGGCCGGAAGCGGCGGATCTGGCGCACGATGTCGCGCCGCAGCTCCAGGCTGGGGGTGAGGTAGCCGTCCGGATAGTCGAGGTGCACGATCTCGCTCACCCCCAGCACGTCGGCGGCGGCGCGCTGCTCGGCGCGCCGGGTGGCCGCCAGCTGCTCGGGGGTGACGGCCGGGTCGTCGGTCCCCTTGCCGCCATCGGTGGTGACCACGTAGTCGACCCGCACCCCGCGCCGGGTGAGGGCCGCGATGGTGGGGGCCGCGCCGAACTCGGCGTCATCGGGGTGGCTGAAGATGACCAGGGCGCGTTCGAGGGGCGTGATGAGCTCGTGGCGTTCGATGTCGGTCATGTCGGGTCCGCATGCTACGCCCATCGGCGGCCGCGTTCAGGTGGTCAGCCTTGACCGTGGGACGCATCGGTCCAATACTGCCCTCCAGTATGTCAGACTCCGGATCGATGCACTCCAGCCACGCGGCTCACTTCCGCCACTCCTACACGAAGGACCGCCGGGAGCTGCTCAACCGCCTGCGGCGCATCGAGGGCCAGGCCCGGGGGCTGCAGGGCATGGTCGAGCGGGAGGCCTACTGCCTGGACATCCTGCAGCAGGTGGACGCCCTGACCGCTGCCGCGGACCAGGTGCGGATGCTGGTGCTGGAGGACCACATCGCCGGCTGCCTGACCCACGCCATCGAGACGGGGCAGGGCGAGCCCTACGTGGAGGAGGTCATGCACGTCGTGCGGCGGGCGGTGGGCCGGGCGGCCCCGTCGAAGCGGGCGCGCAGCGACTGAGGGCGCGCGCTCGGCGGGCACGCGAATGGGAGTGCCGCAGGGGGGAACCACGGCACTCCCGGGCAGAGCATACGCGCACGGTCAAGGCATCACCGAGTGGTTGGCCGACCGGCGAGCAGGCGTCGGTTACTCGGGCGCGGAGCGAAGCCACCACCGGCTGGCGGTCACCGCGACGAACCTGCGTCAGAAGCTCACTGCCGGCCGACTTCGTCGCGGTGTTCGGTCAGTGGTTGGTGATGCGGTGACGACGTGGCCGGTTCGTCGTCATCACCACCCGCGGCCGGTGGATCCGCCGGTCGGCGCAAACGCTACTCCCCGAACATCGTGAGCTGCTCTCCGCCGTGCTCCACCAGCGGATCCAGCCCCAGGTAGGGCTCCAGCCGATCCAGCCCGGCACCCTCGCCGGCGACCAGCGCCTGCAGGTGCTGCCACTTCAGGAAGTGCCAGTTCTGGCGCTCGACCTCGGCCCGCAGCCATGGCGAGCGTTCCAGCTTGAGGCGCACCAGCTCGGTCCGCTCGGCAGGGAAGACGATGAACCGCGCCTGGTCGTCGGTAGGCTCGATCCGGCGGCCGCGGCGCAGGATGGCCTCGCCCAGCATGGCGGTCCACTCCACCTCGAACAGCAGCGCCAGGCGGCCGCGCACGTACCAGATGGCGTCCACCGCCCCGACCACCTCCGACGGGGCGCGCACCACCAGCGGCAGGTAGGCGCGCCGCTCGTCCTCGTAGAGCCGATCGAGCAGCGTGGTGCCGCCGACCGTGCGGTCATGCTCGCGCCGGCTGACCCAAACCCGCAGGCCGCAGCGATGCCCGTAGTCGACCAGCGCGGCGATCACCGCGCTGTGCTCCTCCAGGCGGCGGGCCAGGTCGTCGTCGGTGCGCAGCAGGCCGCCGTCGCCGCTGCGCCCGTAGGCCGCCAGGCAGGCGCGGACCAGCTCCTCGTCCGGGGAGTCGAGCCCGGGGAAGAGGGCGTAGATGCGCTCCAGGAAGCCGGCCTCGTCGAGCCGGCCGGCGGTCGACAGCACGCTGAAGGTCGACCACTCGACCCGGTCGGCCAGCGGCGCCTCGGCCACCTCCGGGTCGCGCAGCCACCACATCGGCTCGTCAGCGTCCTGCAGGCGCACCAGCGAGGGATGGTCGTCGCGCTGCAGCTCCTCGTGCAGGAGGCTCCCCAGCAGGCCGCCGCCGCGCGCCAGGCGTCCCTCGAGGTCCGATTCGGCGGTCTCCCCCGCCTCGCCGTTGGCCCGGGCGTGGGCCACCCGACGGAGGAGGCCGGTGCGCTGCATCTCGAGCAGGACGGCGGCAGCGATGCGCATCAGGCCGGCCGGCTCGCCACGGTTGCGCAGCAGGCTCACCGCGGCGCGGTCGATGGCCTCCGCCAGCTCTGGATAGGTCAGCCGTCCGTCCTCGGCCCCCAGCCGCAGCGGTTTCGGCTTCACGGCGGCGCGCAGCCGGTCCTCGGCCGAGGGCTTGTGGAAGTGGAGCGTCACCCCGTCTCCGGAGCGGCGTGACTGGCGGTGGATGACGTCCACCAGGTCGAGGCCGGCGGCGGCCCCGGCCACGGCCACGGAGAGCAGCCGGTCGACGTCGTCGCCCTCCAGGATGACCACCAACCAGCCGTCCGGCTTCAGGGCGCCGGCGGCCGAGGCCATGGCGTGGCGCAGGGCGGCTGCCTCGGCCGCGCCCGTGCGGGCCGGGCCCGAGCCGAAGAGCGGCTCCAGGCGCAGGGTCTCGGCCGCCTCACGGCCGAGCAGCCAGCTGGTGGCCAGGTACTCGAAGCTGATCTCGTCCACGCTGCCTGGCGGCCCGATGGCGGTCAGCACCAGGTCCATGCCCTCGTCGGGCAGGTACTGCCCGACCACGGCCGGGCGGCAGCGGATCCAGAGCACGTTGGCCGCCGATACGCCGCCCAGGTCCTCCAGGCCGGCGGCGAAGCGCGCCGGGCGCCGCTCCCGGCCCAGGGCGGCGATCGCGGTCCGCACGTCGCGCACCGCGCTCTCGAAGAGCCGCCAGACGTTGACCTCGCGCTGGTGGCGGGAGGCCGGCTGCCGGACGTGGCCGCCGCTGATGCGCAGCGAGGCCACCCGGCCGGGGTAGCCGTTCAGCCGGCTGGCGGGCAGCAGGCAGGCGGCCAGGGCCAGGCGGAAGACGGCGGCCAGCGCCGGGTCGCGGAACTCGGCGTCGATCTTGTTGGCGATGGTCTGCAGCGCGTACAGGTTGCGAGGCGTGTAGAGGTCCAGCAGCTCGTTCACCAGCTCGGAGCGCCCGTCCAGCACCGGGAAGCGGTCGCGCAGCTGCTGGTAGTGCGGCCCTTGGCGCACGTCGGTGGCCGTCTGCGGCGGCGGATCGGGGCGCACCGTGGAGGCGAAGCGCAGGGCGCGCTCCCCGCCGTGGGCGGCCGTCGGCGGGTCGACCGGCAGGGGCGGCGGTGGCGGCGGCTCGCCGGGCTCGCCGAGCGCGTCGGGGTCGGAGGGTGGCAAGCTGCCGGTCAGGCCGACCGGCGCCGGCGGCAGGTCGTCCTCGGCATCGGCCGAGGGATCGGTGTCCACGTCGGCCACCACGGGGGCTGGCCGCTCGATGCCCAGCTTGGCCAGGTCGACCTCGTCGACCGGCGCCACCCGCTCCTCCGGGCCACCGACGCTGATCTCGCAGCTCGGGCAGCGGTAGATCTTGCGGCCCGGAGCGTCCGCGTCGCGGGGCCAGATGAACTGGTCGCCGACCACCGGCGAGCGGCAGGTCGCACAGCGGGTGGCGTAGAGCTCCTCGATGTGCTGGCGCAGCGGCACGTCCACCCTGCGCGACTGGGCCAGCTGGGTGAAGGCCGAGTCGATGGCCGCCGGCTCCGGGGCCAGCAGGAAGGCCTGTGCCGCCAGCTGGGCGAAGGGGCTGGGATCGGCGGCCACGGCGCGCATGCCGTGGGCGATGGCTCGCCGCGCGGTCCAGCCGGTGCCGGCCCAGGGGTCCAGCACCGTGTCGCCCGGCCGCGCGAAGGCGCCCAGCTCGGCGTCCAGCTGGTTGTCGGCCGGTGATGGGAAGTAGCGCTCGAGGAGCGCCAGCCCGGGGAGGCGGCGTGGAAGGACGACGTGGTCGAGTCGCCTCCGGCCGGCCTCGCCCAATGCGGCCTCCTACGGTTCTTCGAGCAGCTCCTCTTCGAGGTCGGGCTCGGTCGAGAACTCGGGGAGGGTGGTGTCGAGCTCCTCGACCTCCTCCGTCTCCTCGTCGAGCTCCTCCATCTCCTCCTCGTCATCGTACCGGAGGGCCGACCCCTTCATGTACGGTCTGACGTCACCCGTGCGGCCCGTTCCGGTGCCCGGGAAGGAGACCTTGCCGAAGTTGTCCGGGTGGGCAAAGACCTCCCGGATGATGATCCGCGTCTCGTCGCGGTCCAGGACGGTGATGGCCGCCTCGTAGCGGTTGCCGCCGCGCATGAGCTTGGCCAGGCGCGACCCGACCCGCGGCTCCACCTGCCCGACGGTGACGTCACCGGCCTTGGCCAGCAGCAGGTCGCCGTCCAGGACCAGCTCGACCGCGTCACCAGGCGAGAGCGGCGCCAGGTCACGGGCGGGTGCCAGGTTGATCAGCCGGGCGTGGCCGGTCTTGCCCATCTCCTCGATGAAGGCGGCGGCGGACACCTTTTCCGTCCGGCCGTTGTCGGCCTTCGCCTTCTGCCCCTCCACCAGGACCCGCAGCCGCGCCACGTTGCGCTCGGCGATGCGGTTGGTGGCGTCGCGCGCCAGGGCCTGCTCGTAGGCCGCGAGGGCCTCGGCGTGGCGGCCCAGCTCGGCGAGCGCCTTGCCCAGGCGGTTGTAGGCGTCGGTGTCCGGCCCCAGCTCCAGGAGCCGGCGGTTCGTCTCCACCGCCTCCTCCCACTCGCCGCGCGTGGCCTGGGCGATGGCCTGCTCGGCAAGCTGGCGGCGCTGGCGAATGGTGGTATCGGTGTCACCCAATGTCATGGTGTGGCCCACGTCTCCCCGCATGAAAAGCCTGCGGAAGCTGTCAACACCGCACGAAATTCGCCCGCCGCGAGCGGCATCGGTCGCGAAGGGCGCCTTGTTGTAGCAGAGGCCGATAGGGGTGTCAACGCGAGCCCCCGCGGGGGTCAGCGGAGGTGCAGGAGGAGGGCGACGGCGACCCCCAGGACGGCCAGCGAGCCGAACTCGACGGCGACCGAACGACCCGATGCGCCGCGGTCGAGGGCCTCCGCCGCGCCGCCCCAGGCGTGGAAGGCGAGCGCCACCACCGCGGCCCCCACCACGCCGGGCAGGTCGAGGAGCGCCACCGCGGTCGTGGTCTGCGCCACCGCCACCACGTGCAGGAGGGCCTGGCCCACGGCCTGAACTCCGGAGCGGCCGCGTCCCTCGGCCGAGCGCAGGGCCGGGACCGCCACCACCACCGCGACCAGCAGGACGATCGGCGGCCAGGCATCGCGCGGCAGCAGCCAGCTGAGCCCGGCCGTGCCGGCGAACACGATGCCCACCAGGGCCAGCGGGTCGAGCAGGATGCCCGGCGTGCCGGTGCGGCCGGCGCGCATCTCGAGTCGCAGGACGCCCCACAGCAGGATGGCCGCCGGGAGCGCCATGGGCAGCCCGGCCACGCCCACCAGCATGCGGCCCAGCAGCGTCACCGTCACGGCGGCCACCGCCAGGGTGGCGTAGCGGGCAAAGCCCAGCTCCGGGCGGATGGGGCCGATGATGGCAACCCCGCCCAGGCCGCCGATCACCAGCTGCAGGCCAATGGCCACGGCCAGCCACAAGGGCGACTCCACCCAGCCGAGGGCGGCCAGCCCGGCCAGCAGCAGGGAGAGCAGGATCGCCTCGGGATGGTCGATGCGGGACCGGAGGCGCACCGCCGCCTCGCTGCGGGCCAAGCGGCTGCTCACCGCAGCAGCTCCAGCAGCTCGTCCGCACCGCGGGTCCCGAGCACCTGCTCCCGGGTCAGCCAGGCGCGCCGCGCCACCGAGACGGCATAGGCCAGCTGGTTGAGCTCCTCGGTGCGGTGCGCGTCGCTGGCCAGCGTCAGGCGCACGCCCGCCCGGGCCGCCGCGCGCGCCAGCGCGTCGTCCAGGTCGAGCCGCGGGCTGCCGTTGATCTCCAGCGCGGTGCCCGTCTCGGCTGCGGCGGCGAAGACGCGCGGCCAGTCCAGGGCGATCGGATCGCGGCGGTTCACGATGCGTCCCGTGGGGTGGGCGATCACGTCCACGTGGGGGTTGGCGATGGCCGCCAGCGTGCGCCGCGTGAGCTGCTCGCTCGACTGGCCGCGGGCGGTGTGCACCGACGCCACCACGACATCGAAGCGGGCCAGCAGCTCGTCCGGGTAGTCGAGCGAGCCGTCGGCGCGGATCTCCATCTCGGTGCCGTGCAGGATGCGGAACGGCGCCAGCTCGGCGTTGAGCCGGGCGATCTCGGCGCGCTGCTCCTCCACGCGCTCGGGCGCCAGCCCGCGGGTGATGCCCAGCGAGGGGGAGTGATCGGTCAGCACCATCCACTGCCGGCCGGCGTCGCGCGCGGCGCGGGCCATTGCCTCCATGCTGTCCACGCCATCGGTCCAGTCCGAGTGCACGTGGGTGTCGCCGCACACGTCCTCGGTGGTCAGCACCTGCGGGAGCTCGCCGCGCAGGGCGGCCTGCACCTCGCCCGTGTCCTCGCGCAGCTCGGGCGGGATCCATGGCAGCCCCAGCCGCGCGTAGACGGCCTCCTCGCTGTCCTCGGTGATCAGCTCCCCGCTGTCGATCACCTTGAAGCCCTTCTCCGACAGCGACAGGCCGATGTCCAGCGCCATGCCGCGCAGCCGCACGTTGTGCTCCTTGCTGCCCGTGAAATGGACCAGGTGGGTGCCCCACGCCCCGGGGGGACAGACCATGAGGTCCACCTGGGGCCCGGCCGCCAGCACGATGCTCGACTTGTCGGTCCCCGCCGACAGCACGCGTTCCACGTCCGGCAGGCCGTCGAGGGCGGCGATCAACGTGGCCGGATCGGTGGTGGCCGCCAGCAGGTCCAGGTCGCCGATGGTCGCGCACCGACGGCGCAGGGAGCCGGCCGGCTCGATGCGCACCACGCCGCGCACCTCGCGCAACCGCTCCAGCAGGCCGCCGATCAGCCGGTCCGCCTCGTGGAGGAGCAGCCGGCCCGTGTTCCGCTTCAGCCGGGCGATGCCGGCCAGGATGTTCTCCTCGGTCCGCGCCGAGAGGCCCTTCACGCTGCGCAGCTGGCCGTCGGCGGCGGCGGCGCGCAGCGCCTCGAGCGAGTCGATCCCCAGCTGGTCGTAAAGCAGGCGAACGGTCCGCGGCCCGACGCCCGGGACCTGGAGCATCTCCAGCAGTCCGTCGGGCACCTGGGCGCGGAGGCGCTCGTAGTACTCGAGCGTCCCGGTCGAGGCCAGCTCCGCCAGCTTGGTGGTCAGGGCCGGTCCGGCGCCTGGAATCTTCGGCGGCGTGCCGGCGGCGAAGAGCGCGGCCACGTCCCGGGGATGGCGCTCCACGGCGTCCGCCACGCGGCGGTAGGCCACCGACTTGTAGACCACCTCGCCCAGGATCTCGAGCATGTCGCCGATCTCTCGAAAGATGCGCGCGATCTCGGCGTTGGTGATGACGACGTCACCGGAACGGGACGCGGCGCTGGGGGGAGGCATGATACCCGCAATTCTACGGGCAGCACGACGGCCCGACCCCACTCGGGATCGGGCCGTCGGCGGTGATTCCTATCGGTCGCTCGCGCGAGGCCGGGCCAGGACCGTGCGCAGCCGGTCGCCGAGGCTGGCGTGCCGGCGATCGCGGATGACGCCGCTCGCCCGCCGGCGGCGCTTCGCCTCGCTCAGCAGCTCGTCCTGCCGCAGCTCGGCGAGCAGACCGAGGTAGGTCACATCACGGCTCATTCCGCGAACCTCCTCAGATCGTGAGTGGATGCCCCGTCTGGTCTCGAGAGTCGGCGCCCCCAAGGAGGGCCGCCAGGTCGAGCGCCAAGATCAGGGCCAGGAAGATCAGCAGCTCCACCTCATGCACCTCCTTTCGCCGGACCCGCTGTAACTCGTGTGTGCTGCTTCAAGGGTTACACCAGAAGGATAGGCCACGTGTGGTAACTTGTCAATGCCTGTATACTGGTTACATCGTGTCCCTGAACCATGACCACATCCCGGAGCCGGACCAGAGCCGGGAGCTGTTCGTCGCCTTCGCCAACACGCTGGAGCAGATGCGCGGCGAGCCGGTGGAGCACCTGCCGGACATCGACGCCCTGCTCGCCTGGCTCCGCCAGCACGACCTCCTCAGCCCGCGGGGGCAGGCGGCCGAGCTGGCTCGGCTGCGCCGTGACCCGCAGGAGGCGGAGCGCCGCATGCAGCGCTTCCGGCGCCTGCGCGATGTGCTGCGCTCGGTGGCCGTGGAGCTGAGCCAAACCGGACAGATCAGCCCCCCGCGGCTGGGTGAGCTCAACCACATCCTGCGTCACGGGCTGCACTACCACCAGCTGCGCCACGAGCCGGGCGGCACGCGCTACGCGATCGCCCAGGTGGGCGATCGCCTGGACCAGGCGCGGGCCGCCATCGCCAGCTCCCTCGCCCACTTCCTGGCCGATGACGATCCCCATCGGCTCCGGGTGTGCGCCAACGACGCCTGCCGCTACGTGTTCGTCGATCGATCCCGCACCGGGCGCCGGCGGTGGTGCGACATGCGCACCTGCGGCAACCAGGCCAAGGTTGCCCGTCATCGCGCCAGGGCCCGCGGGGCGAGCGGCTCCGGGGTTTCGCCGTCGGCCGCATCGGTCTAGAATCCAGCGCGGCTCAGTCGAGCCTTCCCTGATGGAACCCGCAGTGAGGCGATCGCGATCCACCGTGGACGCAGGCTCCAGTAGTCGATCCGCGCGCGCCCGGCTGCGGGCGAGGGAGACGGCCTAACCCCGATCACCTCCCCTCCCCGGCCGGCGTGACGCGCCGTGCATGGCAGAACCCCGGAAGGGAGGTGATCCCAGTGACCTCGCCGCAGACTGCCGAGCTCCTGGCCGAGGTCCAGGCGCTCATCCGCGAGCGCGAGCGAGAGGGCGTGTCCGGCCTGGCCGAGCGCATCGGTCCGGCCGAGTGGGCCGACCTCGTCCCCGAGCTCGAGCCCGAAGAGGTGGCCGTCCTGCTCCAGTGGCTACCGGAGCGCGACGTGCCCGACCTGCTCGAGGAGCTGCCTCCCACCGAGGCCGCCAGGATCCTGCGCACGCTGGCCGCGCCGCGCGCCGCCCGGCTGCTGGAGGACATGCAGCCGGACGATGCCGCCGACGTGGTGGGTCACATCCCGGCCGCAGACGCGGATCGCATCCTGGTCCTCATGCGGCCGTCGGAGGCCGCCGAGATCCGGGAGCTGTCCGAGTACCCGCCGGACTCCGCCGGCGGCATCATGACCCCGGCGTTCGTGGCAGTGACGCGCGACGCCACGGCGGCCCAGGCGCTGGCCGCCATCCGCCGCCTGGTGGACTCGGCCGAGACGGTCTACTACGTCTACGTGGTCGACGAGCAGCGGCACCTGCTGGGCGTGCTGTCCCTGTACCGCCTGCTGCTCGCTCCCGACACCACCCCGGTGATGCGCCTCATGGCGCCGACCACGGTGCGCGTACGGGCCGATGCCGACCAGGAGGTGGCCGCGCGCCTGCTCACCGACCGGAACCTGCTGGCCATCCCGGTGGTGGACGACGACGACCGGCTGCTGGGCATCATCACCCAGGACGACGTGGCCGACGTCCTCACCGCGGAGGCCACCGAGGACATCGAGCGGCTGGGCGGCTCGCAGCCGCTGAACCTGCCCTACCGGCTGAGCACCGTGCCGCTGCTGGTGCGCAAGCGGGTCGGCTGGCTGCTGATCCTGTTCCTGGCCGAGGCCTACACCGGCCTGGTCCTGCGCGGCTTCGAGGGCGAGCTGGCCTCGGTGGTGGCGCTGGGCTTCTTCATCCCGCTGCTGATCGGGACGGGCGGAAACATCGGCTCGCAGACCGTCACCCTGATCGTGCGGGCCATGGCCCTCGGCGAGGTCACCCTGCGCGACCTCGGCTGGATCGTGCTGAAGGAGCTGCGGGTGGGCCTGATCATGGGCGCGGTCATGGGGGTGGTGGGCTTCGGCCAGTCGGTGCTGCTGGACGTCGAGCGGGACATCGGCCTGGTGGTGGCCGTCACCCTGGTGGCCATCTCCGCCTGGTCAGCCACGGTCGCCGCCGCGTTGCCGCTCCTGCTGCGGCGGCTGGGCGTGGACCCGGCCGTGGTGTCGGCACCGTTCATCACCACCCTGGTGGACGGCACCGGGCTGATCATCTACTTCGAGATCGCCCGCTTCGTCCTGAGCCTCTAGCCGCGGCCGTTGCGCGGTCGCCACGGCGCGGTTCGCACCAGATGCCAACCTGGTTGGCGTTCCGCGTCTAACGCCAACGTGGTTGCCATGTGGCAGCTCGACGGCCACTCGCCCACCGAACGGACGGTTGGCACGGTGATGGCAAGCGCTTGCCCGCATGGACGATACGGAGTCGCGCGGCGACACGGTGGGCAGGGCGCCGGGCGAGAGCGCCAAGCAGCGCGTCGATCGCGAGCTGGCCGAGCTCCTGGACGAGACGCGGGTCATGCTGCCCGGGGTCGAGATCCTGCTGGGCTTCCTGATCATCCTGCCATTCTCCGGCGGGACCGAGATCACGGGCTTCGAGCGCGCCCTCTACCTGGCCTCGCTCCTCTCAGCCTCCGGGGGCCTGGCGCTGCTGGTCACGCCCACCATCTACCACCGCATGCACTTCCGCGAGGTCGACAAGGAGCGGCTCATCTTCCTGGCCAACCGCCTCTTCATCGCCGCGAGCGCGCTCATCGCGCTGGCCATCGGCCTTGCGGTCTACCTGGTGGTGCAGACGCTGCTCGGCGGCGTCCTCGCCGGTCTGATCGCAGGGGCCAACGCGGCCCTCATCGCGGGGTTGTGGTTCGTGCTCCCGCTGCTGCGCGGAGGGCGATAGGCCCGATGGCCGGCGAGACCTGAGGCCGGCCATCGGGCCACGGATGGGATTGTCGAAAGGCCCCGGCGGGCGTCACTGCACTCCGCCCAGGGCTTCTCACGAACCGATGGGATGCCAGACCGTCTTGACCTCGACGAACTCGCCGATGAGGTAGGGCGACTGGGCGCGCGGGCTGAGCCAGTCGACGGCATCGGCGCCGCCCTTCGGCGGGCGGACGACGCGCTTCACGTTCTCGGTGGCGATCTCCTCGATGCCGGCCGCCTGCGACGGGTCGAGGCCGAAGGCGTCGAGCGCGTTGACGTCCATGTGCGCCGCCAGATGCTGCACCAGCTCGCGGCGCAACCCGGTGATGACGTTCACCACGCCGCCCGGCACGTCGGAGGTGGCCAGCACCTCGCTCAGGGTCACCGCCGGGAGCGGCCGCGACTCGGAGGCAATCACCACCGCCGTGTTGCCGGAGACGATCACCGGGGCCAACCGGCTCACCAGGCCGAGCAGGCTGGAGGACTCGGGGGCGATGATGCCGACCACGCCGGTGGGCTCGGGGATGCTGAAGTTGAAGTAGCTGCCGGCCACGGGATTCACGGAGCCCATGGCCTGCGGGTACTTGTCGGCCCAGCCCGCGTACCACACCCAGCGGTCGATGGCGGCGGTCACCAGCCGGGTCGCCCGCTGCCGCCCGACCCCCTCGGCGGCCATGACCTCGGCCACGAACTGCTCGCGGCGCCCCTCCATGAGCTCGGCGATGCGGTACAGGATCTGGCTGCGGTTGTAGGCCGTGCGGGCCGACCAGCCGGGGAAGGCGCTGCGCGCAGCGCGCACCGCGTCACGGATGTCCTTGCGCGTCCCGCGGCTGGCGTTGGCCAGCAGCCGCCCCTTGGCGTCGTGGACCTGGTAGGCGCGCCCGGACTCGGTGCGCGGGAACTCACCGCCGATGTACAGCTTGTAGGTCTTGCGCACCTCAACCCGCTCGGGCACGCCGCGGGCGCCATTGGTGGTGGCAAGGGGCGCCTTCGCGCGCTCGTCGAGGACCGATGGGCGCCCGGTGGCGCGGGAGCGGGTGGCCTGCCGCCGCTGGGCCATCAGCCCGGCTCCTCGCCGTACTGCTTCGTCTCGGGCTTCTCGAGCATGAGCGCGTAGGCCGGGCCGGCATCGGCCACCGGCCGGTGACGGGTGCCGCGCCGGACCACGTACAGCTCACCGGGCTCGAGGTGGACCGGCGGGCGGCCCTCCAGCTCGATGTTGAACGCGCCCCGCCAGCAGAGGAACAGCTCGTCCTCGTCGTGGTGGTGCCACCCGAAGGCGCCCTCGAGGCGCGCCATCCGCAGGATGGCGTCGTTGGCCGTCGCGACGTCGACCGGCTTGAACGGCTCGGTGATGCGATCGGCCACCGTGTCGAGGCTGACCTCGGCAGCGCGCCCGGCGTCGATCATCGGTCCGTGGTCCCGTTGCCGGACAGGTCCAGGTAGGCGGCCAGGCCGTGGAGGCCACCCTCGCGGCCGTAGCCGGACTCCTTGTAGCCGCCGAACGGCGAGGTCGGGTCGAAGCGGTTGAAGGTGTTGGCCCACACCACGCCGGCGCGCATGGCGTTGACCATCTTGAAGATGCGACTGCCCTTCTCGGTCCACACCCCGGCCGACAGCCCGTACGGGGTGTTGTTGGCCTTCTCGATGGCCTCCTCCGGCGTGCGGAAGGTCAGGACCGACAGCACCGGGCCGAAGATCTCCTCCTGGGCGATGCGGTGGCTCTGGCTGACGCCCGTGAACAGGGTCGGCCGGAAGAAGTAGCCGCGCTCCGGCAGCTCGCAGTCGGGCTGGAAGATCTCGGCCCCCTCCTCGATCCCCGACTGCACCAGCTCCTGCACCTTCGCCAGCTGGCCGGCCGAGTTGATGGCGCCGATGTCCGTGTTCTTGTCGAGCGGGTCGCCGACGCGCAGCGTGGAGAGGCGGGCCTTGAGCTTGTCGAGCAGCGGCTCGTACACGCTCTCCTGGACGAAGAGCCGCGAGCCGGCGCAGCACACCTCGCCCTGGTTGAAGTAGATGCCGTTGATGATCCCCTCGATGGCCTGGTCCAGTGGCGCGTCGTCGAACACGATGTTGGCCGCCTTGCCGCCCAGCTCCAGGGTCACCTTCTTGTGGGTGCCGGCCACCGCCCGCGCGATCATCTTGCCCACCGCCGTTGAGCCGGTGAAGGCCACCTTGTCCACGCCCGGGTGCCTGACCAGCTCCATGCCGATCTCGCCCGGTCCGGTGATGATGTTCACCACCCCCGGCGGCAGCTCCGCCTGGCGCACGACGTCGGCGAACAGGTAGGCGGTCAGCGGGGTGGTGGAGGCCGGCTTGAGCACCACCGTGTTCCCGCAGGCCAGCGCCGGCGCGATCTTCCAGGCCAGCATGAGCAGCGGGAAGTTCCAGGGGATGATCTGCCCGGCCACGCCCAGCGGCCGCGGCTCGCGGTTGGGGAAGGCGTACTCGAGCTTGTCCGCCCAGCCGGCGTAGTAGAAGAAGTGGGCCGCCGACAGCGGCACGTCGACGTCGCGCGACTCCTTGATCGGCTTGCCGGAGTTCATGGACTCGACGACCGCGAACTCGCGCGATCGCTCCTGGAGGATGCGCGCGATGCGGTACAGGTACTTGGCCCGCTCGCTCCCCGGCAGCCGCGACCACAAGGTCTCGTAGGCCCGGCGGGCGGCCGTCACGGCCCGGTTGACATCGGCCTTCGAGGCGCGCGCCACCCTGGCCAGGGGCTCCTCGGTGGCCGGGTTGATGACCTCGAAGGTGGCCTTCGGCCTGGACGGGACGAACTCGTTGTCGATGAACAGCCCGTACTCGGGCCAGATGGTGATGTGGTCGGTCGCCTCCGGCGCAGAGGCGTACTCCCACGGGACCTTGCCGCCCGCGGCCAGCCCCCACGACGCCGGGGCCGGACGTGACTCGGGCTTCTTGGTGATCGCCATGTGACCTCGATTATCGCACCCATCCCCGCGGGCGCTGCTTGCGGTCGGACCCGCGCCCAGGCCCCGGGCAGCCGCTTCTTCGGATAACCTCTCTCCACAGGAGCCTTGACCGCCCTCGTCGGGCGAGAACGACGGGTATCTCTCGCCACGCGAGAGATGCGGTGCGAACTCCGCCGGTTTCCGCGGCTGGCACCGGTGAGCCCTCACCGCAGGAGAGATAGCGGCCCGCGCGCGCTGCCTACACTGTCCCTCCATGACCGATGCCGCCCATCCCCTGCTGGAGCACGCCCAGCGCTTCCGGGTGCGCACCTACGAGCTCGACCAGAACGGGCACGTGAACAACAGCGTGTACCTGGCCTGGGCCGAGAACCTGGCCGCCGAGCACGCCGAGGCGCTGGGCTTCGGGCGGGCGTGGAGCCTGGAGCAGGGCGGCGCCTGGGTGGTGCGGCGCCACGAGATCACCTACCACCGCCCCGCCGTGGCCGGCGACGAGATCGAGGCCATGGTGCGTGTCGAGGCGTTGGGGGGCGTGCGCGGCGTGCGCCGCACCTGGATCCGCCGCGCGACCGATGCCAACCTGCTGGCCGAGGTGCTCACCGACTGGGTCTGGGTCCGTCTCTCCGACGGCCGCCCCCGACGGGTCCCCGCGGAGCTCGTCTCGCGGTACCGCGGCCTCCTCCGAGGCTCCTGAAGCGGGGACCGCGGCTTCCCGACCGGAACGCCCGGTGTATCGGTCAGCCCGGGAGCACGCCCTCCAGGGTGAGCAGCATCCGCTTGCGGTCCAGGCCACCGGCGTAGCCGCCCAGCTCGCCGCCGGAGTGCAGGACGCGGTGACAGGGCACCACGATCGGGACCGGGTTGGCGCCCAGCGCGTTGCCCGCGGCCCGGTAGGCGCGTGGCGAGCCGGCGGCGGCCGCCACGTCCCGGTAGGTGGTCACCGACCCGAAGGGCACGGCCGCGGTCGCCTCCAGCACGCCCCGCGCGAAGCCGCGGATCAGCGACCAGTCCACCGGCACCTCGAACGAGCGGCGCCGGCGCGCGAAGTACTCCTCCAGTTGGCGGCGCAGCTCATCGGTCCGCTCCGGGGCGCGCAGCACGCGCGGGCTGACGCGCGCCGCCAGCTCCTCCAGTACCACGTCCTCCCCCGGCCCCGGGTAGGCCACGCGCACCACGCCGCGCGGTGTGACCGCCACCAGCAGCTCGCCCAGCGGCGTATCCAGCGTGGCGTACGCGACGTCCAGCAGCCCCTCGGACGCCGCGCGGTGGCGGAGCGCACGCGCCAGCCGCTCGTTGTCCAGGCGCGTCCGGGGCACGGCGCCGGCCAGGCGCTGCTCAAGCTCGCTCATCGGTCCACCTCCTTGCGCAGCCTGCGCAGCCCGGCGCTCACGTTCTGGCGTGCCGCCTCCTCGGTCGTGCCCATGCGCTCCGCGATGGACCGGTAGTCCAGGTCCAGCACGAACCGATGCACCACCGCCGCCCGTTGCTTGGCCGGCAGCCTGCCGACCGCCGCCCACAGCCACCCATCGGCCGGCTGGTGCGGCCCGACGCTCGGCTCGGCCCCCGGCGGCAGCCCGTCCAGCGAGGGGCCGGGCGGACGGCGGGCCGCGGCCCGGGCGACATCGGTCGCCTTGCGCTGGGCGATGGTGTACAGCCAGGCCCGCAGGTTCTCGCCGCTCCGCAGCCGTGGATACGCGCGCAGCGCCGAGATGAAGGTCTCCTGCAGGCAGTCCTCGGCCCGGTCGGGACCGACCCAGGCCACCAGGAACCGATGCAGCTCGTGCGCGTGCGCGTCGATCAGCGCCTGGAACGGCGGCAGGTGCATGATCGTGCAACGCGCCACCGATAACCGATGTGAGATCAGCGGATCACCTTGACCTGAACGGGGAGCTTCAGCCTGCCCCACGCTCGATCAGCAGTCACCACCTTCAGCTCGCGGACTGCCGCCGTCGCGATGCAGGCACGGTCCCCGAAAGACAGCGAGGCATGACCATCCAGCCACAGCCGTGCCGCTCGCTTCGCCTCGCCCACCCCGAACGGAACCAGGTCCACGCCGAGGTCCCGCAGGTCGAGGTCCAGGTCATCCACGGCGATCCCGCGGCTCGCCGCCTTCTGCAGCACCTCGGACAGGTTCACCGTGGAGAGCGCCGACGCACCGATGATGGTGGCAACCGCCTCCCACCCGGGCTCGCGGTGAAGCAGCGCCAGCAGGGCCGAGGCATCGAGCAGGTACTCGGCGTCATCGGTCATTGCGGCCAGTCCGGCGCACCTGGCGCTGCACCTCGCGGCGTCGATCCTCGAGCAGCTCGTCCACCAGGCTGACCCCGGGCGGGATGGCCGCGAACCGCTCCTGGAGGCGGTGGAGGACGCGGTCTCGCCGCTCCAGGATCAGCCGGTCGTCCTCGACGCGGGCCGCGAGCGTGGTCCCCGGCTCGAGGCCCAGCTGTCGCCGGAGCTCGGCAGGGACCAGCACGCGGCCGTCAGGACCCATCTTGAGTGCCATGCTGACCGCCAATCTGGCAGGAGCGGAGATCTCTGTCAATGCTGCCCGGCTGCCGCCAGGATGAAACGATCGATGGCTGACGGGTCATCCCGGGTGACGCGATAGGTGCCATCCTCGTACGCGATGCCGATCCCCGGGTTCTGTTCGTTGCTGCCGTCGGGAGCGAAGAGGTGGGCCGATCCACGGACGGCATCGGTGCGGGCCACCGCCCAGTCGTCGAAGATCGCCGGCCGACCGCGCCCCGCGTCGAAATCGGTCACGAAGCGGTCCAAGTCCAGCGCGTCGCACTCGGCGGCCACCTCCAGGATCACGTGGCGCATCGAGATGCAGCGCGACTCGCCCCAGAAGGCGCGCCGCAGCGCCCGGTCCAGCTCCTCCGAGGCGGTCAGCGACTGGAGCTTGGCGGCCTGCACCGCCTCCATCGGCGGCAGCATGGTCACCGGGTAGGTCTCCGGTGGCGCCGACCAGGCCTGCCAGCCCGCGCGAGGGGCCACGGCCTGGGCCACCGGCCACTCCAGGTCGCGATGGGCCTTGGGGGTGGGCTCGTTGTTGAACAGCTCCAGCGGGAAGGCGTGGTGGTCGAGGCGCACCCGGTCCTCCAGCCCCAGGCGGCGTCGTGCGTCCCACAGCCGCCAGACGACGGCGTGCGACCAGGGACAGGAGAGGTCGGACCAGACCTGGACCGTGCCGGGCACGACCTGGATCGGGCTAGTCAAGGGTGAAGTAGTCGCCACCCGAGTAGCGGCCGGTGCGCTCCTTGCGAATCTGCATCAGGACGTCGTTCAGGAGGCTGCTGGCCCCGAAGCGGAACCGGTCCGGCGTCATCCAGTCCGGTCCGAGGGTCTCGTACAGGACCACCAGGTAGCTGATCGCCTCCTTGGCGGTGCGGATGCCGCCCGCCGGCTTCATGCCCACCGCGCGGCCGGTCTGCTGGTAGAAGTCGCGGATGGCCTCCAGCATGACCAGGGTCACTGGCAGCTGGGCGGCGGGATTGACTTTGCCGGTCGAGGTCTTGATGAAGTCGGCGCCGGCCGCCATGGCCAGCACCGATGCGCGGCGCACGTTGTCGTAGGTCTCCAGCTCGCCGGTCTCCAGGATCACCTTCAGGTGGTGCTCGCCGCAGGCCTCCTTGACCGCCACGATCTCGTCGTAGACCCTGGCGTACTCCCCCGCCAGGAAGGCGCCGCGGTCGATGACCATGTCGATCTCGTCGGCCCCGAGCTCGATGGCCTGCCGCACGTCCTGCAGCTTCACCTCCAGCGGTGCCTGGCCGGACGGGAAGTAGGTCGCCACCGCGGCCACCTTCACGCTCGAGCCGCGCAGCGCCTCGCGGGCCACGGGGACCAGGTTGGGGTAGACGCACAGGGCCGCCACCGAGGGGATGGACGGGTCGGTCGGGTCGGGGCGGCGCGCCTTGCCGGCCAGGGCGCGGACCTTGCCCGGCGTGTCCTTCCCCTCCAGGGTGGTGAGGTCCATCATGCGGATGGCCATGTCCAGCGCCCACAGCTTCGCCTCGCGCTTGATGCTGCGTCGGGCCAGCGAGGCGGCGCGCTCCTGCACGCCGACCTGGTCGACCGGCCACACGCGGCCGAGCAGGCTGCCCAGGTGCTGGTGTCGTGGAGCGGTCAGGTCGCGCGCCGGGTCGCGGCGCGCAGGGATCGTGGTGGCCATGGAACGTCGATTGTACTGCTACCCTTCGGCTGCCCCATGAGCGCCGCCCGGGAGTCGCTGCTGTACTGCCTGACCCGCGATCGCGAGCTGGCCGCCGCCATCGACGGCCGGCTGACCGGCGCGCTCGCCTTCTTCTACAACGACGCCGCCCGCCTGCACCAGGCCATCGTCCTGCGCCCGCCCGATTCGGTGGTGGTCGACACCGGCGCCGTGCGCCAGGAGTACGGCGATGCCGGGCTTGGCCCGGTGGTGGCCTTCGTCCGCGAACGGGCGCCCGGCGCCCGGATCGCGGTACGCCCCGCGGCCGGCGCCGAGTGGCTGGTGGCGGCCGAGGCCGGCGAGGGCGTGACCATGCTGCCCTCGGAGCAGTCGGCCTGCGTGGAAGCGGTGGTGACCTTCTGCGCCGCCGGGCTTGCCTAGCCCTGCTCCCCGCCGGCGATCAACGCCTCGAAGGCGGTGCAGGCCGGCTCCCCGCCCAGGGGCTCGAGGTCGAGCGGCTCCGACGGTCGCGCAGCGGGCAGCCCGCCGAAGCGGCGCGGCGGCCAGTAGCGCAGGGCCACCCGCCAGCGCACGGCAGCAACCGGGAGCCGGCCGAAGTGGCGCGAGTCGGTGCTGGACGCGGGGGCGTCGCCCCGCAGGTCGAGGTGACGGCCGTCGACGGCGGCCACGCGCTTGATCAGCTCGCGCGACGGCGAGCGCGGGTCCGTGACCAGCACCACCTCCCCTGCGCGCGGTGCCCGCCGCGCGTAGGTCCACGACTCGACCAGCAGCCGGTCCCCGGGGAGCAGCGACGGGGCCATGGAGGCTCCCTCCACCTCCACGGCATCGATCCGGCGCAGCGCGCGCGACGCGGCGAACAGCGCCGCGGCGGTCCCCAGCAGCAGGAGGAGGGGCCGCGCCGGGCCCCTCCACCCGGACATCGGTCCGCCGATCAACCCGGGCGGCCGTTGACCCGCGTCTTCTCCGGGCCGCCGGTGGCCTTCCACATCTCGTCGATGCGGTCGATCATGGACAGCAGCTCGCGGGCGGCGCCGGCGTCGACGGTCTGCTTGACCTTCGAGGCCTGCTTGGTGGCCTTCCAGAAGGTCTCGTGCAGGTCCGGGAACTTGTCCAGGTGCTCGGGCTTGAAGTAGTCGTGCCACAGCACGTCGAGGTGGTGCTTCACCAGCTCCGCGCGCTCCTCCTTGACGTGCAGGCAGCGGGCGCGGAAGACCTTGTCGTCGCTGGTTTCGTACTTCTCGATGATGCGCAGGCACGACTCGGCCTCGATGCGGGCCTGTTCCGGGTCGTAGACGCCGCAGGGGATGTCGCAGTGAGCGTGGACGCGCCGCGAGGGGCGCAGCAGGGTGCGAAGGGTGAGCATGCAGTCTCCTCTCACTGTCATGAATGGACCGATGCACGGGCGTTCGAGCAATTCGCCCAGGCCACCATTTTCGCAGCAATCCCCGTGCCGGGTGGCAAGCGCTTCCCCGGTCGGCGAGCATGCGGCCCGTCCGGGATCCGCCGCTCCGGGTCAGCTCCAGGCGCCCTCGTGGGAGAGCTCGCGGGCGATGGTCGGTCGGCCGTCCTCCAGCTCCACGGTGCGACCCGCGCGGCGCGCGCGCAGGGCGGCCGCGATCCGGCGCTCCAGGCGCTCGGAGGTGAGGCCTACGGCGCCCTCCATGTCCACGAAGCCGTAGGCATTCAGCTCGGGATCGGCCAGGCGGATGGCCCGCGCGTCGAGGTCGTCAAGGGTGCCGCCGTCGTAGACGAATATCAGCCCCTCGGTCCTGGGCGGCTGTGGCGAGACCCAGTCCACCACCAGCAGCTGGCCGATGCCGATCTCCAGCCCCAGCTCCTCGCGCAGCTCGCGCCGGGCCGTGCCGCGCGGAGACTCGCCGGCCTCCACCACGCCGCCGGGGATCTCCCAGGTCGGCTTGTAGCTGGGCTGCACGAGCAGCACCCGGCCCATGCTATCGGTGATCAGCACGCCGGCCGCCACGCGCTTGGCCGGGAGCGAGCCGTAGAAGGCGGCGGTGTCCCCTGGTCGTCTCATGAGCCCATCACGATCCCGCCGTCCACGCCGAGCACCTGGCCGGTGACGTACCTCGCCTCGTCGGAAGCCAGGTACACGGCCGCGGCCGCCACGTCCTCCACCGAGCCGATGTAGCCCATCGGTGTCATGGCCTTCAGCGCCTCGGCAGCCGCCTCGGGCAGGTCGGCGGTCAGGTCGGTGGCGATCAGCCCCGGCGCGATGGCGTTGCAGGTGATCCCGCGGCTGGCCAGCTCGCGGGCCGTGGTCTTGGTCAGGCCGATGAGCCCCGCCTTGGCCGCCGCGTAGTTGGCCTGACCTGGGTTGCCCATGCGCCCGGCCGCCGATGACATGTTGATGATGCGGCCGTATCGGGCCTTCATCATCGGCCTGGCGACGGCACGCGTCATCCAGAACGGGCCGGACAGGTTGGTGGACAGCACCGCGTCCCACTCCTCCTCGTCCATGCGCATCAGCAGGTTGTCGCGGGTGATGCCGGCGTTGTTGACCAGAATGTCGACCCTGCCGAAGGCGTCCAGCGCGGCCCTGGCGATCGCCTCGCAGGCCTCGCGGCCGCCCGAGGTGTCGCCCTGCACCAGCACGGCCTGCCGCCCGGCGCCGCGCACCCCGGCCGCCGTCTCCTCGGCCGCCTCGGCGTTGCCGCGGTAGTTGATGGCCACGTCGGCGCCCTGCGCCGCCAGGGCCAGGGCGATGGCGCGTCCCAGGCCGCGGCTGGCCCCGGTGACCAGCGCCACCCGCCCGGTGAGGTCGAACATGTCAGCGCGTCCCGGCCAGGGCCGGCTCCTCGATGCGTGGCTTGCCCAGGCGCGTCTGCTCGCCGGGCGCCAGGAAGGCCCGGGCCGGATCGGCGGTCCACCCGACCACGGCCGCCCCGGCGGTGTAGCCGGCCCCGAAGGCGACCATCAGGATCCGGTCGCCCTGCTTGATGCGGCCCGCGGCCACGGCCTCCACCAGCGCCATGGGGACCGATGCCGCCGACGTGTTCCCGTACTTCTCGATGTTCACGAACACCTTGCCCTCGTCCACGCCCAGTGCCTTGATCACGCTGTTGATGATGCGCAGGTTGGCCTGGTGGAAGACGAACTGGTCGATGTCGGCCGGGGTCAGGCCCGCGTCCCGGATGGCGTGCAGCGCGGAGTCGGCGAGCTGGCGGGTGGCGTACTTGTAGACCTCGCTGCCCAGCATCTGGATGGTGTGCAGGTTGGCCGCCACGGTCTCGGCGGACGCCGGGCGCTTGGTGCCGCCGGCCGGCACGATGATCGCCTCGCAGCCGGTGCCATCGGCGAACAGGTCCGCGCCCAGCAGGCCGCCGGGCTGGTCGGAGGCCGACAGCAGCACCGCGCCGGCACCGTCGCCGAACAGGACGCACGTGCCGCGATCAGTCCAGTTGATGAAGCGGCTCAGGATCTCGACGCCGATGACCAGCACGTGGCGGTACATGCCCGCCCGGATGAAGCTCGTGCCGGTGGCCAGCGCGTAGAGGAACCCGGAGCAGGCCGCCTGGAGGTCGAAGCCGGCAGCCCGCCTGGCGCCCAGCTCGCTGGCCACCAGCACCGCCGTGGCCGGCAGCGGGTAGTCCGGGGAACAGGTGCCGACGATGACCAGGTCCACGTCGCCGGCGTCCACGCCGGCCACGGCCAGCGCGTCGCGGGCGGCGTGCACCGACAGGGTGGTGGTCGTCTCGTCGTCCGCGGCGATGCGCCGTTCGCGGATGCCGGTGCGGGTCACGATCCACTCGTCGGAGGTGTCCACCATCCGCGAGAGGTCGTCGTTGGTGAGCACGCGCCTGGGCGCGTACATCCCCCAACCGCTGATCACCGCGTTCCTGGTCATGCCGTCACTCCTCATCCGCTGGGGTCGACCTCGATGAGCGGCTGCTGGCGCTTCACCAGCGTCCCACTCTCGACGAGGATGCGGGTCACGCGACCCGCCACATCCGACTTGATCTCATTGAACAGCTTCATCGCCTCGATCAGGCCGATGACCGTGCCGACGCCGACCTCGCTCCCCTCCTGGATGTAGGGCCGGGCACCGGGCGACGGGGCGGAGTACCAGACCCCGGTCAGGGGGGCGGTCACGAAGCGCATCCCCGGGGCCGGCTCGCCGTAGGGGCTGGCCGGGACCGCCGAACGCGCGGGAGCCGCCTCCGCGGGGGCCGGGGGGGCGGGTGCCGCAGCAGCGGTGGGTGTGGCACCGGCCGCGCGCGGGCGCGCCAGGCGCACCAGCAGGTCGCCCGCCTCCACCTCCAGCTCGTCGAGCCCGCTCGCCTCGAAGGCAGGGCCGAGCACGTCGACGGCCGCCAGGACCTGGTCCAGGGGACGCTCGCTCACCCGTCGAACCGCCGGAAGATCAGCGTGGCGTTGTGACCGCCGAAGCCGAACGAGTTGCTCATGGCGGTGCGCACGTCGGCCCGGCGCGCCCGGTTGGGCACGTAGTCCAGGTCGCAGTCCGGATCCGGGTTCTCGTAGTTGATGGTGGGCGGCAGGATGCCGTCCTCGATGGCCTTCACGCAGGCGATGGCCTCCACCCCGCCGGCCGCGCCCAGCATGTGCCCGGTCATGCTCTTGGTGCTGCTCACCGGGATGGCGTAGGCCCGCTCCCCGAAGACCGTCTTGATGGCCTGCGTCTCGGCCCGGTCGTTGGGTGGCGTGCTGGTGCCATGGGCGTTGATGTAGTCGATGTCGTCGGTACCCAGGCCGGCGTCGGCCAGGGCGAGGGCCATGGAGGCCACCGCGCCGCGGCCGCCCGGCGCAGGAAGGGTCACGTGCGAGGCGTCGTCAGTGGCCGCGTAGCCGACCACCTCGGCGTGGATCCGCGCGCCGCGGGCCAGCGCGTGGTCGAGCGCCTCCAGGACCAGCACCCCGGCGCCGTCCGCGATGACGAAGCCGTCGCGCAGGGCGTCGAACGGACGCGAGGCCCGCTCCGGCTCGTCGTTGCAGCGCGTGGACAGCGCGCGCATGGCCGCGAAGGCGGCCACCGGGATCTCGCCGATCCCCGCCTCCGCCCCGCCGGCCAGCATCACGTCCGCGTCCCCGCGGCGGATGAAGGCCAGCGCGTCGCCGATGGCGTGGTTGCTGCTGGCACAGGCGCTGACGGTGGCGTAGTTCGGGCCGCGCAGGTTGCCGTAGATGGCCAGGAAGCCGGCCGCCATGTCCGGGATCATGGCCGTCACCAGGAACGGCCCCACCCGGTCGGGACCCAGCTCGTGAGCCTCGATGATGTCGCGGATCATGGTGTTGATGCCGCCGATCCCCGAACCCACGATCGCGCCGGCGCGCTCGGCCTCCGCCTCGTCCGGGATCGGGAGCTCGAGGCCAGCGTCGCGCATCGCCTCCACGGCGGCCGCCCAGGCGTAGTGCACGTAGCGGTCGTTGCGCCGGATCTCCTTACGGGGCATCACCGACTCCGGCTCGAAGCCGCGGATCTCGCCGGCCACCTTGCTGGCGACCCGGACGGGGTCGAAGAGCGTGATGCGGCCGATGCCGCTGCGGCCGGCGGTCATCCCCTCCCAGGTGGTGGGGACGTCGTTGCCGAGCGGCGTCACGGCGCCCAGCCCGGTGATCACCACCCGCCGCTCGCCGCGCTCGGCGAAGCTGGGGCGGCGGTATCGGTCAAGCATCGGTCCCTCCCGCGGCCGCGTCCTTGGGGAAGATGATGGACAGCACCGCCTCGGCGGCCACCTCGCCATCCACGCTGGCCACGCCGCGCAGGCGTCCGAACATGCCGCGCAGCTTCTCGACCGTCACCTCCAGGCGCAGCGTGTCGCCGGGAAGCGCCATCCGCCGGAAGCGGCACTCGTCGATCCCGGCGAAGAGGCCCAGCTTGCCCTGGTAGCCGCCCATGGTCACCACGGCGATGCCCGCCGTCTGGGCCAGCGCCTCGACGATCAGCACGCCGGGCATGATCGGCCGGTCCGGGAAGTGGCCGGTGAACTGGGGCTCGTTGGCGGTCACGCTCTTGAGGCCCACCGCCCGGCGCCCGGGCTCCAGCTCCACGATGCGGTCGACCATGAGGAACGGGTAGCGGTGGGGCAGGATCCGCATGATGTCGGTCGCTTCCAGCGGGAGGCGCCAGCCGGCCTGCGCGGCGGTCTGCTCGGTCATCTTCTCCATCATCGGTCAGCGGGCCGTCAGCCGCCACCCGCCACGAAGGCGCCGGGCCCCACGCGGTCCAGCAGGTTGGTGCTGACCGCCCCCTGGAGGAACGCCTGGTTGTCGACGATTCCGCGGTGGAAGGCGAGGTTGGTCTTCACCCCCTCGACGTGGAACTCGTCCAGCGCCCGGCGGGCGCGGGCCAGCGCCACCTCGCGCGTCTCGCCCCAGACGATCAGCTTGGCCAGCAGCGAGTCGTAGTAGGGCGGCACCTCGTAGCCGGGGTAGATGTGAGTGTCGACCCGCACCCCCGGGCCGCCGGGCAGGTTCAGCTCCTCGATCACCCCGGTCTGCGGCGAGAAGTTGTCGTTCGGGTCCTCGGCTGTGACGCGGAACTCGATGGCGTGCCCGCGCAGCTGCACGTCCTCCTGCCGCAGGCGCAGCGGCTCGCCGGCGGCCAGCCGGATCTGCTCGGCGATGAGGTCCACCCCGGTCAGCATCTCGGTCACTGGATGCTCCACCTGGATCCGGCAGTTGATCTCGATGAAGTAGAAGTTCCCGTCCCGGTCCAGCAGGAACTCCAGCGTCCCCGCCGACTCGTAGCCGGCGGCGGTCACGGCCCGGATGGCCATGTCGCGCAGGCGCTCGCGCGATGCCGGATCCATCACCGGCGAGGGTGCCTCCTCGATGATCTTCTGGTGCCGTCGCTGCACGCTGCAGTCGCGCTCGCCCAGGTGAATGCCGTTCCCGTGCTGGTCGATCAGGACCTGCACCTCCACGTGGCGAGATTCCTCGATCCACTTCTCGAAGTAGATGGAGTCGTCGCCGAAGGCGGCCTGCGCCTCGGAGCGCGCCAGGGGCAGGCTGGTCTCCAGCTCGCGCGGGGAGCGCACCAGGCGCATGCCCCGGCCGCCACCGCCTCCCGAAGGCTTGAGCAGGACCGGGTAGCCCGCCTGCTCGGCCTGGGCCAGGGCTTCGGTCAGGTCGGTCAGGATGCCGCGGCTGCCGGGCACCGCGGGCAGCCCGTTGGCGGCCAGCATGCGCCGCACCGCGTACTTGCTGCCGAACCGCTCGAGCACCTCGGCCCGGGGACCGATGAAGTGCAGGTCGTGCGCCGCCACCACCTCGGCGAAGCCGGCATCCTCGGACAGGAAGCCGTAGCCCGGATGGATGGCGTCGCAGCCGGTGATCAGCGCGGCGCTCACCACGGCCGGCTGGTTGAGGTAGCTCTTGCGGGCCTCGGCCGGGCCGATGCAGACCGCCTCGTCCGCCATGCGCACCGCCAGAGAGTCGCGGTCCGCCTCGCTGTAGGCCACCACCGCCGGAACCCCCAGGTCCCGGCAGGCGCGCAGGATGCGCACCGCGATCTCGCCCCGGTTGGCGATCAGGATCCTGCTGAACACCCTAGACCGATGCCTCCGCCGCCACGCCGGTGAGCTCCCGGACGGCCGCCTCCAGGCTGGCGACGTCCGCCACGTTGAGGGTCCGCGCCTCCGGCGCGATGCGCTTCACCATGCCGCTCAGCGCCTGTCCCGGGCCGCACTCCACGAAGGTGTCGACCCCCTCGGCCACCATGCGCCGCACGCCGCGCACCCACTCCACCGGGGCGGCCACCTGGCGGGCGAGCAGCTCACGGACCTGCCCGGCGTCGCGCACCGGCTCGGCCGTCACGTTGGCGATCAGCGGCGGCTGCGGGTCGCGCCAGGCAACGTGCTCGAATGCCTCGGACAGGCGGCGTCCGGCCTCCGCCATGAACGGCGAATGAAACGGCCCCGAGACCTTGAGCGGCAGCACGCGCTTCGCCCCGGCGGCGGTCAGGCGGGCGGTGGCGGCCGCCAACGCGGCGCGGCTTCCGGAGATGACCACCTGGCCGGGGGCGTTGTCGTTGGCCACCACCGGGTCGTGGGGCGTGCCGCGCTCGTCCGCCGCGCGGCGCACCGCCTCGGCCACCGCCTCGCGGTCCAGGCCGAGCACGGCGGCCATGCCTCCCTCCACGTCGGTTTCGGCCATCAGCGAACCGCGCAGCGCGACCAGGCGCACGGCGTCGGAGAGGGACAGGACGCCGGCGGCGACCAGCGCCGCGTACTCGCCCACCGAGTGGCCGGCCACGAAGGCCGGCTCCAGCCGGCCGCCGACGCCCGCCACGGCAGCCTCCAGGGCGCGGAGGCAGGCGACCGAGGTGGCCACCAGGCAGGGCTGGGTCTGGCGCGTGTCGTTCAGGCGCTCCTCGGGCCCCGTCCAGCAGGTGGCGGAGACGGACCAGCCCAGGGCGGCATCGGCCTGGCGGTAGACCTCGGCGGCCTGCGGCCAGGCGTCGGCCAGGTCGCGGCCCATGCCCACCGCCTGGGAGCCCTGCGGGGAGAAGAGGAGGGCCAGGCTCACTCGGCCGGCTCCAGCTCGATGAGCAGCTGCCCGTACTCCACCGGCTCGCCCGACTCGGTGACCAGGTTGCGAACGGTGCCCGAACGCGGGGCGCGCACCTCGTGGCGCACGCCGAGCATCTCCACGTAGCCCAGCTGGTCGCCCTTCCGGACGCTCAGGCCGGGGCCCAGGCCCTCGGAGTAGGCGAAGAAGCCGATGGCCGGCGCGGTGACCGCCACCACGTGCGAGGCCGGACCCTGGACCGCGGCCGGCGCTTCCTGCCGCTCGGTGTGCCGCTGGCGCTCGTCGCCGGGCGCCGCGGCGCGGGCCGGCGTCGGGCCGGACGGGCTGCCGGCGACCCGGACCCGCAGGTCGCCGAGGCGCACCTCCAGCTCACCGAGCCCGTGACGCGCCAGTCGCTCGGTCAGGCGGGGCAGCAGCTCGTCGGCCGCCTGCCGGACCTGGTTCAGCCGCTCGTCCTGATCGGTCATGCGCCTCCTTCACTCTCGCCGCCGTCGTCGCCGCTCGGCCAGATCTCGCCCCAGCGCGGGCGGCGGGGAACGCCGGACAGCCGCAGCAGGCGGCCCAAGCGACGGCGCAGCGTCTGCTCCTCCAGGGCGCGGCCATCGGTGGCCTCCGCCTCCCGGAACAGGCCGATGCCGCGCAGGCGAGCATAGCGCCTGGCCAGCAGCTCCTCCTCCTCCAGGCGGCTGATGCGTCCCAGCGCGGCGACCACGGCCGCCTTGATGGCCCGCGCCGTCGCGGCGTGGTCAGTGTGCGCGCCCTCCGGCGGCTCCTCGATGACGCCGTCGATCACCCCCAGCTCCAGCTGGTCGGCCGCGGTCATCCGCATGGCGGCCGCCGCCAGGGGCGCCTGGCTGGCGTCGCGCCACAGGATCGAGGCGCAGCCCTCCGGGGAGATGACCGAGTACACGGCGTTCTCCAGGGCCAGCACCTCGTCCCCGACCCCGATGGCCAGCGCCCCGCCGGAGCCGCCCTCGCCGACGATGACCACCACGATCGGGACCCGCAGCGAGGTCATCTGCTTGATGCTGGCCGCGATCGCCTCCGCCTGGCCGCGCTCCTCGGCGGCCGGCCCGGGGAAGGCGCCGGCGGTGTCCAGGAAGGTGATCACCGGCTGGCCCAGCTTCTCGGCCAGCGCCATCAGGCGCTGCGCCTTGCGGAAGCCCTCGGGGTGCGGCGACCCGAAGTTGCGCAGGATGTTCGACTCGGTGTCGTTCCCCTTCTGATGGCCGATGACCATCACCGCCCGCCCGTCGAGCAGCGCCGGCCCGCCGACGATGGCCGGATCGTCGCGGAAGCGGCGGTCGCCGCGGAGCTCCACGAAGTCGTCGAAGATGCGCGGCACCAGGTCCAGCGTGTGCGGCCGCCTGGCGTGGCGCGCCAGCTGCACGCGGCGCCAGGCCTCCTCGACCTGCTCGGGGGTCGGCGGCTCGCCGCCGAAGGCGGAGACGGCCGGCGGAAGGACGTCGCTCATCGCTCGTCACCCCCATCGGCCTGCGGTGCTCGTGCACGGCTGGCAGGGCGCTCCCGACCGGGCACGCCGTTGCCGCCGGGCACCTCGTCCAGGTCGAGGCCGATCGTCTCGCTCACTGCGCCGCCGACCTTCTCGGCCAGCCCGGAGAGCACGCTGATCGGACCCCAGCCGCGCGGGCCGCCCTCGGCCAGGCGCTCATCGACGGCCGGCACCGGCAGCATCTTCAGCAGCCGGGCCAGGGTCGAGCGCAGTGCGGCGCGCGGCACCACCATGTCCACGAAGCCGTGCTCGAGCAGGAACTCGGCCGTCTGGAAGCCGTCGGGCAGCTCCTCGCCCACCGTCCCGGAGGCCACCCGCGCCCCGGCGAAGCCGATCAGCGCACGCGGCTCGGCCACGATCACGTCACCCAGGCTGGCGAAGCTGGCCAGCACGCCGCCGGTGGTGGGATCGGTCAGGACGCTGATGAACGGCACGCCGGCCACGTCCATGCGCGCCAGCGGCGCGGTGGTCTTGGCCAGCTGCAGCAGCGAGAGCGTCCCCTCCTGCATGCGGGCGCCACCCGAGGCGCTGACCACGATGGCCGGCACCCGCTCGGTGAGCGCCGCCTCGAAGCAGCGGGCGATCTTCTCGCCCACCACGCTCCCCATGCTGCCACCCATGAAGCGGAAGTCGAACAGGCCGATGACGACCGGGACCCCCTCGATCCTGCCGGTGCCCCACACCGCCGCCTCGCGCAGGCCGGTCTTCACCCGCGAGGCCTCCAGCCGGTCGAGGTACGGCTTCTGGTCGTGGAAGGCGAGCGGGTCTGTGGAATCCAGGCCGGCGTCGCGCTCCACGAAGCTGCCCCTGTCCAGGAGCAGGTCGATGCGCTCCCCGATGCCCATCCGGAAGTGGTGGCCGCAGGTCGGGCAGACGCGCAGGTTGCGCTCCAGCTGCCTGTTGAAGACCTGCGTGTCGCACGAGGGGCACTTGGTCCACGCGTCGGGCGGGCCCTCGCGACGCCGCAGCGGGAACTTGATGCGCATGACTTACCGATGCCCCAGCCGGATGGGATGGGCCTGGCGCCGCGAGGTGCGCCACAGGGCCACGGCGGTCACCGTCATGCCCACCGCGGCCGACGACAGCGCCCCGGCGGCGATCAGCCGTCGTGGGTGCTGGAGCTGCCGGCGGGCCACGCCGCGCAGCCACGCCGCGCCGCCGGCACCGGCCGCGGCCTCCTCCAGCCGCGACGCCAGGCGCGTTTCGAACTCCGCACCGATCGGCGGCGGCACCAGGACGGCCTGCACCCGGGACGCGGCGGCCACCAGCGGCGCGAGCTGCGTATCGGTTGCCGGGCGCGCGCCGGCCAGCAGCTGATCCACGGCCCGGTCAAGCCGTTCGGCGATGCTCCGCGGGCTCATCTCAACTCCTGTCACGGTCCTGTGGCGGGGGGCTCATCCTATGCCAACACCGCCCAGGTGCCGAGCGTTACACCCCGGGGCCCGTCCCCGCGACCGGTGGATCGGCTGATGCACGCGCGACGGCAGGGTCCTTCAGCCGTCCCTCAGCGGGCCTCGGCGAGCCGGGTGGCGAGGTCGCGCAGCGCGCGGTGCAGCAGGACCCGGACCGCCCCCGGCGAGCGGTCCAGCACCTCGCCGATCTCGCGGGCGGAGAGGCCGTCCACGAAGCGCAGCAGGACGACCTGGCGGCGGTCCTCGGGAAGCTCGTGGATGGCGGCCAGCACCTGCCGCAGCTCGTCGGCGCGGGCGACCACGGCCGCCGGGTCGGCGTCCACGGCGGGTCGTTCCAGGGCCGCCGGCAGCGGCTCGGTCCGCCGCCTGGCGCGCGAGCGGTGGGCGTTGGCCAGCGTGTTGTGCGCGATACGGAACAGCCAGGCGCGGAAGGTCGATCCCGTGTCGCGGTACTCCGGCAGCGCCCGCAGGGCGGCCAGGAAGGTCCGCTCGGTGGCGTCCTCCGCGTCGTGGTGGTCGCGCAGCTGGTAGAAGGCGTAGGCGTAGACCCGGTCCAGGTAGCGCCGGTACAGGACGCCGAAGGCCGGCGCGTCCTGCTGGGCGGCGCGCACCGCGTCGAGATCCGGGTCGCGGACCGATGCCGCGGGCGCGCGCTCGGCGCGGCTCATGCCGGCAGCGCCTCGCGGACGGCCACCACCTCGCCCGCGTGCAGGGCCCGGCGCTCCCCGTGCGTCTCCAGCAGCAGCGCGCCGTCCTCATCGATCCCCAGGGAGCGGCCGCCGAGCACCTCGCTGCCGGTGTCGACGCGCACCTGGCGGCCGGCCAGCGCGTCGGCCTCGCGGGCGCGCGGCACCGGTGAGCGGCCGTCCTCGAGGGCTCGCAGCTCACCGTCCAGCGCGCCGAGCAGCAGGGAGAGCAGCGCGACGCGGTCGACGTCGGTCCCGGTGAGCTCGCACAGCGAGGTGGCCCGCTCGACCAGCTCGGGCGGCATGTCCGCCCGGCGCCAGTTGGCGTTGATGCCGATGCCGACCACCGCATCGGCCGGCCGGCCCTCGACCAACGCGGTCTCGACCAGCACGCCGGCCAGCTTGGCGCCATCGGCCGCCACCAGGTCGTTCGGCCAGCGCAGCCAGAGGGGGCGACCGCCGGCGGCCGTCACGCAGGCGCTGCGCGCCGCGAGGGCGGCGGCAAGACCCAGCAGGCCGAGCGCCGCCGGATCGAGGGACGGCCGGAAGGCGACGCTGACCATCAGGTTCACACCGGGCGGCGACTCCCAGGCCCGCCCGCGCCGGCCGCGGCCGGCGGTCTGCAGGTCGGCCACCACCGCGATCCCTTCCCGGCCGGCGGCGAGCAGCTCACGGGCCCGATCGGAGGTGGAGCCGATGGACGCGTGGAACTCGACGGCATGCCCGAGCCGGCGCGCGGGATCGGCGGCGCGCTGCCAGGCGGCGGCATCGGTCATGCAGGCCATTATGCGGGTACACTCGGTCGACCATGAGCCAGACCGCTCCCGCGCCAGTCACCCCCGCGCCGAGCACCCGGGAGCGCGTGTTCTCCGGGATCCAGCCCTCCGGCGCCTCGCACCTGGGCAACTACCTGGGGGCGCAGGTCAACTACGTGGCCATGCAGGACCAGTATGACGCGATCTACGCCATCGTGGACCTGCACGCCCTGACCACGGTCCACGACGGGCGGCAACTGCGGCAGCTGTCACACGAGATGGTGCTCGACCTGCTGGCGGTGGGCCTCGACCCGACCCGCTGCGCCCTCATTCGCCAGTCGGACTTCCCCGAGCACTCCGAGCTGACCTGGATCTTCGACACCGTGGTGCCGGTCAGCTGGGTCGAGCGGGTGCCGACCTACAAGGAGAAGCGCGAGGAGGGGATCGACAACAGCATGGGCCTGCTCAACTACCCGGTGCTGCAGGCCGCCGACATCGTGATCTACAAGGCCAGCCGCGTGCCGGTCGGCAAGGACCAGGCGGCGCACCTCGAGCTGAGCCGCGAGATCGTGCGCGCCTTCAACCGCCGCTACGGCGACATCTTCCCCGAGCCGCAGGCGGTGTTCACTGACGCGCCGGTGGTGCTGGGCATCGACGGCGCGCGGAAGATGAGCAAGAGCGCCGGCAACACCATCCCGATCTTCGCCGAGCCGGACGAGATCCGGCGCCTGGTGATGAGCATGGTCACCGATCCGCAGCGCATCAAGCGCACCGACCCGGGGCGCCCCGAGGTGTGCAACGTGTGCCAGCTGCATCGGTTTTTCGGCGCGGACTACCTCCAGATCCAGGACGGCGAGCGCACCGCGCGCACCGGGTGCGTGGAGACCAAGCAGCTGCTGGCCGAGCGGATCATCGAGTTCTTCCGGCCGATGCGCGAGAAGCGGCAGCAGATGGCGGCCGACCCGGGCTACGTCGAGGAGGTGCTGGCCGCCGGGGCCGCCAAGGTGCGCCCGATCATCGAACAGACGATGGCCGAGGTGCGCGAGGCGGTGGGCATCGGTCGAACGCGAACGAGGACGGCGATCTAGATGGGGTTCCCGGGGCCCGTCGCCGGTCTGGGTCCCCGCGAGCGGCGCTGGCTGCTCGTCTTCCTGATCCTCGGCTCGGTCTACTTCGGCGTCCTGGTCCTGCAGCAGGCGCTCGCCTTCTTCGGCGGCTTCAGCCAGATCATCCTCATCGTCTTCCTGGCCTGGCTGCTGGCCTTCGTCATGTCGCCGGTGGTGCGCTTCCTGGACGAGGGGCTGCCGTTGCCGCGCCCTGTGGCGGTGGCCGTGGCCTACGTGCTGGCCCTGCTGCTGCTGGGCTTCGTCCTCTTCTACGTCGGCTCCTCGATCACCCAGGAGGTGACCCGCATCACGGTCGAGTTCCCGGGGACGGCGCGCCACATCGAGGCCCAGCTGGCCGAGACCCAGGCGGCGTTCGGCCTGGATCGGTTCCAGATCAACCTGGTCGAGCTCTTCCAGTCCGCCCAGCGCCAGGTGGGGAACGTGGCCGGCGCGATCTTCGACCAGGCCGAGGAGATCGCCGGCGCCACCCTGGCCACCCTCGGATCGCTGGTGCTGATCCTGATCCTGTCGCTCTACATGGTCCTGGACCGCGACCGGATCCTGGCCAAGATCAACCGCGCGGTGCCGCGGCGCTACTCCGACGAGATGGAGATCCTGGAGCGCAGCGTGGCCCGCGCCTTCGGCGGCTTCCTGCGGGCCCAGGTCATCCTGGCCGTCATCCAGGCGGTGCTGGTGGCCGCGATCGGCATCGCCTTCAACCTGCCGTACCTGTTCCTGATCGGCACCCTGTCGACGCTGGCGATGCTGATCCCCTTCTTCGGCCCGCCCCTGGCCCTGGTCCCGCCGATCGCCGCGGCCTGGATCTACACCCCCGACGCCTTCATCCTGATCACGGTCCTGCTGCTCGGCATCCAGACCGTGATCGTCAACTGGCTGCAGCCTCGGCTCATGCAGGACGCGCTGGGCATGCATCCCATCCTGGTGCTCATCGGCCTGCTCGTCGGCGCCCAGGTGGCGGGAGTGTGGGGCGCGCTGTTCGGCATCCCGGTCATCGCCGTGCTCAACGTGTTCCTCAACCTGCTGGTCTGGTCGGAGCTGCCCAACGCGGCGCTGCCCGAGAAGGAGCGGCTGGAGGACGTGCCGGAGGCGACCATGGTCAAGGTCGAGCGGGAACAGGTCAGCGACGAGACCCACCCGCACATCCACGTGCACCGCTCGCTGCGCCCGGATGGCTCAGAGCAGGTGGACCTGGTGATCGACGAGGAGGAGGGGATCTGAGGCGGGGATCTGAGGCGGGGATCTGAGGCGGCCGGATGGAAGAGACCTGCATCGTCCCCGGCCGAACGGTGCCCAGCCGGTGCATCGTTTCCGAGCCGGGCGGCTTCCAGCCGGGCATCGTCGCGGCCCGGCCTCGCGTGCGCTAGGCTTGTTGCGTGGTCGCTTCGGTTCTCACGCCGGACGCGGTCACATCGGCGAGGGCCAGGTGCCGCTGGCCCTCCGCCGTCCACGCCTCGGCGGTCGCCACCCCGAAGACCCGGCTGATCAGCGCCGGCGCCAGCACCGCATCCGGCGCCCCGTCGACCGCAACCCGACCCTCGTGCAGGACCACCACCCGTGGCGCGAAGGCGGCGGCCAGGTTCAGGTCGTGGAGCACGGCGACCACCGTCAGGTCCCGCTGCTCGCGAAGGCGGTGGAGCGTGGCCAGCAACGAGACCTGGTGGGCCAGGTCAAGGTGCAGGGTCGGCTCGTCCAGCAGCAGCAGCTCCGGCTCCTGGGCCAGGGCCATGGCCACCAGCACCCGCTGACGCTCGCCGCCGGACAGCTCGTCGGCGGTGCGGCCGGCCAGGTCCATGGCATCGGCCTCCACCAGGGCGCGGAGCACGGCCCGCTCGTCGTCGGCCGTGGAGCCGAACCAGCGCCGGGCATGCGGTGTCCGGCCCATCTCCACCAGCTCGGCGACGCGGAAGCCGGCCGGCAGCTCCAGGTGCTGCGGCAGCACCGCGACCCGCCGCGCCAGGCGTGAGCGTGGCCACTCCCCCACCGGCACGCCGGCGAAGGTCACGCTGCCCGCGTCGGGACGCAGCACGCCGGTGATGAGGCGCAGCAGGGTCGTCTTGCCGCTGCCGTTCGGGCCCAGCACGCCCAGCACCTCGCCGCGCCGCACGGCCAGGTCCACGCCGCGCAGGACTGGCCGTCGCTTGCCGCCGGGCAGCGGGTACCCGAATGCGATGCCCTCGGCCCGGACCAGCGCCGACGCGCTCATGCCGAGAGCACCGGGGCGGCCGCCCGCGAACGGCGCAGCAGCCACAGGAAGAAGGGGGCGCCGATCAGCGCGGTCACCACCCCAACCGGCACGCCGCCGATGAGCCGGGCCCCCAGGTCGGCCAGCGCCAGCAGCGCGGCGCCGAAGAGGAGGCTGGCGGGCAGCAGGAGCCGGTGATCCGGACCGATGGCCAGCCGCAGCAGGTGGGGCACCACCAGCCCCACGAAGCCGATGGTCCCCGACACGGCCACCGCGGCCGAGGTGGCCAGCGTCGCCAGCATGGTGAGCACCAGCTTCTCGCGCTCCACGTCCAGGCCCAGGTTGCCGGCCGCGGCGTCGCCCAGCAGCAGGAGGTTCAAGCCGCGCCAGCGCACGACCAGCAGCGCCAGGCTGGCGGCCACCAGCGGCGCGGCGAAGGCCAGCTCTGGCCAGGAGGCATCGGCCAGGGAGCCCATCAGCCAGCTGAAGACGGCGGCCAGCGCGCGGCCGGAGGAGAACATCAGCAGCGCCACCGCCGCGGCCAGGACCGATGACACCGCGTACCCGGTCAGCAGCAGGGTGACCACCGGCACGCGGCCGCCGCTGCGGGCCACGGCGTAGACCAACAGCACCGTTCCCAGGCCGCCGGCGAAGGCCAGCACCTGCACCAGCCCGATGCCCAACAGGCTGGTGCCGGCGCCCAGCGCCAGGGCCGGGAGCAGCACCGGCAGCACGATGCCGATCACCGCCCCCAGGCTGGCCCCGGCCGCGGTGCCGATGATGTAGGGGTCGGCCAGCGGGTTGCGGAAGACCGCCTGGAAGGCCGCGCCGGCCATGGCCAGCGCGCCGCCGACCAGCATGGCGGTCAGCACCCGCGGCAGGCGCAGCTCGAAGATGATCGTCTCGGTGGCCGGCGCCCAGGTCTCCGGGATGGGCAGCGCCAGCAGGCGTCGGCCGAGGATGGCCGCCGTGTCGCCGGGCCCCACGCCCACGCTGCCGGCGGCCACGGCCAGCAGCAGCACCGCCAGCAGGACCCCAAGCCCAACGCCCAGCACCAGCGCGGCGCGGGTCAGGGTCGGGCCGTTCGGCAGGCGGCCGACGAGCGCCGGGGTGGTGGCGGCGGCGCGCATCTACTCGAATGCCTCGGGGTGGATGGCGCGGGCCAGCGCCTCGAGACCCTGGGCGATCCGGGGACCGGGGCGCGTGATGAGCAGGTCATCGGGCATCGGGAAGACGCGGCCCTCGCGCACCGCCGTCAGCCCCTCCCAGCCCGGGCGAGCCCCGACCGATTCGGGGGTGATGGTCGGGTCGTAGGCGGCGTCGCCGAGCAGGATGATCTCCGGATCGGCGACGACCAGCTCCTCGGCCGAGATGGCGGTGGTCAGCGCGTCGCCGGTGATCGGCTCGCCGCCGGCCAGCTCGATCAGCGAGGCGAGGAACGAGTCCTCGCCGGCGGTGTAGATCTCGCCCTCGAACAGGCCGACCTCGTAGAACGTGCGCGGCGCCGGCAGGTCGCTCACGCGGTCGCGTACCTCCGCCACGTCGGCGGTGATTGCCGCGACCAGCGCCTCGGCCGCCTCCGTTTCGTCGAGCGCCTCGCCCACCAGGCGGATATCGGCGTAGATCTCGTCCAGCGTCTCGGGGTAGAGCACCAGCACCGGCAGCCCCAGCTCGGCCAGCGCCTCGATGTCGGCGCTCGGCGTGAGCTCGTTGCCGGCGGCCAGCACCAGGTCCGGCTCGGCGGCCACCACCGCCTCGCGGTCCACGCCGGTGAAGGTGGCCACGTCCGGCACGTCCTCCAGGGCGGCCAGCACGTCATCGGGCAGGCCGTCGCGGAAGTCGTTGACGCCCACGATCTGGTCGCAGGCGCCCAGCGCGCAGACGATCTCGGTGTTCGACGGGGCCAGGCTGACGATCCGTTGCGGATCGGCCGCCAGGGTCACCTCGCGCCCGGCGTCATCGGTCAGAGAGCGGGGATACGCCGGCTCGGGCGAAGGCTGGACCGATGGCGTCGCGACCTCCGAGGGGACGTGGGTCGCTGTCGGCGACGCGGAGGCCTCCACCGCGGCGGTGCAGGCGGACAGGAGAAGGGCAGCCAGGAGCGTTGCGGGGGTGCGAAGACGAGGAGCCATGGGTGATGCCGTTCCCTTTCACTCGAGGGTCGTGACATCGCGAACGGGCTGGGCGACCTGGCTCCCGGGCTCGCGGCCCGGATACAGTTGCGGGACAGCGCCGGCATCTCACCGGCTTCGCCATTTACCCGCCGGCCTTTCGGCGGCGGCACCCTTCGCGGTCTTCGATTCGGTGGCCGGATGGTAGCAGAAGGCCCGCCCGGCCGACGGGTCCTGGCGGGCCTCGAATGCGCGGTGAGCCGGGCTGCTACACCGGCGCGGCCACCTCCACGCGACCGTACAGCGGCGTCTCCTTGGCGGCTTCGGTCAGCATCGGGTCGAGCATCTTCTGGATGGCAAGGGTGTGCGTGCAGCCACCGGCCGACTCGAAGAGGTGGCAATCGCACTGCCAGCGGTCACCGTCCAGCGAGACCTGGTGGGTGCTGTTGTCGCCGGCGAAGCTGGCGGTGAAGCCCTGGATCTTCACCCGATCGGGCTCGTGCGCGTAACGCATGGCCTTCTCGACCTTGCCGATCATGCTCGAATGCACGGTGCGTTCCCTCCCGGCGCCGGCACCCGGCGCCGATCTATCGGCGCCCGTCAGTCCGTCGACCTGGCGAGCCGCTCCTTCAACATCGACAACAGTGTAACCGGGGTGGGGTCGGTCTGGTAGAGCAGCGCGAGGTACACGCTCACCAGGTCGCCGATGGCCACCGTGGTCAGCACCCGGGCCAGGGGTGAAGGCCCCTCGGCCCACACCACCGAGCGGTTGGTGGCCCGCTCCCCGAGCAGCTCCTCGACCACCCGGTAGCGCTCCGCGATCTCCGGCGCCTCCTCGCGCTCGCGCAGCTGCACCACGTACAGCGCGTCGGACAGCTCCCGTGGGTTGAGGCTGCCCTCGATGGCGTTGTGATTGGCCTCCGGCATCGGTTCGTACATGGCCCAGGCCTTGGCGTTCTCGTTGAGCTGCGTCTTCCAGCGGTGGGCCACCGCGCTCATCGCCCCCGCGCCGTACACCACCGGGATGCGACCGAAGATGCTCCAGGCCAGCTGCTTGGCGGGGTTGGCGTCGGTCTCCACCGGTGGCCCATGGCGCTCCAGGACCGATTCGAGCGCCTCGACCGCCGGCGCGTAGGGGTCTGGATCCACCAGCAGGCCGGCCGAGACGAGCAGCTCGTGGAGCATGACCACGCCGAACCCGACCGCCGCGCGCGGCTGCCCGGGTGACCGGTACTGCAGGTAGGGCGTGCCGCCCTCGCCGGCCTCGCGCCCCAGGCGGCCGCCGGTGCTGAGCACCACCAGCGGCAGGCCACGGCGCCTGGCCTCGGCCGCCCCGGAGAGGGTCTCGACCGTCTCGCCGGAGTGGCTGGCGGCGATCACCAGGGTCCGCTGGTTGGCCCAGGCCGGCAGCCCGTAGTCACGGTGCACGATCAGCGGCACCCGCAGCCGCGGTCCGGCCAGCCCGGCCACCAGCTCGGCGCCGATGGCCGATCCGCCCATGGCCAGCACCAGCACGGCGTCGACGTCCCGGTGCCGTGCGTCCAGCTCCACCGTGGCCGCCACGCGGCGCCCGAGCGCCACCTGGCGGGGCAGCTCCCGGACGCGGCCCAGCATGTCCGAGGCGTCGATGCGCCGCATGATGTCGCGGCTGTCGAGGGTGATGGCCTCCTCGAACCGCGGCGGCGAGTCCGAGGGCTGATCCCCGTCGTCGCGGTCCGGTCGGGCCGGCTCGTCGTCCGGCTTGCGGTAGCCGAAGAAGTCGCGGGCGTCGGTCATGCCGGGGCGTCGCTCATGCGGCCGCTCCGGCGGCGGCGATCTCGCGGCCCTCGGCCAGGAGGGCCTCCACGTCCTCCGGCGACCGGGCCTCGACGTAGATGCGCAGCAGCGCCTCGGTGCCGGAGAAGCGGATGAGCAGCCAGGAGCCGTCGTCGCGGTAGAACTTGTACCCGTCGCGGGTGTCGAGCGCCTGGCGCCTGGCCACCGCGCGACCGGCCAGCGCCTCCGGCGCCTCGTGCTCCAGGCGCGCCAGGATATCGGCCTTGACGGCGTCGTACCCCTCGCGGTCGAAGCGGATGTCGATCCGGTTGTAGTAGGAGGGGCCGGCCAGCGCCTGGAGCTCGGCCAGCACCTCGGACGCCTTCCTGCCCTTGGTCAGCCACAGGTCCAGCAGGAACAGCCCGGAGGCCAGGCCGTCCCGCTCGGGGATGTGCATCCCGAAGCCGAAGCCGCCCGACTCCTCGCCGCCGATGACCGCGTTGGTCTCGGTCATCTTGGGACCGACGTACTTGAAGCCCACCCCGGTCTCGTAGGCCTGCGTCCCGTACAGCTCGGCCAGGCGCGGCGCCATGGAGGTGGTCGTCACGGTGTAGACCGCCGGGCCGATCTGGCCGCGGACGTCGAGCAGGTACCAGTACAGCAGGCCGTAGACCTGCAGCTGGTTGACGAAGACGCCCTCCTCGGTGGCCATCCCCACCCGGTCGGCGTCGCCGTCGAAGGCGATCCCGATGTCGGCGCCCCAGCGCCGGATCTCCTCCAGCCAGGCGTCGACGTTGGGGCGGATCGGCTCGGGGTTGACGCCGCCGAAGTACGGGTTGCGTTCGATGTGCAGCTCGCGGATCGTCATCCGCCCGTCGCCCAGCAGACGCGTGAACCAGCCCGCGCCGGAGCCGTAGAGCGGCTCGACCAGCACCCGGCGGTCGGCGGCCTTGATCTTGTCGATGTCGACGATGCGCTCCAGCTGCTCGCGGAAGCGCGGGTACGGGTCGAATGTCTCCACCAGACCGCTCTTCAGGGCGTCGTCGTAGGGCCGCCGGGGCGGGAGCTCGTCCTCCGGGTGGCGGTCCATGGTGGCCTCGATGGCGGCCAGCATCTCGGGCGCCGCGGCGCCGCCGGTATCGGCCTTGACCTTGAACCCGTTGTCCGTCCACGGGTTGTGGCTGGCGGTGATCACGATCCCGGCGCCCGCGCCCAGCTCGCGGGTGAAGAACGAGCCGACCTGGGTGGGCACCGCCTCGGGAGGCGTGAAGGAGCGGATGTCGTGCGCCGCCAGCACCTCCACGCAGGCCCTGGCGAAGAACTCAGAGGCGAAGCGCCGGTCGTGGCAGACCACCACCCCGCGCTCGGCGGCTCCCATGTCGTGCAGGTACTCGGCCACGCCCCGCGCGCAGCGGCGCACGTTGTGGAAGGTGAACTCCTCGGCGATGGCGGCGCGCCAGCCGTCGGTTCCGAACTTGATCTTCGTCACGGCGCGGAAGGGCACTCCGGCTTGCAGGTGCACGCTATGGTAGCGAGCGCCCCGCTGCCTGCCACTACCCCGGGGGACCATCGGCCGGGCGGCCGTGGCCGCGCGTTCCGGCGTCATCTCGGTCCGCGGAGACTGACACGACCGCGCGAGCGGCCGGAGCGGACACGCCTCGACGGCTGGCGGCGATCGCAGCTCAACGGTGATGGAGGCGCGAGGCCATCCGGCGGTCGGCCAGGGCGGTGATCCGATCCAGCTCGGCCTGCAGCTCCTGCAGCCGGGGCCTGATGCGCTCGCGCGGGCCGAGGCGCAGCTGCTTCCCCTCCACGACCCGGATGCGGCAGAAGGGCAACGGGACGAGCTGCCGGTCCCAGCGGCGCTTCAGGCGCAGCGGTGGCCGCACGGCGATGGCCCACGGCTGCACCGGCAGGCCCGATTCGCGCGCCACGATCAGCACGCCCGGCTTGGCGACCCGCGGCGGCCCGAACGGCCCGTCGCAGCTGGCCAGCACGCTCCAGCCTTCCCGGGTGAGGCGGGCCATGGTGCGCGACACGCTGGCCGCCTCCGCCCGGCCGGCGCTCCCCTCGGGCGGCAGGGTCACGGCCCCGCAGCCGATGCCGCGCAGCATGGCGTTCATCACGATCCCACGGAAGCCGCGGGTCGTGAAGACGATGGCCGCCGGGTCGTCGCGCAGCGCCAGCGCGGCCACCGCCACGGCCAGGTTCGACTCGTGCCAGACGGCCCAGATCATCTGCATCTGGGCCACCCGCGGCCCGCTGGTGCGTGCGGTGGCGGCCACCAGGCGGACGTAGAGCGCCATCAGGCGCCCGATGAGGCGGGCCACCCACGCGAAGCGGATCGGGTCCTCCTGGACCGGTGGCAGCCGGCGGCGATCACGCTGAGCGGGCGTCATCGGTCCAGCCTGCGCCTACAGGTAGGACTCGCCCGCCTTCTCGGCGATCTCGTCCAGGACCGGCTTGATCTCCTCGGCGCGGTCGCGAGCGCAGACCAGCAGCGCGTCCGGGGTGTCCACGATGATCACGTCCTGCAGGCCCACCGTCACGATCAGCCGATCCCCGCCGTGGACCAGGACGTTGTGCGATCCGCGGTCGAGGTGCCGTCCCGAGGCGACCAGATCGTCGCCGCGCTGCGCCGAGAGCGCCTCGAGCAGCGCCGACCACGAGCCGATGTCGCTCCAGCCGGCCTCCACCGGCACCACCGCCACCCGGCCCTCGCCGGCGGCCGGCTCGGCGATGCCCACGTCGATCTGGATGGCCGGCACCCGCTCCAGGATGTCGCGCACGTCGCTCAGCCAGCCCGGCGTGCGGTGGAGGGCGGCGATGCGGTCCAGCGCCGCCGCCAGCTCCGGCTGGAAGCGCTCCAGGGCCTGGCGGAAGGCGTAGACCCGCCACACGAAGATGCCGGCGTTCCACAGGTGGCCGCCCTCGTCCAGGAACCGCTTGGCGGTGGCCGCGTCCGGCTTCTCCACGAAGCGCTCGACGAGGGCGGTGGGCACCGAGGGATGCAGCCGCTCGCCGACCTTGATGTAACCGTACCCGGTGGCCGGGTGCTTGGGGCGCACGCCCAGGGTCACCAGGTAGCCGCGCTCGGCGGCGCGCACCGCCTCGCGCAGCGCATCGACGAAGGCCGCCTCTTCGGCCACGAAGTGATCGGCGGGCAGGATGAGCGCCACCTCGTCCGACTCACGGCGGGCGAGCACCGTGGCCAGCCCGGCCGCCACGGCGGTGGAGCGCGCCAGGGGCTCGCCCAGGACGTTGTCGGGCGGCAGCTGCGGCAGCTGCTCCCGGATGGCGCGCACGTGCGCCTGGGAGGTGATGACGTAGACGTCGTGTGGCTTCAGCAGCGCGCCGAGGCGCGCCACGGTCTGCTGCAGCAGGCTCGTCTCGCCGGTCAGCGCCAGGAGCTGCTTGGGCGTGCGACGGCGGGAGAGGGGCCAGAGGCGCGAGCCCACGCCGCCGGCCATGACGATGGCGAACATCGGTCTCGAACGCTACCACCCCGAGCGAGGCCCCGGGGCGGGTGGCCGCCAGCCGTCGCGGTCGGGCGGGGGTGCGAACCTGCTGGCAGCCGCACTGCACGTCGCGCCGGGACCGATGCTCGGCCGGCCGGCGATGTGAGCCGGCTACGCGCGCTCCACCTCTGACTCCAGACGCTCACCGAGCTCCAGCGTGCGGCGGTAGGCGGCCCACACCGCGTCGGACAGGACGGTGCGGATCCGGCCCTTCTCCAGCTCGTAGATGGCGGCCGCCGAGGTGCCGCCCGGCGAAGTGACCAGGTTGCGCAGCTGCGCCGGGTGCAGCTCGGAGCGCGCGGCGTACTCCGACGAGCCGACCAGCGTCTCGACCACCAGGTCGTGGGCCAGCTCGCGCGGAAAGCCCATGTGCACCCCGGCGTCGATCAGCGCCTCCATCACCGCGAACAGGTAGGTCGGGCCCGTCCCCGACAGGGCGGTGGCCATGGCCACGAACGACTCGTCGGCCACCTCCTTCTCCGAGCCGATGGCGCGCAGCACCGCCCGCGCCAGCTCTCGCTGCCGCGCGGTGCATGCCTGGGAGGCGGCCCACACGGTGATGCCGCGCCGGATCTGCGAGGGCGTGTTGGGCATGGCCCGCACCACCGCCTCGTGCAGGAGCCCGGACTGCAGGGTGCGCAGCGTGGCGCCGGCCACGATCGAGAGCACCACCTGCTGGTCGTGGAGGGCGGGGCCGATCTCGCGCATCACCCTGGTCAGCATCTGCGGCTTCACCGCCAGCACCACGATGTCCGCATCGCGCACCGCATCCGTGTTCTTCGCCACCACCGTGATGCCGTGCCGCTCGGCCAGCACCTCCCGCCGCTCGCGGCGTGGGTGGGAGGCCACCAGGCGGTCGGCCTTCACCGCTCGGTCGGCCAGCAGGCCCGCGATCATCGCCTCGGCCATCACCCCGGCGCCGACGATCGCCACCCGCATGTCGCGCCTCGGGCTCATGACACCTCCTTCTCCTCCCCCCGCAGCTCGCGCGCGGCGGCCAGCTCTTCCTCGGGCGCCCCGGCCCGGGCGAGCAGGTCCATCGCCGCGTCCGCCAGGCGCCGCGCCGCGGTCACCTGGCCGAGCTCCAGCTCCGCCCGGCCCAGCCCCAGCGCGGCCAGCCCCTGCTCGCGCTCGGCGCCGATGTCCCGCGCCTCGGCGATGGCCTCGGCATAGTAGCGGCGCGCGCTGGCCGGGTCGCCGGCGGTGCTCCGCAGGTCGCCGATCAGCCGCGCGGCGCGGGTGGCAGCCAGGTCCATCCCGGCCTGCTCGAAGTGCCACAGCGCTCGATGCCCCCACAGGTCGGCCGGCCACCAGTCCTCGGACGCGGC
>DASRYM010000089.1:0-3720 GCA_035687145.1 Candidatus Zixiibacteriota bacterium | reverse complement strand
CTGGTCGGCTCGGCGGTCGACGACTACTTCCTGTACGACGCCGTGCTGGAGACGGCCCTGATGTTCGGCATCGCCCCGGACTGGGCGGCCGCCGATCTCGCCGGCGACCCCTTCGCCGCCCTCACCGCCCTCGCCCGCGGCACGCCGCAGCACGAGGCCTGGGAGATGACGAAGTGGTTCGACACCAACTACCACTACGTCGTCCCGGAGATCACGGCCCCGGTCGAGCGCTTCCGCCCGCTCCCCTGGCGTGAGCCGGCGGGCGAGGCGGACACCGCCTGGGTGGTCATCGGTCCCTACAGCCTGGTCAAGCTCAGCAGGGTCCCGGACGGGACCGATGCGACCGCCGTGGCGGCATCGGTCGGTCGCGCGCTGTGGGCCTGGGTCGCCGAGCACCCCGACCTCCGCCTCCAGCTGGACGAGCCCTGTCTCGGCCTGGTGATGACCGATGCCGACCGGGCCCTCCTGGACGCCGCCTACGCCGATGCGCCGCGGCCCGAGGAGCCGGCGCTGGTATCGGTCCAGTTCGGGCAGCCCTCCGCGGCGACGGTGGAGACCCTGGGCCGGCGCGGCTTCGCCGTCCAGATCGGGCTGGACCAGGTCGAGCGCCTGCGGGGCACGCCGGCCTGGGAGACGCAGCCGGAGCTGGCGATCGGCGTGGTCGACGGTCGCAGCGTGTGGCCCGACGACTTCGATGCGGCGCGTTCCGTCCTCGAGCCGCTCGGCAACGAGCAGCGGACCGTGCGTCTCACGCCCACCACCAGCCTCATGTTCCTGCCCTACACGGTCGAGGGCGAGGAGCTGCCCGCCGGCTTCCAGTTCGCCCGCGAGAAGGCCCGGGCCCTGGCGGCCTGGGCGCACGCCCTGGAGACCGGCGGCAGCGCGCATGCCGCGCACCCGCCGCGCGCCGACTGGCCGGAGATCGCCGAGCAGGCGCCGCGCGTGTCGCGCGAGGAGCGGCGCCGGGCCCAGGCCGACCTCGACCTGCCGGCCTACCCGACCACCACCATCGGCTCGCTGCCGCAGACCGCCGAGGTGCGTGGGCTGCGGGCGCGGCTGAACCGCGGCGAGATCGACCGCGCCGAGTACGACCGCCGGATCGGCCAGCTGATCACCGACGCCATCGCCTGGCAGGAGGCCAAGGGCCTGGACGTGCTGGTCCACGGCGAGTTCGAGCGGACCGACATGGTCGAGTACTTCGCCGAGCAGATGGACGGCTACCACACCACCCGCAACGGCTGGGTCCTGTCCTATGGCAGCCGCTGCACCCGGCCGCCCATCCTGGCCGCGCCGCCCACCATCAATGCGCCGATGACCGTGGACGAGTGGCGCCTGGCCCAGGACGCCACCGACAAGCCGGTGAAGGGGATGCTCACCGGCCCGGTGACCATCGTGAACTGGAGCTTCCGCCCGCCGGGCGTGCCCGACGATCGGCTCTTCTGGGCGGTGGCCCAGCCGATCGCCCAGGAGGTGCGCCACCTCATCGAGGCCGGCGCGCGGGTCATCCAGATCGACGAGCCGGCCGTCCGCGAGCGCTGGCCGCTGCCCACCGAGGACGCCGAGGAGAAGCGGGCCGTCTACGCCCGCGGCGTGCGCGCCGCGCTGGGCCACGTCTTCAACCAGCCGGCCCACGTCCAGATGCACACCCACATGTGCTACGGCACCGATGCCACCATCGCCGCCCTGTGGACAGATGCCGGCGTGGACGTGGCCTCCATCTGGTATGCCCGCTCCCCGGACGACGAGCGCATCCGCGCCTTCTACGAGGCCCTCCCCGATGGCCGCCTGGAGATCGGTCCCGGCGTCTTTGACGTGCACTCGCCGCACACCCCGGGCAGCGCGGTGATGACCGAGCGCCTGCGCCACGTGTCCACCTTCATGGACCCGCGCGACGTGTGGGTCAATCCAGACTGCGGGCTGAAGACCCGCACCTGGGACGAGGTCGAGCGCCAGCTGGGTGACATGGTGGCGGCCGCGCGGGCCGCGCGGAATGGCGGCTGACCAGCCCTCGATGGCTGAGCAGCCCTCGATGCTGTCCGCCCCGGACGGCTGGGTGGAGATGGTGGAGGTCAACCCGCCGCGCCTGCCGTCCATGCTCCACACCCGCCTCCGCGGTCGCTGGAGCCGGATCCTGATCACCGACAACCCGTTCCGCCAGGTCCGGGTCTCGCCCTACGCCTTCGCCGCGCGCATCACCCACGACGTGCCGGAGGTGCGCCCCACGGTGGTCTGCTCCACCCGCGACCGAAACATCCTGGCCATCGAGAGCGAGGTGCGCGGCGCGCTGGGCAACGGGGTCGAGTCCTTCCTGGTGGTGCAGGGTGACATGCTCCCCGAGGTCGAGCACTGGTCGAACAGCTACGAGATCGTGGAGCACCTCCGCGACCTGCAGTCCAAGGTACCGATGCCCTTCGAGGTCGGAATGTCGACCCGCTCCCGGCGCTGGCAGTTCCAGCGCCGCGTGGAGGTCGGCGGCCAGTTCTTCACCACCGGCCCGGTCATGGACCCGACCGGCGTGGACCAGGTGGCTGCACGCCTGCAGCTGACCGAGGGGGATCCCCCGGTGTACATCGAGCTGACGCCCCCGGTGTCGCCGGCGTGGGTCGGGCGCCTGGAGCGGGTGGGCGCCATCCCCATCACCGATGCGCTGCGCGCGCGGCTGGGTTCCCTGCCCGAGGCCGAGCGGCGTCAGTTCGCCTGGCGGGTGGCCAAGGCGATCGCGGCCCGCGCCCGGGCGTCCGGCTTCGCCGGGGTGGTCCTCATGGGCCTGCGCTTCGAGACGGCGGTGGGGGAGGCCTTCGAGGCCTGGCACGACCCGGGCATCACGCCGCTGGACCCGGCCGAGCTGACGGCCTAGACGGGCCACCCGTGCGGCACGGGTGCACGGGTCTACCGATGCGCGTGACGGCATCACGCCAGCGCCATCAGGAGGGCGTGTGCGGCCGTGCGGCACGGGTGCACGGGTTTCCCGAAGGCCCTGACGGCGAGGCCCCAGCGCCCTCACGTGTGTCGGTTCGGCCGTGCGGCACGGCTGCACGGGTTTCCCGATGACCCGTGCAGGGCAGGTACCCCTGCCGGCGCCCACTACACTCCCTGCATGGCGCGCATCCTGGTGGTCGAGCCGGTGGCCACGCCCGGGCTGGAGGTCCTCCGGGCTGCCCACGAGACCCACGTGCGGCTCAACCTGTCGCGCGAGGAGCTGCTCGGGTTGCTCCCCGAGGACGGGGGCTGGGACGCACTGATCGTGCGCTCCCAGACACGGGTCGATGCCGAGCTGCTGGCCGCCGCCGCGCCGCGCCTCTCCGTGGTTGGCGTGGCGTCCGTGGGCACCGACCGGATCGACCTGGACGCCGCGACCCGCGCAGGGGTGATGGTCGTCAACGCCCCCACCGGGAACACCATCGCCGCCGCCGAGCACACCATGGCGCTGATGCTGGCGCTGCTCCGCAACGTGCCGGCCGCCGACGCATCGGTCCGGGCCGGCGAATGGGATCGGGCGCGCTTCACCGGGACCGAGCTGCGGCACAAGACGCTGGGGATCATCGGCCTGGGCAAGATCGGCAAGGCCGTGGCCCGGCGTGCCGCCGGCTTCGAGATGCGGGTGCTGGCTCATGACCCGTACCTCACCGCCGAGCAGGCCGCCGAGCACAACGCGAAGCTGGTCGGCCTGCTGGAGCTGCTGCACGCCGCCGACGTGATCACCGTCCACACCCCGCTCAC
>DASRYM010000088.1:0-11759 GCA_035687145.1 Candidatus Zixiibacteriota bacterium | reverse complement strand
CGCACCGTCCCCGCCACCTCCTCGACCAGCGGGGCCACGGCGAACGACTCCGGGTACAGCATCATCTTGCCGGCCTCGATCTTCGAGAGGTCGAGGATGTCGTTGATCAGCGCCAGCAGGTGGCGGGCGGCGCGCAGGATGCGCTCCAGCGGCTCGATCTCGTCGTCCCGCCCGAGCGCGCGCGCGTCCTCCAGCAGCATCTCGCCGACCCCGATGATGGCGTTCATCGGCGTGCGCAGCTCGTGGCTCATGTTGGCCAGGAACTGCGACTTGTGCTGGCTGGCGACGGCGAGCTGGCGGCTCTTGTCCTCGATCTCCCGGAACAGGCGGGCGTTGTGGATGGCCACCACCGACTGAGTGGCGAAGGTCTGCAGGAGGTCGGTCAGCTCCGGGGAGAAGGGGCCGGGCGCCCGGCGGCGCACGACCAGCGCGCCCACGATCTGGTCCTCCCGGACCAGCGGGACGGCCAGGCGAGCCCGAAAGCCATAGCGCGCGAACACCTCGCGCAGCCGCGGCTCGTACGAGGTGTCCTCGTGGAGGTCCGCGATCTGCACCGGGGCGCGCAGGGCGGCGGCCCGGCCCACCGTGCCCTCGCCGAGGCGGGGCGGGTGGGCGCGGAGCGCCTCGATCAGCTCGGCGTCCATCTGGTAGGTGGCGCGCAGGTGGAACGTGTCGGTCCGGGCGTCGTACTCGTAGATGCCGCCGCCGTCGGTGCCGGTGAGCTGCACGGCGTGCGCGACGATGATGGTGAGGACCGTCTCCAGGTCGAGCGTGGAGCTGACGGCCCGGCTCACCTCGCCCAGCGCCCGCAGCTCCTCCACCGTGCGCGTCAGCTCCTGCGTGCGGGCCTGCAGCGCGCGTGTGCGCTCCTCCACCCGCTGCTCGAGCGTCCGGTTGGCATCCGCCAGGCGCTCCTCGTTGCGGCGCCGCTCGGCGATCAGGGCCCGGAGCGAGCCGCGCATCGCGTCGAGGTCGCGGGCCAGGTGCCCGATCTCGTCCTGATGGGTGGTGTCGATCGGCGCGTCCAGGTTGCCGCCGGCGATGAGACCGGCCGACTTCTGGAGCGCGGCCAGCGGGCGGGCCACGTACCGCCGGGTGATGGCGACCGAGGTCGCCGTGATGGCGGCGATGCTGACCAGAGTGAGGGCCAGGATGCCGGCGGCGTTCCAGAGGACGGCGGCGCCGACGCCCTCGCGCGAGACGGCCAGTCGCACCGCGCCGATGCGCTTGCCCTGGTAGGCGATGTCGGCGCTCCTCACCCGGAATCCCGACGACCGGGCGAAATCGGCGAACGACTGGCCCTCGAAGTCGGGCCGGCTGCGCGCCACGACCGACTGGCCCTCCGACAGGATCTCCACGAAGACGAGGGCATCGCGCAGCAGCAGGGCCTGGGCGAAGCTCGTCAGGGTGTCGGTGTCGAGGTTCCACAGCGGCACCGCCAGGCTCACCTGGGCCAGCCCGGAGGCGTCGTCGAGCAGGTCGTTCAGGTCGGCGTCGATCTGCCGGACCCTGACCGCGATGACGATGGCCGCGAAGGCTACCAGGAGGAGGGTCACCACGCCGACGAGCGCGGCCGTGAAGCGGGTGCTGACGCTGCGGGTCGGGGGCCGGCCGGACGGGCGGCCAGGGGCGGCGCCAGCGAGGGCCGGGACGGCCGACCCGTCGGAGCCCGCCCCGCTCATTCCAGCGGGGCCGGCTCCATGCCGTAGCGGGTCAGGATCTCCTGGATGACGCCCTGTCTGTGGAGGGAGCGGAAGCTGCTGTTGAACGCCTCGACCACGGCCCGCTCGGTCGTCCGCTGTGAGAACCCGACGTAATACTTCAGGCTCTGCTGGCGGCCCGCGTAGCGCGCGTTCTTGATGTCGAGCTTGCGCAGCAGGTCGAATCCGACGTCCTTGTTCGAGTACACCGCGCGGACGCGCCCGAGAGCGAGCTTCTTGAAGGCCGCCTCGTCGTCGGGCGTCATGTCGATGGTGAGGTCCTTGATCTCGTCCTTGATCGCCTGGAGCGCGGTGGCCGTGTTGGAGGGGCCGTACACGCCCACGGTGTAGCCCTTCACGTCCGCGTTCTTCCTGAACTGGAGCGGGTCGTCGGCGCGGACGAAGAAGCCGTACTCGGTGATCAGCAGCGCCGGCGAGAAGTGCAGCCACTTCGCCCGCTCGGCGTTCCAGCCGATGACGAACATGCCGTGGGCCTGGCCGTCCCGCACCTCCTGCTGGGCCCGCCGCCAGGGCAGCAGGCGGAGCGTGCAGGTGATCTTCGCGTCGGCGCACACCCGGCGGATGATCTCGGCCGCCGGGCCGGCCACCTCGCCGTTCGCCTCGTAGCTGAACGGCGCGAAGTCCTGCGTGTTCAGGATCAGCTCGGTCCCGGCCGCCGCCGGACCGCCCAGGAGCACGGCGCCGAGCAGGACAAGCAGGAGTGACCCGCGAATGCTCGCCGTCATCCCTTCGAGCCCCCTGGCGCTGGTGATGCTGAAAAAAGTCCGGTCATCTTAGCAGCCGGCAGCCAGGGCTGCAATACCGGAGGCCGCCGGCGTCCAGCCCGCCCGTCATCCCCCACGGCGCCAAGCTCCCGCCGGGTCGTGAGGGCCGGGTCCTCGGTGGGCTGCTCCTGGGCCGAGGCGGGCGATCCCGAGCGGGCGGTGATTAGCGGGCGGCTGACGCCAGACAGCCTCCTGGCCCAGCAAGACCAGGAGGCTGTTTTCGCGTGGTTGCGGGGGCCCGCAGCGAGCGAGCCGTCCACCTGGCGCCCATCGAGATTTCGGTGGGTTAGCGCCGGCCGTGCGGCGCGTTCGCCCGGACAGAAAATCGTCTCTGTCGTGGCCGCCCCCGTAAAGCGGTTAACGGATTGACGCGTAAAGACGCCGTTAAAGCGCTGCCGTCCGAGTTGGGGGCCTTCCGCTGACGATCGCGACCCTGACCGCGCTCATCGCACACGCCCTGGCCCGGTAGGTCCATATCCGCGCCCCCGCAGGCCCACGTTTCGCCATTCGTACCGGTCCGCTGGCGGCGGAGGCCGCTGGCACACCGACTCTACGGCCCGCGCGATGCCCGGTGCTGGCCTGAGCCTGCCGCTGACAGTGGCGCCGGCTGCAGCCAGCCGCCTGATGTCCCTGCCGGTGACCTGTTGTGAACGTCCTCAACGGTTTCCGGTAGCTTTCTCCCCTGGTTCCCCAGGCCCAAGCTCACCCTCAGGAGGTCGCCTCCCGCCCACCACCGAGCGCCGCCTGCTCGCCCACCCGGCAGCAATCTTCGGGGAACCCCTGCCTCGGTCCCCGGCCCCCGGTGCCTCCCCCAACCAACGCAAAGAGGGGAGTTGCGGGCGCCCATTGAGTGAGCGCTCACTCTATGCTAACTTCTGGCCGCAAGTGGCACACCGAACGGTGCGCATTAAGGATCCATCGCTGGTGCGGGCGCGCCAGGCGCAGATCGTGGACGCTGCGCGCCGCGTGATCCGCGCCAAAGGCTTTCACCCGGCCACCGTCAGGGAGATCGGCGAGGCCGCGGGCATGACACAGGGCACGCTCTACAACTACGCGCGGTCCAAGGACGACATCTTGTTCCTGGTCCTGGATGAACTCGTGCGCGACTACCACGAGGCCGTGCGGGCGGCGATCGCCAGGGAAACGAACCCGCGGCACCGCCTGGGGGCGACTGTCCGTGCCTTCACCCAGGTCGTCATGCAGCGGCAGGACGATATCCTCCTCCTGTACCAAGAAGTGCACGCCCTCGAGCGGTCGCTCCGCGCCAGGCTGCTGGCTAGAACCCAGGAGTTCATCGAATACGTCCAGCGCATTGTCGAGCAGGCGATAGCCGACGGAGTCGTAACCACCGGCAACTCCTACTTCGCCGCCCAGGTCATCACGTTTCTGCCGGCGATGCTCGCTCTGCGGCGGTGGTCGCTGCGGGGGCGGTTGCCCGAGGCCGAGGTCGCTGAATCGGTCGTGGAGTTCATCATGCGAGGACTCGATCACGGCCCTGTGACCTGCGGGGAGGAGACCGGACCGGGAGCGGCGACGAGCAGCGCCAGGCCACGAGGTGACGAATGAACTTCACTGGACTCGGCTTCCGGCCGGAACTCGTCGCTGAGTACACGGCGCGCGGTTACTGGGTCGATACCACGAGCAACGAAGCGCTGGAGCAGGCGGCTGCGGCCTTTCCGGAACGCGTCGCTCTGGTCGATGGCCGCCGCCGGGTGACATACCGTCGGTACTGGGAAGAGACGCAGCGGCTGGCCGCGCACTGGGTGGCGCTGGGGCTTACATCGAACGACGTTATCGCCATCCAGCTGCCGAACTGGAGCGAATTTGCCATCGCCGTGAGCTCGGCGATGCTGGCCGGGATCCCATTCTGTCAGTATCACGCGGACTTCCGGAGCAAGGAAGTGGAGCTGGTCCTAGGCTTCACCGAGGCGGCCGTGGTGGTCATTCCCGGACGCTTCCGCGGTTTCGACTACGTGGCCATGATTCGCGCGCTCCAGCCCAGGCTGCCAAAGCTGAAGCACATCGTCGTGGTGGACGACGAGGTCCCACCGGACCTCTTCGACCTTCGCCGCTTCCTCGCTGCCGACGCTGGGTTGGAGGTGTCGGAGGCCGAACTGCGGGCGCGCCGCCCGCACGGGAATGCGATCGCCAGGGTCGCGTTCACGTCGGGTACGACTGGCGACCCGAAGGCGGTTGTGCACACGCACAACACCACCAACTCCGCCTTGCGGTTTCTGAATAGGGACCATGCGGTCACGAGCGACAGCGCCTTCCTCGTTTTTTTGCCCGTCGGGCTCAACTGGGGACTGTTCCAGACCATCCAGGCGCAGCTGGCGGCCTGCAAACTCGTCTACATGGAAAGCTTCAAGCCCGACGAGGCCCTGAGGCTGATCGAGCGGGAGCGCATCACGCACTTCGCCACAGCTCCGGCCGGGCTCGTGGCGCTCCTCGACGCAGCAGCGCGCGGGACGTACGACCTGAGCTCGTTGCAGGTCTACGTGACGGGCGGGGCCTCGTGCCCCATCGAGGTCATCCGACGGTGCCGACAGGTGCTCCCGGGGCACCTGTTGGAGATGTACGGAATGCTGGAGTGCGGCGCCCAGGCCTACACCCGCCTGGACGACGATCCAGAGGCCGTTTGCGGCCTCGTTGGCAAGCCGCTGCCCGAGATGGGCGTGAAGGTCGTCGACGACGAAGGCCGGCCTCTGCCTCCCGGGCAGGCCGGGGAGATCCTGACCATCGGCCCTTCGGTGACGATTGGCTACTACAACAACCCGGCTGCCAATGCCCAGAGCTTCACCCCAGACGGCTGGTTCCGCACTGGGGACATCGGGGTCTTCGACGAGCGCGGTTACCTCAAGATCGTCGGCCGAAAGAAAGAGATGATCATTCGAGGCGGCGCGAACATCTACCCGCGCGAGATCGAGGAGGTGCTGTTCAAGCACCCGAAAGTCCTCGACGTCGCCATCATCGGTGTCCCCGACCCGAAACTCGGCGAGCGGCCCTGCGCCTGTGTGGTCCCGCGCCCAGGAGAAACCCTGACATTGGCCGAAGTAATCGAGTACCTGAAAGACAAGATCGCTACATATAAGCTGCCGGAACGGCTCGAGATCTTTCCCGAGCTGCCGCGGACGCCGACCGGCAAGATTCCGAGACACGTACTCCTAGAGCACGTGTTGGCGGCGGCCAAACAGTCCTAGCCGGCCAGATCAGGAGGACGCGTGATGTCCCGCACGATAGTGACGCTTGCCTTCCTCGGCGCCACGCTCGGGCTTGGAGTTACATTACCGGCCCATGCCGTCGACGGCGTCTCGGACGACACGGTGACCATTGGCGCTTTCGGCCCCATTACTGGCCCCGCGGCGTTCATCGGCCTCGGTGGCCGGGACGGCATGAACCTCGCAGCGAAGGAGGTCAACGCCGCTGGCGGAATTCACGGGCGCCGGCTGCGAATCCTGTTCGAGGACGACGCACATTCGCCCAGCCGGGCGCTGGCGGCGGTGAAGAAACTCGTAGACCAGGACAGGGTCTTCATGATCTTCAGCGTCGCCGGTAGCAACTCGACTGTCGGCGTGATTGACTTCGTCAAGGAGCGCCAGGTGCCGATGTACGTGTCGATCGCCTCCGCGCCCCAGGTGACGCAACCCTTCAGCAAGTACCTCTTCCGCGGGGGTACCACCGAGGCGGCCCGTTACGGCGAAATCTACTCGGAGTTCCTGACACAAGGTCTCGGGGCGCGGCGGATCGGCTTCATCAGCGGCCGCGACGAGTTCTCCAAGAACGAAGCCGATGCCGTCATCCGGTATCTGCGTTCGTGGTTCAATCAGGAGCCCGTCAAACGGGTAGAGTTCAACATCGGCGACAAGGACTTCACTCCGCAGCTGCTCGAGCTGAAACAGGCCAACCCCGACGTCATCATGATCTCGGGCCATCCGGCTGAGGGGGCGATCATCCTCCGGCAGGCGCGGGAACTCGGCCTCAATCAGAAGTTCTTCGGCAGCGGGACGATGGTCGATAACTCGATCCCGGCCAATGCCAAGTCGGCGGCCGAGGGCTTCATGGCCGCTTGGCTCACCCCGCTCTACTTCGGCTCCAGGCACCCCGACATGGTCAAGTTTGAGACGGCCTGGCGCCGCGAGTACCCGAACATGCCCGCTGGGCGGCCGAATGTCTTCGACCTGCTGGGCTACGGGGACCTCCACGTCGTGGCGGAGGGACTGCGGCGCGCGGGCCCGGATCTCACACGTGACAAGTTCATCGCGGCGTTGGAGACGCTGCGGAACTGGCGAGTCAGCATGGTGGCAACGCCACGGACGTTTACCCCTGAGCACCACATCGGCAACCTGTCGCTGCAAATCATGGAAGTCAAGAACGGGGAGTGGACGCCGCTCGCCTGGGAGAGCAAGCGCCCGAGCGATATCCTGAAACACCTTAAAAAGTAGCCGACCCTCGCGGTGCCGGCCATGTCCCTGGCGCTAAACGCGCAGCTGCTCTTTTCTGGTGTCAGCGTCGGAAGCGTCTACGCCCTGGTCGCCCTGGGGCTGGTGATGCCGTTCAAGGCCGCGGGGATTGTCAATTTCGCGCAGGGCGAGCTGGTCATGGTCGGCGCCTACATCGCGCTGTTCCTTTCTGTCGGGCTCCACCTGCCGTTCCATCTCGTCGTGCCCATAACGATGGCGTTGGCCGCCGGGTTCGGGATCGCAATCGAGCGGGCCTTCATCCGGCCCGTGATGCGGGCACCTGAGTTCACAATTGTGGTCGCCACCTTGGCGGTCGGTCTCATGCTGAAAAATGGGGTGCGGCTCATCTGGCAGGACAACCTCTATCCCCTGGCGGTGCCCTTCTCGACCGATGTCCTGGCCCTCGGTCCGGTGCGGATCAACCCCCTGCTGCTATACATGGATGGCACTGCCATCGTACTGATGGCGCTTCTCGCGCTCTTTTTCCGATTCACGCGCCAGGGCAAGGCCATGCGTGCGGTGGCGCAAAACCCGGAAGGCGCGCGACTGATGGGCATCCGGGTGAGCTGGGTATTCTCGGCCACGTGGGCTCTCAGCACGGCCATGGCGGCCACTGCGGGGATGCTACTTGGCGCCCTGTTCGGGATCCACCCCGAGATGGGACACGTGCTCATCAAGGCGTTCGTGGCCGCCGTGGTGGGCGGCTTCGTCAGCCTGCCGGGGGCTGTCCTGGGCGGCGTCCTAGTGGGCGTGGCGGAGACGTTCTCCGGTGCTTACGTTGGCAGCACATTCAAGGACGTGGTCGCATTCCTCCTGCTGATCGGCGTGCTCCTGCTCCGGCCCCACGGGTTGCTGGGAACCCCCCTGGCGCGCCGCGTATGAGCCCGCCGCAGCGGGTTCTGATCCTGTCGGCCTGCATGGTGCTGCTCCTCGCCGGCCCGTGGCTTCTCGGTACCTACCAGCAGTACCTCCTGAACCTAGTGCTGGTGAACATTATCATCGCCACCGGGCTGAACCTGCTGACCGGCAACGCTGGCCAGATCTCGTTGTGCCACTCGTCGTTCGTCGCCATCGGCGCCTACGCCACGACCCTGCTGTACGCGAATGTGCGGCTGCCGTTCTGGCTCGCCTTGCCCGCAGGCGGACTCGTGGCGGCGGCCTGTGGCGCGCTCTTAGGGCTGCCCGCGATTCGCCTGGCCGGTTTCTACTTGGCGCTCGTGACGATCGGCTTCCTGGAGGTGACCCAAATCCTGGTCCATGAGCTCGCGTCGGTGACCGGCGGCGTGCGGGGGATGCTGGCACCGAGGCCCTCCGTGGCCGGTCGGCTGCTGGCGACCGACCTGAGCTTGTACTATCCGGTGCTGGCCGTCACACTGGGCATGCTCTACGCCGCTCGGAACCTGAGGTACTCGCCTCTCGGGCGCGCGTTCGATGCCATACGAAACAGTGAGGCGGCCGCCCAGGCTCTTGGTATCCCCATCGCCCGGATCAAGCTCGCGGCGTTCACTATCGCCGCCTTCTACGCCGGCGTGGGCGGCGGGCTCTACGCGGCCGTCGTCGGGTTCATCGATCCCGTTGAGTTCGGCCTGTGGGCCTCCGTGCGGCACATCATCTTTATCGTGGTGGGCGGACTCGGTTCCGTCACCGGCTCCGTGCTTGGGGCGGCGATCATCACGGGGTTGCCCGAGTGGCTCCGGCGCTTTCAGGAGTACAGCGACTTCGTTTACGGAGGCCTGCTCCTGGCCTTCCTGGTCTTCATGCCGCGGGGGATTGCAGGGGCGCTCGCGGACCTTCGCCGGGGCTGGCACCGATCCAGGGCACGGGTGGCTGCCATCGGCTCGCCGTCGCAATGACGTTCTTCGCCGCCCGCGATCTCACCGTCCGGTTCGGCGGGCTCGTTGCCTTGCGCGGCGTGGACCTGGAGTTGAACCAGGGCGAGATCTGGGGGCTCATCGGACCAAACGGCGCCGGTAAGACGTCCTTCGTCAACGCGGTGACGGGCGTCGTGCGGGTGGTGGCCGGTCAGGTGGTCTTCCGGGGGTGCCGAATCGACGGCCGACCCCCGCACGAGATCGCTCGGCTCGGAATTGGCCGCACGTTCCAGCACGTGGAGATCTTCGGTGATCAGACCGTCCGGACCAACGTGATCGTGGGCCTCGACCGCCACGTAGGGTACCGCTTCTGGTCAAGCGCTCTCGGCCTGCCGGCCACGCGACGCCTCGAGCAGCAGACCACCCAGGAGGCCGATGGGCTGCTGCAGGCCATGGGACTCGGGGCCTATCGCGATGTGCTGGCGAAAGATCTGCCGTTTGGCATCTTGAAGCGGGTCGACCTGGCGCGCGCCCTCGCCGCCCGCCCCCGCCTCCTGCTGCTCGATGAGCCCACGTCGGGGATGAGCGAGGCTGAGGCGGAGCAGGTGGTTGAGACGTGCCGGAGTCTGGCGCGCGACCGCGGTGTCACCCTGCTGGTCATCGAGCACAACATGCGCGTGATCATGGAGCTCGCCGACCGGTTGGTGGTTCTCCACCACGGAGAAAAGATCGCCGAAGGCCCTCCCGACGCCGTGCAGCAGAACCCGCGGGTCATTGAAGCGTACCTGGGGACGAGTCCTGTCCGTGCTTGAAGCGATCGACCTGGTCGGTGGCTACGGAGGGCTCGACGTGCTCCACGGCGTATCCTTGAAAGTCCCGAGCGGTGCACTCGTGAGCCTGCTCGGGCCGAACGGTGCCGGTAAAACGACCCTGGTCCGAGCAATCTCGGGGCTGCTCCGGTGCCGTCAGGGCAGCGTCTATCTTGCGGGTCAGCCCATCCACGACCTGTCCGCTGAGGAGATCGTGGAGCTTGGCGTGATTCAGGTGCCACAGGGACGGATGTTATTCCCCGAGCTCACGGTCGAGGAGAATCTCGAGCTGGGAGCGTACCGGAGGGCGGCACGCCGGCGGATCGTCGCCAGCCTGGCCGATGTGTACGCCCTGTTCCCCGTGCTAGCCAGCCGCCGGCGGCAGCGGGCGGGCGTGCTCTCGGGCGGTGAGCAGCAGATGCTGGCGATCGGCCGGGCCTTGATGGCCTCCCCGCGGTTCCTCATCCTCGATGAGCCGTCGCTCGGGCTCGCGCCCCGGATCACCGAACACATCTTCGGCGTCATCCGCCAAATCAACGACGCAGGCGTGCCCGTCCTGCTCGTGGAGCAGAACGCTCGGCTGGCGCTGGGCATCGCCCGGCACTGCTATGTCCTCCGGCAGGGGCGCATCGCAGCCCAGGGCACCACCACCGAACTCCTAGGCAACGAGCAGATCCGACGAATTTACCTCGGCATTAGGTGACAGGAGGCGCATGAACCGCGAAAGGATGCGAATCATCGATATGCACTCCCACTGGGGCACCCAGCGCGGCTATCCCTTGCAGTCCCCCGAGGAGCTCGCCCAGCAGATACGGGTCTGGCGCTCCTCTCCCAGGTACGTCACCGAGGCCGAGATGGCGGAACACTTCCGCTCACTCAATGTGCAGGCGATCCTGGACTTAGGCGTCCGGCGGACGCTGGGCTTGGACGAGTTACGCGCACTGCACGATTACGCCCTGGAAACGCAGCAGAAGTACCCGGATGTGATCCTGGGGAATTGGCTCCACATTGATCCCCGTCTGGGTGATGCAGGCGTGCGAGAGCTCGAACGATGTGCGGCAGCAGGCGCCGGCTTCATCGGCTTGGCTGTACCAGGCGCCGGCTTCAACATCGCCGCGAGCGATCCACGTTATGCACCGCTTTACGCCCTGTGCAGCCAGGCTCGGATCCCGGTCCTGATCTTCGTCGGCTACACCGGGCTCGGCGCGACGCTCCCAGGCGGCGACGGCGTTCGCCTCGAGTATTCGCATCCGCGCCACCTGGACGAGGTCGCAGCGACCTACCCCGGCTTGACGCTCGTAGCGGCGCGGCCGGCTTGGCCCTGGCAATCGGAGATGATCGCCGTGCTCCTCCACAAGCCGAACGTCTGGTACGAGCTGCACGGATGGTCACCCAGGTACTTCACGGCAGAGCTCAAGCACGAAATCCCGCGGCGTTTACAGGACAGGGTCATGTTCGGTGCCGACTACCCGCTCCTGCCCTACGAGCGGCTGATCGCCGACTGGGAGGCCGAGGGCTACAGCCCAGACGTCTTGGACAAAATATTTTACCGGAACGCAGAGCAATTCCTGGCCAGCCTTCGCCGGTAGGGACGGACGCATGGATCTGTGGCTGACCGGACGGGTCGCGATCGTCGGCGGGGCGAGTCGTGGCATCGGCTACCGTATCGCCCATCGACTCGCCACGGAGGAGTGTCGCGTAGTCATTGCCGCCCGGAGAGAGCCGACGCTTAGTTAGGTGGCCAAGGCAACTCGAGCCAAAACCGGTGCGAAGATCCTTCCCATCTCCGCCGACGTGCGGAGCGCTGCGGACGCGGCCCGGCGATGCTCGCGGAGCAAGGCGCCGGTGGTGGGATCGAGGAGCCGGACATGGTGCGCATCCCACTGGACGGCGACCTCGCGGCCGATCCACCCGGGCGGCACCCCGTAGGAGACGGCGGCGGCCTCGACGCAGCCGTCCAGATGCACGGTGCGGGTGCCGTACTGGTAGTAGCGAAAGGGCTCCAGGGGCAGCGGCCGGAGGTGCGGCTGCTCCTCGGCGAACATGGCCGAGACCTAGCCTGGAAAATTCACGAACGATGAAAGAAAACAGCCACCGAGTCCCTCAAGTGTGCGAAAACAGCGGTGACAAGACGCGTTCACGCACCCCAACGAGGAGGCTCGATGGCCACACCCTGTATAACCCAGCTGTGGTT
>DASRYM010000087.1:0-11912 GCA_035687145.1 Candidatus Zixiibacteriota bacterium | reverse complement strand
CTGGCGGGTGCCCAATGGCGTGCTACCGCCGGCGTTTTCCGTGTGTTCAGACCGGTACGGGTTGAGCCGGTTGCGCCCCGCAGGCCGCGGTCGCCGCGCCGGACCCGTCCGCCCATCGGAGGACTCATGCAGCTTCAGCTCCTCACCTGGCTGATCCCGGTCGCCGGTCTCGCGGCCGTGGGATTCGCCCTGTACCTGGCGCGAGACGTCCTCGGCCGCGACAAGGGGCCGCAGGCCATGCAGGACGTGGCCGACACCATCCGTGAGGGGGCCGACGCCTTCGTGCGGCGCCAGTACACCACCATCGCCATGCTGGCCCTGGTCGGGGCGGTGATCATCGGCGTGGTGATCGGCCTCGTGGAGACCGAGGAGGTCGCCGACGTGCCGGAGCTGGCCGGCGGCCCGATCGCCATCATGACCGCCATCGCCTTCCTGGTCGGCGCGGCCTGCTCCATGGCCTCGGGCGTCATCGGCATGTACATCAGCGTCCGCTCCAACCTGCGGACCGCCGCCGCCGCCCGCCGCAGCCTGGTCGAGGCGGTGCAGGTCGCCATGCGCGGTGGCGCGGTGTCCGGCTTCCTGGTGGTGGCCCTCAGCCTGCTCGGCGTGTGGGGCATCTTCACCATCTACGGCACCCTCATCGGTGACGTCACCATCGCCGAGGCCCCGTTCCTGATCGTCGGCTTCGGCTTCGGCGCCAGCTTCGTGGCGCTCTTCGCCCAGCTGGGCGGCGGCATCTACACCAAGGCCGCCGACGTGGGCGCCGACCTGGTCGGCAAGGTCGAGGCCGGCATCCCGGAGGACGACCCGCGCAACGCCGGCGTGGTGGCCGACCTGGTGGGTGACAACGTCGGCGACTGCGCCGGCCGCGGCGCCGACCTGTTCGAGTCCACGGCCGCCGAGAACATCGGCGCCATGATCCTCGGCGTGGCGGCCTTCACCATCGCCGAGTCCGCCGGCTGGCCGAACCCCGAGGGCTGGATCTTCTTCCCGCTGGTGGTCCGCGCCTTCGGCCTGCTGGCCACGATCGTGGCCATGTTCTTCATCCGGGGCTCGGAGACCGAGGACCCGATGAACATCCTCAACCGCGGGTACTGGGTGACCACCATCCTGTCGGTCGTCGGCCTCTTCATCTCGACCAACCTGCTGATGAACACCGGCGACGCGACCGGCGCGGCCGGCATCCCGGCCTGGGTCTGGTTCTTCGGCGCCGGCCTGGTGGGCCTGGCCACCAGCGTGGCCTTCGTCTACATCACCCAGTACTACACCGCCGGCACCTTCCGCCCGGTGCGCGAGATCGCCGAGGCCTCCAAGACGGGCCCGGCCACCAACATCATCAGCGGCACCGCGGTCGGCTTCGAGACCACCTTCGTGACCGCGGTGTGCATCGGCATCGCCCTGATCGCTTCCCATTGGCTCGGCTCGCAGGCCGGGCTGACCAACGCCGAGGGCAACGACGTGGGCGGCATCTTCGGCACCGCGGTGGCGACCATGGGCATGCTGATGACCACGGCCTACATCCTGGCCATGGACACCTTCGGCCCGATCACCGACAACGCCGGCGGCGTGGCCGAGTTCAGCCGGGCCGAGTCCGGCGCGCGGGAGATCACCGACCGCCTGGACGCGGTGGGCAACACCACCAAGGCGCTGACCAAGGGCTACGCCATCGCCTCGGCCAGCCTCGCCGCCTTCCTGCTGTTCAGCGCCTACATCGACAAGGTCAACCTGATCCTGTCCAACCAGATCGAGGCCGGCTCCCGCGAGGCGGGCACCCTGCTGGAGGCGGTCAACCTGGCCGATGTCGGGGTCTTCGTGGCCGCCCTCATCGGCGCCATGCTGGCCTACTTCTTCAGCTCGCTGGCCATCCGGGCGGTGGGCAAGGCCGCGCAGTCGATCATCATCGAGGTGCGCCGCCAGTTCCGCGAGAACCCGGGCATCATGGACTACTCGGTGCGCCCCGACTACGCCCGCGTGGTGGACATCACCACCCGGGCCGCGCTGCGCGAGATGGTGGCCCCCGGCCTGGTGGCGGTCGCCACGCCCATCGCGGTGGGCCTGCTGCTGGGCCACGAGGCGGTGGCCGGCCTGCTGATGGTGGGCACCATCGCCGGTGTGCTGCTGGCCACGGTGCTGAACAACGGTGGCGGCGCGTGGGACAACGCCAAGAAGTACATCGAGGCGGGCCACCTGCGCGACGAGGCGGGGGAGACCATCGGCAAGAGCACCCCGGCCCACGCGGCGGCCGTGGTGGGCGACACCGTCGGCGACCCGTACAAGGACACCGCCGGGCCCTCGCTCCACGTGCTGGTGAAGCTGCTCGCCACGATCACCCTGGTCCTGGCGCCGCTCTTCATCCGCTGAGGGCCGCAGAGACCGATGCCGGCGCGGCGCTCACCCGCCGCGCCGGGCACCCATCGGTCCTGAGCCATGGAGCTCGTCCTCCAGGCCGTCCTGATCGGCATCCTGCAGGGGCTGACCGAGTTCATCCCGATCAGCTCCAGCGCGCACCTCGAGCTGGTGCCCTGGATGGCCGGCTGGGACGGGGACGGGCTGATCGGCAGCCTGGCCTTCGACGTCTTCCTGCACCTGGGGACGCTGCTGGCCCTGGTCGGCTACTTCTGGCGCGACTGGGTGCGGCTGGCGCGCGCCTTCTTCGCCTCGATCGGGGAGCGGCGAATCGGCGACGACCCGGACCGCCGCCTGGCCTGGCTGCTCGCGCTGGCCACCGTGCCCGCGGCGATCATCGGCTTCCTGGGGGAGGACGTGATCGACGAGGTGCTGCACGGCGGCTCGGATGAGGTGCGGCTGGCGATCGCCGGCTTCCTGGTGATCGGGGCCATGGCGCTGCTGGCCGCGGACCGCTTCGGCGCCCGCCGCCGCGAGCTGTCGGAGGTGGGGGTCGGCACGGCCCTGGCGGTCGGCTTCAGCCAGGCGCTGGCCCTGCTGCCGGGCATCAGCCGCTCGGGCGCCACGATCAGCGCCGGCCTGGCCCTGGGCCTGACCCGTGAGGCGGCGGCGCGCTTCAGCTTCCTGCTGGCCACGCCCATCACCCTGGGCGCCGGGCTGTACGGCTCGCGCGACCTGCTGACCGAGACCCACACCGGGGTGGAGTGGCTGGCCATCGGCGGCGGTTTCGTCGCGGCGGCCGTGTCGGGGGCGCTGGCCATCGGCTTCCTGCTGGCCTGGCTGCGGCGGCGGTCGGTGGCGGTCTTCAGCCTCTACCGCGTCGCGTTCGCCGCGCTGGTGGTGGCTCTCGTCCTGGCCGGCCGCTGAGGCGCGCGAACGGCCGCGAGGCTTTGACACCCCGCACCCGCGGGCCTACAATCGCGCGGCGTCGGTGGACCCGGGCGGGAACGCCGACGGGCCAATCGCACTGGCAACGGCCAGCTTCAGGGACGCCAGCGACGCAACGTGGCGGGGCCTGGAGCGTTTTTTGTTACGTCTGAACGGGGGGACGCGTCGCCGTCGTTACCCCGCGGCGCGACGTGGACGAGCCTCGCCAACGAGGCGCTGACACGACCTGAGAGGGGGTGGATCGGATGAACAACAAGCCCGTCTATCTGACTGCCGAGGGCCTCGAAAAGCTCAAGGCGGAGCTGAACCACCTGATCACCGTCGAGCGGCCGCGGGTCGCCCAACGCATCCACGACGCGAAGCTGGACGGTGACATCACCGAGAACGCCGAGTACGAGGACGCCAAGCAGGAGCAGTCCTTCCTGGAGGGCCGCATCGCCACCCTGGAGGCGCAGCTGAAGAACGCCCAGGTGATCGAGAGCGGCGGCAACGGCGACAAGGTGGGCATCGGCTCCAGGGTCGTGATCAGGGGTGCCGATGGCGAGGAGACCTTCACCATCGTGGGCTCCGCCGAGGCCTCGCCCCGCGACGGGCGCATCAGCAACGAGTCGCCGGTTGGCGCCGCGCTGATGGGCCGCAAGAAGGGCGACAAGGTCGTGGTCCAGGCGCCGGCCGGGCCGGTCACCTACACCGTGGTGCGGGTCGGGTAGCTCGCCGCGCTCCCGTGTTCTGGGCTGACGAGCTGGCCGCCCGCGTCTCCGGGCCGCAGGTCGTCAACGACTCCAAGACGCCGTCCGGAACCGTCCACGTCGGCTCGCTGCGCGGGCCGGTGATCCTGGACGTCATCGCCCGCGCCCTGCGCGACCGCGGGATCCCGACCACCCTGCTCTATGGCGTCGACGACCTGGACCCCATGGACTCCCAGGCGCTGCTCACGCCGGACGCGGTGGACCGCTATATGGGCGTCCCGCTGGCCCATGTCCCGGACCCGGAGCCGGACGGCCACGAGTCGTACGCACGCCACTTCGCCGGGCTCTTCATCGACACCTTCGCCGGCCTGGGCATCCACCCGGACCGCTACTACTGGATGAGCGAGCTGTACGCCGCCGGCGAGATGGACCGATACCTCCGTGCGGCGCTCGACCGGGCCGAGGTGGTGCGCGACATCTACCGCCGCGTCAGCCGCGTGGAGCGCCCGGAGGGCTGGCTCCCCGTCCACGTCATCTGCCCGCGCTGCGGGAAGGTGGGCACCACCCTGGCCCGGGACTGGGACGGGGAGACGGTCGCCTACGAGTGTCAGCCCGACCTCGTCGACTGGGCGCGCGGCTGCGGGGCCAGCGGGCGCGTCTCGCCGTTCGGCGGGGCGGCCAAGCTGCCCTGGAACCTGGAGTGGGCCGCCCAGTGGAGCCACTTCGGCGTCACCATCGAGCCGGCCGGGAAGGACCTCTCCACGCGGGGCGGCTCCCGCGACCGCTCCGACGCCATCGCCCGCGAGGTCTTCGACCGCGAGCCGCCGCTCAACGTGCCGTACGAGTTCCTGAACATCGGCGGCAGGAAGATGTCCACCTCCAAGGGGCGCGGCGCCGCCGCGCATCGCATCGCCGAGGTGGTGCCGGCCGAACAGCTGCGGCTCCTCTTCCTGCGGCCGCGGCCCAACCAGGCCATCGACTTCGACCCCGAGGGGACCGACGCCATCCCGCGCCTCTTCGACGAGTCGGACCGGCTGGCGGCCGCGGCGGCCGGCCACGAGGTGAGGGGCGAGCTGCCGCCCGATCCGGCGCGCCTGTACGCCATGACCCTGGTGGACGCCGAGGCGGACCCGGCGGCCGAGGGCGCGCACTTCCGTCCGCCCTTCGCCCACCTGGCCATGCTGGCCCAGCTGCCCCGCGTCGACCTGCGCGCCCGGGTCGAGGCGGAGAAGGGGTCGCCCCTCACCCCGCGCGAGCTCCAGATCCTGGACGAGCGGCTCCGGTCGGCGCGGCTCTGGCTGGAGGCCTACGCCCCGGAGCGCTCCCGCCTCGAGGTGCGGCGCGACGCGCTGCCGGAGGCTGCCGGCGGCCTGGACGAGGCGCAGCGCGCCGTGCTGGCCCGACTGGCCGAGTCGCTGCCCGAGACCTGGTCCGGCGAGGCCCTGCAGGCCGCGATCTTCGACGCGGCCCGCGCGGCGGGGCTGCCCGCCGGGCGCGCCTTCGCGGCGCTGTACCTCGCCTTCCTGGGCCAGCCCCACGGCCCGCGGGCCGGCTGGCTGCTGGCCAGCCTGGAGCGTGACTTCGTCGTGGAGCGCCTGCGCGCCGCCTCCGGCGCCGATACCCTCAAGCCGGCATGATCGGACTGCAGCAGATCCGCGACGACCCCGAGGCCGTCAAGGCGGCGGTGGCCCGCAAGGGCGAGCCGGCCGAGCCGGTGGACCGCGTGTACGCGGCCGACGAGCGGCGCCGTGCGGTTGAGGCGGAGGTCAATGAGCTGCGCGCGCAGCGCAACGCCGGCAGCCGGGAGATCGGCGCCCTGATGCGCGAAGGGAGGCGCGAGGAGGGGGAGGCGCTGAAGGCCCGCATGGCCGAGCTCTCGGCGCGCATCGACCAGCTGGAAGCCGAGCTGGATTCCATCCGGGAGGCCATCGAGGCCGACCTGCTGCTCATCCCGAACCTGCCCCACCCATCGGTCCCGGATGGGAACGGGGCGGAGGACAACCCGGTGGTCCGCATTTGGGGCGAGCCGCGGCCGGAGGGGAGCGCGCCGCCCCACTGGGAGATCGCCGAGCGGCTCGGGCTGTTCGACCTGGAGCGCGGGGCCAAGATCTCGGGCTCGGGGTTCATCGTGTACACCGGGCCCGGCGCGCGCCTGCAGCGCGCGCTCATCGGCCTCATGCTCGAGCTGGCGCTCGAGGCGGGCTACACCGAGATCTGGTCGCCGCTGCTGGTGAACGCCGCCTCCGCCCGCGGCACCGGTCAGCTGCCGGACAAGGAAGCCCAGATGTACGTGGTGGAGCGCGACGAGCTCTACCTGATCCCGACCGCCGAGGTGCCGGTCACCAACCTGTACCGTGACGAGATCCTGCCCGCCGACCGGCTGCCGATCTACCACGCCGCCTACACGCCCTGCTTCCGGCGCGAGGCGGGTGCGGCCGGCAAGGACACCCGCGGCCTGCTGCGGGTCCACCAGTTCGACAAGGTGGAGATGGTCAAGTTCGTCCATCCGGCCACCTCGTACGACGAGCTCGAGACGCTGACGGCCGATGCCGAGCGCGTGCTCCAGGCCCTGGAGCTGCCCTACCGGGTGGTCGAGCGCTGCACCCGGGACGTGGGCTTCGCCCAGGCCAAGGGCTATGACCTCGAGGCGTGGGCCCCCGGGGTGGGGAAGTGGCTGGAGGTCAGCTCGGCCTCCAACTACACCGATTTCCAGGCGCGGCGCATGAACCTGCGCTTCCGCCCCGCCCCCGATGCCAGGCCCGAGCTGGTGCACACCCTCAACGCCTCGGGGCTGGGGATGTCACGCACCTACGCCGCGCTGCTGGAGACGCACCTGCAGGAGGACGGGTCGCTCCGCATCCCGGCGCGCCTGCAGCCCCACCTCGGCGCCGCCATCCTTCCCTGACGGGCGAGCGCGAGCGCCCCGGGCGCGAATTCACGCCGCGTCCAGGGTGGCGAGCAGCTCCTCCAGCTGTCCCAGCGACTCCGGCATGGCCGAGATCCCCGTCGACCCGTTGGCGATCGCCGCGTCGAGGGCCTCCTTCGACGGGTAGAGCTCGTGCACGGTGACCCGCGTTCCGCCGTCCGTCTCCTCGAAGGTCACGGTGGTGATGGGCTCGCCGTCGTCCTCCTCGTTGGTCCAGGCCAGCCGGGTGGGTGGCGTGACCTCGAGGTACTGGCCGAAGAACTCCATGGTCGAGCCCTCGTAGCTGAACACGAGGCGGTAGCGCCCCCCGACGCGAGGATCCGTCTCGCAGGACAGGAGCGTGATGGGGAACGACTCCGGCACCCACCACCTCCTGAGCAGCTCGGCGTCGGTCCAGGCCTCGAACACGAGCCGAGCGGGGCCCTTCACGGTTCGCGTCACCACCAGCTCGCGATCGGACGTGCGCTCGACGGCCGGGCTGTCGTCAGCCGGGCGGTCGTCAGGCGGGCTTTCGTCCACCGGCCTGGCCTCATCCACGGGTACGGCGTCCATGATGCTTCTCCTTCTCTTCGAGCTCCCCGACGACCTGGTCCAGGTTCCGGAAGCGCGCGTCCCACAGCTGGCGATACCGCTCCATCCACGCCGCCTCCTCGGCCAGCCGGTCCGGCCCGAGGCTGCAGGTCCGCACCCGGCCCACCTTGCGGGTGACCACCAGGTTGGCCTGCTCCAGCACGCGGACGTGCTTGCGCATGCCGGTGAGCGTCATGCGGAACTCGGTGGCGAGGTCGGTGATCGAGGCATCGGCATGTGCCAGCCGCTCCAGCACGCCGCGTCGTGTGGCGTCCGAGAGGGCGGCAAACGAGGCGTCGAGCCCGCCGAGCGCATACTGAACCATGTGGTTCAGTATAGACCGTCGGTTTGGGGGAATGCAAGCCCTTTCCGAGGCGAAATTGTCCGTCCGGCGTCGTGACCGCCGCCGAGGCCTAGAATTGAGTTGCCGGAGGGGTGGCAGAGCGGACGATTGCGGCGGTCTTGAAAACCGCTGACCCGCAAGGGTCCGGGGGTTCGAATCCCTCCCCCTCCGCCAGATCAGCCGGACGAGTCCGCGCGGCGCCGCCTTGGCAGCAACCCCACCGCGACCAGCACGACTCCCACGATCGCCAGCGTTGCCGGGATGGAATCGGTCGCAGGCGCGTCTCCGTTCTCGGTCGCGGTGTTCGGGACCGACGTGGCCGATGGCGCCGCCGTGCTTCCCGCCGCGAGGACCCTCACCGCCACCTCGCCGGCGCACTCCGTGTCAGGGACGCTCGCCACGACGCGCCACTCCCCCTCCTGCCCGGTCTGGAAGTCGTGGACGAAGAGGAAGCTCCCCTCGGCGTCGGCCGTTGCCGGCGTGAAGTCGCCGAACTGGATGCCATCGTGGAGGAACGTCAGGTCGACCTGGGAATTCGGGATGAAGCCGGTGCCCCAGAACGTGAGCTGCACCCCGGTCTCCACCGTCAGGCTGGTGCTGCCCTCGCCGACCGGCGGCCCTTCGCCGATCTGCGCGGCGAAGTGGCACACCTCCTGGGCATGGGCGGGGCCGCTGCCCGCCACGGCGAGCAATACCCCGGCCGCGAGTGCGGTGAGCGAACGCATGGCTGCAACCCTCCCGGGTGAATGGCCGAAGTGGATGCAGCCACTCTGGGCCGCGACCCCTGCGGCAGGACTGCGGGGCGCCCGAGACGACACAACAAGATGAGGCCCCGGCGGGCACAGCCGGGGCCTCGGAGTCGGTGGCCGTGGGTCGGCTACCCCGCGACCTCCTCGCAGATCGGCGTGTCGTCGATCCGGTCGTTGTCATCGCAGCGCTGGTCGAGGAACGACTCCACGTCGGTCAGGCTGATCCCCGGCGCGACGGCGCCGACCGCGTCCTCCCACTCCTGGACGGAGTCGCAGGCGGTGATCGTGTCGTCCAGCTCGTCGCCGAGGTCATCGGCCAACGTCTCGAGGTCGTCCACCGAGTCGATCGACGACAGGTCGTCCTCGATCTCGGCCACCGCCTCGTCGCAGCTCATGGCGGTGGCGGAGCCTTCGGCGCCGGCGGAGGCGGACGCGTCCGCCGATTCGCTGGCCGAGGCGCTTGACGAGGTCTCCGCGCTGCCCACCTGGCTGGGGCTGCCCGATTCCGAGTCGCCCTGGATGGTCGGTATCGGCTGCTCGGAAGGGGTGGTGGCCCCCAGGTCGCAGGCGGCCAGCGCAACGGCCAGCACGATCAGTGGCGTGATCAGGAATCGCATGCTCTCTCCCCTGGAAACGAATGTGGTCGGGTGTGACAGGGGAGGTGGCGAACGCAAGCGCCATGCCCATACGCATGAAGACAGACCGATGGCGCCCTCGCGGGCGCCATCGGTGCAGTTGGAGGCCGAGTGCCTCAGTAGTGCGCGCGGATCCCCTCGATGTCGCCGGGGCCCAGGGTGCGCTTCAGGGTCTCGCCGGTGAAGCCGAAGGGGTACATCGTCTCCCAGCGGCCGTTCTGGGCGTGACCCAGCCCGTAGGTGTGGCCGAACTCGTGGGTGGCGATGTTGGCCAGGTCGTAGCGCGGCTGGTTCTCCAGGCAGCCATCGCCCTCCGAGGGAGCGATGAACCACGGCAGCCGGCTGTTGAAGACCGTGTCGCTCTCCACGGCGCCATCGGACCACAGCCAGGTGTAGGTGACCGCGATCGAGTTGCCGCCGACCCGGGCGAACAGCAGGTCATAGGTGCGGTTGGCGGTCTGCTTGCGCACGCTGCTGCCGGTCGTCACGTCGATGTCCGGCACGGCGGCATCGGCCTGCTCCCAGGCGTCGAAGCTGGCGTTCAGCTCGTTCAGCACGGCGCCGGTGGTGCCCAGCCCGCCGGGGATGGTGGCGGTGTTCAGGCGGGCCAGCGTGTCGCCCTGCACCTGCCAGTCGAGGGACTCGAAACCGCCGTTGCCCGGGTTGCTGGCGTCGTTCTCACAGTTGGCAGTGGTCGGCTGCGGCTTCGCCGCCATCCTGATCTCGTGCACCCCGACCAGCACCGCGAAGTCGGACCGGGCGCCGAGCATGAGCGGCATGGCCAGGAGCAGTGCGAGGGCCGCGAGGACGAGGGTCGGGTTCCGTGCCATCTGCACCCCCAGTCTGCGCATCCCCCGGTCGCCTGCCGGGGCCGATGATCGCGCATCGTGCACCGGTAAGGCCGGTCCCGGCAACATGATTTTGACGCGCGCCTCAGGCGGAGGGCGGGGGCACCTCGTGGTGCAGGCGGCATCGGGCCTCATACCGATCATCGCCCATGCCGCCGATGACGATCAGCGGCGAGTCGGCCGGGGCGGGCCGGCCGTCGATCAGCCGCTGCGTGCGGGTGGCCGGCTCACCGCAGACCATGCAGATGGCCGTCAGCTTGGTGACCTGGTCGGCCAGGGCCATGAGCCGCGGCATCGGCCCGAAGGGGACCCCGCGGAAGTCGCGGTCGAGGCCGGTGACGATGACCTGCTTGCCCGCGTCGGCCAGCTGCTCCACGACGTCCGGCAGCCGCTCGTCCCAGAACTGGCCCTCCTCGATGGCCACGATGTCGGCGTCGCCCACCACGCCCTCGATGTCGTCCGAGCCGTCCACCGTCACGGCGGTGTGCTGCGCGCCCGAGCGGGACACGACGACGGCCGCATCGGTCCTGGTGTCCAGGCGCGGCTTGATCAGGATCACGCGGCGGCCGGCGATCGAGAAGCGGCGCAGCAGGCGCAGCATCTCATCGGTCTTGCCGCAGAACATGCAGCCACAGATGACGTGCACCCAGCCAGAGGTGTAGAACATCACGCCCCCGGACGGCGGGTCAGTCGCCGACCACGGCGATCCCCTCCTCGGGGATCCCGAGCTCTCCGGCCAGCGCGCTGCGCATCACCTCGTTCGGCGCGTCCTGTCCGGTCAGCAGCTTGAAGGTGGCGGCCGATCCCGCCAGGAAGGCGCGCTGCCCGTTGGCCACCGTCCCACCCCGCGCCTCCGCCTCGCGCATCAACGGCGTGCTCGGGTGGTTGAGCACCAGGTCCAGCACGTACAGGTTCTCGGGGAGCATCTCGGGGGGTACCGGGGTCGTGCCCTCCTCGACGCCGATGCCGCTGGCGTTCACCAGCAGCCCGGCCTTCGACAGCTCGGCCTCCAGGAAGGTCTCGTGCCACGGCCGCGCGCGGAGCTCCATGTGGCGCGCCGAGCGCGCGAAGTGGGCGGCCACCGCCTCGGCGCGGTGCAGGTGGCGGTTGAAGAGGATCACGCGCTGGAACCCCGAGCCGATGAGGACCGCCACCACCGCCCGCGCCCCGCCGCCGGCGCCGAGCACCACGGCACTGCGCGGCCAGTTGACCTGCCCGGGGGGCAGGATGGCCAGAAGGCCGGCGCGCACGCCGTCCACGTCGGTGTTGTGGCCCCGCAACCTCTCGTCGCCCCGCACGATGACGTTGACCGCGCCGGTGGTGCGCGCGTCGTCGGACAGGGCGGACATCAGCGGCGCGGTCCGCTCCTTGTGCGGCGAGGCGACCAGGGCGCCCACGAACTCCCTGCCACTCAGCTCGGCGATGGCATCCGCCAGCTGGTGCGGCTTGCGCTCCCAGCGCTCGATGACGATGGGCAGGCCCGTGGCCTCGATGGCGGCCCGCTGGACCGCCTCGAAGGCGGAGCTGGTGAAGGATTGTCCGATGACGGGTAGGCGCTGCACGGCGTCGCTCGGTCAGTAGGTACGGTGGTTTGGTGGGCGGACGTCGCGCGGCACGCAGAAGCCGGCGCACTTCGTCGCTCCGGTGCCCTCATGCTATCATTCGGGACCGTCGCGGAGAGGTCGCATAGTGGCCTAGTGCGGCGGTTTGCTAAACCGTTGAAGGGGGTTTCCTCTTCCGAGGGTTCGAATCCCTCCCTCTCCGCCACTTCATCGCATCGCGTGCCCGTAGCTCAGTGGATAGAGCGTCAGGTTGCGGACCTGAAGGTCGTAGGTTCGAGTCCTATCGGGCACGCCAC
>DASRYM010000086.1:0-3959 GCA_035687145.1 Candidatus Zixiibacteriota bacterium | reverse complement strand
CGACGCCTCCGGCAGGCGCAGCCCGGTCCGGCCCAGCGCCCGGCGGCTCGGGCGGAAGGTGCGGGCGGGGGTCCCTGTCGGTCATGAGGGCGCGGAGTCTAGCATCGGCCTGGTCGTGGTCCCGTTAGCGGCCGGTTACGTTTCGCTAAGCCAGGGGCGCCGGTTCACGCCGCGGCCGACAGGTTGGAACGCACGCTGATCCAGCTGCCCAGGGCACCGACGGCCAGGCCCACCGCCAGCACGATGCCGGAGAGCGTGGCCAGGAACTGGGAGCTGACCGTGGTGGGCATCTGGAAGACCTGGACCATGATCGGCTGGATCGGGTTCCACACCACGGCGACCAGGATCACGGTGATGACGGCGCCGATCAGCCCGCACAGGATCCCCTCCAGGATGAAGGGCCAGCGGATGAAGGAGTCGGAGGCACCGACCAGGCGCATGATCTCGATCTCGTTGGCGCGCGAGTAGACCGCGATGCGGATGGTGTTGACGATCATGAACAGCACCGTGAGCCCCACCAGGGCCAGCGCCACGATGCCCACGGTGCGGATGACGCCGATGATGCCCAGCAGCTTCTCGTAGTCGGCCTGGCGGGTGGTGATGCGCTCCACCTCGCTGCGGTCCTCGAGCGCGGCCGCCACCGAGCCGGAGTACTCCGGGTCGAGGAGCGAGATCTCCACGCTCTCGTACAGCTCGATGTCCGCGCCGCCCAGCTCCAGCTCCTGCCCGAGGCTGCGGTAGTACTCGCGCAGCCGCTCCATGGCCATCTCCGGGCTGACGTAGACGACCTTCTCCACGCCATCCAGCGACTCCGCGTAGTCCAGGAAGATCCGGCGCTGCGACTCCGGCAGATCGCCCACCAGTCGCGCGGTGACGCCGACCTTGCTCTCGATGAACTCGAGGCCGGAGTTCAGCCCGGCGATGACGATGAACAGGCCCGACAGCAGGACCAGCATCAGGATCACCGTGGCGGTGGCGGCCAGGCTCATCATCGCGTTGCGCCAGAAGCCCTGCCAGGCTCGCACCACCGAGAAGGCGATGAAGCGCAAAAAGCCCATCGGTCAGTACTCCCGCTCGTAGGCCGCGCCGGACTCGTCGCGGACCAGGGTGCCGTGCTCCAGGGCCAGCACCCGGCGGCGCATGGCGTTCACGATCTCCTGGTTGTGGGTGGCCATCAGCACCGTGGTCCCCAGCTCGTTGATCTGGATCAGGAGCTGGATGATCTCCCAGGAGGTGACCGGGTCCAGGTTCCCGGTCGGCTCGTCGGCGATCAGCATGGCGGGGTCGTGGACCAGGGCGCGGGCAATGGCCACGCGCTGCTGCTCGCCGCCGGACAGCTGGGTCGGCAGGTGCTCCTGGTGCTCCTGCAGGCCGACCAGGCTGAGCAGCTGCGGCACGCGGCGCCGGATCTCTGAGCGCGGCGCGCCGGTCACCTCCAGGGCGAAGGCCACGTTCTCATACACGGTCTTGGCCGGCAGCAGCCGGAAGTCCTGGAACACGATGCCGATCCGCCGGCGCAGCTTGTGCACCTCGCCGCGCTTCATGCGCGACAGGTCGCGGCCGGCCACCACCACCCGCCCGGTGGTGGGCAGCTGCTCGCGGATGAGGAGCCGGATGAAGGTCGACTTGCCGGCGCCCGACGGACCGACCAGGAACACGAAGTCGCCGGCGGGGATGGTGACGTTGACATCGGCCAGGGCGACCTTGCCGTTGGGGTAGGTCATCCCCACGTCGACCATGCTGATCACCGGCTGGGCGGCGGCCTCCGCCGCCAGCGCGGGCCGTTCGAGCGCCCCGATCATGCCGCCGCCCCGTTCGAGCCGATCCGCCAGCGCAGGTAGCCCTCGATGAACGGGTCGATCTCGCCATCCAGGACGGCGGTCGGGTTCGAGGTCTCCACGCCGGTGCGCAGGTCCTTGACCATGGTGTACGGCTGCAGCACGTAGCTGCGGATCTGGTTGCCCCAGCCCGCCTCCACGTGCTGGCCGCGCAGCCTGGCCAGCTCCTGCTCGCGCTCCTCCTGGGCGCGCTCCAGCAGCCTGGCGCGCAGCACGGCCATGGCCCGCTCCCTGTTCTGGGCCTGGCTGCGCTCGTTCTGGCAGGTGACCACGATGCCGGTGGGCAGGTGCGTGATGCGCACCGCGCTGTCCGTCTTGTTGACGTGCTGGCCACCGGCGCCACTGGACCGATAGGTGTCGATCCGCAGGTCCTCCTCGCGGATCTCGACCTCCGGCGCGTCCTCCACCTCGGGCATCACCTCCACCAGCGCAAAGCTCGTGTGCCGTCGCTTGTTGGAGTCGAAGGGGCTGATCCGCACCAGCCGATGCACCCCGCGCTCGCTCTTCAGCCGCCCGTAGGCCCACCGCCCATCCACGCTGAAGGTCACGCTCTTCAGGCCGGCCTCCTCGCCCTCGGTCTGGTCCAGGATCTCGGTCCGGTACCGGTTCCGCTCTGCCCAGCGCAGGTACATGCGCAGCAGCATCTCGGCCCAGTCCTGGCTCTCGGTCCCGCCCGCGCCGGCATGGACCGATACGATCGCCGGCCGCTCGTCGTACGGCTCGGACATCAGCAGCCGGCCCTCCATCCGGTTCCAGTCGGCGCGCAGCGCCTCGAGGTCACGCTCCAGGTCGGCAAGCAGGCCGTCACCGTCCTCGCCATCGGTCTCGGCCAGCTCGGCGATCTCGGCCAGGGCGTTGGCCCGTGCCTCCAGGTCCCGCCAGGCGCCGATCTCCACGCGCAGCTCATCGACCCGGCGCAGCAGGGCCTGCGCCGCGGCGGGATCGTTCCAGAGGTTGGGGTCGGCCGAGCGCTCGGTCAGCTCGGCTAGCTCGGATTCCTTGGTGCGCAGGTCAAAGGCGCACCGCCGTATCGGCCACGAGGGCGGCCAGCCGCCGCGCCTCGTCCTTAATTGCTTCCAAGGGTCGCCACCATGGGGAGCTCCATTTCCGCCAGCCGCGCGTTCCGGGCGCGGACCTTGGCGGGGTTCACACACGGACAGTAGGACTGCCGCGGGCAGGAGCCACAGTTCCCGTCGCAGTCCAGGGTGAGCGCGTAGCTGCAGCGCATGCAGTCGCGCTCGCACATGATCAGGTCCTCATAGGGTTCGTCGGGGTCTCTGAATCGCGTAACCAGCGGGAGGGCTGCTGCCGGTCGTGAGGTTGAGGGGGTGGTCTGGGGAGATGCCTGACCTCGAACTGGGCCGGTCAGCTGCTTCACGAAGGCCCTCCGCCTATGGCGATCCCGGGGTCACCGCGCCCCGGGCTCTTCTGCGGCACATCCTAGCGGCTCCGCCCGCGGCCGCCAACCCCCGGACCCGTGGGCAATTCGGACTACGAAAGGGGGGTGCGGGCCGCGACCGGTCGGCGGGCGCTGGCCTCACGTCGTGAGGCCGCTCCACGGTGCCTCGGCCCGCGGCGCGACCACCGCGGCGTAGCGCTCCAGCATCTGCGCCCACGCCCCGGTCGAGGCCATCTGCTCGCGGTACGCGGCGCCAGCCTCCCCGTGCCGTTCCCATCCGTCGTGGGTCACGGTCACCCGCGTGCGGTCCGCGGCCTCGGCCTCGAAGCGGACCTCCACCTGCGAGGCCTCCGCCGGCGAGGGCACCGGGACGCGATCCGGGCCGACCTGCCAGCTGAACGCCAGCCGGTGCGGTGGCTCCCAGACCGAGATGCGCCCCCAGTCCAGGCGCATGCCGTGCGGACCGATCTCGTGCAGGAACCCGCCCGGCCGCGGCTCCAACGCGACGCGCTGCGCGCCGCTGCCCGACCACGTGGACTCGCGCGGCCACCACGAATCCAGCCCCTCGGTGAAGGCGGCGAAGGCGTCGGCAGGCGTGGCGCGGACGGTGAGGCGCTCGACGATGGCCGGGATGGTGGCGGCGGTCATGCCCCGTGGCAGCGCTTGTACTTCTTCCCGCTTCCGCACCAGCACGGCTCGTTGCGCCCCAGCTTCGGGCCGGC
>DASRYM010000085.1:0-3460 GCA_035687145.1 Candidatus Zixiibacteriota bacterium | reverse complement strand
GCACGTAGCCGGGCTCCGGGGGCGGGGCCGCCCGCAGGTTGGCGCCGCAGTTCTGGCAGAAGGCGACCCCGGCGCGGTTGTGCGTGCCGCAGCGCGGGCACTGCTGGGTGCCCTCCGGCGCCGCCGGCCGCTCGACGGTGGTCGGCGTGCCGGCCGCCACCAGGCGCTGTCCGCAGCTGCGGCAGAAGGAGATGCCGGGCCGGTTCTCGGTGCCGCAGCGCGGGCAGCGGGTGCTCTCGCCGGGCTCCGTGGCCGGCACGCTGTGGGCCGGCATGGCCGGCTCGGTGTGCACCGACGGAGGAGCAGCGTAGGCCTCCACCTCCGATGGTGGCGGACCGCCGCTCGGGCGATCGGCGAACGTCTCGTCCGGGGTGGCCCCGTCCGCATCGGTCCGGCGATCGGCAGGCTGGGCCTGGGGCTGGTCTTCCGGGGGCGTGTCGCGCGGTTCCCGTTCGTCGTGAGTCATCGGACGGTGAGCCTCCAATCGGGCCGGGTGCGACGTCGACTGATCATAGCCTCAAGACCGCCGCTCGGCGGCGGCCGGCTGGGCGGCCAGCCAGGCATCCAGAGAGCGGAGCAGGCGCAGGCCGTCGGTGCCGCCCACCTCGGGATCGGCGGCCCGCTCCGGGTGCGGCATCAGGCCCAGCACGTTGCCGCGCTCGTTGACGATGCCGGCGATGCCGTGGGCCGAGCCGTTCGGGTTGGCCGCGTCCGTGACAGCGCCCGAGGCATCGGCGTAGCGCAGCACCACCCGGCCGGAGGCCTCCAGGGCATCGAGGACGTCGGGATCCGCGTGGTAGCGCCCGGCGCCGTGCGAGATCGGCAGGCGGATCACGTCGCCGGGCCGCACCTCCTCCGCCGCCAGCCACGGACCGCAAGCCGCCTCCACCCGCAGGTGCTGCCAGTCGCATCGGAACTCCAGGTGGTCGTTGCGCAGCAGGACGCCGGGCAGCATCCCTGCCTCGCACAGGATCTGGAACCCGTTGCACGACCCCAGCACAGGCCCGCCACGCTGCGCGAAGGCCTCCACGGCGCGCATCACCGGTGAGAAGCGGGCGATGGCCCCGGTGCGCAGGTGGTCGCCATGGGCGAAGCCACCGGGGAGCACCACCGCGTCGGCGCCTCCCAGCGAGCCGGCGGTGTGCCACACCAGGTGCACGTCCCAGCCGAGCGGCTCGGCCAGGTCGGCGAAGTCGCGCTCGCTCCAGGTGCCGGGGAAGACGGCCACCGCCACCCGCGGCCCGCGGCTCACCGGGTGATCTCCTCCGTGGCCTGGTCGACCTCGGCACGCAGCTCCCAGTCGGCCGTCTCCATTACCGGGTTGGCCAGCAGCCTGCGGCACATCTCGGCCACGGCCTGCTCGGCCGCAACAGAGTCCGGCGCCTCGAAGGTGATGCGCAGCAGCTTGCCGGCGCGTACCTCGCTGACCGCGGCGAAGCCCAGGGCATGGAGCCCGCCCATGATGGTCTGACCCTCCGGGTCGGCAATCCCGGGCCGCAGCCGGACGTGGACGTCGGCGTACCAGCGCACGCTAGGCCGATGCCTCGGACGCGTCCCAGCGCTCCCCGGTGAGCCGCTCGTAGGCGGTCACGTAGCGGTCCCGGGTGCCGGCGATCACCTGCGCCGGCAGCTCGGGCGCCGGCGGCTCCTTGTTCCAGCCCGAGGCGGCCACGAAGTCGCGCACGTACTGCTTGTCGAAGCTGGGCGGCGACGATCCCGGCGCGTAGGACGCCGCGTCCCAGAAGCGGCTGGAGTCGGGGGTCAGCAGCTCGTCGATGACCGCCACCTGCCCGTCGATCCAGCCGAACTCGAACTTCGTGTCGGCCAGGATCAGCCCCACCTCGGCGGTGCGCTCGGCCGCGGCCCGGTAGAGCGCCAGCGACCGTTCCTCGAGCTCCCGCGCCAGGTCGGCGCCTACCATGTCGGCCAGCTGGGCGCGGGTGATGTTCTCATCATGGCCCACCTCGGCCTTGGTCGACGGGGTGAAGATCGGCTCCGGCAGGCGATCGGCCTCGCGGAGGCCGGCGGGCAGCCGGTGGCCCCCCACCTCGCCGGCGCGCCGGTACTCGGCCCAACCGGAGCCTGCCAGGTAGCCGCGCACCACGCACTCGGCGTCGATGCGCTCCGCGCGCCGCGCCAGGGTGACGCGCCCGGCCAGCTCCGGGGTGCGGGCGGCCTCGGGCAGGTCGGCCGCATCGGCCGAGATGAAGTGGGTTGGGCCCAACGGCGCCAGGCGGCGGAACCACCAGGCTGACAGGCGGGTCAGCACCCGCCCCTTGTCGGGAATCGGCTGGTCGAACACCACGTCGAAGGCGGAGAGCCGGTCGGTGGCCACCAGGAGCAGCCGGTCGTCGCCGACGGCGTACGTCTCGCGGACCTTCCCGCGGTGGATGAGCGGCAGGCTCTCGATGCGGCTGTGAAGCAGGGTCATGGCAGGTCCTCGCTGCGGGTGTGAAGCAGGGTCATGGCAGGTCCTCGCTGCGTCCATCGTCCGAGGAGGCCGGCGGCTCGACCCGGCTCTTCGGCTCGGGCGGCAGGTCCAGGCGGCGCGTGACCCAGAACTCCACTCGGTCCAGGACGGCCAGCACCACCAGGATGAGGAGGGTGCCGATGACCGCCATCACCACCAGCCCCGCCCCGGCCGCGGTCCCGATGGCCGCCACCGACCACAGCGAGGCGGCGGTGGTCAGGCCGCGGATGCTGCCGCGGTGCTGGAGGATGGTCCCGGCGCCGATGAAGCCGATGCCGGACACGATCTGCGCCGCGATGCGAGTGGGATCGACCATCGGCCCGCTGAACCCGTAGGCCGACACGATGGTGAACAGCGCCGCCCCCAGCGAGACGAGCGAGTGGGTGCGGAAGCCGGCCGGCTGGCGGTGCAGCTCGCGCTCGAAGCCGATGAGCGCGCCCAGCACCAGGCCCAGCGTCAGGCGGAGGGCGAGCTCGACCTGCAGCTCGGTCGAGATCTCGGGCGTCATGCGCGCCTCCTCTCGCGTCTCGTCACGTCGCCTGCTCCAACGCCCACCACGTCGAGACGGCCGCATGGACCGCGCCCGCCGCCAGCAGGAGGATCAGCCAGATCGCCACGAAGCCTACCAGCAGCAGGAGTGTGTCCGGGCTCATGAAACGCCCGGCAGCAAGGTCCGCGCCGATGGGCTCCCACAGCACCCGCAGGAGCGCCCAGCTCAGGACCAGCACGGCGGCGTCGGCGAGCGTTCCGGCCAGGGCCGTGCCCAGGCGCGGGACCGGGCGTCCGAGCAGGTCGCGGGCAGCGCCGGCCAGCGCCACCGGCACCGGCTCGCCGGCGTGACCCGTGGCCCGCCGGAAGGCGACCGCCCCGTACGCCTGACCCACCACCACGGCCACGACCAGCAGGACGAGCGCCGGCCACACCTCGGCGGCCAACCGCAGCAGGAGCGGGGTCTCGATGTCCGGGTCGGTGAACACCTCGGTCGCCACC
>DASRYM010000084.1:0-24838 GCA_035687145.1 Candidatus Zixiibacteriota bacterium | reverse complement strand
TGCGGCAGCAGCCCGGCGACCACCGAGAGGCCCAGCGCCACGTAGGCGCCCACCGTCAGGGCCAGGTAGCCGTAGTGCGCCCACTCGCGCCCGATGCGCCCGGACAGGGTGCTGATCCCGGCCCGCGCGTCCTCGCGGATGTCGCGCCACTCGTTGCCGTGCAGGATGGCGGTCACCAGCAGGCCGATGGGCACCGACAGCACCAGCGCCAGCGGCGACCAGCGCCCGCTTGCCGCGTAGTAGCCGCCGAGCGTCATCAGCGGGCCCATCTGCAGGAAGACCAGTGGCAGCCCCAGGGCCCGGAACTTCAGCTGGAACGGCGGCGCGGTGTAGAAGTAGCCGGCGGCCAGGCCGATGAGCCCGATGACGGCGATCGGCCAGCCGCGGGCGGCGATCAGCGCCACGCCCACCAGGGCGGCGGCCGCGAAGGCCACGTAGGCCAGGCGCAGGGCCCCCTCCTCGGTGAATCGCCCCTTCAGCACCGCGTGGCTGGCACGCGGCGAGGTGATGGAGTCGATCCCCTGGCGCACGTCGTAGACCTCGTTCACCACGTTGGTGCCGACGTGCAGCAGCACCCCGCCCAGCAGGGCCAGGAAGAAGAGCAGCGGGTCGACGGCGCCGTGCAGCCAGGCCAGCACGCCGCCCGCGGCCACCGGCACGATCGAGGCGGTGAAGCTGAACGGACGCAGCACCTCGACGATGGCGCCGGCCCGCCGCCGCAGCCACGGCACGGACCACGGCCGCTCGTCGCCGGTGACCGGACGCGGCGCCTCGAGGGCGGTCTCCGCCTCGACGCCCCAGCGCTCGGCGGCGGCCGTCGGCAGCCGTCCGTAGATCTCGGCCGCCTGCAGCACGGCGCTCACCTGGGCCTCCTCCTGCAGGATCGGCTGCAGAAGCGGGAGCTCCAGCCCGGCCCGCTCGTGGAAGGCGAGGGCGCCGGCCGCCACCTCCTCGGGCGTGCCGCACAGCATGAAGGCGTCCAGCAGCTCGTCGGGGATCAGGCCGGCCGCGGTGTGAAACTCCTCCGCCCGCCAGGCCTCCGCGATCCGGTCGCGCAGCTCACGCTCGAAGCCGGCGCGCGCCAGGGACACGTCGCTCAGCACGCTCATCATGTAGATCACGAACGGCTCGCGCTTCGCGCGGTTCAGCGCCTCGCGCCGACTGGAGTCGACCAGGGTCAGCAGGTAGCCGGCCGTCTCGACCGCGTCCGGGTCGCGCCCGGTGGCCTGGGCCGCCGCCCGCAGGCGGCGGATGATGCCCGCCAGCGAGGGGATCGACTCGGCCGGGCGGGCCAGGTAGCCATCGGCCTTCTCGCCGGCCAGCTGGACGAACTCCTTCCGGTAGGCGGCGATGACCAGCGGGATGCGGTGCGGCGGCGGGAACATGGGCTGGATGGGCGGCAGCCCCGCGGTGGCCGACGGCAGGCGCTCGCCGGCCCACAGCGCCCGGAGCTGGTCCATGGCCCGGCTCACCTGCTCCACCGCCGCGTCCGGCGCGTAGGGGATGCCCATCTGCTTCAGGCGCAGCGGGAGCCCGGTGCCCAGGCCCATCACGATGCGCCCCGGGGCCATCTCGTCGAGCGCCGAGCCGGTCATGGCCAGCACCACCGGGTGGCGGGTGAAGGGGTTCACCGCGCCCAGCGCGATGCGGAAGCCGTCCTCGCTCTCGTCGGCGCCCAGCTCGGCGGCGATGGCGCTCACGTAGGTCACCGCGTCGCGCTCGAAGTAGGAGTCGTGGATCCAGACCGAGTCCAGGCCCGCGCGCCGCGCCGCCGACGCCCAGGCCACCACCTCGTCGACCTCGCCACGCGCCGCCAGGCCCAGCCCGACCCGGCGCGCGATCGCCGCCATGTCCCGCTCGTCCTCCTCTGGCCGGAAATGCGCTACCTGCTGCGAGCAAGATTACACGCCCCGGGCGCCGGCGCCAAATCGGCGACCAACCTTCTCCACCTCGAACCTCTTGACATCGAATTAGTGCTCGGCGAGAATGCCGGCTGCCCATGACGACGCCCGCCACCGGGATGGCCATGCCCGAAACGCCGGCCATCGAGGCCATCGACCTGGTCCGGACCTACCGCACCCACACCGGCGTGCTTCGTCGAAAGCGGCTGGACGTGCCGGCCGTCAAGGGGGTCTCCTTCGAGGTGCGCCCCGGGGAGCTGTTCGGCCTGCTCGGCCCCAACGGCGCCGGCAAGACCACCACCATCAAGATGCTGATCACCCTGCTGCTGCCCACCGCGGGCACCGCACGGGTGATGGGCCATGACGTGGTCAGGGAGACCACCGAGGTCCGGCGTCACATCGGCTACGTCTTCGGCGGCGACCGCGGCCTCTACGACCGGGTCAGCGGCATGGACAACCTGCGCTACTTCGCCGAGCTGTACGGCGTGGACCCCGCCCACCAGAAGCGGCGCATCGCCGAGCTGCTGGACCTGGTCGGCCTCACCGGACGGGAGCACGAGAAGGTGGAGGGCTACTCGCGCGGCATGCGCCAGCGGCTGCACGTCGCTCGCGGCCTGCTCCACGACCCGCGGGTCGTCTTCCTGGACGAGCCGTCCATCGGCCTGGACCCGGTGGGCGCCCGCGAGCTGCGCCAGACCATCAAGTCGCTGGTCGACGCCGGCAAGACGGTGCTGCTCACCACCCACTACATGTTCGAGGCGGATGCCCTCTGCGACCGGATCGCGGTCATCAACGACGGCCGCATCGTGGCGCTCGGCACCGGCGCGGACCTGAAGGCGGCGGTCGCCAACCGCACCATCGTCGAGATCGAGACCTTCGGCGTGGCCCCCGAGGCGGTCGAGGCCCTGCGCGCCGACCCGGAGGTCATCGCCGTGAACATGGAGGAGCGCGACCAGAGCCAGATCCTGCTGGTGCAGTCGGAGCGCGGCACCCAGATCACCCAGCGCCTGCTGAACCGGCTCGGCGATACCCGGGTGGGCAAGGTGGTCGGCCGCGAGCCGACGTTGGAGGACGCCTACGTGCACCTCATCGCCACCACCTCCGGCGGCGACGGCAGCGCCGCCCGGGCGGCGGCGGTATCGGTCTAGACCGATGGAGGGGCTGGCGCGCAACGCGCGCCTGGTGTGGCGGGTCTGGATCTTCACGCTGCGCTCCTTCCTGGCCAGCGAGTTCTTCATCCTGACCGCCATCCTGCAGCCGGTGATCTTCGCCTCGATCGCCTTCTTCCTGTTCAGGGCGGGCGGGGCGAACGCCGGAGAGCAGACCCTGCTCTTCGCCGCGCTCGGCACCGGCATGATGGGCGTGTGGTCCACCACCCTCTTCGGTTGCGGCGGCGCCATCCAGTGGCACCGCTGGGAGGGGACGCTGGAGCTGCTGGTGGCCGCGCCGTCGCGCTACGACATGGTGCTGCTGGGCCAGACCCTGGGCGCGGCGACCTTCGGCTTCTACTCGATCGTGGCCACCCTGATCTGGGGCATGGTCCTGTTCGGCATGCCGCTGAATGCCGCGTACCCGCTGCTCCTCCCGGTGGCGCTGGCGGTGGCCATCGTGTCGCTGGGCTGCCTGGGGATGCTGCTGGCCACCTCGTTCGTGCTGTACCGGCACGCCAACGCCCTGTCCAACCTGCTCGAGTACCCGATCTGGATCGTGACCGGCATGGTCGTGCCGCTGGCCGCCCTCCCCGGCTGGCTGGGCCCGATCTCCTGGGTGCTGGTGCCGACCTGGGCCATGGAGGCCATCCGCGGCTCGGCCATGGGCGCCTCACCGCCGCTCCTGGCGATCGGCATCTGCCTGGTGCTGGCCACCGTCTACTACCTGCTCGCCCGCCGCGTGCTGCGCTACGTGCTGGACAAGGCGCGCCGCGACGCCACCCTGGCCCTGGCATGACCTCCATGGGTGCGCGCGGCGAACGCGCCATACCCGTCGCGTGGAGAGGCCCAGCCGGGTCCGCGCACCAGGTTCGGGCGGTATCTCTCGCTCCACGAGGGTTACGGCCGCAAGCGGGCTCGGCCGGCGGCCGCTCCGGCGCCAAGCGTGACCCCAAGCGTCACCCGGTGGGAGCCACGACATGACGGTGTCGGTCCAGCACCTGCGGCCGCAGGCCCACGCCCAGCCCGGGACGCTGCGCGCCAACCTGCGCCTCTTCTGGCTGGGCGGGCTGATCAGCTACCGCGCCCTGTTCAACTGGGCGCGGCCGTCCATCTACATCCCGACCCTGATCGGGGCGCCGACCTTCCAGATCCTGTTCTTCGCCGCGCTGGGCTCGTACGCCACCGGCATGGACCCCGAGTTCTTCGCCGTGGGCAACGCGGTGCAGGTCAGCGCCATGAGCGGCATCTACGGCATGACCATGGCCATCGCCAACGAGCGCTGGTTCGGCACGCTGCACGCCCTGCTGGCCACGCCGGCCAGCCGCTGGGCCATCTTCGGCGGCCGCTTCGTGCCGTTCATCGTCAACGGCCTGCTGGTATCGGTCTACGGCTTCGCCATCAGCTGGATCTTCCTGGGCGTGGATATCCCGCCGGCCGGCCTGGGAGTGATCGCCCTGGCCCTGCTGGTGACCGTGTTCAGCTGCAGCGCCATCGGTGCGGTGCAGGGCGGCCTGTCGATGCGCCTGCGCGACGGCCTGTTCGGCGCCAACCTGCTGGTCTTCATGTTCCTGCTCTTCTGCGGGGTGAACATCCCGCTGGAGACGCTGCCCGGCTGGATGCAGGCCGTGTCCCAGGTGCTGCCCTTCACCCACGGCCTGCAGGCGGTGCGGGCGGCGGTCGACGGGGCCGGGCTGGACCAGGTGGGCGGGCTGATCCTGGTCGAGTTCGGGATCGGCGCGGCCTACGCGCTGCTCGCCTTCGGGCTCTTCTCCTACCTGGAGCGCTCCGCCCGGGCCAACGCCACCCTGGACGTGCGGTAGGTCCGCTCCGCTGACGACCGCCTGCCCGGGGCCGCATACCCGGGGCGGATGGATTGGCCAGCTTCGGGGCGGTCGGATACCTGGGGCGACTGCAACGGACACGGTGCGCCGGGATAGTCCCGTGGCGCATGCACCGGCCAGGCTGGAGGCCGTAATCCCGGCCTCGGGTTGGCCGTTCCATTCGTCGGGCGCATATCAGACCCTCTGGTTGACGCTTACATGCATGGGCCGGATGTGGGGGCCGCTCGCTCCGGGAGCCGCGCTGCCGGAGGTACCGGGCGCCGCCCTGCCGGGGTCATGTGCGCGCGCGCACCCGGGCGGTACCTGTTCGGCCCTTTCCACATCTGTTGAGCACCGGTAGGTTGCCCGGCATGCGGGCAGCACAGGGTGTCGAATCGGGGGGACACCGGACGGCCGGTCTTGGTACCGTGAGGGCCACTGACCGGACCGGTTCCCCGAGCTGCCGGCCGGCCTCGCCCACACTGACGGAGCTTCGACCGATGTCCTCCAGCGTTGCCCTTCCGCCGACTCGTCGCCTCCTGGCTCTGACCGCCGCCCTGGCCCTGCTGGCCGGCCTGTTCCCCGGCCTGCCGATCGCGCGGACCGGCGCCCAGCAGGCGCCCGGCGCGATCTTCATCAGCGAGTTCCATTACGACAACGCCAGCACCGATGTCGGTGAGTTCGTCGAGGTGACGGCACCAGCCGGGACCGACCTGAGCGGCTGGCAGGTCGTGCGCTACAACGGCAGCACCGGCCAGCCGTACACCACCCCAGGCCCGGTGGCCGGGCAGTCCGAGACCTTCCCACCCGGCACCGTGGTGAGCGACCAGACGCTCGGCTACGGCACCGTGGTCATCGACTACAGCCAGGACGGCCTGCAGAACGGCTCGCCGGACGGCATCGCCCTGGTGGACGGCACCGGGACGCTCGTCGAGTTCCTCTCCTACGAGGGCACCTTCACGGCGACCTCCGGCCCGGCCGCCGGCGTCCAGAGCACCGATGTCGGGGCGGCGGAGCCCGGAACGGCCTCGGTCACCAGCTCGGTGGCGCGCACCGGCCTGGTGCCCGGCGGCTACACCTGGGGACGATCGGACAGCAACACGAAGGGCGCCGTGAACCCGGGCCTGATCATCCAGGGCACCACCATCCCGGAGGGCGGCCCGCCGACGGTGAGCTGCGGCCCGGCACTGGCTGCCCTGGAGGGCTCGGCCACCACCCGAACCATCACCGCCACCGATCCTGATGGGACGGTGACGAGCATCGCGGCCGTCGTCGAGCCGGCCGAGCCCGGGATCGCCCTGGGCGCCACCACCCCGGCGACCGAGCCGGGCGGCGAGGCATCGGCGGTCCTGACCGTGGCCAGCACGGTTCCGGCCGGGACCTACACGGTGACCGTCACCGCGACCACTGACGACCCCACCCCGGAGACCGGGACCTGCACCTTGTCGGTCACCGTCACCGAGGTGCTGACCATCGGCGAGGTGCAGGGCTCGGTGGATGACGACGACAACGGCGCCACCCATCGCTCGCCGTTCGCCCCGCCTTCGGGCAACGGGGCGGGACAGACCGTCTTCGTGCGCGGCGTGGTGACGCAGCGCGGCCGCTTCCCGACCGAGGGCGGCGATCCCAACTACGGCTTCTGGCTCCAGAGCCGGGTGGGCGCCACCGACGGCGACCCGAACAGCAGCGACGGCATCTTCGTCTTCATCGGCCGCTTCCCGACCGTGCTGCGCCTGGACGGCGGGCCGGCCTACTTCCCGGTTGTGGGCGACCAGATCGTGCTGCAGGGCCGCGTCACCGAGTTCTTCTCGCTGACCGAGCTCGGCAGCCCGCGCCTGGTGGCCGTGGAGGAGACCGGGATCGACGTCAATCACCCGGACGAGATCCAGACCCTGGAGGCCACGCCGCCGGATGACCTGGCCGAGGCCAACCGGTTCTGGGAGCGTGGCGAGGGCATGCGCTGGCGCGTGGAGGCCGGCGCCAAGGTGGTCGCCGCCCGCGACGTCTTCCCCTCGACCCACGACGCCGAGATGTGGGTGGTGGACGGCGACCATCCCATCGCCAACCGGGCGGATCCGTACCAGCGCATCGTGTACCGCGACCCGCACCCGCTCGACGACGTGCCCGGCACGCTGTTCGACAACGGCAACGGCATGCGGATCATGCTGCAGAGCCATGGCCTCAAGTGGCTCGCGGCCAGCGACACGGAGCTGATCGCTCCGGCCAACACCTACGACACCATCACCAACCAGCTGACCGGCGCGCTGTACTTCGCCTTCGGCAAGTACGGCATCGAGGTGGAGCAGCAGCCCCAGCTGGAGGCGGGTGTCGACCCGGCGCAGAACGCGCCGCCGTCGCCCGCTGACCCGGACCGGGAGTTCTCCAGCTCGGACTACAACGTCCAGAACCTGTACGACTTCCGTGACGACCCGAACGACGGCTGTGACTTCGCCGGCAACCCGGGCTGCCCGGGCGTCGATCCGCCGTTCGACTACGTCCCGGCCAGCCAGGCGGACTACCAGCAGCACCTGGCCAACCTGGCGGCGCAGATCGCCGGGCCGATGCACGCCCCCGACCTCCTGATGGTCCAGGAGGCGGAGGACCAGGACATCTGCTGGGTGGAGGCCGCGTCCCTGGTCTGCGGCACGACCGACAACGCCGACGGCAGGCCCGACACCCTCCAGGAGCTGGCGCTGGCCATCTCCGCGGCGGGCGGGCCGACCTACGAGGCCGTCTACGACCGCAACGGGGCCGACGACCGCGGCATCGTCTCGGCCTTCCTGTACCGGACCGATACCGTGGAGCTCCTGCCGCCCGACCCGGACGACCCGGTGCTCGGGGACGAGCCGTCCATCGCCTACGGGGGCGACCCGCTGCCCTACAACAGCGACGTCCAGAACCCGAAGTCGCTGAACGCGGCGCTGCCCGACGGCGTGCCGCTCGGCGACGGCTGTGACGAGCTGCCGAACGGCCGCTGCGTCTACACCCGTGACCCGCTGGTCGGCAAGTTCCGGGTGTGGCGCGACGGCATCGGCACCTCGGTCTTCACCGAGCTGTACGCCATCAGCAACCACTTCAGCAGCACGCCGGACAGCCGGGTCGCGCAGCGCACCGAGCAGGCGCGCTACAACGCGGCCATTGCGGAGGCCATCCTGGCCGCCGATCCGGACGCGCGGATCATCAGCGCGGGCGACTTCAACGTCTTCCCCCGCCCGGACGATCCGTTCGCGCCGCCCAACACGTCCGACCAGCTCGGACCGATGTACGAGGCCGGCCTCCACAACCTGTGGGACGTGCTGGTGGCCGAGGTGCCGCGGAGCGCGTACAGCTACTCGTTCTCCGGCCAGGTCCAGACGCTGGACATGCAGTGGGCCGATGACAACCAGTTCGCCGACCTGGTGCAGGTCAGGGCCGCACACCTCAACGCCGACTTCGCCGCCGGCTTCGACGGCGACGTGGCGCGCGGGGCGTCGGACCACGACCCGCAGCTGGCGCGCTGGAACACGGACGTCACCTTCGAGCGGCTCCACGCCCTGGTGGACTACTACGTGACCACCGGCCAGCTGGCCGCCGGCGACGCCTTCCACTTCCACGACCGCCTGGACAAGGCCGAGGCCTTCCTGCAGGCCAACCAGCGGAGCGCGGCCGTGGCCCAGCTCCAGGCCTTCGGCAACCAGGCCTACGACTTCGCGTCGCCCACCGTGGCGGGAGCGATGGAGAAGGAGGCCGATCGCCTGGCGGGCCTGCTGACCTCCGCGGCGGCGAGCAGCCGCCGCTGACCACCACCATCGCTCGGGACGGGGCCCCGGCACGACGCCGGGGCCCCGTTCGTTGTGCCGCGCCGCCGCTCAGGCCAGGGTCGCGCTGCGGGCCATGGCGGCCATCAGGCGCATCACCAGCCGCGTCACGACCAGTGCCGAGATGCCGTTGAGGTCGCGCTCCGGCAGCAGCTCGGTGAAGGCCGCGCCCGCCACCCGGCAGCGCCGCGCCACGCCGGCCAGCAGGTCCGCAGCCTCGTCGTAGCTCAGGCCGCCCGGCGACGCGGCCGAGACGGCCGGCAGCACGGACGGATCCATCCCGTCGCAGTCGAAGGCAATGAAGACCGATGCCTCGCGTGGCAACCGCTCGAGCACCGGGCCGACGCCATGCGCGCGCAGCTCCCGCGCGGTGACCAGCTGGTTGCCGGACGCGCGGGCATCGGCGACGTCGGCGTCGCGGGCGCTGCCCACGCCCCGCAGCCCGACGTGGACGATGCCGGTCACCTCGTCCAGCTCGGTGGCGCGGCGCATCGGCGAGGAGTAGCCCTCGCGGACGCCCGCCACCTCGTGGCGGAAGTCGAGGTGGGCGTCCACGTGGAGCACCCAGATCGGGCGGCGGCCACGGTAGGCGCGCAGCACCGGGATGGGGATCGAGTCGTCGCCGCCCAGCACGATCGGCACCGCGCCGGCGTCCAGCACGGCGCGCACCGTCGCCTCGGCGCGCTCCAGGTTGCCCGCCGCGTCCTCCGGGCTGCCGGGCACGTCGCCGCCATCGGCCAGGCGCAGCGGCGAGCCCGGCGGCAGCATCGGTCCATCCACGTCGAAGTCGTGGTGACCGATGAACGGCCCCAGGCGTGCCGACCGGGCGCGGATGGCCGCCGGCGCCAGGGCACAGCCCGCGGTCGGGCCCGGGTCCGGGTACGGCACGCCGTGGGGAATGCCCAGGATCACGATCGAGGCGTCGCCCGGGCGGAGCGCGGACGGCTGGACGGCGGGCAGGCCCAGGAACGTCGGCGTGCTCAACCGGCCGCGCTCCGCGCGCACTCCGCGCAGCGGCCGACGATGGTCACGTGGGAAAGGTCCACCTCGAAGCCGGTGGAGTCGCGGAAGGCGTCGACGATGCCGACCGCCTGGTCGTCGCCGATCTCCCAGCTGCCGCCGCACGTGGCGCAGTACAGGTGCCCGTGCTCGGGCCCGGGGCTGACGTGGTACTCCTCCCGGCCGTCGGCGCCGTGGCCGTGGCGCACCAAACCCAGCTCCTCGAGGACGTCCAGCGTGCGGTACACCGTGGAGGGGATGGTCTGCGGGTCGCGGCTGCGGCAGCGCTCGACCAGGTCGGACCCGGTGATGTGCCCATCCACCGCGCTGATGACCTCCACCACCATCCGGCGCTGGGGGGTCCAGCGCAGGCCGCGCTCCCGGAAGCGGTCGCGGACGGCGGCCCAGGAGGGGGTGGCGGCGCTCACGGGACGCAGTATACGAAACGTATCGCTGTTGCAACGCCTTGCAATAGTGGCGTTCGGCACATAGAATCGGCGCGTGCTGGCATCCATCTCCTCTCCGCTCGCCGACCCCGTCCGGCCCTGGGAGCTGCACACCCCCGACGGCTTCCTGACCCTGCCCGTGTCGCTGGCGATGTGGGCCATCACCGTCGGGATGCTGGTCCTGGCCGTGCGCTTCACCAACCGCGCCATCGACGAGCGGATGGTGCCCCTGCTGGGCGTCACGGCGGCCTTCATCTTCGCCGCCCAGATGGTGAACTTCCCGGTCTACCCGGGCACCAGCGGGCACCTGCTGGGCGGCGTCCTGGCCGCCATCCTCGTCGGCCCGTGGGCGGGGACGCTGGTCATGGCCTGCGTCATCGGCGTCCAGGCGCTGGTGTTCACCGACGGCGGGCTGGTGGTGATGGGCGCCAACATCTTCAACATGGGCATCGTGGGCACGCTGGGCGGGTTCGCCGTGTACGCGGCCGTGACGCGCGTCCTGGGCGGCGAGCAGCGCGGCCGCCTGCCCGCGGCGGCGATCGCCGCCTGGCTGGCGGTGATGGGCGGTGCGCTGGGCATCGCCCTCCAGCTGGGCCTGTCGGGCGCCACCGACCTCGGCGTGGCACTGCCGGTCATCCTGGGCATCCACGCCCTGATCGGCCTCGGGGAGGCGGCCATCACGGTGGCGGCACTGGCCTTCATCGGCGCGGTGCGCGGGGAGCTGCTGCATCTGCGTCACGCCGCGGGAGCCAGCCGATGAGCCGGTTGCCCCGCCACTGGTGGATCGCCGGCCTGGCGCTTGCGGCCGCGATCGTGGTGGTGCTCGCGCCGCTGGCCTCGTCCGATCCCGACGGGCTGGAACGGGTGGCCACCGACCACGGCTTCGCCGATCGCGCCCAGGGCTCGCCGCTGAACATCCTGGGCGACTACCTGTTCCCGGGCGTCGACGGCCCGCTGTCGACCATCCTGGCCGGGCTGATCGGCGTGGCCATCGTGTTCGTCGTCATGTGGGTCGTGGCCCGCCTGCTGGCGCGCCGAGAAGGGCAGCGCTGAACCCATCGAGCTCGATCGCGAGATCCCGCGCGACTCGCCGGTCCACGCCGCCGACGCGCGGCTGAAGTTCGTCCTGGTGGTGGCCGCCATCGTGGCCATCGCCCTGGTGCCGTCCGGCGCCTTCGCCGCGCTGGGCATCGGCTTCCTGGCACTGACCGTGGCGTCCGCCTCGGCCAACCTCGGGCCGCTGCGCCTGGCGCGCGGCGCGATCATCGCCCTGCCCTTCCTCCTGGCCGCCGTCCCGCTCATCGTCCTCGGCGAGGACCCGGCCCTCGCGACCTGGGAGTTGGGGCCGTTGACCGTGACCGTCTCGGCGGATGGGCTGCGCCGCTTCGCGACCATCGCCGCCAAGAGCTGGCTGTCGGTGCAGGCCGCGCTGCTGCTGACCTACACGACGCCCTTCCACGAGCTGGTCGACGCGCTGCGTCAGCTGCGGCTGCCGGAGGTGATGGTGGCCATCATCGGCTTCATGGTCCGCTACCTCGACGTCCTGGCCGACGAGGCCGGGCGCCTGATGCGAGCCCGCAGCGCACGCTCGGCGGAGATGCCCGGTCGCCGCGCGGGCGGCAGCCTCCGCTGGCGGGCGCGGGTCACCGGCGGGTTGGTCGGGTCGCTCTTCCTGCGCAGCTACGACCGCTCGGAGCGGATCTACGCGGCCATGCAGGCCCGCGGCTTCTCCGGCACCCTCCGCCACGTCCACCGGCGACCGCCGACCGCCACCGAGCTGACGGTGGCCGGCGCGCTGATGCTCCTGCTGGCCACCTTCGCCCTGGCCGCCAACGTCTGGCTCCCCCGCGTGTAGGGCCTGGACCGATGTCCTTCGCCGACCGCGTCGCCACGCCGCACGTCCACCCGCACACCCACGAGGGCGAGCACGACCATCCCCACCTCCACCTGGCCGATGCGCCGGAGGCTGCCGCGCCCGAGGAGCGCTGGGTCGAACTGGAGCACGTCCACTACGTCTACCCCGACGGCACCGAGGCCCTGCGCGGGGTCGACCTGTCCATCGCGCGCGGCGAGAAGGTTGCCCTCATCGGCCCCAACGGTGCCGGCAAGAGCACGCTGATGCTGCACCTCAACGGGATCCTGCTGCCGGCCCACGGCCGGGTGCGGGTGGCCGGCATGACCGTCGGCCGCGACACCGCGACGCGGGTGCGCGCCCAGGTGGGCCTCGTCTTCCAGGACCCGGACGACCAGCTGTTCAGCCCCACCGTCTTCGAGGACGTGGCCTTCGGGCCGCTGCACATGGGCGTGCCCGAGGAGGAGATCCATGCCCGGGTTGAGGCGGCGCTGGCCGCGGTGGGCATGACCGGCTTCCAGCGGCGACGCCCGCAGCGCCTGTCGCTGGGTCAGCGCAAGCGGGTGGCCATCGCCACCGTGCTGTCCATGGACCCATCGGTCCTGGTCTTCGACGAGCCGTCCGCGGGGCTCGACCCGCGCGGGCGCCGCGAGCTGATCGGCCTGCTGCGCGAGCTGCCCCAGACCCAGCTGGTGGCCACCCACGACATGCGGCTGGTGGCCGAGGTGCTGCCGCGCTCGGTGGTCATGGACGCTGGCCTGGTCGTCGCGGACGGCCCAACCGAGGAGATCCTGGCCGACGAGGCGTTGCTGGAGGCTCACGGCCTGGAGCGGCCGTAGCCGCTCCAGCACCGCGCGCCGATGCGTCAGGAGCCGGCGGCCGCCGCCTCCGGCTCCCCAACCTCCAGCACCTGGCCGGTCTCCAGCAGCGTCTTCAGGCCGGACAGGATCAGCGGCCAGCCACCGGCCACCTCGCGGTAGGTATCGGTCTCGGCCTCGAAGCCGTCGTGGGTCAGGGTCAGCAGGCAGGTGTCGCCCCGCGGCTGGATCTCCCAGGTGACCCGCGAGGGCGCGTCCCGGTTCTCCGGGTTCCAGCGGATGTTGAAGGAGTGGACCAGCCGGCGCGGCGGGTCCGCCTCGAGCACCTCGCCGTCGAGGTCCAGGCGGCCATCGGGCTGGCGCATCTCGAGCCGCGAGCCGGGCTTCCAGTCGGACTCGACCCGCGAGCTGAAGTAGTAGCGCTGCGTCATCTCCGGATCGGTGATGGCCTGCCACAGCCGCTCGGGGGTGGTGCGGATGTAGATGTGGTAGATGTGCTTGGGGACGCTCATCGGTCGTGTTCCCTCCAGGGATGCCTTGAGGTCGGCGAGCCCGGTGGTCCAGGGCCGCGCATAGCGGCTGATCCATCGGTCCGCGATGAGCTGGACCGGCACCGGGTTGAGGTAGTGGAGCTTGCGGCGTCCATCGCGGTGGACCGTCACCAGGCCCGCCTCGGCGAGCACGCGCAGGTGCTTCATCACGCCGAAGCGGGTCATCCCCGGCAGCACCGCCTCCAGCTCCCCGAGCGAGCGGCCGTCTCGCTGGCGGAGGGCGTCGAGGAGCGCGCGCCGGTTGGGATCGGCCAGGGCCTTGAACACCTCGTCCACGTCGGGAAGTATATGTGACCTATTAGTCACGTGTCAACGCCCAGAGGGTGACTTGTGAGTCACCTTGTGTGGTTTCTGTGGGATGCGGCCAGCTCGGTCGGCGTCCGCCGACTCTACTCGACGTCGGTGACGAACCAAGCCCCGTCAGCTGCGCACTCGGGAGCTGGCCGCCTCGCCCACTGAATGGTCTCGGTCCAGTCCTCACCGTCTTCCCCTGCGCCAGCTCCGCCGCCTGCCAGAACGACCTGCTGACCAGACTCGACAGTGACCTCCGCGCCGTCGAGGGTTGAGAACGAGATCGTCCGATCTCCTTCGTTCCAGCGGGTGCGATCGGCGGGCCACACCAGAAGGCCACGTTCACCACCTCGCTCCAGGAAGATGCACGCGTCGGTGATGACGACCGTCCCTTCGTTGCGAGCCATGTCCCCGGTGGCATCAACAAGCGCCAAGGGTCCCGTCTCCGAGGTGCCGCAGGCGCTGATAACCATGGTGACGAGGAGAGCCATTGCCACCCGAGCCGTAGTCACGTCGTCTGGACGCTCCTGGCGTTCGTGCGGTTTCGCATCTCGATCATCAGCGAGAGCGAGAACCACGCAAGGTGACTCACAAGCAGGGTGAGATCAGCGCGGAGACGATGCGACGTCCGCGGAGGACGTGGGCACGTGCCGGGCAACTCAGAGGTAGCGGACCTCCTCCGCCTCGGCGCCCTCCACCACCCGGGAGCAGGTGGTGCAGTACCAGCGGGCCTCGAGCGGCGTGCCGCAGGCGGCGTGGCGCACCGGCTCCGCGTCGCGCGCCACACGGGCGCCCCAGTCGGCCAGCAGCCGCAGGGCGCCGGCCAGTTCCGCCCCCTCCCCGGTGAGCTCGTAGACGAAGCGCGGCGGCCGCTCGGAGTAGGGCGTGGCGCGGATCACGCGCTCCGCCTCCAGGCGGCGCAGGCGGTCGGCCAGGATGTTGGGCGCGATCCCGGGCACCGCCTCCCCGAGCTCCCCGAAGCGGCGCGGGCCGGGCAGCAGGGCCTCGATGAGCAGGAGGCTCCATCGGTCCCCGACCCGCTCGAGCGCGGCGGCCAGCGGGGACTGCGGCGAGTGTGGCGAGGCGGTCACGCGCGGATCGTACGCCATCGGCTTGACAGTCTCGCCCGGGCGTGTAACTTGCACATTGCAAGTCACATACTGAACAGGTTACGGAGGAGGATGGACCGATGGGTCCGATCGAGCAGCTGGGGGCCGCCATCGCGGCCGTGGCCGAGACCGCCGGGAAGTCGACGGTCGGCATCGGGAACCGCTGGCGCGGCGGGTCGGGCGTGGTCGTCGAGGACGGCAAGGTGCTGACCAACGCCCACAACCTGCACGGCGACGAGGTGCGGGTCTTCTTCGCCGACGGCCGGGAGGCGGAGGGCCGCGTCCTGGGCGTCGACGCGGACGGTGACCTGGCGGTGATCGGCGTGGACACCCGGGGCGCGCCGGCGGTCGCGTGGGGCGACGGCGGCTCGCTGGGGATCGGCTCGCCGGTGATCGCGGTCGGCAACCCGGCGGGACGCGGCGTGCGCGTGACGCTCGGCTTCGTGTCGGGGGTGGGCCGCTCGTTCCGCGGGCCGCGTGGCCGGCGCGTGGCCGGCGCCGTGGAGCACACCGCTCCCCTGCTGCCCGGCTCGTCGGGCGGGCCGATCGTGGACGTCGACGGCCGGCTGCTGGGCATCAACACCAACCGCCTGGGGAGCGGCTTCTACCAGGCCATCGCCGCCGATGGCGCCCTGCGCGAGCGGGTCGCGGCCCTGGGCCGCGGCGAGTCGCCGAAGCGGCGGCGGCTGGGCGTGGGCCTGGCCCCGGCCCACGTGGCGCGGCAGCTGCGCCGGGCGGTGGGCCTGGACGAGCGCGACGGGCTGCTGGTGCGCGACGTCGAGGAGGGCTCGCCGGCGGCCGGGGCGGGGATCGCCGAGGGCGACCTGATCGTGGCCGCCGCCGGCAGGCCGGTGGCCAGCCTGGACGACCTGTTCGACGCCATGAGCTCGGTCGCCGCGGACGCCCCGCTCGAGGTGACCGTCCTGCGCGGCACGGAGGAGCGTACGGTTAGCATTAGCGCGTGACGCGCTGGGGCGACGAGGTCGCCTGCACCCACGCCGATACCCTGCCCCCGGTCGAGCCCAGCGGCTCCGGCTGCAAGGAGTGCCTGGAGATCGGGGGCACCTGGGTCCACCTGCGCCTGTGCCTGCACTGCGGCCACGTGGGCTGCTGTGACCAGTCCCCCAACCGGCACGCCCGCCAGCACGCCGAGGGCGAGGACCACCCGGTGGTGCGGTCCTTCGAGAAGGGGGAGGACTGGCGCTGGTGCTACGTGGACCAGGTCTACCTCTGAGCGAGGCGCCCGGGTGAGCGACGCCGCGCCCGGGGTCTCCTGGGACGCGATCGTGGTGGGAGCCGGCCCGAACGGGCTGGCCGCGGCGATCACCCTGGCCCGCGCCGGTCGCAGCGTGCTGGTGCTGGAGGCCAACCAGACGGTGGGCGGCGGCTCTCGCTCGGCGGCCCTGACGCTCCCCGGCTTCGTGCACGACGTCTGCTCCGCCATCCACCCGCTCGGCCGCGGGTCGCCGGTCTTCGCCGAGTGGCCGCTGGCCGAGCACGGCCTGGAGTGGATCGACCCGCCGGTGGCCATCGCCCATCCCCTGGACGACGGGTCGGCCGCAATCGTGCGCCGCGACCTGGAGGCCACCGCGGCGGGGTTCGGCGAGGACGCCGACCGCTACCGCGCCCTGGCCGGCCCGGTGGCGCGCGACTGGGGCCTGATCGCGCGGAGCATGCTGGGGCCACTGAACCTGGTGGCCCCGCTGCGCCACCCGATCGCCCTGGGCCGCTTCGGGCTGAACGCCATCCAGCCGGCCACCTGGCTGGCGCGCCGCTTCCGGACGCCGCAGGCCCGGGCCCTGCTGGCCGGGATCGCGGCGCACTCCTTCCTGCGCCTGGACCAGCCGATCACCGGCGCCTTCGTGCTCGCCTTCCTGGGCAGCGCGCACGCCGTGGGCTGGCCGATCCCGCGCGGCGGGTCGCAGCGCATCGCCGACGCGTTGGCCTCCTACCTGCGCTCCCTGGGCGGGGAGATCCGCACCGACGAGCGCGTCACCGACCTTCGGGCGCTGCCGCGGCACCGGGCCGTGCTGCTGGACCTGACCCCGCGCCAGATCCTGGCCATCGCCGGAGACCGGTTCCCCGGCGGGTACGCCCGCCAGCTGCGGCGCTACCGGTACGGCCCGGGCGTGTTCAAGGTCGACCTGGCGCTGGACGAACCCGTCCCGTGGACCAACCCGGCATTGCGCGAGGCGGGCACCATCCACCTGGGCGGCACCCTGGAGGAGATCGCCGCCGCGGAACGGGCCGTGGCCCGCGGCCACCACCCGGCGCGGCCGTTCACGCTGGTGGCCCAGCCATCGGTCTTCGATCCCTCGCGCGCCCCGGCGGGCAAGCACACGCTGTGGGCCTACTGCCACGTCCCCAACGGCTCGCGCGAGGACATGACCGAGCGGATCCTGGACCAGATCGAGCGCTTCGCGCCGGGGACGCGGCGGTTGATCATCGGGCGCTCGACCATGGACACCGCCGCGGTGGAGGCCTACAACGCCAACTACGTCGGTGGCGACATCAACGGTGGCCTCCAGAACGTCTTTCAGCTCTGGACGCGACCGGCCGTGCGGCTGGACCCCTACTCCACGCCGGACCCGGGCATCTTCATCTGCTCCTCCTCAACGCCACCCGGCGGTGGCGTCCACGGGCTGTGCGGCTGGCACGCGGCACGGTCCGCCCTGCGCGGGGTGCTCACGTGAGGCCATTGCGCCTGCTGGCCGTGGCGCTGCTGCTGGCCGGCTGCGCCGCGACGCCCACGGTGCCGGCAGCCTCCCACGTTGGGCACGATCCGCAGGCGGATCGGGTCAAGGCCGCCCTGGCCGGTGCCTTCGGCATGACCTTCGAGTCGGCCGGGCCGCACCACGAGCTGGGCAGGACCGATGACGGGGTCCAGCTCGACCTGGTGGGCGCGCCGGTGGAGCAGGTCGTCCTGAGCCTGCCGGAGGGGTCCGTGGAGGCGGGCGCGGCCTACCTGCCGCACCTGCGCGACCTGCTCCATGGCCCGGCGTCGGCCTACGACTGGGCGGCCGACGTCCTCGCCTGCCATGCGACGTCCTCGGACTGCGAGGAGCGCTTCGCGCAGGGCAACCTCGAGGCCCGGGTCACGCGCGAGGCGGGATACGTGGTGCTGTCCCTGACCTCGAGGAGCGGTCCCGGCTAGGCGTCCGACCTATCGCGCGGATCGCACGGATGGGGTCGCTTCGGGTGGCGCATGAGCCATGTATCGGCGCAGCCCACGCGAGAGCGGCGCGGATGCATCACCGCCAGGCGACGGGCATCGGTCAGGGGCAGGGAGCGCACGCCCGGCAGTATGGCAGACTCGCCAGCGTGATCAGCAGCGTGCGCGTGGTCGGGACCGGTCGGGCCGGGGGAGCCATCGCGGCCCGCCTGGTCGAGCGCGGGCTGACCGTGCACGCCGGCCGCGAGGCCCTGGCCGATGCCGACCTGGTGCTCCTGGCCGTCCCGGACTCGGCGATCGCCGAGGTCGCGCGGCGCGTGCCCATCGGCCCCTGGGTGGCGCACGTCTCGGGGGCGACCAGCCTGGGCGCCCTGGCGCCGCACACCCGCCGGTTCTGCGTCCACCCCCTGCAGACGCTCTCTCGCGACCGCGGCCCGGAGCAGCTGGACGGCGCGTGGGCCGCCATCACCTACGAGACCGATGCGGCCGCCACCATCGCCGGCTGGCTGGCGGAGACGCTGGGCCTGCGCCCGTTCCCCCTGGCCGACGCGGACAAGCCCCTCTACCATGCCGGGGCGGCCATGGCCTCCAACTTCCTGGTGACCCTGTACCGCGCCGCGGCGCGCCTGATGGAGGAGACCGATGCGCCGCCCGAGGCCCTGGTCCCCCTCATGCAGCGCACCATCGAGAACGGCTTCGTGCTGACCGGACCGATCGCCCGCGGCGACTGGTCGACGGTCGAGGCCCACCTCCGCGCCCTCGAGCAGCGCGCGCCGGACCTGGTGCCCCTGTACCGGGCATTGGCGGAGGCCACCCGTCCATGAGGCTGGTCCGCACGGTCGGCGAGCTGCGGGCTGCGCTGGAGCGCGCGGCGGCCCCGGTCGGGCTGGTGCCGACCATGGGCGCCTTCCACGCCGGCCACCTGGCGCTCATCCGCGCCGCACGCACCGAGTGCGCCACCGTGGTGGTCAGCCTGTTCGTGAACCCCACCCAGTTCGGTCCCGCGGAGGACCTGGCCCGCTACCCGCGCGATGAGGCGCGGGACGCCGCCCTGGCCGAGGCCGAGGGCGTGGACGTGCTCTTCGCGCCGTCCGTGGAGGAGATGTACCCGCCCGGCTTCGACACCTGGGTGGATCCCGGCGCGCTCGGTACCGTGCTGGAGGGCGCCTTCCGGCCCGGCCACTTCCGGGGGGTGGCCACCGTCTGCGTGCGGCTGTTCGGCCTGGTGCGGCCGCAGCGCGCCTACTTCGGGCGGAAGGACGCGCAGCAGGTGGCGGTCATCGGGCAGGTGGTCCGCGACCTGGCCCTGCCGCTCGAGATCGTGGCGCTGCCCACGGTGCGGGACGCGGACGGCCTGGCGCTGTCGTCGCGGAACGTCTACCTCTCCCCCGAGGAGCGCGAGGCGGCGCTGGTCCTGCCGCGGGCGCTGGAGGCGGGACTGGCGGCGCACCGCTCTGGGCGTGATCCCGTCGCCGTCGCGCGCGCCGTGCTGGATGGCGAGCCGCGGCTGTCGATCGACTACGTGGAGATTGCCGACCTCGACGGTCCAACCCTGGCTGCCGCGGTCCGGGTGGGTTCGACCCGCCTCATCGACAACGTGTTGCTGCGGGGAGATCCCTAGAACCCGGGCCAGATGCGGTATTCCGCCATTTCCGCGTGCTCCGGCGGTCAGGCGGGAGCCGGAACGTCCTTCGTGCGACCCACATCGTCGCCGTAATCCCACAGGTCGATCCCCGGTGGCTCGATCCCGAGCGAGGTCATGACGGTGCAGACTTGGCTGCGGTGGTCGGTCCCGTGGTGCAGCACCTGCGCCAGGCGGAGTCCGAGCGGCGCGTGGTACTCGCTGCCGTCGTCCAGGCGGGCGACGGTCACGGCGTCCGGGTCGAGGTCGCGCTCGAGCAGCTGCTCCCAGCCGGCCGCCTGCCGCTCCACGGCGGCGCGCAGCTCAGGCAGGTTGAGCTGCTGCTCCTCGTCGTCCCACGGCGTGAACTCGCCATCGGTGCAGCGGGCCAGGTAGTAGGAGTCGGAGGCCACCATGTGGTTCAGGGTGGTGAGAATCGAGCCGTAGATACCCGGCACCGAGGCGTTCAGCTGCTCGGGAGTCAGCTTCGAGCAGGCGTCGATGAGACGCAGCGTGGCCCACGCGTGGTGCGCGAAGCCGTCGGCGAGAATCGACGTGGCCATGCCCTCCATTATCGCTGCGGGCGTCTTCCCCACCTGCCCGTGTCGGCAGGGAGGGCGCCGGCTGCAGGCAGCCGGTACGGCGCCGTGCTTGAACCGTGAAGGCGTTATGCGGCCGCGTGGCGGCAGCAGGCACCAGATCGCAACATGGTTGGCCTTGGCGAAGCTCCGGGGCGCGCGGCGCGGTCTCCACCGCCCTCCTGCACGCGGCCGGGCCGCCGGTGGTGGCCGTCGGCCCGCGGCGCCACGTCTGATGCCAACCCAGCCTGCAACATGACACCTCAGGGGAGACGGGGGCGCCGCCCCCACCATCTCGCCGATGAATCCCTTGCGCGCCGGAACGAGAATCGGGTGGCAGAATGGGCCCCATGAGCAGCGAGAAGATCGGGCTGGCCGAGCTGGCCGCCATGAAGCGCGAGGGCCGGCCGATCGTGATGGTCACCGCCTACGACACCCCCAGCGCACGGCTGGCGGACGAGGCCGGCGTGGACATCGTGTTCGTCGGCGACTCGGCGGCGAACAACGTCCTCGGCTACGCGGACACCACCCCCATCAGCATGGACGAGATGGTGATGCTGGCCAGGGCCGCGCGGCGTGGGACGCATCGGGCCTTCTTCATGGTCGACCTCCCGCTGGGAGCCTTCCAGGTCAGCGACGAGGAGGCCGTGCGCAACGCGGTGCGCATGGTCAAGGAGACCGGCGCCGAGGCGGTCAAGATCGAGGGTGCCGGACCGATGGTCAGCCGCGCCCGCGCCATCGTGGGCGCCGGGATCCCGGTGATGGGGCACATCGGTTTAACCCCGCAGTCGGCGACTGCCCTGGGCGGGCACAAGGCGCAGGGCCGCACCGCCGCCAAGGCGCGCCAGCTGTTCGCCGACGCCCTGGCTTTGCAGGCCGCCGGCTGCTTCGCGATCGTCCTCGAGGCGGTGCCCGACCGGATCGCGGCGCGCATCACCGAGGCGCTGCGCATCCCGACCATCGGGATCGGGGCCGGGGCGCAGTGCTCGGGCCAGGTGCTGGTCTGGCACGACCTGCTGGGCATCAACGAGGGCTGGGCGCCGAAGTTCGTGCGGCGCTTCGCCGACGTGGCCGGCGAGACGCGGCGCGGCCTGCAGGCCTTCGCCGCGGCGGTGCGCGACGGCAGCTTCCCGGCCGATGAGCACGCCTACCACATCAGCGACGCGGAGTACGCGCTGTTCGAGGCCGAGACCGCGCCCGGGGTGCTGGTCGCCGACGACTGGCTGTAGGCGTCCCGTCAGCGCCCGCGGCCCGCTCAGCCGAAGCTGACGCTGCGCTCCACCGCGGCGCGCACCACCTCGACCACGGCCGCGCCCAGCGCCAGCCGCTCGGGCAGGCCGGCCGGCGCGGTTCCCCGTCCGGTGGCCAGGGCGAAGGCCACGTCGCCGTCCAGCAGGGTGTGGGGCGGCGAGATGGCGGCCGCGATCCCGTCGTGGGCCAGCTGGGCCAGGCGGTGGCACTCGGCCCGGTCCAGGCGGGCGTCGGTGGCGACCACCGCCAGGACGGTGTCGCTGCCAACGGGCGGCAGCGGTGCGGTGCCCATCAGGCTGGACGCCTCCACGAACCCGCCCTCGTCACCGCGCACGCCGGCCAGGATCCGCCCGTCGCGGCCGACCACGTTGCCGACGGCGTTGTTGACCACCAGCGCGGCGACCGCCCAACCGTTCGCCAGCCGCACGCCGGCCGAGCCGATGCCGCCCGGGCTGGACCGATCCATCCCGGCCAGCTTGCCGACGGTGGCGCCCGTCCCCGCGCCGACCCTGCCCTCCACCGGTCCCTCCCCCGCCTCCGCGGCCGTCGCGGCGGCGTAGCCGTCGTCAGGGCCGGGGCGCGCGTCCGGCGAGCCGACGCCCAGGTCGAAGAGGATGGCGGCCGGCACGATGGGCACCGGCCGCATCCCGGTCTCGTACCCGATCCCCCGCTCTGCGAGGTAGCGCATCACGCCGTCGGCCGCGGCCAGGCCGAAGGCCGAGCCGCCGGCCAGGCAGACGGCGTGGACCCGCTCGACCAGGGCATCCGGCCGCAGCAGGTCCGTCTCGCGGGTCCCGGGCGCCGTGCCGCGCACGTCGACGCCGCCCGTGGCGCCATCGGCGCAGAGCACCACCGTGCACCCGGTGAGGCCCTCGCCGTCGGTGGCGTGGCCGACCAGGACGCCGGGCACGTCCCGGAGGGTCAGGTGCCGTCCGTCCGCCATCGGTCCAGCTCGAAGACGAGCTCCAGGCCGTCCTCCGCATCCCACTGCGCGCCGGCCTCGACGAAGCCCAGCTTGCGGATCAGGTTGAGCGAGCGCTCGTTGTCCGGCGCCACGCTGGCCCGGAAGCGCCGCACCCCGTGGCGCTCGGCTGCCCAGTCGAACGCGGCGCGCACCGCCTCGATGGCGTAGCCCCTTCCCCTCGCCTCCGGCAGCAGCGCGTAGCCGATCTCCGCCCAACCGCGCTCATCGGGCGCCGCATGGAAGTTCAGGTAGCCGATCACCGCCCGCGGCGCATCCGCCTCGCTGCGCACGATGGCGCGCAGCAGCCACGGCTCGTCCTGCGGCCGCTCCGCGAGCTGGTTGGCGCGCAGGGCTGCCAGCAGCCGGACCTCCTCCACCCACGCCTCGCTGACCGCGGCGTCCAGCTCGGCGGCCAGCGGCCGTCCGTCGCCGGCGGCCAGCGCGCCCAGCTGCGCACGGCTCAGCAGCGGCAGCTCCAGGCGCTCGGTGCGGATCAGGCGATCGGCCGCATCGGTCACCGGTGGTTGTAGAACTCCACCCGCCAGCGCCACTCGCTGCCGTCGGGCGCGTTCCACCACTCCACCAGGGTGCCGACCTCGCCGCCGGGGAGGATCACCAGCGAGCCGATGTCGTCGGCGGCCGGCCAGCGGTCCTCGCGGGCGATGGCTCCATCGGTGACCCACAGGCGGGTCATGGGCAGGTAGCCGCCCTCGCGGGTGACCTCGCTGCGGGCACGCACCGAGCCGTCCGTGCGCCGCACGGTGACGTCCAGCTTCTTCGGTGCGGCGTGGACCCACAGGACGTCGGTCGGATCCAGCCGGCCGCGGGCGAAGGGCAGACCGGTGGCCGCGGCGCCGGGATACCACAGGTCCCAGATCTCGGTGGGGCTCGGGGTGATCACTCGTCGTCTCCTCCTGGTGCGTGCAGCGGCGAGCGTAGCGCGTCGGCCGCCGACGGTACGCCACATGACGTAGGTGCAACGGCGACCATCGTCCATGGCCGGCGCGGGGGCGAGCCCGTAGGCTCGCGGCACGACGGGCAGCCCATCTGCCCGCCGCGTGTGCCTGGAGGGTGTACCCGTGGACCTGGCGACTCCCTGGGATCGACTCACGGAATTCTTCGCGCGGCTGCTGAGCGTCGGCACGGATACCGATGACGACGCCGACCTGTCCATGCGCAAGAGCGCCCTGGTCATCACCCTGCTGGGCCTCATCCCGGCCACCCTGAGCTGGGCCGTCGTTGGTGGGCTCATCCAGCAGCCGCTGCTGGCCTGGGGCTCGGCGGCCTTCTTCGTGGTCCTCATCCTGTCACTGGGGCTCCTGGCCGAGCGCAAGGCGTTCGTGCCGGTGGTACGCATGCTGCTCTTCGCCGGGCTGGCCTACGTGATGCTCGGCCACGTGTCGCTGGGCGGCATGGCCAGCGGCGGCGGCTCGTTGGTGTGGGGCGTGCTGGCCCCGGTGTCGGCGGTGCTCTACTTCGACACCCGGGCCGCCATGCGCTGGTTCGCGGCCTACGCCGGGATGGTCATCGCGGCCGTGGTGCTGGACGGCTGGCTGTCCACCTTCGCCAGCGTCCCGTGGGACACGCCCCCGCTGTGGCTGCTGACCTACAACCTGCTGGGCCCGGCGCTCATCATGCTCATGCTGGTCCGCTTCGTCGACGGCGAGCGGCTGGCCGCCCAGCGCGAGACGCGCGCGCTGCTGGTCGACATGCTGCCGTCGAGCATCGCCGCCCGGCTGACGCGCGGCGAGCGGATGATCGCCGAGTCACACCCCGAGGTGACCGTCCTGATCGCCGACGTGGTGAACTTCACCGGCTTCGCCTCCAGCGTGACGCCCGACGTCCTGCTGCTGACGCTCAACCAGCTGTTTTCCATCTTCGATCGGCTGGCGAAGCGCCACGGGCTGGAGAAGATCAAGACCTCGGGCGACGCCTACATCGCGGTGGCCGGCGCGCCGGTGGCCCGACCGGACCACGCCCAGGCGGCGGCGGCCATGGCCATCGAGATGCACCGCGAGGTGGCGCGCATGCGCGGCCTGCGCACGCGGAACCTGCAGCTGCGCATCGGGCTGGCCTCGGGGCCGATTGTGGCCGGCGTCATCGGCCGCCACAAGTACGCCTACGACATCTGGGGCGACACGGTGAACATGGCCAGCCGCATGGAGTCCGGCGGCGTGCCGGGGATGATCCAGATGGCCGGCTCCACCCGGTCGCTGCTGAACGGGACGTTCGCCTGCGACCTGCGCAACCTGAAGGTCAAGGGCAAGGGCCTGATGGAGACCTATCTGCTGGACCCGGCCAGGGTGGAGGCCGACGTGCGGCCGCGCCGGAAGGGCGGCGCCCTGTCCCACGAGGGGATGGAGGCCGTGGCAGCCGCCGCCACGCGACCGGCCGCGGCGCCCGCGGGTGCCGTGGCACCGGGCCCCATGCCGGCGCCCGAAGCCGGGACGGCAGCCTAGCCGGCCGTCCCGGCCGTCCGGCGGCGGGCATCGCCGGGCGCGACTGACGGCGGGGGCC
>DASRYM010000083.1:0-14843 GCA_035687145.1 Candidatus Zixiibacteriota bacterium | reverse complement strand
GACTGGAACGGCCACGATGACCCCGGATATCCACCCGGTGTATGGACCGGCCAGGCTGGCGGCCCTGAAGGTGGCCGGTTCAGTCATGGGCCGCATATCGGGCCGGCTGCGTGGCGGTTCCAGTCGTGGGCCGTATGCGCCAGGCGCGCCAGAGGGGCCGACTAGAATCGGTCCATGGCCAGCCAACCGGTGAACGAGCCCTCGGAGGCCGCAGCCGACTACCTGATGACGATCCGCTACATGCACGGCGAGGGACAGCCGGTCATCGCCGCGCGGCTGGCGGAGCGCATGAAGGTCAGCCCGGCCACCGTGTCCGAGATGGTGAACCGCCTGGTGCGCGAGGGCCTGCTGATCGTCGACGAGACGACCCGCCAGCTGGAGCTGACCGAGAGCGGCCGCACCACCGCCGAGCGCACCTTCCGCCGCCACGCCCTGGCGGAGTGGCTGCTGACCGAGGTCGTCGGCCTGGGCTGGGCGGAGGCCGACGAGGAGGCGCACCACCTGCAGCACGCGCTGTCCGAGCGGGTCACCGACCGCATCGACGACCTGCTGGGCCGTCCGCCGACCTGCCCGCACGGCAACCCGATCCCGCGCGACGGCCACACGCCGGATCGGCCGCCCGGCATGCCCCTCTCCAGCGCCGAGCCCGGTACCGAGATCACCATCCTGCGCGTCACCGAGGAGGCCGAGGAGGACGCCCGCCTGCTCACCTTCCTCCAGGACCACGGCGTCCGGCCGGGGAGCGTCTTCGAGGTGGTGGAGGTGGCCGAGCACATCGGCACCATGACCCTGCATGGACCGATGGGTCCCGTCACCCTGGGCCTCACCGCCGCCGCCAAGATCCGCGCCCTGCCCGGGCGCGCCGATCCCTCGCTCTTCCACCGCGTCCCCGAGCGGGCACGCCTGGCGACCGCGGCGGCGCACGGCGGCTGAATGCTAGGATCAGGCCCGTGACCCGCAATCGCTCCGGACGCACCATCTTCGCCTCGGTCATGACCGTCCTGTGGCTGGGCTACATGGTCTTCGGCCTGGCCTGGATCGAGGCCAACTATCCGACCGTCGGCGGCGAGGGCCCCGAGGGCCTGGCCGCCTTCGTCGGACTCATCTGGGGCGTGATCGTGACCGGCGCGATCATGTGGGCCGCCTCGGACGACTGAGCGCCCCGTGCGCAGGCCTCATCGGTCGTCGAGCGTCACGGCGCACCGGTCGGGTTGCCCTCTTCCAGCCGCGGGGCGGGGCACAGGCCCGGGATTCTGGGCCTGGACGCCGACAGCCTGACCGGCGCCACCGGGCTCTACGAATCGGCCGGGCCGGGATGTACGCGAGGAGCAGTTCGACCGCGTGCCTGAGGCGCTGCGAAGGGGTCCCGGTGGAGATCGCCTGACCCACCCCCCACCGGTCCCGGCACGGAACGTGCGATATGTGGGAGCGGCAGTTTGCCGTGACTTCAACGTAGGGAGGCAGGTTTCAATGAGCATCATCGCCTGGTTGGTGGTGGGGGCCCTGGCCGGCTGGATCGCCGGCATGATCATGCCCGGGGACGAGGGCTACGGGGTGATCGGCACCATCATCGCCGGCATCCTGGGCGCCATCGTGGGAGGGTTCCTCCTCGGTCTGATCACGAACAGTGACTGGACCACGGGGATCGACATCCCGACCATCATCGCCGCCGTCGTCGGCGCGCTGATCGTGGTCTGGGTCTGGCGCCAGCTCGCCCGGCGCGGCAGCGTCGCCTAGGGACCCACCGTCACTCGGCGTCCACCGAGTAGTGCGCGGCGGTCGGCGGATGCTGGCGGTCCACCCCGGGCCGCAGCAACCGGTCGTAGAGGCCGGGCCGCCGATCGCCGATGGTGTCCCACTCGTGCTCGCCGGGCCGCCGTCGCACGTGCGTCTGGCGCGCGGCCTGGGGGTCGATCTCCCCGACGAGCAGCTCCGGGCCGTCGCCGGCCTCCGCCAGCACGTTTCCGTCGTAGTCGAGCAGCAGCGATCGGCCCATGAACTTCACGCCACGCTCCGTGCCCACCCGGTCGGCGGCCAGCAGGTAGCAGTGGTTCTCGTTCGCCCGGGCCGGGGCGAACAGCTCAGGGTGGAACTCCACGCCCACCGGCCAGTTAGTCGGCAGAGCAATGAGATCGGCACCCTCCAGCGCGCAGATGCGCGCCGCCTCCGGGAAGCGCAGGTCGTAACAGATCAGCACCCCGAAGCGCAGCCCATCGGTCTCGATCACCGGTGGCGCGTCCGGCCCGGGCGTCGCGAAGCGGTCCACCCCGAGGAAGGGCAGGTGCATCTTCCGGTACCGATAGCGGCGCCCGTCGGGCAGCGACACCAGCGCCACGTTGAACAGCTCGTCCCCGTCGGGATCCAGCGAGCCGCAGATGATGGTCATGCGGTGGGTCTCGGCCAGGCCGGCGAGGACGTTCGCGGCCACCCGCTCCGCGCGGCGCGCCACCGGCATCGCCTCTGACAGGCTGGCGAAGGCGTAGCCGGTGACCGCCGCCTCGGGCAGGACGGTGAAGGTTGCGCCCGCCGCGGCCGCGTCCTCCACCGCGCCCCGGATGAGGTCCAGGTTGGTCTCGACCTCGCCCAGTTGCGGATCGATCTGGCAGGCGGCGACGTTGATGGAGGTCACGCGCGCATGGTACCCGGCTGTCATCATCGGTCCATGGAAACCTGGACGGCGATCAACACCATCCGCGTGGTCCGCGAATTCGCGGACCGGCCCCTGGAGGCGTGGCACCTTGAGCGCATCCTGAATGCCGGGCGACGGACCGGCAGCTCGAAGAACCAGCAGCGCTGGGCCTTCGTGGTGGTCCGGGACCGGGATCACCTATCCGAGCTGGCGACGGTGGGGGACTATGCCGGCCACCTGGCGGGCGCCGCCGCGGCCGTGGCACTGGTGACCCCCGAGGCCAGCGGGCATCGGCGCGACTCGATCATGTGGGACTGCGGGCGCGTGGCGCAGAACATGGTCCTGGCCGCCTGGGAGCTGGGCATCGGCAGCGTGCCGGCCACCGTCTACGACCACGCGCTGGCGAAGCGGCTGCTGGGGCTGCCGGACGACCAGCGCTGCGACTTCCTGCTCTCGTTCGGCTATCCCGCGGATCCCTCCAAACTGACCGCACCGAATCGGCCCGGTGGCCGGCGGACGCTGGAGGAGGTGGTGCACCACGAGCGGTGGTGACCCGCCGCCGCGGGATAGCATTACGCGCCAATGAGCCCGAGCCCCGATTCCGCCCTGCACCGGTTCGCGGTGCCCGCCGCCTTCGTGGGCCTCGCGGGGGTATGGGGCTCCTCGTTCCTGTGGATCAAGATCGCGGTGGACGAGCTGCCGGCGGCGACGGTCGCCGCGCAGCGCATCACGATCGGCGCCCTGGTCATGGGCACCTTCATGCTGGCCCGCCGGCTGCCCTTCCCGCGGAGCCGCAGCGAGCTGATTCCGCTGGCGGTGATCGGTCTGCTGAACGCGGCCATCCCGTACGCGCTCATCCCCTGGGGCGAGCAGGTGGTCGACTCGGGCACCGCATCGGTGCTGAACGCGCTGACTCCGATCTTCAGCCTGCTGATTGCGGGGCTCCTGCTCCGGGCCGAGCCGATCACCGTGCTGCGCGTGGCGGGCGTGGTGCTGGGCTTCGTGGGCGCGGCACTGCTGGCCGCGCGCGAGCTGGACCTGCGAAGCCATCCGGTCGCCCTGCTGGGGGCCGGCGCGGTGGCGCTGGCCGCCCTCAGCTACGCCGTGGCCGCCTCGTTCGCCCGCCACTCGCTGCGAGTCAGCAACCCGTTCGCCGTGGCGGCCGGAACGCTGCTGTTCGGGGCGATCTTCTCCTGGCCGGTGGCCCTGGTGGCCGATGGCCTGGTGCGGCCCACCCAGCCGGACACCATCTTCAGCCTCCTGTGGCTCGGCATCCCGGGCGCCTTCGTGGCCCATCTGCTCTACTTCTTCCTGATCCGCGAGCTGGGCGCCACGGTCGCCTCCATGGTCACCTACGTGTTCCCGGTCGTCGGGGTATCGCTGGGGGTGATCTTCCTCGACGAGCGGTTGGACGTCGGGCTGGTGATCGGCACCGTCCTGGTGGTGGCCGGCATCGCCGTGGCCGGCCTTCGCTATGATCGGGGGGTGAGGCCCGCAGTCGGCGGGAGGCACGCGTGAGCGATCCGCACTGGCGGGAAGGCGGTCCTCCCTGGCCCGAACACGACCTGGATCGCGTCGACGACGAGGCTCGCCACCCTCCCGCGCCCGATCGGACCGATGCCTCCCTGGATGAGCCGCCCGCTCCCATCGACTGGGACGCGCTGCGTCGCGAGGCGGCCTGGGACGAGCCCGGTTCCGATGAGCCCTGGCCTGCGCCTGCCTGGGAACGCCCCGGCCTGGACGACGGGGCTGCGGACGTGGTGGAGCCGGTGGCCCCCGACGAGGCGGTGCCACCACCGCAGGAAGCGCCCGTCGAGCCGGTCGAAGCGTTCGCCCCGGAGCCGGAGGCCCCGCCGGCCTCCCGCCCCTCCTTCGAGACGGAGCCCGATGTCACCCAGCCGGCCTTCGAACCTCAGGCACCACCGGCCGAGCCGCCCATGGAGCCCGAGCCCGTGGTCGAACCCGAGCCGGCGGTCGAGTTCGAGTCCGAGCCGGACCTGGAGTTCGAGTCGTTCCGCTCCCCCGAGCCGGTCGTCGAGCCCCAGCCAGCGGTCGAGCCCGTCCCGGAGCCGGGACCGGAGCCGGAGCCGGCATTCCAGCCGCACCCCGCTTTCGAGAGGGAACACCCGGAACCGGTAGCCGCGCCGGACGAGCCGCCCGAGCCCGATGCCTCGCCATCGGTCCCGGTCCCGACGCTGGAGAGCGGCCAGCCGACCGTCGCCTTCGACGCTGCCCGCGAGGCGTGGAATCCGCGCCTCCACGGGGAGCGGCGCAAGCCCACCACCGCCGAACAGGCGGTGCCGTGGCTCATCGGCATCATCCTGGCGCTGGCCGGCATCGTGATCGTGCTGCTGGCGCTGATCTTCACCTCACCCGGCGGGCTGGCCGGGGGAACCGCGTCGCCCACGCCCGCCCCATCGGCCTCCGGTGCGGTGGTGGCGCCCAGCGAGCCGAGCGCAACGCCGACGCCCGAGCCGACCGAGGCCGGATCGCCGACGCCGGAGGCGAGCCCCACCCCGAGCCCCACCGCGGCGCCGGAGTACGGGCCGCTGGAGATGGTCTACCTCGGCCGCCAGACCGCGCTGGCCCCGATCTACGTCCTGCGCCGCGACTTCTCCACGACCCGCGAGCCGGTGATCATGGCCCAGTCGGCCCGCGGCGTGAGCAGGTACGCCTGGTCGCCGGACGGCCGCGTGGGTGCAGCCATCATCGAGGGGACCTGCGTGGCCCTCACGCCCGGCAGCCAGGCCCGCACCCTGGCCGAGAACGTGTCCGCCGTCACCTTCGGCTGGGACTCGGACACGCTGTACGGGGTGCGGGTCGTGCGGGACGGCGCCAACGACCGCGCCGAGGTGCTGGTCATGAACCACCCGAACGCCACCGCGGAGGTGCTGACCACCATCACCTACCCGCACCCGGCCATTGCGCCGGACCCGGCGCTGAAGGAGGCGCAGTTCATCGACGACGGCGGCCTGGTCCGCATCTACGCCATGGCCGACGGGAACCTGGCGGTCTGGATCCTGGGCGCGCCGGCCACCTACCGCATCGACCCGGGCAACGGCGACGTCACCGAGGTCGAGAACCCGCCGACGCTGTGGTCGCCCGACGGGCGGCTGCGGATCGTGCTGACCGAGAGCGGCAGCAGCACCACCATCGGCCTCCAGGATCGATCCGGCGAGACGAAGGCTTCCACCCAGGTGAGCGGCCTGGTGAGCCACATCCGCTGGGCGAAGACGAGCAACGGGATCGTCTTCACCCTGGGCCGCCTGACGTCGGCCGGAGGGGTGCGGCAGGACCTGTACGTGTGGGACCTGCAGAATGGAGTGGCGCCCGCCCCCTTGACCAGCAACGGGACCTCGTTCGGCGCCGAATGGGTGGGCACGCGGCCGAACTGGCTCCCCTGATCGCTGCACGGCACGCGAGTTGCCGTCAGCATGGACCGATAGAGCCGATAGACCGATGCAGCAGATCGTCAACCCCATCGCCCTGGAGCTCGACGAGACGGCCCGCGTCATGCGCATCCGCTGGGACGACGGCCACCTCGGCGAGTGGGGCTGGACCGAGCTCCGCCGGGCCTGCCCCTGCGCGCTGTGCACCGGCGAGGGCAACCTCCCGGGGGTGGTGACCCTGGAGACCGTCTTCACCCCGCAGCAGGTGACCCTGGAGCGGGTGAAGTGGATCGGGCGCTACGCCCTGGCCCCCATCTGGGCCGATGGGCACGACACCGGCCTCTTCACCTATACCCGGCTGCGCGAGCTGTGCATGTGCGCCGAGCACCGAGAGAAGACGGCGGCCAACCCGTGACCGATGCCGCCCGCCCCATCCGTGACGGTGCCTTCAGCCTGGCGCTGGGTGGCGGCGGTGGGCGTGGCTGGGCGCACCTCGGCGTGGCCCGCGCCCTGGACGAGGCCGGGCTGCGGCCGTCCCTCATCGTGGGCACCAGCATGGGGGCGATCGTCGGCGCCGGGCTGGCGGCGGGCTTCACGCCGGACGCCATCGAGAAGGTGGCGCGCCGCACGCCGGTCTACCGCCTGGTGGGACGGCGGGCCCACCTGGCGCTCTTCGACCCGCGGCCGGTCCTGGAGCGCATGGCGGCCGCCATGGGCGATCCCCGCATCGAGGAGCTGCCGATCCGGCTGGCCATCACCACCTACGATCTGGCCGCCGGCCGCGCGGCCGCCATCACCTCCGGCCGGCTGGTCGACGCGGTCGAACGCAGCATCGCGGTTCCGCTCTTCTTCCCACCCTGCCGCGACGGCAACGGTGGCGTGTGGTGCGACGCCGGCCCGTGGGAATCGGTGCCGGTCAGCGTGGCGCGCCGGCTGTCGCCGAACCCGGTGATCGGCGTCTGGGTCGACATCCCCAAGCCCGGCTTTTTGACGGCGCGGCCGGTGGCCGCCGTCCTGCTCGGTGCCGCCCGGCGGCTGGCCTCCGGCGCACCGCACGACCGCCTCACGGCCCGCAGCTACCTGGCGCTGCTGACCGAGCGCTGGACCGAGCCGGTGGTCCACGAGGAGGCCGACCTGATGATCCATCCGCGGCTGGGCCTCACCCCCGCCTGGCAGTTCAGCCGCATCCGGCAGGTGGCCGCCATCGGCTACCGCGACGCGCGGCTGGCGCTGGCCGAGGCCGGCCTGGCGAGCTCGGCGCCGGCATCGGCCGCGCAGGGAAAGGTGACGCATGCCGCCTGACCGTCCCGGCCTGCTGCTGGTGCACGCCCACCCCGACGATGAGGCGTTCGCCACCGGCGGGCTGATCGCGCGGGCCGTGGCCGAGGGGCACCGGGTTGACCTGGTCACCTGCACCGGCGGCGAGGAGGGGGAGATCCACGACCCGGACCTGGACTACGACGAGGCCTTCCCGCGGCTGCGCGAGATCCGCGAGCGGGAGCTGCGCTGCTCGGTCGAGGCACTGCGCCACGGCGGCCCGCCGGGCTCGTCGCCCGGGGAGCTGCACCTGCACCTGCTCGGCTACCGTGACTCGGGGATGATGGGCACGCCGTCGAACGACCGCGAGGACGCCTTCTGGAACGCCGACCTTGAGGAGGCCACCCGGCGCGTGGTCGAGATCGTGCGCGCCGCGCGGCCCGCGGTGATGGTCAGCTACGACCCGAACGGCAACTACGGCCACCCCGACCACATCAACGCCCACCGAGTGGCGATCGCCGCCTGGGAGGCCGCAGCGGACCCGGCGCGCTTCCCCGAGGCGGGCGAGCCGCACGAAGTGACCAAGTTCTACGAGATCGCCTTCAACCGCGACCGCTGGTTCGCGCTGATGGGCGAGATGCGCGAGCGCGGCATCCCGCTGCCCTGGGACTTCGGCGAAGCCGATTCGGATGGTCCGCCGGGCCCGGCCGCCGATGAGCTGAACCCGTCGAACGCGGAGGCCATTCGCCAGGTCGGCGAGCGGCTGGAGGCGGGGGAGGTACCCGAGGAGTTCGGTAAGCCCGAGGCGGAGATCACCTGCATCGTGGATGTGTCGGGCTACGCGAGGGCCAAGCGACGCTCCATGGCCTGCCACCGGACCCAGCGCCAGGACATGGGCTGGCTCCTGGACCTGCCCGACGACCTCGCGGCGCGCGCCCTCTCCCCGGAGCACTTCGTGCTCACCGGCTGGCGCGGCCGCGAGATCGCGGTCGACTACCGCGAGACCTCCGTCTTCGACGGCCTCTGAGGGAGTGGCTCTGTCCCGCTCAGTCGCCGAGTCGCTGAGCGACTGCAACGACGGACGGGAGTCCGTCCTGCGCCCGTTGGAGTCGCGGGGCGACTCCCTCAGCGGCCCGCAACCACTCGCGGTTCGCTGTCCGAGTCGCGAAGCGACTCACCAGGAAGGAAACCTTGGCCAGCCGCCCCGCCTCGAGCCGCGCCACCCGCGACTGCGACCAGCGCGCCGCCCGCGCCAGGTCGCGCTGCCTGAGACCCAGCCGCAGGCGCGCCTCGCGCAGGTCGTCCGGGAGCTCCAGCAGGTGCCGCCGGATGCGCAGCCGCCCTTCGGAGGCCCGCGACGTTCGGTTGGACACACCCCAGCGTGCCACCCGGGTCGTGATCGGCCCATCGCCCGCGGCTCACCGGCGGATGGCGCGGAACCGGGGCGCCGGGACGTACCATGACGGGTGACATGGCGAACAGGTCCATCGGCCTCGACGACCGCCTCCACGCCTACGTCCTGGAGGTGGGCGTTCGCGAGCACCCGGTCCTCGCCCGCCTGCGGGAGCTCACCGCGCCGATGCCGAACGCCCAGATGCAGATCGGCCCAGATCAGGGCGCGTTCATGGCCCTGCTGGTGCGGGTCATGGGAGCCCGCCGCCTGCTGGAGATCGGCACCTTCACCGGCTATTCCTCGACCGCCATGGCCCTCGCGCTCCCCCCGGACGGCAGGCTCATCTGCCTGGACGTCTCGACCGAATGGACCGCTGTCGCCCGCCAGGCCTGGGCCGATGCCGGCGTGGCCGATCGCGTGGAGCTGCGCATCGGTCCGGCCGTCGAGTCACTCGACAGGATGCTGGCCGATGGTGAGGCGGGCGCCTTCGACCTGGCCTTCATCGACGCCGACAAGCCGAGCTACGACGCCTACTACGAGGCGTGCCTTCGCCTGGTGCGGCCGGGCGGGCTGATCATCCTGGACAACGTGCTGCGCGGCGGCCGGGTGGCCGATCCATCGGTCACCGATGACGAGGGGGTGGTGGCCATCCGGACGTTGAACGCCAAGATCGCGCGCGACGAACGGGTGGACGTCGCCATGCTGCCCCTCGCCGATGGGGTGACCCTGGTCCGCGTCCGGTAGCGTGGACCCGCCCGTCCAGCGGCTGCTCGCTGCCGCCGACCGCTGGGGGACGCCGCTCTACATCACCGACCTGGACCTGGTCGCACGCCACCTCGCCGCCTACGCCGGCGCCTTTCCCGGCGCGCTGATCGCCTACGCCGTCAAGGCCAACCCCGATCCGCAGCTCCTGCGCCGCCTGGCCCGCGAGGGGGCCGGTGCCGAGGTGGTCACCGCCGTGGAGCTGGCCCTGGCGACCCGCGCCGGCATCCCCGGGAAACGGATCGTGATGAACGGCGTGGGCAAGCGCGACGAGGAGATCCACCTGGCGCTGGCCGCCGGCGCGCTGGTCAACGCCGAGTCCCTCGAGGAGCTGCACGCCCTCCTGCGCCTGGCCGCCGACCATCCCGGCGCCCGCATCGGCCTCCGGCTGAACCCGGGCCTGGCCGCCGACACCCACCCGCACCTGGCCACCGGCGCGCTGGGCTCGAAGTTCGGGATCGCGTTGGAGGACCTGCCGCTGGCGCTGGGCGCCATCCGCACCGCGGGCGCGGCGCTCCACGCGCTGGGCGCCCACATCGGCTCCGCCATCGAGTCGGCTGACGCCTTCTCGACCCTCGCCGCCCGCCTGGCCGATGCCGCCGAGGCCGCCGAAGCCTTCGGCCTGCCACCGGTGCGGATCGACCTCGGCGGGGGCCTGCGCGAGCCCGATGCCGGCTCCCTGGTCGCCGCCGTGACCTCGCATTTCCCCGATCCGGCGCGGCTCATCCTGGAGCCCGGTCGCTCACTGGTGGCCGATGCCGGCTGGCTCGTCACCCGCGTCGTCCGCGTCCAGCCGCGGCCGGCGACCGCCACCACCTTCCTGGTCGCCGATGCCGGCATGAACGACCTCATCCGCCCGGTGCTGTACGGCGCGGTGCACCCCGTCAGTCTCGTGGCGCCGGGGCAGCCGCTCCCCGAGGGCCACGGCACGGTCCACCTGGCCGGCCCGGTCTGCGAGGCCGGCGACGTGCTGGCGCGGGACCTGGCCCAGTGGATCGCCCCTGACGACCTCCGACGCGCCGGCAGCGGCGCGCTGCTGGCCATCGGGCAGGCCGGCGCCTACGGGGCGGCCATGGCATCGGTCTACAACGGCCGGCTGCGCCCGGCCGAGGCCGTGCTGGAGGACGGCGCGCTGCGGCTCTCGCGCCGGCGCGAGACGCTGGACGACCTCATCGCCCGCGACGAACCGCCCGAACGCTAGGCGCCCGAGCGGCATCCGTGCGTGTGTGACGGAGGGAGCCGGCGTGGGCGACCGCCATCGTGAGGCGGCCGGGGAGGCGCCGCCGGCGTCGCCCGGCGCCGAGCTGATCCGTGACGCCGCGGCCGGGGACGCGGACGCCCTCGCCGCGATCATGGCCCTCCACGACGCGAGCATGAGGCGCATCTGCATGGTGGTCACCGGGAACGCGGCGCTGGTGGAGGAGGCGGTGCAGGCCGCCTGGGTCCGCGCCTGGCGGCACCTGGGTTCGCTGCGCGACCCCGACCGGCTGCGCCCGTGGCTGATGTCGGTGGCCGCCAACGAGGCACGACAGCAGGTGCGCGCAGCCTATCGCCGCACCGCCCACGAGCGCCGGACCGATGTCTCGCGCCGCGGTACGGACCCGGCGGCGCGCGCCGAGCTGGTCGACCTGGCCGCAGCGGTCGGCCGCCTGGACACCGACGAGCGGCGCCTGCTGGCCCTGCGGTACGTCGCCGACCTGACCTCGGAGGAGATCGGGCGCGAGCTGGGCATGACCGCCGCGGCGGTGCGCGGCCGCCTGGCGCGCATCGTCGAACGCCTGCGGCGGGAGCTGGCCTGATGGACGACCGCGACTTCGAGCGCCGCCTGCGCGACGACCTGCGCGACTGGACCGATGCCTCCGGGCCCCGCCTGCCGGCGTCGTGGCCGGAGGCCGCGCGCATCGTGATCGCGGAGGGCGGCCGGGCACGGCCGTCCCGCCCGATGATCGCCGGGCTGGCCGCGGCCGCGGTGGTCGCCGCGGTGGCGGTCGGGATGACCCTCGCCGACCTTCGCATCACCGAGCCGCCGGCCAGCCCAATCGCCTCCGGCCCGAGTGGCAGTCCCGCGGGGCTGGCCTCTCCATCGGTCCAGCCCGGTCCCAGCCAGCTCGACCTGTCGCGGATCGCCTGGTGGGATCGGCTGTCGATCGGCTTCGGGGCCATCCCCGAGTGGACGCCGCCGCCGAACCCGCCGGTGCAGCCGGACGGCTACGAGCAGATCCGGATCGGGACGCTGGACGGGCGGGTGACGGCCATGCTCACCCTGAGCCGGGAGCCCGGCCACTCCAACGTGAGCGGCCCGGTGAACGGCAAGGTCGTGGTGGTCGACGATCGCCCGCTCTTCTCCTCGATCCGGGTGGTGGACGCCTTCACCGGGTCATCGGAGTACGTGCACTTCCACCTCGAGCGCATCACTGCCGCCGCCCTGTCGCCGAGCGGCGAGGTCCTGTACTACGTGACGGTCCACCCGACGACCGGCCAGGACCGTGGCATCTGGGCGCTGCCGCTGAACGGGAACCCGGAGCGCCTGATCGCGCGGGCACCCGACTTCGATCCTGGCGAGGCCCCGCGCTGGCACCTCCACGTCTCGCCGGACGGGGCCACCCTGGCCGCCCAGTTCTGCCACGGGGAGGTGGCCTGCACGACCAGGGTCATCGACCTTGGCAGCGGCCGCGTCCGCGATTCCGAGGAGATCGGTCCCATCCACCGCATCGTCGGTCGCGAGGCCTTCGCCGAGCGGATCGGTACCACCGACTGGGTCGCTTTCGACCTGGACACCCGGGCGGTTCGGATCGCCCCGGACCGCGCGATGGGGGAGGGGGCGAACCTCGATTTCGGCGCCGAGCTGCCGGGCGACTGGGAGGCCCGCTGGCCGCAGATCACGGGTGACAGCCTTCCCCACGGCGAGGAACCGCGCCCCGTGCTGCTGTGGAACGTCCGCACCCGGGCCGAGCTCCGGACGCCACCCCTGGCGGTGCAGTGGCCGCCGGGCGGATGTGAGCCGCCCGCGCCACACGAGATGCCGAGCGGACGGCCGGTGGGGAGCACGATCCGGGTGCTCCAGGGGGAGACGGCGAGCCTGATCGCCGGCACCGGCGAGGACCTGGTGCAGACCTACGCCGGTCCGCTGCCCGCCCCGCAGCTGGTGGACGTCGCCGGCGAGGTCACGGTCCGCGGCCGCACGGCGGCGCTCGGACGGGTCGACCCCCCGGGCGTCCCACCCAACTGGGCGCCCGTGATCATCGACATGATCGACCCCTCATACCCGGTGTACCAGTGGGAGGAGGGCGGCTGCTGGTTCCGTGTCGAGCTCCAGGGCCTCGGCCTCGGCGTGCTCGAACCGCGGCAGCGGCCCAGTGCCGAGGAGTACGCGACGCGGTTCTAGGCGGGCAACCCCACCCGTGCAGCCTGTGCAGCACAGTCGCACGGGGGCACGGGAATCCGAATCGGCCTGACGGGCTCGAGCCACCCCGCCCGCGCCCCGACCGGCTAGTTCCGCGGCGCCGCCTGCACGAAGCCGTGCCCGCCCATCACGCGCCAGCCGATGCCGTCGTGCTGCAGGTGGTAGATGGCCGGCATCGGCATGGCCAGGTGGAAGCGGACGTCCACCTCCGGCTCGAACCGATGCAGGATGAGGCTGATCAGGTTCCCGTGGCTGCCCACCAGCAGCGTGCCGCCGTCCGGGTGGCGCACCCGGAGCAGGTCCAGCACCCCGATGCCCCGCAGCTGCGCCTCCCGCCCCGACTCGGCGCCCGCGAGGGCGTAGTCCGGATCGGCCCATGCGCGCGCCAGCTGGTCCTGCCAGTCGTCGCGGGGGACCGTGGTCAGCAGCCGTTCGCGCAGGTCGGTGATCAGCTGCACCTCCATCCCGCGGCGCCGCGCGACGGGCTCCACGGTCTGCACCGCCCGGCGGTACGGGCTCGAGTAGATCGCGCTGATCGAGTACGGCTCCAGCTCGTCGGCCAGCTCCTCCGCCTGGCGTTCCCCCTCCTCGGTGAGCGGCCGCTCGGGGTCCCGTTCCTCCCAGCCCTCGGTGCCGGGCAGCACCGGGGCGGCGTGCCGCACCAGCAGCACGTCCAGGGTGCCGAGGCTCGAGGCATGCACGTGCCTCAGTCTAGGGGCGCGGGAGGGCTCCGGGCCGCCGCGATCCGGCCCCGCCGACCAGCGCCCAACCGGCCGAGCCTACCGGCGCGCGTAGACCCCGGTCAGCACCCCCTCCGCCAGCACCTTGCCCTGCAGGGCCGCGCGGAGCTGGTCGGCCGAGGCGCCCTCGCCGAGCCCCAGCGTCTCGGACACCGCATAGACCCGGAACTCGTAGCGATGCTGCCCGGAGGGCGGGCACGGGCCGCCCCAGCCGTCGCGGGAGAAGTCGTTGGCGCCGGGCACCCCGATCGCGTCGCCCTGCCCCTCGGGCAGCTCGCTGACGTCGGCCGGGATGTCGGTCAGCACCCAGTGCACGAAGCCGCGGGCGTCCGGATCGGTCACCAGCACGGCGAACGAGCGCGTGCCCTCCGGCGCACCCTGCCATGCCAGCGGCGGGGAGGTATCGGCGCCGTCGCACGTGTACTGCGAGGGGATGGCGCCGCCCTCCCCGAATGCCGAGCTGCTGACCGTCAAGCCTGCCATGGTCGCCATGCTCGAGCAGGCCGCAAGACCGATGCCGGCCAGGACCGCCAGGGCCCGCCACTCCATCGGTCCATCCTAGGGCCCGCCGTCAGCAGCAGCCGGAGCCACAGCAACAGTCGCAATCGCAGTCGCAATCGCAGTCGCAGACCTGCGGCAGAGCGCGGTACGCAGCCATCAGCAGTCCTCCTTTCTCGTGCTGCACAGGGTTGGGACGGGCTCGCCGTTGGCGAGCATGCGCTGGACTGATGCCAGCTCCGTGTCCAGGTGGGCCAGCTCCTCCATGGCCGCCGCGATCGCCCGGCGCCGCTCGGCAACGAGCCCGACCAGGTCGCCGGACATCGCGTCGCAGGCGCCGGTGGCGCACAGCTCGGCCAACCGCCCGGCCTCCGATAGCTCGATCCCCAGCCCGCGCAGCGCCACCACCAGGCGGGCGCGGCAGGCGTCGACGTCGTCGTAGTCGCGGTACCCGTTCTGTCGCCGCGGCGGGGCGGGGAGGATGCCCTCGGCCTCGTAGAAGCGGATCGTCTTCGGGGTGGTGCCGGCCAGCCGGGCCAGCTCCGATACCTTCATGCGGCCGATCCTAAACCTTCCAGTTGCTGGAAGGTCAAGGGGGGTGCTGGGGGTCCCGGCCACGAAGGCCGGCCGCTATACGCTCCACGACTGTAACCGCCAGGCAGAGGGCCGGATAGTCAGTGCCCGACTGAAGCGGCCAACCTGAAGCCCTCCAGCCTGGCTGCTGCATACCGCCCCCGCATATCCGGGCGCATCGTGGCGGTTACAGTCACCC